>QHUL01000061.1 GCA_003222115.1 Gemmatimonadota bacterium | reverse complement strand
CCGAAGCCACCGGCGCCGATCTCCTCCAGCAGCTCGTAGTCGTCCCCCAGGGCCCGCCGCAGCCGGCGCTCGAACCCCGACTCGGCGACCTGCGGCGCCACCGCGGGCTCGTGGAAGGTGCCCGCGTCGCTCACGAAGTCCTCGAACATCTCGGTGGCCGTGTAGTAGCGATCCTCCGGGCGGCGGGCGAGCGCCCGGAGGATCACGCGCTCGAGCGCCGCCGGCACGGCCCGCCGCGCGCGGGTCGGTGGGAGGATCTTCTCCGGCTCTGGGTCGGGCTCCTGGCCCGTGAGCGCGTGATACACGAGCGCCCCCACCGCGTACACGTCGCTCGCCGGCTCCCCGACCGCCCCGTCCCGAATCTCCGGCGCGACGAACGGCCCGCCGCCCGCGGAGTCGGCGGGCGGCACGTGTGGGAGACACCAGTTCGCATAGCGCAGATCGGTGATCACCGGGCGGCCGGAGACGTCCAGCATGAGGGTCGTCGGGACGATGCGCCGCATGATGACGCCGCGCGCGTGCGCGTGCTCGAGCGCGCCGAGCAGTTCCCGTACGAGCCCGTGCACGGTGGGAATCGGCCGGGGACCGCGTCCCAAGGCCTCGGCCAGACTCTCGCCGTCGATCCAGTTGGCGGTGCGATACGCGAAGCTCCCCACCACCGCGGCCGCGTAGGCGTGCCGGATGGCGGGGTGGTCCAGCGCGGCGAGCGTTTCGGTCTCCCGGACGAACCACGAGCGGCCCGGCGCTTCGGGCGCGAGATGCACCCGCAACGCCACGAACCGTTTGAGCACGCGGTCCCACGCGTGATACAGCGCGCGCTCCGGGGACAGCGCCACGAGGCGGTCGAGACGGAAGGCCGGCTCGAGCGCGCGTGCGACGTCCTCGAGCAGGCCGGCGGGCGGTGTGATCTGCGTCACGCAGCGACCAATCTACTCTCGGGCGTCACCGTCGGGCGGCGCGTCCACCGCTGGCACGGCCGCTGCACCGTGCCCAGATTGGGGAATGCCTCCCGAGCAACGTCATCGCATCGAGCGGCGTGTCGTGCCCGACCGCCGCCACGGCTTCGACCGCCGGCTCGCCGAGCGGCGGTTCGACTTCGGCTGGGTGGAGGTCGAGCGGCGGCTCGGCCGGGAACGCCGCGACGGCGAGCGCCGCCGCCGGCTGCCGCGCCGCCGGCTCCGCGACCGCCGCGGCTCGGGGCTGACGTTCACGGAGCGCGATCCATCCTGACGGCCACCACGCCCCAGCCATCCCGCGCCGCTCGCGCGTAGCGCGCATCCCGCAGATAGACGACCACCCCCGGCCCACTCGAATCCACCTCCGCCGTGAGGAAGCGGGCGAACTGCGCCATGGCTCGGCCTTGCGGCGTATCGCGCAGTGCCCGCGCAACGGCCGGATCGTCGAGATGCCGCGCAACGGCCCAATCGGGCTCGGCTACCGAATCGGCGCTGGCGTACAGGGGCGTCCAGTGGAACGGCTGACCGATCACCGTCAGAGCGGCCCACTCCGCCCCCGGCCCGAAGCGACGCTGCGCGGCCTCGCGCGCGTGCGCCTTCCCCGGCAGGCTGGCGACGGCGTTGGCGGCGGCGTAGATGCCGAGCGTCAGCAGTCCATATCCCGCCGCCCGGCGCCGTCCCACGACGCCGAACCAGTGGCGCACCCACCCCACCACGGCGAGCCCGCACGCCACGAGGGTCAGAAGCCGCACCCATCCGGCTACGGCCTCGCCCCCGCGCGAGAGGACGAGCCAGGCTACACCGCCGAGAGTCAGGAGGCCGACGAGCGCCGGCCGCCAGTGGCGCCGCTCGCCCAACAGCAGTGCCACGAGCGGCGCGAGCCAGAACACGGGATCGACGATCGCCACCCAGTCAGCGTAGTACCAACGCCCGCTCCAGGGGAGGAACGGCCGCAGGCCGTACGACCCCTGCCAGTCGAGATAGAGGTGACTGAGCACGGCCGCCGCCATGCACAGGGCGAGCCATGGCCAGGGCGCCGCGGGCCGGCCCCGGCGGCGCGACCACCACAGCTCGCCGAGCCCCACGAGGAGCGTGAGCGCGGCGATCTCGATCGCGGCGCCGAGCAGCGAATGCGTAATCCCGCGGTGCCACTCGAGGTACGTCAGACCGGAGCGGGGTGGCCCGACTCCCGGGGCGGCGAGCAGCTCGGTCCAGTCGGGGGCGTTGCCCGCAACCGCGCCGACCAGGCCGGCGCCGCGGATGCGGTGGCCGGCGATGGCCCGACCCAAGGCGGCGCCGACGAGCGTGTGCGCGAGGTTGTCCATGAGCGCCCAAACATAGCGCCTCCCGACCGTGTGACGCGCGTCACGTCCCGTATTCCCTGCCGTGGAACGAACCGGCGGTTACCAGAGTCTTATGGAGGCCTCTGATCTGGAGCGACCGATGAAGCGCCTGTTTCCCTTGCTGATGGTGGTCGCCGCCTGCGGCCCGGGTGTGTACACGCGGGCCGAGGTCGTATACGCCGAGCCGGCCGACCACGTGTACGTCGTGCCGACCGACCGCGTGATCGTCGTCACGCGCGAAGTGCTCGTGCAGCGCGGCTATGTCGTGTATCGCGTGGAGAACAGCGGGCCGAACCGCATCGTGTGGGCGCGTCGGGGGGACGACGAGGTCGTGCGCATCTTCGTGACCCCGGAGCGTGAGCGCGTCCTGGTGCGCAGCATCCGCGAAGTGCATGATCGTGGGAAACACAGGGGCTGGGTGCGGCGCGACCGGGCGGAAGACGTCGTGACCGACATCGACGTGCGCCTGCGCGCGCACTAGCCGGGGCGCTCACGCCGACGTACGTTAGGGCCGACGTCCTCCCTTCGAGGAATCGGCCCATCGTTTACGACCCACTGCCCGACCGGCGCGCGCTTGCGGATCGCCGCGACCTGACGGACCGCCGCTCCGGCGTCGATCGCCGGTCCAGGGCGGACCGCCGCCAGGTGTCGACCGCCGTGGCCGTGGAGCAGCGCCGGGGCGGGGTTCGCCGCGCCGGCGTCGAACGGCGCGTGCGGGTGCGCCGCTCCGGTGCGGTACGACGCCTGCTGCCGGACCGGCGCCGCCGGGGCGGGTCGGCCCTCGCTTAACGGTCGCGCCCGCTGAGCCCTCCGCGTCGAAAACTGAACGCCGCTACCGACACTGTCGTCATAGTGACACTACTCGCAGCCTGCGTGGGCTCAGGGCTTGTGCATTAGTTCACAAAGTCGGCCCGTCGCCGGACGCAGGATGCCTGTAAAGAAACTAGACGTGACGCAATCTATTGTGCTTCGTAACTCATTCTCCTACATTCGCGTGCCGTTCAGCCGGGTACGTAGTCAAATCTTTTGACACCCGATTAAACGGTCGACAGTTCGGGCACGGCGGTTGCTCCTTTGGGGCCTGGCTGGGTGCCGGATGGCATCCGGATAGTCGGCAAGGCAGGCGGGTCACCCGACACGCTGTGCTCGGGACTTCTCAGGAGGCAGTACGCGATGACGTACAAGGGCTTCTCACTGGCCGCGGCCGTGCTCTTCGCCGCGACGATCACAACGCAGGCTGCCGCGCAGTCGTGCACGGGGAACAACTGCTCCGTGAACAACACGGCGTCGGTCAGCGTCCCCAGCGTTATGCGACTGACGCTGAACTCGGCCACAACGACCCTGACGAACCCCGTTGAAGCGGCGTTCGACGCCGGGTTCCAGGACGACGCCGGCCCCACGGCAACCGTTAAGTCCAACCGGCCGTGGAATTTGACGATCGCCTCGCAGGCGGCGACGTGGACCGGGACGAACGGTGGGCGTGCCAACAAAGGCGCAGCGGACTTGCAGTGGAAGGTGGGTGCCGGGTCCCTCGCATCCTTGAACACGGGTGCGACGAACGTCTTCGGCGCCTCACAGAACGCGACCGGCAGCGCGTCGAGCGCGTTCTCGTACCGGACGGTTTGGTCGTACGCAGCGGACGTCCCGGGTGACTACTCCCTGGTCGTGGTGTACACGCTGACGGCTCCGTGAAGTAAGCACAGGAGTTTCCAACATGGTGCACGCTGATGTGGGGCGGCACTGGGCAACGCGGCGAGTGCGGTGGTTCGAGCTCGCCGCGTTTGTGCTTGCGGGCCTGGCCCCGAGATCCGCGAGTGCTCAGCTGGCCGTCGATCAGGCCGAGATCTTCCTCGAGCCCCGCGCGGTGGGGCGTGGCATCGCGTCGATCAACGTGTCGAACGAAGGCGACAGCGTGGCGGAGGCCAGGGTGTACCTCTCCGATTGGGATCGGCGCGAAGACGGGGAGCATCGCTTCTATCCGAGCGGCACCCTGCCGCGGTCGTGCGCGCGCGTGCTCCGCGTCTTCCCCCTCAGTGTGCGGCTTGCGCCCCACACTTCGCAGGGCGTGCGCGTGGCGCTTGACGGCGCCGACACGCTCAGCGCGGCCTGTTGGAGCATCGTGTTCGTGGAGAGCGGGGCGACCCCCACCGGCGGCGGCCGCCAGTTGGCGTACGTGACCCGCCTGGGCGTGAAGATTTACGGCCTGCCGGCCGGGCTCGCGAAGGACGGGATGATCGACGAGCTGGCCGAGCGCGGGCG
The DNA here is from genome assembly GCA_003222115.1 of Gemmatimonadota bacterium. Classification (GTDB taxonomy): domain Bacteria; phylum Gemmatimonadota; class Gemmatimonadetes; order Gemmatimonadales; family GWC2-71-9; genus AG29. The sequence goes on along the minus strand of QHUL01000061.1, from coordinate 121,727 downwards.
CCAGCCCTCCTCCGGCAAGCCTGCGGGGGATACGGGCGGGAAGCGGCTCGACGTGACGTTTCGCAACAGCGGCGGCCTGCCGTTGTGGGTACGGGGTCGCATCGAGTTCCGGCGCCTGGATAACTCGGTGGCTGCGACGGCCGACGTGCCGGAGTTTCCCGTGCTCCCGGGCGCGCGCCGTACGGTCGCCGTGCCGGTCCCGAAGCTCCGTGCGGGTCGCTACGTGGCGCTGGCGCTCCTGGACTACGGCGGGGCCGACATCGCCGGCGCCCAGACTCCCTTCGAGACGCCCTGAGCGTGGTCGCGCGGCGTGGTGGCGGAGCAGTCGCCGCAGTCGCGGCGCTCCTCGCGCTCGGGCGCGGGGCGGCGGCGCAGGTCACGATGACGCTCGCCCAGACACCGAACGTCTTTCTTGTATCGCCAACGGTCGCGGACTACAACGTCGGTTTCGTCGTCAATCCGACTGGCATTCTCTTCACGATCACGCTAGCCGGCGCGTCCACCAACCGGACGACGACGGTGTCGATCCGGTCCAGTTCGGCCACGCTGGGGGGCGGCAAGCCGATCGGCGACCTCGAGTGGCGGCGCGCCGACCTCGTCGCCTGGAACGCCATGACCACCACGGATGCCGCGGTGGAGTCGCGGCCGGTGCGCAAGAACACGCTGAATGACCCGTGGTCGAACCAGGTGTTCCTCCGCATCCTCTTGAACTGGGCGAGCGATCCGCCGGCGACCTACACGGCGCCGATCGTATTCACGCTGACCGTGACGACGCCGTGAGACGTTCGGGACTGCTGCTCGCCGCCTTCAGTGCTGGCTGGGCTACCGCCGCACGCGCCCAGACGCCCAGCGTGGCGCTGGGCGTGGACACCCTGCGCCCGGGCTCACCGGGCTCCGTCGAGGCCGCGTCCACCGTGCGCGTGGCGGCGGAGCCCCGGAGCTTCCGGATCGTCACCGTCCCCGTTCCGGCTGCATTGCGCGCGGACCGCGAGGTCCAGTTCGAGATCGTCGCTGCGGGCCCCGTCACCATTCTCGGCGCGCTGAGGGGCGCGCTCCCGCCCGCGCGGGGCGAGGTGCGGGTCGTGGTCTTCACGGCGGGCCTTCCGGCTCGGGCGCGGGCGGGGGTGACGCCCGTCGCGCGCGTGCGGCTATCAGTCGCGGGCGGTGCGGTGCTCGACGTGCCGGTGGAGCTCGACGTGGCACGGATCCCGGGTGCCGGCGTGAGACTGACGCGGGGTCTCGTGGCGGTGCATCGCGGGACGCGCTTTGAGCTCGGCTACCTGCTGACCAACACGGGCAATGGACCGGACTCCCTGGACGTCGGGCTCACCGCGCCGAGCGGCTGGCAGGTGCAGGGGCCGACGCCGCGTCACGTGCTCGAGTCGGACGGCACTGCGCAAGGGACGATCTCGGTCACGGTCCCCGAAGGGACGGCTACCGGCGCCGCGCGCCTGCGGCTCGTCGTACGCGGCTCGGGCGGCGAGCGCACCCGCGCCGACGCCGTCATCGAGGTCGTCGATCCCGCGGCCTTGGTGGCGGCCTACGCGCCCCGGCTCACGGCGGGCGTCGCCACCGTCGTGGGGGATACGGGGGCGGCGAGCGCCGCCATCGGGCTCTCGCTGGACGGTCAGCTCAGCGATGGGCTGCGGGTGAACGGCCGACTGGTTCAGGAGCTCGACTCGCGCCACGTCGACACGCGCGGCCTCGGTCGCGTGGGCTATTTCCTCGGCTCGCCCTACGTGACGCTCGCCAGCGACCGCTGGCAGGCGACGGGCGGCACGACGGGCGTCGTGTTTTCGGACCTGACCGGCGTCAACCTGTGGGGGAAGGGAGCCTCGTTCGCGGGCGGGTTCGAGCGCTGGCGGGTCGCCGCCCTCGCCGGACGGCCGGTGGTGGGGGGCCCCGGGCAGGGCGGCCGCCTGTTGGGCACGCAGCTGGGCTGGCGGGTGGGGGGGGGCTGGGTCAACGCCGCGGTCACGGATCTCGAGGACGCGCAGGGGGGGACGCGGCGGCTCCAGGCCATCGCCCTAGGGGGCAGCGCGCCCATTGGCGGCGGCACGACCGTGGCGGCCGAGCTGGCGAATCGCCGGTTCGCGGCAGGGGAGGGCTTGGGATGGCTCATGGAAGTGCGCCGCGAGGCGGAGGCCGATCACCTGTTCCTGCGGTACGTGCACGCGCCGGGCGGCAGCGGCGCGTTCGCTCGCGTTCGCAACGAGCTGAGCGGCTTCGGCACGCGGGCGCTGGCGGGCGGCGTCCTCCTGTCCGGCGGCTACTGGCGGTCGGATGACGAGAACCCCGCGTTCAGCCGGCTGCATTCGAGCGGCTGGTCGCTCTCTCCTCAGATCGCGGTCGACAGCAACACCACGGCCGGCATTGAAGCCCGCGGCACGTCGTTCGATGCCACCGGCGCGAGCGGCGCCTTCGGCAACGCCGAGCGGATGGTCGGCGTGGTCGTCGACTCGCGGCTCGGCAGCGTTTACCTGTCGGGTGCGACGTCGATCGGGCGGGCGTCGCGCACCGCCGCGACCCCAAGCGGACTCGCGTCGACCGTGGAAGCCGGACGCGCGACCTACCGCGGCCTGGTGGGGTGGGCCAGCGGCCGGGGCAACTTCCAGCTGAGCGGCAGCGTCGAGCAGAACGGCGCTGGCACGGGCCTGCTACCGCGCCAGTACATCGTTGGGCTGCAGGCAGACCGCGTGCCGCTCCGGCCGGGCGGCGCCGTGCTGCTCAACGCCGCGGTCCAGCGGTATGGGTGGTTCGGCGATCGACCCGGCGCGAGCCTCGTCCGGCTCGGCCTCACCACGCCGCTCGGGCTCGGGCTGTTGCTCACGGCAGACGTGGAGCGCAATCCATTCGCCGTGGACGCCGGGGGCACGTCGCGCTGGATCGCGGCGCTCAAGATCGAGCGCGCCGTGCAGGTGCCGCTCGCAGCCTTGCGTCCGGCCGTGCAGGGCGTCGTCTACGAAGACCGCAACGCCAACGGGCGCCGCGATCCCGACGAGCCGGGGGTGCTGGGCGCGGTCGTGCGCCGCGGCGCCGAGTCGGTCGTCACCGACCGGTCAGGCCGGTTCCGCTTCTACGATCACACCGACGCCCCGGCGCGGCTCGACGAGACCTCGTTGCCGTTCGGCCTCGTGGTCAACGCCGCGGCGCTGCCCCCGCCCGGCGTGAGGCGCGGTGACATCGGTGTGATTCCGACGAGCCCGATGGAGGTGGAGCTCCTCCCGATGCCTGGGGACGACGGGCGCCTGCCCAAGGTCGATTTCCACAGCGCCCTCGTACGCGCCCGTGACGCGCACGGCGATCTCTGGACCGCGCAGGTGGACAGCGCCGGGCTCGCCACGTTTCACGCGCTGCCCCCGGGCCGCTACGAGCTGGAGGTCGATCTCACCGGCCTGTCGGAGCCGCTGCAGCCGCGCGGCCCCATTCCCGCCTTCACGGTCGAGATCGGGGGCACGGCGCCGCGCCTCAAGATCCCGGTCTACCCCCGCCGGATCCGCATGCGGGACGGTAGCCGGCCTGGAAGCCCGGGGAACGGCTCCAGCGGGAGCACCCCGTGACGCGCGGCCGCTGCGCCATGCTCGCCGCGCTCGTGTGGGGCTGCGCGGCCCCGGTGTCGCCCTGCGGCACGGGACTGGCGCCGGTGGACCTGCTCGGGACCTGGACCTATGAAGGTGATCAGTCGGCCCCGCCAGCGACGTTGAGTGGGACGTTGACGATCACCAGTCAGGCGGGCCAGGCCTTCACGGGCACGCTCGACGTCACGCAAATGGACGGCTCAGGCTCGCACCCATTGAGTGGGCCCGTGACCGGCTGCGCGCTGGACGCCGCTTCCGTCGACTTCAGTGCCTTGTTCACCGTGGAGGCTGCTGCACGGCGTCACCTGGGCACAGTGAAGATGGGGGTGACGATGGACTCGATCACCAACGGCACCTGGGTCGAGTCCGGGTCCAGCGGCCCGATCGCGTCCGGGACGTTCAAGAGCGCGCGGCAGAGCGGACCGTGAACGGCTACCTGCGGGGAATGGCGCTCGCGCTGGGTGCGGCGCTCACACTGCCGGTTGCCGCTCGTGGGCAGGCGTGCACGGCTCCCATCCCGGTCGGGACCTGCACGGCTACCACCAGCACCACGCTGACGGTCGGCCTCGTCCTACAGCTCACGCTCAGCTCCACCACGACGACGCTTGCCGGGCCGGCCCTCAGCGACTACGACGCCGGGTTCGTGGCGAACCAGGGCCCGACGGCGATCGTGAGTTCGAATCGCCCCTGGCGGCTCCAGCTCAGCGCGGCGGCGCCTACGTGGACGGCCACGAGCACCCAGCCCGGTGTTGCCGCGCGGCCCAACAAGCCTGCGGCGGATCTCGAGTGGAGCACGGCGGCCGGCGGTCCGTTCACGGCACTCACGACCGTCCCGGTGACCGCCGTGAGCGGCGCAGCCGCGGCGGTCGCCACCACGGACTTCCATTACCACACACTCTACAACTGGACAGTGGACACTCCCGGCTCCTACTCGCTGATCGTGGTGTTCACCATCGTCTCGCCGTAAACACCCCGGGAGAAAAAACGGCGCGCCCGGGTGACCGGGCGCGCCTGTCACTTCCGGAGCCCGCGACTAGATCAGGCGCCCAGGAGGGTGAGCTTCACGACCAGCGTATAGGTCCCGGGGGCGTCCGAGGCGTGGTCGAACTGGGCGCGGTAGTGGAGCGGGAGCGGGGTCCCGGCCGTGGCACCGCCTTCGGCTACGTCGGAAGGCGTCGTGGCGACGCTCGTGTACTGGCCGCTCGGCAGGGTGCTCCACTGCAGGTCCGAGGCCGGCTTGTCCGCGCGTGCCGCGGCGTCGGCCGCATCCCACGTCGGCTCGGCGGCGCTGATCTGGAGCTTCCAGCGGCCGTTCGACTTCACGACGGCCGTCGGACCGGCGACTGCGTCCTGGCCCGCTGCGTACGCTGCCGGGCTCGGCGAGGCGACGATGGTGGTGGCGCCGTTCACCGTGAGCCGCATGATTGTGCCGACCGTCGCGCGCACCACGTTGATCGCGCGGCAGGCCGTGGCGGCGCAGCCCTGCGCACTGGCCGCTGCGGGCCAAACGACGGCGCCGAGGAGGCTCAGTACCGCGAGGCGACGGACGCGAAGAGCGGACACGGTGTTACTCCTGGATGCGGGTTCGGTGCTGCGTTCCGCGCGCTGGTAAAGCAGGGACCGTGCCTGGTTAGAGTATTACATAAACCATTACTTCATAATGTCTTACAGTCTGATGGTTGGGCAGCCGCGGCGGGGGCTCAACGTCAAAGAATCTGACAGTCACCGTACGGGGATCGGTTAGCCTCGATGCAGTGCGGCGTTCCGGGCGAGGTTCGGAGCGTCAAAAAAGCTGACGGTGTCAGCGGGCTGTCGATAGGAGGCTAGGCCGAAGCCTGCGGGCGGGCGCCTTGGGCGGCGACCTCCCGGACCACCCGTTCCAGCGCGGCGAAGTCGAACGGCTTCGTGACGGTCGGCACGCCGACCTCCTGGAGCAGGGCAGCCGTGTCCGGGGCGAAGGTGTCACCAGTGCTGAAGATGAGGCGCGCCACGAGCTCCGGGCGGTCGCGGCGCAGGCGCTGGATGAACTCACGGCCGGCCATCCCCGGCATGCGGACGTCGGAGATGATCACGTGGAAGTCGCGCTCCTTGAGCACGCGGAGCGCCTCGGCTCCGTCGCTCACACCCTCGCCCTGGATGCCTCGCCGCTGCAGGAACCGGAGCAGGGCGTTCCGCAGCGCCGTCTCGTCGTCGATGACGAGCACGGCGAGCGGGGCGGTCGCGGGCTTGGGGGGCAGGGGCGGCTCGGTCACCTGCCGACCCTCTTGCCGCGGGTCGCGCGGGATGGTCAGGATGAATGTCGCCCCCTTGCCTGGCTCCGACTCGACCCAGATGCGTCCGCCGTGCTCCCGCGCGATGCCGTAGCAGATCGAGAGGCCGAGGCCGGTCCCGAGCCCCTCCGGCTTGGTGGTGAAGAACGGGTCGAAGATCCTGCCGTGGATGTCGGCACCGATGCCGGGTCCCGAATCTGCCACTTCCAGACGCACCTCCGTCTCGTTGGCGCCGCTTCGGACGGTGATGGTGCGGGTTCCCTCGATCGTCATCAGCGCCTGCTCGGCGTTGATGAGGAGGTTGAGGAGCAGTTGCTGCAGCTCCGAGGCGTCGGCCCAGATCTTCGGATCCTGCGGGTCGGGCTCGAGCAGGACCGTGATGTTGAGTGTCGACAGGTGGTAGGACCGCAAGGCGAAGGTGCGGCGCACCAGGTCGTTCACGTCCACCAGGGAGCGCTGCCTGCTCCCGGCGCGGGCGAAGGCGAGCAGGTTGGACGTGATCCGCCCGATGCGGGTGGCCTCGTCGTAGACCATTTGCACCATCTCGCGGTGCTCGGGCTTCAGCTCGTCGAGCAGCAGCGTTTGGGCGAAGCCGGAAATGATGGCCGCGGGGTTGTTGATCTCGTGCGCGACGCCGCTGACGAGCTGCCCCATGGCTGCGAGCTTCTCCGCCTGCTGGAGCTGCGACTCGGTGCGTTTCTGGTCGGTCACGTCCCGCGCCAGGGCGAGCACGCGCGTTACCCGGCCGCTTTCACGGACGGGGGCGTACACCACGGTGCTGTAGCCCTTCGTGCCGTCGCCGCGGAGGAAGGGGAGGTCGAAACGTTGCACCTCTCCCTGGAACGCGGCGGCGAGCTTGGCACGCACGATCTTGGCAGCGTCGACGTCCAAGGAGTCGAACGCGCTCCCCGGCTGGAGCTCGTCCTGCCGCGCCATCATCGCGCGCGCGGGGGGGTTGAGCTCGGTCACCCGGCCCTCGCGATCCAGCACCGTGATGGCGTCCGGAACGGACTCCATCACGAGGCGCAGGTTGCGCTCCGCGGTCGCGGCGGCGGCGAGCGAGTCCATCAGGGAGCGTGTCTGGTTGGCCACCTCTTGCTCCAGTAGCTCGGCGTAACGGCGATCGACGCGCAGCAGGTACGCGAAGCGCACCGCGAGGAGGGCGATGCCGGCGCCGACCAGCACGGCGGTGACCGCGGACGGCTCAGGTCGGACGGCGGCGGCCACGGCGACGGCCAAGATCCCGACCAGGCCGATCGCCACGGCAATGATGTGAGCGACGTAGTAAGAGGTTGTCGAGACGGCGTGGTCTCCCGGGTCCGTGCGCTCCGGCGTCACGGCCGCCGCCGTGCCGAGGAGCAGGAGACCGGCGTCCCAGCCGAGGTGCAATGCTCCTCCGCCCCGGATCGTCCCACCAAGGGCGCCCGCGGCGTACAGAACGTTCGCGACGCAACTGAGGGCCAATCCCGCCATGATCGGACCGGCCGTCGCGAGCGGGAAACGCGCACGCCGGAGCATCTGCACGAGGATCAGCCAGAGGACCGCAACGCCCCCGCTGGCCCACGCGATGCTGGTGAGAATCGCCGACACCGTGCCCCCGGCCGCCAGCAGCGGGGCGAGGAGGAACTCGTAAGTCACGGTGCCGGCCGTAAACGTGACGAGCGCCGTGTCGAGGATCATCTCAGCGTCGGGACGGCGCCGCGGCTCGGCGCGTAGGAGCCTCACGACCGCCAGGCCGAAACACACGTAGCCGCCGAGGTAGGCGACGTCTCCCAGCGATGGGTATGGCAGCCGGGCGTGCAGCACGAAGCGGTAGTAACTCCACACCGCCTGGCCCAACAGGATCGCGACGCAGCCAGCCCCCACCCAAAGCCACGTCCCCTGCGCCGGGCGCCCCCGCAGGCGTCGCCAGGCGATGCCGCAGCAGACGGCGGCGTAGAGCGCGCTCCAGGTGATGGAATGACCGGCGACCAGCCCGCGCGTCTGCGGGTCGGCCCGCACCACGAGCGACACCACAACGATCGCCGCAAAGGAGACGGCCGCGATCGCGACGAGGAGGCGGGCCTGCCGGCTGAGTGGGATCACTGCGACCTCCGAGCCTAAGCTAATCCGCACCCCCCGTGCTGGCGAGGGCGGTTATGTTTCGCCGCCTGATGGAGCGGCTCGGCTGGATCCAGGCACCCCGCGCGTCGCTAGCGCAGTGGAGGGCGCTCGTTGCCTTCGCGGACGCGGCGCGGCGCGACGGGCTCACGCACGTCCTCGTCTGCGGCATGGGCGGCTCGAGCCTGACGGCCGAGGTGGTGGCACGGGCGTACGGAGCGACGTCGCTCCACGTGCTCGACAGCACCGATCCGGCCGCGGTGCTCGACGCCGAAGGCACGGCACCGCGCGACCGCACGCTGTTTCTCGTCGTCAGCAAGTCGGGGACGACGGTCGAGACGCTGGCATTGTACCGGTATTTCGCCGCCCGGGCCCGGCCCGAGCAGGTCGTCGTTGTCACGGATCCCGGAACGCCGCTCGAGGCGCTCGCGCGGGAGCGCGGCCTCCGCGCCGTCTTTCCCCACCCGCCGGACGTGGGCGGACGCTATGCCGCGCTCACGGTGGTCGGCATGCTGCCGGCCGCGCTGATCGGCGCGGACGGCCGCGTAATGCTGGAGCGGGCCCTCGCGGTGGACGTCGCGCGCGCCAAGGCCTGGGGCGTGGCGCTGGCCCGCGCCGCCCTCGCCGGGCGCGACAAGCTCGTGCTCCGCCCGCCCCCGCGCGTGGCTGCGATCGCCGCGTGGGTGGAACAGCTCGTGGCGGAGAGCTCGGGGAAGGCGGGACGGGGCGTGGTCCCGCTCGTCGACGACCCGGCCGCGGAGCGGCGCCCGGACACCCAGATCGTGTCGGAATTCTCCGAAGACCCGCTCGATCTCGGCGCGGAGTTCCTGAAATGGGAGCTCGCCACCTGGGAGCTGTGCAACGAGCTGGACGTGAACGCCTTCGATCAGCCCGACGTGGAGGCGGCGAAGGCGTTCGCCCGCGAGGAGCTCGCCCGGCGCCGGCCCGGCGCCGGGGACGTGGGCGCCGTGCTCACGGCGGCGGAGCTGGCGCGCGCCGCTCGCCCGGGCGACTACCTCGCGATCCTCGCCTACCTACCGCCGCGCCCGCAGGTCGCGGCCGCGCTCGGGGCGCTGCGCGCCGCATGGGCGGCCCGGCTCGGCATCGCGACGACGCTCGGCTTCGGTCCGCGCTACCTGCACTCCACGGGCCAACTCCACAAGGGCGGCCCGAACACCGGCCTGTTTCTCCTGCTTACCGCCGACGACGCCGTCGACCTGGAGATCCCCGAGATGGGCGTAACCTTCGGCCAGCTGAAGCGCGCCCAGGCGGCTGGGGACGTCCGCGCGCTGCTCGCGAAGGGACGGAGGGTGGCGCACGTGCACCTGCGGCGCCCGGAAGACGTGACCGGGCTAACGGCGTCGTGAGTGGGCGCAGCGCTAGTCGCTCGCTCCCCGCGCGGGGGACTTGAGGGCGTCGGGGAGCTTGCTCCACTGCTCGGCGGTGAGTATGGCCCGCGCGCGCTCGAGTGCCCGCCGAATATTCTCCTGTCCCTCGGTCAACTTGGGTCCGAATCGTCGCAACAGGGCGGTCGGATCGACCCCGTCACCCGCCCGCTGCGCCTCGACCTGCAGCGAATCCGCAATGGGGCGGTTGCCCGCATCGAGCGAGTCGGAGACTACTTGCAGCCGGGCGACCTGCTCGGAGGAGAAACCCAGCGAATCGCGCAAGCCCAGGATGACCACGACCGGATTGGCGAGGAGCTCCGCGAACCGGGCCCCGACATCCTGCGGCACCGGGCCGTCCGCGCCCAGACCAGGGCGCGCGCCGGGGTTGGGGCGCGCGCGGAGCCGGAGGGGGCCGATCGCGAGGTGCCCCTGGACTGCGATCTGGAAGGGCACGGTGACGCCGCTGCTGGCGCTGGCGGTGGTCCCGAACCGGCCGTTCACCTCGTAGCGGAATCGGTTGGTGGCGGGGTCGAAGCCGCGCGCGTACAGAAGCACGGGGTCGGGCGCGGTGGCGTAGCCCCAGCCGTGCAGGTGCGCTCCGCCATGGAGCCATTCGTCGAGCCCGCCGAGCAGATTCACCGTCAGCAGCGACATCGTGAGCCGCCGGTCGAGCCCGAACCACGCCGGCCGCCAGTTGAGCTGCAAGTCGAGCGAGGGCTGCCATGGGCCGCTGCACGAGTTGCGCGCGGCGATGCGGCCCAACTGGCTTCGCAGACAGCCGCGCACCGCGGACGTGGCCGCGGCGAGGAGCGTACGCATTCCGTTCGCGACGGCGGCGTCCGTCGACGTGGCGGGATCGAAGACGAAAGCACGGTCGTTGCGCGCGCCGTCCCCGTTGATGTCCGACCCGACGACGGGCGTGAAGGGGACCCCCGAGGTGACGCTGCCGATCGCGCTGACGTCGAGCGCCCGCGTGATGGGGAGCGTCACAGTGCCCACAAGTGCGTGACGTCGGTCGAGACTGCTGCGGCTCCACTCGCGCGCGTCTGGGTCACCACCTGTGGTCGGCGAGGCGAAGCCAGCGGAGGCCGAACAGCACGAGAATGACGACTGGTCACGGGCGCGCGTGAGCGTATACGCGACGCGGAACGCCGCGCCCCAAGCCGTCGCTCCGGTCAGCGACAGCGTGAGCTGCTTGGTGTCGGACTGGAGATCGGAGTCGACCAGCAGGACCCGCCCGAACTCCGGATGGGCACGCGAGGCGGCGGAGCTGACCGCGCCCGTGGCCGGGACGATGGAGTCGGCCGGCACATACACGGGACGGCCGGCTTCGTCGCCGAGCGCGAACCGTGGGGTCGCGACCAGGTTCAGGTCGCGGAAGCCGTACTGGCTCACGCCGCGGGCGTAGCTTCCCTCCAGCGTCACCCAGTAGTAACTGCTGCCGAAGCGATGCAGCAGCGCGAGCGACCCGCGCCGGGCGCGGGGTGCGCCGAAGTCGGGAGCGAAGGCCGTCACGTTGGGATGGGGAGCGACGGTCACCGCAGCTGCGCCCGTGCACTGCGATGGGATGGTGGACGGGTCCTGGGCGTAGCGCGACCAATCGGGTATGGGCACCGCCGACCCGACGCAGGTGAGCTCGGTTTCCGCGTTCGCCAGTCCCGGGGCGCCCAACGCGGCCGCGTAGAGCGAGGTCGGCGTGAGGCTGCGGAAGTCGCCGAGCCCGCCGCGCAGGAAGGTGGACCCCTTGGGCCAACCCCCCACCTGCCAGGTGAATCCGACGCGCGGCGAGACATGCACCTCGCTCGGGATGCGATCGGTGCGCACCGCGAACAGGGAATCGACCGCCCGGTTGTAGGGCGGGGCGCCGTCAAAGCGGGCGGCCTCGATGCGGGCGCCGTAGATCACCTGCAGCCCGCCGCCGACGCGCCACGAGTCGCCGAAGTACGCCGCCCCGTTCCAGGCGGTACCTGCCTGAGCGCGGGGTGCGAGCGTGCGGGTGAACATCGCGGGACTGTCCGCTGCGAGGGCCGCGAGCGACGGGTAGGTGAACGTGCCCAACTGGTTCGCTGTCTGGCTCTCGTCTACGCGTGTCCCGATCACGTCGATGCCGAGCTTCAGGCGATGTGCCGTGCGGCCCGGCAACCAGGAGAACTCGTCGGCGATCTCGAGGCTGCGGTTGTGGGTGTGCTGGGGGAGCCCGAAGCTGCCGCCGAACGCCAGCGCGGCCACGCCCTGACCGCCGTTCTGCAGATCCGATGCGACGTCCACGACCGCAGCCGGCAGCGCGAGGAAGGCACGCGCATCCCGGCGCTGCTGCGCCACATACCCGCGGAGCTCGTTGATGAAGCGCCCACCAAAGTACGAGGTAAGCGAGGCCATCACGCCGCCCGCGAGCGTGGTGCGCGTCCCCCCGGTGGTGGGCAGGGTGAGCGTGCCGACGCGCGTGGGCTCCTGGGACTCCCAACTGCCGTCGAGACGCAGCGTGAGGGTGTGAACGTCGCTCGCCTGCCAATCGAGGCGCAGCAGGGCGAGGGTGGTGTTCGTGCTGCGGTCGTCGGGGAGGTTGGGGAGCGTCACCGGGACGCCCGTCGCGGCGGCGAGCGCGAGGAAGCGCGCGGCGGAATCGGGGCTCACGCCGAGCTGCGCGAGCGTGCCGGGATCCGCGGTGGTGAGCGAGGGCAGGGCCTGCGCGCGCCAGCGTCCCTGGAGTGCGGCGAACACGAAGAGCTTGTTGGGGACGATCGGGCCGCCCATGCCGCCACTCAGCTGGTGCTGCGTGGCGCCCTGGCCGAAGGGCGACGCCGTGGTTTCCCCCCAGGCGAGCGAGCGATCGCGCAGCGCATAGGTGAACGAGGCTTGCGGGACGTTGGTGCCGCCGCGCGTGGTCGAGGCCACGAGCCCGCCCGAGAACTGGCCGCGGGCCACGTCGTACGCGTTGGTGACGACCCGGATCGAGCGGACGGCGTCCTGCGGCACGCTCCCCGAGCCGTAGGACAAGCCATCGAGCGTCACGTTGTTGGCGGTGGGTCGCTGCCCGGCGACGGAAAACGCCGTCGCGGTGGAATCGCTCTCCCGAATCCCGAGGACCCCGGGCTGCAAGGTCGCCACGGTATTCAGGTCGGAGGCGTTGATGGGGAGGCGCGCGAGTTGCTCCGGGTTGTAACTGCGTTCGCTGGAGCCCGGCCCCGAGCCGTCGCTGCGCGAACGAGACCGCGCGCTGACGGTGACCGGCTCGAGTGGCACCGCGAACAGCCCCATCCGGATGCTCGCCTCGATCCGGTCTTCGTCCGCCTGGCGGGCGACGGTGACCTGGACTGCCGCCATGCCGATGTAGCGTGCGGTCAGCTCGTAGCGCCCGCCCCCGTCGGGGAACACGATAGTGAACCGCCCGCGCGCGTCGGTCGTCCGCTGCCGTGACACCCGCGTTTCCAGGGAAGTGGCGGTGACGACGGCGCCACCGAGGGGTAGGCTATCGGGACCCGTGACTGTGCCCGTGATGATGTCGGTGGTCGCGCCCACCTGGCCAGCGGCCGGGCGTGACGCCAGGGGCGCGAGCAGCAGCACGAGCGGGAGCCAGCGGGGATACGGTCGAAGAGTCATGCGGGCGAGCCGGGCAGGAGGAATCCGATCCGTCCGCTCATGGCAGCGCCTCGCGCAGGATCCCGGCGGGGACCTGCTTGGCGTCGAAGTACGCGACCGCGCCGACGATTGCTCACGCGGACGGGCATCGGTCTAGCTCCCGAAACCAGCGCTCTACTTCTGCGAGCTCCGGGAATCCCCAGTCGGCCCGCTCCTGCAGCAGCGCCAGGGCCGGCCAGATGAGCCGGTTCGCGTAGCGCCCGCGCTCGGCCGTGTCGAAGAGCAGCTGGAGCTCGCGCGCGGGGGCGAGCCGCCACCCGGCGCGCGCGACGGCCTTGCGGTAGTACTCCAGCACCCACGGCCGCTCAGCGGGCGGGAAGCGGAACAGGAACGTCGAGAGGTCGTAGCTGAACGGGCCCACCCCCACCTTGTCCCAGTCGACGAGCCGTGCCCGCGGTCCGCCCCCCCCGCCCCCCCCGGCTCCCCCGGTCGTCTCGGCCACGAAGGCGTTGATCGTCCACAGGTCCCCGTGCACCAGCGTGTCCGGTCCCGCGGCCGTCTCGAAGGCCTGCGCCCGCCGGGGCGTGTCGGCGGTCAGGACGCGAAGCCGCTCGAGCAGGCGCGCCGTAACCCCGGCGTGCTCCGGCGGTGGCTCGATGCCGGACGCGGCGAGCCCCTCGAGCGCGGCGATCGCGTCGGCGACGTTCGCCGTGAAGTACTGGATCCCGAACCCTTCGCCGTAGCGGCGGACGTCGGGCAGCACGGGGTGGCGGGCCGCGCGCGTGTGGAGCTCGGCAACGAGATCCACGGTCGCGCGTACCCGGTCCGACGTCGGACGCGCCGCGAGCGTGTCGTCGCCGAGATCCTCGTAGACGTGCCATACGAGCCGGGCGGCGCGGTCACCTGCCATGCAGAGCAGCCGCGCACAGCGATCACCCAGGCCCAGCGCGGGTAGCCACCGCTGCGCCACCAGCTGAGTGCGGTGGGCGACGGCGGGCTCCAGGCGCTTCACGACCACCGAGCTCCACGGAGCCCCTGCGTCCAGCTGCAGGCGGTACACCTTCGCCTTGAGCTGCTGCACTCCGATCACCCGAACGGCAGGATCGGCGCCGTCCAACAGCGCGCGCAGCGCCTCCCCCAGCTCGGCCCATCCGGGCTCACCCCGTGCTTCGAGGACGTCCCCGACGCCGCCGCGCTCGCGCACCGCGGTCATGCCGCCGTCCTCGCGCGGTGCCCGAGCGCCCGCTCCAGCACCCGCGCGACGACTCGCCGTGCGTCAAAGTGCTCCTCGACCAGCGCGCGAGCCGCTCGACCGTGGCGCTCGTAGTCGGCCTCGGCGGCCGCGAGCGCCTGCGCCGCTTCGTCCATGCTCCTAAACCGGAACAGACCCTCCGCGTCCGGCAAGAACCGGCTGGCACCGGTATGCTGCACGATGGCGGGCCTGCCGCTCGCGAGGTAGCACAGCGTGCGATCGCTCACCCAGGCGGTGTCGAGGGCGACGTAGGCCGGCTTGGCACAGCTGAACTCGCCGCGCGAGCCCTGCACGTACCTCCGGTACGCCTCCGGCGTCGCGCTCACGTCCCACGCCTCCCGCAGCCTCCAGCCCTTGGGCTCCATCAGCTGGCGGTATTCCTCGTAGTGCTCCGCCAAGCACACCGCCACCTCGAGTTGCACGCGGCTTTGAAGGGGCAGGTCGAGATACTCGAGAAACGCGACCCGTTTCTCGTTGGAGAACACGGTGCCGTTGTACTCGAAGGTCCCGCCCCACCAGTGCGCCACCGTGGTGTACGGGGCGGTGCCGTCCGGCGCGAGTGCGGGCCACTCCGGCAGGAAGATTGGAGGGGCCGTGTACAGCCACGGGCGGCCGCCGTCGGGAAACCGGGCTCCCGCCTGGCCAACGGTCTCGCCGATCGTGAAATAGACGTCGTGGGGCGCCAGATCGACCGCGCCCGTGGTCATCCAGATCTGGAGCAACCCCGGGTCGGTATCGATGAACGCCGAACGGCGGAACCGTCGGACGACCCGGGCGGGTGCCGAGTGCCACAGATTGAGGAGGAGATCAGCCCCGGTGGCTGCATCGAGGTCCCGGCAGCCTTGGGCCACCTCCTCGGGGATCGCGTCGCCGTTGATCGCGTACAGCGCCAGCGAGTCTGCCAAGCGATAGGGGGCCAGTCGCGCCTTGAGCGTCGCGACGCAGTCGGGCGCTGCGCCGCCGCGCCTGCGGCGGCGGCCCGCAGGCGAGGTGTCGCGGTCGTCCACATCGATGCCCTCCAGCCAGATCACGCGGCAGCCGAGCGCCTTCAGGGCCAAGGCCCAGTGCAGATAGACCCACAGATGGCCACCCCCGTTCGGATAGGCCACCGTGTTGGCGGGCGCGAGGCAGACGGTGACGCTCACGACACG
This sequence comes from Gemmatimonadota bacterium, assembly GCA_003222115.1. Lineage (GTDB taxonomy): Bacteria > Gemmatimonadota > Gemmatimonadetes > Gemmatimonadales > GWC2-71-9 > AG29. Next base: position 106,409 of record QHUL01000061.1, on the reverse strand, counting down.
CTTTCCAGGGACGCGCCCAGCGCGGCGTTCAGGGCGGTTTCCAGGACGCGCTGCGCGTCGAAATACGTCTCGGCGATGTCGCGAGCCGCGGCGCAATGGCGCTCGTAATGGGTGTTGATCTCCTCGAGCCCTCGAGCAGCCTCCTGGAGCGAGGTGAAGCGGAACATCCCCTCGCCGTCGGGCAGGTACGAACTCGGGCCCGTGTGCTGCACGACGGCTGGCTTCCCGCTCGCCAGATAGCACAACGTGCGGTCGCTGACCCAGGCATTCTGAAAACTCATGCAGGACGGCTTGGCCGCGCTGAACTCACCACGCGACCGCTGGATGTAGGAGCGGTAGGCCTCGGGGCTGCCCGTGACCTCTCGCGAGTCACGCACCCGCCAGCCATGCTCCTCGAGGCGCATCCGGTCCTCCGCGTCCTTCACGGCCTGCTTGAGGCGTGCCTGGCCCTCCGGATCGCGATCGAGGAGGCACAGCGCGAGCTCGAGGGGCTGATTCGTGTGGCTGGGCAAGTCCACGAACTCGAGAAAAGAGACCCGCTTCGTGTTGTCGAGGAGGACGGTCTCCCCATCCCGATTCACCTTGAGCCAGCTCGCGGAGGACCAGCTGGAGACAGTCGTGAAGGCGTCGGCCCGGTGATCATGGGTGACGGGCCAGAGGTCGAGGCACACGGGCGGACGGATGCGAGTCCACGGCAGGCCGCAATCGGAGAAGCGGGCCGCGGGCGTCCCGACGGTCTCGCCGGTGGTCAGGTAGCAGTCGTGCGGGGGCACGCGGAGCTGGCCGGTGCTCATCCAGAACTGCAGCAGCCCCGGGTCGATGTCCACGAGCGCGGTGCGGCGGGCGCACGCGAGCAGCCGCGGGTCGATCGCGTAGTGAAAGTTCAGGAGCACATCCGCTCGTCGCAGCACCGCCTCGGCCTCGGGCCTCGTGCAACCGATGAAGCGTGGCGACGTGGCACCGTCATCCCCGTCGCGGTCCATCGTGTAGAGGAGCGTCTTGCCCTCGAGCCCGTAGCGCTTCATCCGCTCTAGGAAGGTCGAGAGGATGGTGGCCTCTCGCTCGGGATCACGAGCCGGGCGGAGCTGCTCCAGCCAGTAGACGTCACACCCCAGGCGGCGCAGCCCCAGGGCGTACTGTAAGTAGACCCAGAAGTGACCGCCGCCCTCGGAGAAACTGGCGACCTTGTAGACCGACATGACGACCGTGCTCATGTCGCTTCCCCGAGCGCGGCAGCGGATGGCGCGAGCGCGGGGAGGTCGCGGAAGCTGACGAGGCGGATCTCCCGGGCGCGGATGCCCTGCCGTACGCGTGCGTCGCACAGCGTCCGCAGCTCCATCTCGCGCTCCGCCACATACCCCGAGCGAAACCCGGGCTCCACGTAGCCGGGGTGGCAGGACAACTCGGTCACGCCCTCGCGGACCTCGGCGTCCAGCAGGCGAAGCAAGCCGTCCACGCCGATCTGTTCGGGATGTGTGCGGCCGCCCCATTGCCCGTAGAACTTCCCGAGGTGGCGAGCCAAGGAGTGCCCCCGCACGGGGATGCCCGCGCGCTCGGCCTGCGCGAGCACGTGCGGCAGGAGGCGCGGGTCGTGGTGCACGTCGTGGTGGGAGTCCACATGGGTCGGAGGCTCCCCGGCCAGCTCGAAGAATCGCGCCAGCTGACGGTCGCACTCGGCGGCGACGCGTTCGGGGTCGTCGGGGTCGAGCTCCAGGTGCAGCCCCAGGCTCAGGCCGGCGTGCTGGCGCCCGAGCGCGGCTGCTTCCGCGCTCGCCGGCCCGTCCACCAGCAGGCTCGCGCTCGTCAGGATCCCGTCGCGGTGTGCCTCGACGATCCCGCGGTTGATCCCGCCGCTCGCGCCGAAGTCGTCGCCGTTGACGATGAGACACCTCACGAGAGACCTACACCCTGCAAGGCCCGCCGCGCGTCGGGCGGCTCCCACAAGGATTCCCCGCGGGCGGCGCGCTCCGCGGCCGCGTAGAAGTAGTTCGCGAGATGCGACGGTGCATCCGGCACGCCCTTGAAGCCGGGGATGCTGGACATGTCTACGACGTACTGTTTCCCCTCGCTCTCGATGAAGTCGACGCCGTAGAGGTCGATACCGAACGCGCGGCCACAGCGCAGCGTGATTTCTCGCTGCTCGGCGGTCGGCGAGAACGGCTCACCGCACTTCTCCGCCTCCGTCCGGGCCGGGAAGACCTTTCGGACGCCGAAGAGCTGCTCGCCGATCACATAGATCTTCAAGTCACGCCCCTCGGGCGGGTGATAGCGCTGTGCGAGGATGGGGGGAGGCTTGTGCGCGGCGCGCGGCTCGGCGAACAGGTCGGCCTCGTTCCGGACGACGCGCACACCTAACCCGCACGTGCCGTCGTATGGCTTGACGACGAGCGGTCCCACATTCAGCAGCGGCGTCAACAGATCGGGCTGCGAAACGACGTACGTGGCGGGCATCGGGACCCCCGCAGCCCCGAGAATGCGCGCGGCAATCACCTTGTCGCGGATCGCGACCGTCACGGGATATGGATTCACGATGGCGGCGCCCTGCGCATGCAGGACTCCCGCCAGACTCATCGAGATCCCGGAGATCTGCTTCAGCACGTACAGGTCGTGCTCCAACCGTACCGTCGAGAGGTCGATGAGGCGTCCGTTGGCAGCGATGACATCGACCACCACGCCGGCGTCGGCGAGCGCCTGCATGGTCTTCGGGAAGATGCTTACGTGGCCCGCGCCGTAGGGCCGCCGGAACAGGAACCCGATCCGCAGGGCGGTCATCGGGGTTGGCCCGGCAGCGCCGGCGCGCGGCCCGGCGATTCCGATCGGAAGGGCCAGCCGAGGTGATCGAGCGCCCTAACCAGCTCCGCCTGGTAGATCTGCAGGTTCGGCAGGAAGGCATCTGCCCATGCTTCGGCGAGATGGTTCGCATCCCACGTGATGACCGCCAGCGCACGGAACACGGCCCCACAGTTCGCAAGCCGCTCGATGTCCGCGTGGTCGCACGTCGGCCACGACTCGCGCACGACGGACCAGTAGGTGGCGAGGTCCGGACTCGCCGACATGCGAAACGAGGGCGTGGCGACCTGGGCGAGATCAACGGCGGGCACGGCCAGTCCGGCATCCGCCCAGTCGAACGCGACGAGCTGAGGACCGGATGGCGCCGTCTGGATCCGCAGGTTCTTGCCGTTGAAATCGCCATGGATCAGCGTCGGCGGGAGCCCCGAGCAGTCGCGCTCGAGCCGACCCCAGTGCTCGTCCAGGTCGTCGAACTGCTCGAGGAGGCGGTCGAGAAACGCGAGGTCGCCATTGCCGAACGCGGGATTGTCCAAGTGGTTGCGAACGGCATCACGCGTGGCGCGCATCTGGTCGCGGTAGCGACCCGGTCCCGCGTCGGGCAGGCCCGCTCGGCGGGCGACCGAGGGCGCCTCGGTGTGCAAGAGTCCGAGCCACTGCGCCGCCGCGGCCCGATGATCGGGCCGGTCTACGTCGTATTTCTCACCCTGGACCTCGCGGATGAAGAGCCAGCAGACGTCTTGGTCCTCAACGGCGCCGTAGAAATGGGGACCCGGCAGCGAGACGTGCGGGAGGACCCGCTCGTACACTGCCCGCTCCACCAGACCCTCGCCGCGGTCGCAGCGCTTCGCGATGACGGCCTCGCCCTCGGGCCCGACGCCTTGCAAACGGTACACGGTGAGATGGGACCGTGTCTTGTTGGCCTTGAACTTGGCCGGGGTGATCCGCTCGGGCACCACACGGTCGGGGTTGAGCCGGCGCCACGCCTGGACGGCCGGGTGGGCCAACAGGGTCTCCTGGCGCCGTGCCGTCGCGAGGCGGGTCGGCAGGGCGGCCGGCCGCGGAGGGGCGGGGGCCGGCGCGGCCGCCTGGCTCGTGTCCACGACGATGCGGCCGTGCTCGATCCTGATCATCGCCGAGCACCGCGCCACCGCGCTGGGCCGGTGGCTGATGATGATCACGGTGCGGCCCTGCTGCAGGCGCCCCAGCGCTTCCACGATCGCGGCCTCGGTGTGCGCGTCCACGCCGCTCGTGGGCTCGTCCAGGATCAGCACCGGGCTGTCCTTCAGGAAGGCGCGCGCCAAGGCGATGCGTTGACGCTGGCCCCCCGACAGCTTGACGCCCCGCTCCCCCACCTCCGTGTCGTAACCCTGCGGGAGGCGCTCGATGAATTCGTGCACATTGGCTGCCCGGGCGGCTGCGACGATCTGCTCGCGGCTCGCGCCGGGTACGGCGTACGCGATGTTCTCGGCGATGCTCGCCGAGAACAGCACCGAGTCCTGGAGCACGACGGCGAATTGCCGCCGGAGGTCGTTACGTCGATAGTCCCGGAGGTCCACGCCGTCCAGCAGAATCCGACCGGCACTGGGGTCGTAGAGACGGGTGAGCAAGTTGGTGAGCGTGGTCTTGCCGGCGCCAGTTGCGCCTTCGATCCCCACGCTCGTCCCCGCGGCAATGGCGAAGGAGACGTCGTGCAATACCGGGCGGTCCGGCGCATAGGAGAACGACACGTTCTCGAAGGCAATGGTACCGCGCGAGCGCGCGATAGGCTGTGCGTCGGGGCGCTCCTCGACGTCCGGCTGCTCGTCGAGCACCGCGAACGCTCGTTCGACGCTCACCAGGTACCCTTGCAGCGTGGCCACCTTGCGGCTGATCGTCTTCATCGGATCGTACAGCTTGGCGACGTACCCCATGACCAGGAGCAGCTCGCCCAGCGACAGCGCGCCGGAGCGGACATGGGCGATGCCCAGGTAGAGCACGATCGTCATACCCACGGCGGTGATCAGACCGACGGCGACGGCGAAGCGACCTTCGGCCAGCGCCAGACGGACGCGGCCGCGCACGCCGTCCCCGGAACGATGGACGAAGCGGTCCCCCTCGCGCTCCTCCTGCCCGAACGCCTTCACGACCCGGAGCGCGCCCAGCACTTCGTGCACCACGCCGAGCGCGGCGCTCTCCAGTCGTCTCACTTCGCGTGACTGGCTGCGCAGTCGCGGCCGGTATGCCTGCGCCACCAGGAGCAGCGCCGGCGAGGCGGCGAGAGCCACCAGCGCGAGCTGCCAATCGATGCGGATCGTCACGTACACCATGCCGGCCAGGGTCAGGGCCGAGCTCACCAGTGGAATGAACCCGTCGATCACGATGGACCGGATGGCCGGCGCGTCCTGCTGGATGCGGTACACGGAATCGGCGGTGCCGATCGTGTCGTGGTAGGCGAGGGACATCCGCTGCAGGTGACGGAAGATCTGCGCGCGGAAGTCGAGCTGCAGCTTCTCTCCAGCCAGCACGGTCAGATACTTCTGCACCGTCACCTGCAGCTGGTTCGCGAGCGCGATGAAGACAGCGAGGGCCGCCACGAGAATGAGAAGGCCCGCCGTCGAGCGCGTCGCCCCCGCCGGCAGCAGGGCATCCAGGAGGCCGGGCAACGGGCGCGAGCCCAGCACCGAGTCCACGGCGATCTTGAGCGGGAGCGGCGCCAGGAGCGCCAGCGGGCTGGCGAGGAGGCTGACCAAGAACAACACGGCCACGAGGTGCCACGACGCGGCCGCTTGGCGCGCGAGACGGCGGTAGAGGGCCAAGTCGTCCATCACGGGCGGCCGCCCCCGCCTTCGTCGAGGAACACCCACGCGAACCCCGGGCCATCCGCTCGGAAGGCGCAATACCGCGGCGCCGCGATCGGGAGACGCGACAGCATCTTCTCATAGAGCGTCCGCAGGACCAGGGCCTTCGCCCTCCCCGAGCGCCGCGCAATGATCGGCGTGCCGCCCGGCCCCGCCCCGACGAGGCGGTAGGTCGCGGTGCCGTTCTCGCGGTGCAACACCTCGATGCATTCTGGCGTGGGCGCCGTCGGCGCGACCTCCCGCCACGCTGCGGCGGCGGGGTGCCACGAGAGGTTTCCCCAGAGCACCATGCCCATCACCAGCCTCCGTTCTGTAGGCGGCCCGCGGTCTGGCGGATCGCGGCCATGGCGGCCATGCACTGCTCGACGATGTGGAGCGCGGGCAGCAGGGTGCCGAACCCGAGGAAGAGGGCGGCCAGCCGGGCGCCCGCGCGCGCGGCGGCGACAGTGAGCCCCGCCAAGCCCAACACGAGAACCGGCCCGCGCCCAGGTACCTCAGGCCACCAGCGCAGCCGCACCAGCTGCTTGCCGGCGGGATGATCCTCCAGACCCATGAGCACCCGTGCAGCGCCAAGAATGCCGCCACGGATTTCCAAGTCCCAGGCGTCGTGCTCCGCACCGCGGAGCACGCACGCGCCCTCCACCCGGAGTCGTGCTTCGAGCGTCCGCAGGCGCGCGTGCTGCGTCTCCCAGCGCTCGCTCCAGATGGCCGCCGTCACGGGCCAGAGCGGCGCCGGCCGTACGGCGCCGTGCCGGCGCCAGGGCGTGAGGCCGTTCTTGAGGCGCCCGCGCAGGCGGGCGAGGGGCTGGAGCAGATGCAGAGCGGCCGTCATCACCCGCCGCATCAACCGAGCTCGGCGGTGCGACGCTTCCGGGAAGGATGCGCGGGCGGCGCTCAGCCAGGCCTGCGCGACCGGCGGCAGCAGGGCCACGATCAACATGGGCACCGCGACCTTGAGCGGCTCGAACACGGCACTCAACACCGCCATGCCCGCCAGCGCCGCGGTGAGCAGATGCCATTCGGGCATCTGCGGCAGGAAGCCGAGCAAGCTGGGCGCCGGGTCGTAGAGCGACTGGAACGGTGCGCTTCCCCAGATGCCGTGATAGATGCGGGGCTGGCGCCACCCGAGGGCGCGCGTGAGGCCAGAGCCGTACATGCGGCCCGTCCAGCGGACGTGCCCCGGCCCGTTGTACTTCTCGGGCCACTTCCGCTCCAGCATCGCCTCCGCGCGGCCGTAGCCGATCTGCTGCTTCCAGTAGGTGCGCACGGAATTCCGGCGGTGGTGCCAGACGAGCGCGGCCGGGCTGAAGCCGAGGCTCCAACCGAACTCGCGTAGCCGCCAGCACACGTCCACGTCGTCGCCGGCCGTCCGGAACTGCGGGTCGAACCCCCCGATCGCGTCCAGACAGGACTTCCGGAACGCCATGTTGCAGCCAGGGATATGCTCCGCCTGGCGATCGGTGACGAGAACGTGCACGGGCCCGCCCGGCGCCTGGGCGACGCACTCGGCGATCGGTCCGTCCCCTGGCGGGGCGATGTTCGGGCCACCCACACCGGCGTACGACGTGCTCATGAAGGTGGCGACGAGATAGGTGAGCCACTCCGGGTCCGGGTAGGCGTCGTCGTCGAGGTAGGCGACGATCTCACCCGTGGCCGCGGCTAGGCCCGTGTTGCGGGCGTTGGCGAGACCGCGGTTCTCCGTCTGGATGAGCCGGCCGTTGTACCGCCGCGCGATGGCGGCCGTGTCGTCGGTGGACCCGTCGTCCACCACGATCACCTCGTAATTCGGATAGGCGAGCCGGCTCAGCCCCTCGAGGCAGTCGCGGATGGTGGGTGCCCCGTTGTAGGAGCACACCACGACCGAGACGCGCGGCCACGGCACGCGCGGCGAGAACGGCGACTCCGCGAACGCTTCGCGGACAGCTTCCAGCGCGGGCTTCGGCGACCGGTCGGCGCGCGTCAGGCCGAACTCCCAGTCCTCGACGTCGTGCCCGTGTCGGTACCACTCGTCGGTCCAAGCGAACACGAACACGCCGGCGCAGCCGGCGGCGAACGCCGTCCGCACCTGCCAGTCGAGCGATCGCGCCTGCGCGCTCTCGCTGTGACGCAGGCTGTCGAGGCCCAGCTCGCTCATGAGGAGCGGCCGGTCGCCCGCGATGTTCTGGAGGCGCGCGAGGTAGGCCTCGAACCGGTCCTGCGACTCGAGGTACACGTTGAAGCAGACGAGGTCGAGAAACCGCAACCGCAGGTATTCGGTGGTCGGGTAGTTGACGTAGGTGACGAGCCCGTCGGGGTCTTCTTCCTTGACCACCTGGTACATCCGCTCGAGGTAGCGCTCGACTGCGCTACCGCCGATGTAGCGCGCCATGGGCGCGGGAATCTCGTTGCCGATGGCGTAGCACAGCAGCGCTGGATGCCCTGCAACGCTGCGCACCTTGCTGCGAATGAGTGCCTCCACGTCCGGGCCGCCCGGCGGTCGGTCCAGGAGGTACCCGACGTACTGCTCCGCGCTGAGCCCGACCATGACTCGGAGCCCGTGTTGCAGCGCGATGTCGAGCAGCGCGCGGGGTGGCGTCGTGTGCGGGATCCGAACGGTGTTGATCCCGTTCGCCGCCATCAGCGCGAAGTCCCGCTCCACCAACGCGAGGTCGTGGAATTCGCGCCCCTCGGCGTCGGGCGCGAACGCGCCGTAGGTGACGCCGTGGACGTAGAACTTGGCGTCGCCGAGGAAGAGGAACTTGCCGCGCACCGTCGGGCGGGCGACGGGAACCGAGATGGGGGAGAACTGCGGCGCAGCGCGATCGGCCTGGCGTGCAGGCGACGCGCCGACCGCGATCGAGCCACTGGGACCGTGGCCAGTGCCCGCGCGGAAATAGTGCAGCAGCGGAATCCGAGCCAGGTCGAGCCCCTTTGCCGTGCGGCCTCGGTTGCGATTTCTGCGGGACGGATGAGCGGTTACGAACAGCTTGAGGTCAGCAATCCATATGCCGGGTTGCGGAAGCGGTGTGGCGGAAGTGCGCGAACTGTCCAAGTGGTTGTAGGGCAATACCTGACACGTCCGCCCGCTCGGAGCGGCGCGTCGCTACGGTAATTGCGTGCCGCTCGTATGTGACCGTATGGCACGCATGGCTGTCGCGCCGACGCAACACCGCTCGTCGGGGGTCAGCGGAGCCGCGTTACCACAACGAGTTGCGAGGCCTCTTTAGGGGTTCTGCCTGCTCACCTCGCGACCACTAGCGACCGCCGCGGGGGCGGCGGTGCCGAGCCCGGGTGCACGCTCTCCCAGATCTCGCGATTCAACTCCGCTTCGTCGGCGGCATCCGCCCGGGCGAGATCGCGATCCGGAATGTGCGAGCGGAAGGCGGTGGGGTTGCGCTCGTCCAGCGGCCAGGTGCTGGGCAAGTGGGCAAACGGCGCGGCGGCGGGGCGCGAGGTGAAGGCGTTCCATAATGGCGTAGCCGCGGCGTCGTACTGGCTCAGCGGAGCGAGGTGAAGAATCTCCCCGATGGTGCGCACCACCGAGCTCGTCGTGTAGAAGGTGCTGTCCACGACGCCGCGGCGCGCGTAGGGCGACGCGACGAGCAGCACGGAGCGGTGCGCGTCCACGTGGTCTGGGCCGTTCTGGGCGTCGTCCTCCAGCACGAACACCGCGAGGGACGCCCATGCGGGCGACCGGGACAGGCGCTCCACGATCCGCCCGAGTGCCAGATCGTTGTCCGCGACCATGGCGCGGGGGGTGGGCTCGTCGGCGCGCCGGCCCCGGGTGTGGTCGCGCGGCAGCCACAGGATACCGAGGTCGGGGAACCGGCCTTGCCCATCCCAGCTCCCGACCGAGTCGGCGAAGATTCGTGCCCGCGTCGTATCCGGAATGTCCAGGACGAAGCCGGGATAGTTCGAGACGGTGATGTCCTGCAACCCGGGGATGGGGGTCCGGATGTTCGTTCCAGCGTCGGGCGCGTCGAGTTCGGTGAGGGTGTTTTCGCCGAAATTCACGACCCACAGCCCCTCCCGCCGCGCGGCATCCCAGAGATAGGCGCCGCGCGGGTTGACGAGATCCTCCCCGTTCCTGAGATCCCACGCCCGCCTCTTGGAGTAGTTCTGCGGCCAGGTCTTCTCGTTGTAGTCGCCGGCGAACGCACGGTCCGTCCACTCGTGCCCGTCCGCGCTCACCTCGCCGTCCACGTAGAAGTTGTCGAACAGCACCCAGCGTCGCGCGATCGCGTGCGCGTTCGGCGTCACCGAATCGTTGAAGATCGCGAGGCTGGGGTCGCCGTTTCCCTGGCGCAGGTCGCCGAACACCTGATCGTAGGTCCGGTTCTCGCGGATGATGTAGACCACATGGCGGATCGGCGGATGGGCGGTTAGGCGGCTAGGGGACACCCGGCGCAGCGCCGCGTTCGAGTAGGGGCTCAGGACATACACCTGCCGCGTGTAGCGCGCGAGTGTTGTCGAGTCGGGGACCGGGATGATCGACACCGAGCCCGTGATCACTCTCCCGATGAACGTCCCATCCGGGTTGGCGCCCGAGCCCGCGCCTTTCCCGTTCGCCACGTACAACGTCGAGCCGTCGGCGGAGACGGCGACGGCCGTGGGATACCAACCGACGGGGATCAACCCGGCAACACGCATAGCGGGGGGCTCCACGCGGACGACGGCGACGGCGTTGTTGCCGGCCATCGCGACGTACAGCGTGCGACCGTCGGGCGCCAGAGCAAGCGCGTTCGGGTCGCTGCCGACGGGCGCTCGCGGTCCGAGTGCGACGGTCAGCTGCTCCATCACCCGGCCGGTGGCGACGTCTACGCGGGCCACGCCGTTCGCGCCGGCGAGGGCCACGAACAGATCGGCGCCGTGCAAGGCCATGGCGGACGGAGGAGATGCTCGAGTCACCCCAGTTGCTGACATAGAGGTGGCCGGAGTCTGCCACTGCCGTGTAGGGACGGTGCCCGACCGGGACGGCGGTGCGACGCGCCAGCGTCGTGGCGTCGAGCAGGTAGACCGAGTCGCTCAGGTTCCCGACCGCCGCCACCAGGCCGCGCTGCGGGGCGGGCGCGATCCCCGCGACGAACAACTGTTGCTGTGCGTCCGCGAGCGTCGCCGTATCCACCGCCCAATCCGCACCGCGGCGTGAGAACCGGTACACGCGGTTCGTCCCGGCGCCGCTCACCCACACGGTGTCGTGGCCGTCCGCACCGGTGCGCGCCAGGCCGAGCCACGCGGCAGCGAGCGGCTGCGTCCAGGTGACCGCTCCCGCGCCGGGGTCGATCCGCATCAGGCCGTTCTCGGCGTAGCCGTTGTTCGTCACCAGCACGGAGCCGTCGGACAGGGTCGCGAGGCCGAGGGGCAGGGTGCCGACCGTGACCTGACGCCCCGCGGGCCGGATGCGCCACCCCGAGGGCAGGAGCGTCGATCCGTCCGGGAGCAGGCCGGGCTTGAGGCGGGTCGCGAAGGCGGCGGCGATCGCAAGCGCCGAAACGGCGAGCCAGGGTCGCGGACTCATCGGGCGTGCAATATGGCCCGTCGCCGCTGGCCGTTTCAAGCAGTTCTCCGACTGGCCCCGGCGGGCTCAGTACCGCGTGGAGGGTCTACTTAGTGCGGCGATGTGCTGCTGGGCGCCGTGCGGTAGACAGTCATCCACCGGGTGGACGTGCTCCCTAGGAGCGCGCCGATGCCAGCCCCGATCGCGCCGCCGATGAGAGCGACTCCGATGACGTTCCCCGCGCTAGCTCCCCTACCAAGGCATGAGTCGCAACTGCTCGTTGCGACCCCGGCGACGAGCCCGATGAGGCCCAGGAGCAGCCCTCCCGCCACCGCCCCATGTGCGGCGTCATTGCCGCTTGGCACTTGAATCTCGGTTAGGTCCTCCAAAGGCAGGGGCTGGGGCAGGACCAGGCCTCGCGGCTGGGGCAAGGCGCTCGGAGTCGAAAACGAGGCGAGCACCCGGGCGCGGGAATAGCGGATCGTGTCTGCATCGACCCTTGGCTCCGTGAGCTCAGCCCGACCCCAGGCGCCGACCGCGCGGATCTTGACCGCCGCGTTGATCTGGTCCCGGAACTGAGGTGATGTCACTTGTGCTCGAAGGACGGGCGTGATCGTGAGCGCCATCATGGCGACCACCGGTAACGTGTTGGGCTGCATACACACCACCTGGTGAAGAGCGAGTTCAAATGAAGCTCCCCTGCATCAAGGCGGCGTCAAGCGCACCTCTCGCACTTCTCAAGGACGCCCCTTAGGCTTAGGCGCGCCCATGACAGGGTTGATCTTCCACCTCATCGCCCACACCCACTGGGACCGCGAGTGGTACCTGCCGCAGGCGGCCTTCCAGGCGCGGCTCGTCGGAGTGCTGGACGAGCTGATCGAGCGGCTGAGGGCGGACGCGGGCTATCGCAGCTTCCTACTCGACGGCCAGACGGTGCTCGTCGCCGACTATCTACGGGTGCGGCCGGAGCGCGAGTCGGATCTCAAGGCGCTCGTGAAGACGGGGCGGCTGCAGGTGGGGCCGTGGTACGTGCTGGCCGACGAGCTGATCCCCTCCGGGGAAGCCCTCGTGCGGAACCTGCTGTTCGGCGCGGCGGACGCGGAGCATTGGGGGGCCCGCCTCGACGTGCTGTACTCGCCCGACGCCTTCGGCCACCCCGCGATCCTCCCCACGCTGGCGCGGGAATTCGGGCTGCGCGCAGGCGTGGTGTGGCGGGGGCTCGGGGGGGAGCGGGGCCAGGAGCGGGATCTGTATCGCTGGTGCGGGCCGGACGGGAAAGAGATCCTGCTGTGGCACCTGCCGCCCCAGGGCTACGAGATCGGCGCCGCGCTGCCGGCCGACGCGAACCGCCTGCCCGGGGCGTGGGCGGCGGTCCGCGAGGCGCTGGTGCCGCGTGCCGCTGGTGCGCACATCCCGCTGTTCGTCGGCGCCGACCACCACGCGGCGCATCCCGACCTGCCGCGGTTGCGCGACCTCCTCGCCGAGCTCGAGCCCGCGAGCGCGTTCCGCGTCTCGCGCCTCGACGAGTTCTTCCAGGCGGCGGCGGAGACCGTCAAGCCGGGGCCGCCCGTGCTCGCTGGAGAGCTGCGCTGGTCGTACCGCTACGCGTGGACGCTGCAGGGCGTGCACGGCACCCGTGCTCCGCTCAAGCGGCGCAACGCGGAGCTCGAGCTGTGGCTGGAGCGGTTCGCCGAGCCGCTCGCGGCCCTCGCCCGGCGGCGGGGCGGGCGCGACCGACGCGCGCTGCTCGACCTCGCCTGGCGCACGCTGGTGCAGTGCCACTTCCACGACGCGCTCGCGGGCTGCTCCAGCGACGCCGTGTCGCACGCGGTCGAGGCGCGCTTCCTGGAGGTCGAGGCCGTGGCGCGGCAGGTCGTGCAGGGAAGCCTGTGGGATCTCGTAGGTCATGATCCCGATCACGCGCGCGAGCGCGCCGCCGAACAGCGGCCCACCCTCGTCTTGTGGAACCCGGCCGCGCGGCCGCGCGGCGGCGTGGTCGTGGCGGACGTCACGTTGTTCCGGCGCGACGTGATCGTGGGCGCGCCGGCGGGGAGGAAGCCGCGTCAGGGGGAAGGGTACCGGCCCTTCGCGCTGCGTGCGCCCGACGGGCGCTCGGTGCCGGTGCAGGTGCTCGATCGCCGCCCCGACCTCGAGCGGCTCGACGCCGCGCGGCACTACCCCGACCAGGACGAGGTGGACCGCGTGCGCATCGCGTTCCGGGCCCCGTCCGTATCCGGCCTCGGACTCGCGACGCTCGGCCTCGCGCCACCGGAGCGGCTCTCGTCCCACGAGGGAGTGGAAGTGCGCGGCCGCTCGCTCGTCAACCGCTTCGTGGAAGCGACGCTCGAGCCGAGCGGCGCGCTCGCGCTGCGCGACCGGCGCACGGGGGAGCGCTTCTTCGACCTGCTGCGCCTCGAGGACGGAGGCGACGCGGGGGACACCTACACCTATTGCCCGCCGGCCCGCGACCGGGTCGTGCGGGCGACGGGGCCGATCAAAGTCCGGCGGCTCGCGGCGGGCCCGCTCGTCGCGGCGCTCGAGGCGCGGCAGTCGTTGCGGGGGGGGCGGGTGGGGGTGCGGTTCGTCGTGATGCTGCACGCCGACAGTGCCGCGGTTCGTTGCGTGCTCGAGATCGACAATCGGGCGGCGCACCATCGCGTGCGGGCGCGGCTCCCGACCGACCTCAAGGGGAGGGCGGCGGTGGCCGGTGCCGCCTTCGGGACCGTCGCCCGCCCCCCCGTCGTCGCGCGCCCCGCCGACTATCCGCTGGAGACGCCCGTCCGCACCGCGCCGGCGCAGCGCTTCGTCGCCGTGGCCGAGGGCCGGCGCGGCCTGGCTCTGCTCGCGCCCGGCTTCTTCGAGTACGAGTGGACGCCGGCGGGCGACCTCGTCCTCACCCTGCTCCGGGCCGTGGGGGAGCTGTCGCGCGGCGACCTGCCGACCCGGCCCGGTCACGCCGCCTGGCCGACGCGCACGCCGCTCGCCCAGTGCCCGGGGCCGTGTCGCGTCGAGCTCGCCGTCGCGCCCGTGTCGCAGGCGGACGTGGAACAGGGCGACACGTTGGCGGCGCTGTGGGAGGACATGTTCCTCCCGCTCCGCGGCTTCTGGCTGCGCGACGCGGTCGCGCTCGCTCCGGCGCCGCTCGAGGTCGCGCTCGAGGGCGCGGGGCTCGTGGTCTCTGCGGTGAAGCCGGCTCAGGCGGGCTCGCCCATGGTGCTGCGGTGCTACAACGCGACCAGCCGCAAGGTGGCGGGGGCCTGGCGTTTCGGCGACGGCGTCAAGAGCGCGCACCGCGTGCGCGCGGACGAGCGGGAGTCGCTGGCGCTGGTACTGGAGGGACGCGGGCAGCGGGTCAGGTTCGTGGCGGGGCCGCATGAGATCGTGACGATCTTGGTCACCTAAACGCGGAACGCGAAAGTCGGAACGCGGAACGGCAGGGCGGGGGTCGTTCGCGGCGCGACGGTTGCCGCTATGTTCCGCGTTCCGCGTTCCAACTTCCGCGTTGGGAGGGGGTTGCTTGCAAGAACATCACCTGTCGGTGACCCGCACTGCCCGCTACTTCACACTCGGGGACCCGTCGGGCGGGGTGGCGGAAGTCTGGTTCGTGTGCCACGGATACGGGCAGCTGGCGGGCCGGTTTCTGCGGCACTTCGAGCCCCTGGCGGACGGCACGCGGCTGCTCGTCGCGCCGGAGGCGTTGTCGCGCTTCTACCTGGAGGACATGACGGTACCGGCGAGTGAGCGCAAGGTCGGCGCCACCTGGATGACGCGCGAAGACCGGTTGAGCGAGATCGACGACTACGTGCGCTACCTGGACGCGCTCCACGCCGAGGTGTTCGCGCGCGTCGAGCGCGCCAGCGTGACTCTGCATCTGTTCGGATACTCGCAGGGGACGGCGACGGCGTGCCGCTGGGCGGCGCGGGGCGCCGCGCGCGTCGATCGCCTGATCCTGTGGGCCGGCGAGGTGCCGCCCGACCTCGATCTCGCGGGGGCAGCCGAACGGTTCCGCCGGCTGCGCTTGCTGTTCGTCCTCGGACGCAAGGACGAGTACATCACGCCGAAGATCGTGGCGCGCGAGGAGGAGCGCCTGCGCAGTCACGGCATTCCGTTCGAGGTGAAATGGTTTGAGGGAGGACACGAGATCGACGCAGAACTGCTGAAGGAGTTAGGGCAGTAGCGTCTACCTAGGCGTCTGTCCCCTATTCGCCGGCTGCAGGGCATCCTGCAGTGCATCTCCCACCAATGTGCATGCCATTACCACCAGCACCAACGCCACGCCCGGCGCCGTCGCGACCCAGGGCGCGTTGAGCAGCGTGTCCCGCCCCGACGCGATCATGTTGCCCCACGAGGGGACGGGCGGCTGCACGCCGAGGCCGAGGAAGGAAAGACCGGCCTCGAGCATGATCGCGTTGCCGATGCCGAGCGCCGCGGCGACGATGACCGGGGTGAGGGCGTTCGGAAGGACGTGGCGCGCCAGGATGCGGGCCCGTCGCAAGCCCAGGGCGGCTGCTCCTTCGACGAACGGCCGGGCGGCGAGCGAGCGCACCTCGCCCTGCACGAGGCGCGCGATCGACATCCAGCCGGTGAGGCCCAGCACGACGACCACGAGGGCCGCGCTGGGCCGCCACAGGGCGGCGAGGAGCAGCAGCAGGACGACGCGGGGGAGCGCGAGCGCGAAGTCCGTGAGCGCGAGCAGCACCGGTCGCACGAGGCCGCCCGAGAACCCCGCGATCGCTCCCACCACGACGCCGATCGCCACGGACACGAGGACCGCGAGGGTGCCGACGCCGAGCGAGATGCGCGCTCCGTAGACGAGCCTGGTCCACACGTCCCGGCCGAAGCGGTCGGTACCGAGCGGATGCACGACCCCGTGCAGGTCGGTGGAGAGGGGCGGCAGGAACCGCGTGGCGACGACGTCGCGCTGCGCCGCCGGATCCCCCGTCGAAATCACGGGTGCGGCGAGGGCGCACAGCACGGCGACTGCGAGCACGATGGTGCCGAACCGTCCCCGGTGGTCGCGCAGCACCCACGTCACGCGTCCCGTTTCCCGTTTCACGTTTCCCGCGACCGGTAGTGAATCCGCGGATCGACCCAAGCGAGCAGCAGGTCCGCGAGCAGGTTGCCGACGACCACGAGGAACGCGCTGACGGTCGTGGCCGCCATCACGACCGGGTAGTCCCGAGCCTGGACGGCCTCGACCAGGATCCGTCCGACGCCGGGCCAGGCGAACACAGCCTCCACGAACACGGCACCCGAAAACAGCGCCGGGAGCGAGAGCCCCAGCAGCGTGACCACGGGGACCAGGGCGTTACGGAGCACGTGGTGCAGCCAGACGCGCGGCGCGGCGAGCCCCTTCGCGAGCGCGGTCGTGACGAAGGGCGCGGCGCGTGCGTCGAGCATCGCCCCTCGCACGAAACGGGCGGTGCCGCCGATCCCGACGAGCGTGAGGGTCGCGAGCGGAAGGGCGACGTGCCGCAGCAGGTCCCGCAGTCGGGCTAGGCCGGCCAGCGCATCGCCGTCGTAGCCGTGGGCCCCGAAGGAGGGCAGGGCCCGCAGCCGGTAGGTGAACAGCAGCACGAGCATCAGGCCGAGCCAATAGCCCGGCAGCGCGAACAGCGTGACGGTCGACACGGAGAGCGCGGTGTCGAGGCGCGTGCCGCCGCGCGCCGCCTGGACCGCACCGACCGCGATGCCGAGGAGGTAGCTGAGGAGGAGGGACAGCCCGACGAGCGCTGCGGTGGCGGGCCACGCCTCGGCGAGCACGGCGCGCACCGGGCGCCCCGAGGCGATGCTCCGGCCCCACTCGCCGCGCGCCATCCGCGCGAGCCAGGCCGCGTACTGTGCGGGGAGCGACTGGTCGAGGCCGAGCGCCTGGCGCTGCGCGGCCAGTTGCTCGGCCGTCGCCGCGGGGCCGAGCAGCCGTTCGACGGGGTCGCCCGGCGCGAGCCGCAAGAGGAAAAAGGTCAGCGTGGCGACCCCGGCGACTACGGCAAGCCCCGCAGCCAGGCGGCGCGCGAGGGCGGCGAGCATGGGCGGAATCTCGCGTGCGCGGTGGTGCCCCGCTAGAATCCGTGCGTGCGGCGACGGGCAGGTTGGGCCTGGCTCCTGGGGGCGATGGTCGCGAGCGGCGCGTGCGGGGGGGGCGCGGCGCGGCGTGGCCGCACGGTCGTGTTTGCGTCCGGCGCGGAGCTCCAGAGCATGAACCCGCTGGTCACGATCCATCCCCTGGCGAAGCAAGTGCAGCGCTACGTGCTACTCACGACCCTGGCCCGCTACGACACGGCGCTCGTGCCCCGGCCGTATCTGGCACGCACGTGGGTGTGGTCCCCCGATCTCCAGGCCCTGCGATTCCGGCTGCAGAGCGGCGTGCGCTGGCACGACGGCACTCCGACCACCGCCCGCGACGTGGTGTGGACCCTGAATGCGGCGCGCGACCCGGCCACGGGGTACCCGCGGCTGAACGATCTCGCGGGGGTGTCCTGGGTGACGGACCCGGACGACTCGACGGTCGTGGTGCGCTTCGCCGCGCCGCAGCGCGGCTTCCCGGACGTGCTCACCGACCTCGCGATCCTGCCAAGCCGGCTGCTCGACACCGTGCCCGCGAGCCGCCTGCGCGAGGCCGCGTGGAACGACCATCCGGTCGGCAACGGGCCCTTCCGCTTCGTATCACACGAGCCGCGCCGCCGCTGGGTGTTCGCCGCGGACTCGACGTTCCCCGCTGCGCTCGGTGGACCGCCGCGGCTGGAGCGATTCGTCGTCGTCGTGGTGGACGAGCCCAGCACCAAGCTCGCCGCGCTCACCTCAGGTGAGGTGGACTTCGCCGGGATCCAGCCCGCGCACGCGGCGCTCGTGCGCCGTGACGCGCGGCTGGCGGTGCTCGAGTATCCACTGATCCTCCCCTACGGGATCGTGCTGAACCTGCGCCGCCCGCCGTTCGACGACCGCCGCGTGCGGCTCGCGCTGGCGCTGGCGCTCGACCGCGCGGAGATCGTGGCGGGGTATCTCTACGGCCTCGGGGAAGTGGCGGACGGGCCGGTGCCGCCCGGCGTGCCGGGCTACACGCCGATGCGGTCGCTTCCCACGAGCCCCGACTCGGCGCGCCGGCTGCTGAGCGGCCGCCGCATCGGGTTCGAGCTGTTGACGGTGGGGAGCGGCGAGGCGGCGCTCGAGCAGATGATCCAGGCCCGGCTCGCCGCCGTCGGGTTCGACGTGACGATCCGGCAGCTCGAGCTGTCGGCGTTTCTCGACCGCGTGAACGCCCGGCGGCACGAATTCGACGCCGCGGTGCTGGGGACTCCGGGCGACCCCGGGCTCGGCTACCTCGCGCCGCTCGCGCAGATCGCCGGCCTGACGATCCCCCCCGAGCCCGCGGCGGCGCAGCGTCGCTTCGCGGATTCGTTGCCGGTCGTGTTCTTGTATCACGCGCGCGGCGTGCAGGGGATGAACCGGCGGGTCCGGGGGGTGCGGATGGACCGGCGGGGCGAGCTCGCGAACATCGCGGAGTGGTGGATCGCTCCGTGAAGCGCCGCGACCTCCCTCAGCACGTCCGGGCCAGCGCCCCCGTGCGCCTCGACTTGGCGGGTGGTTGGACCGACGTGCCGCCGTTCTCGGCCCGCGAGGGCGGCCTCGTGGTCAATGCCGCGATCGAGCTCCACGCGCACGCCGAGCTCAAAATCGGCGGCCCGCTCTTCCGGCTCGTCTCCGAAGATCTCGGCCAGGAGCTGGAGTGCGCCGATTCTTCGGGGCTCGTCATCGACGGGCGGCTCGACCTCCTCAAGGCGGCGCTGCGGATGTTCCCGGTCCAGGCGCGCTGTACGATTGTCACCCGCTGCGACGCGCCGCCCGGGTCGGGTCTCGGGGCGTCGGGCGCGATCGACGTTGCCCTCGTCGCCCTGCTCACCTGCGCCCGCGGGGAACGGCTCGCCCAGGGTGAGATTGCCGAGCACGCCTGGCAGCTGGAGGTTGTCGAGGCGCAGTGCCCCGGGGGACGCCAGGACCAGTTCGCCGCCGCGCTGGGCGGATTCCACCGCCTGAGCTTCCGCGACCCCGACGTCGGCGTCGAGCCGATCACGCTGGATCCCGCTTTCGCGGCGGCGCTCGCGCGGCAGACCGTGCTGTGCTACACCGGCCGCTCGCGGGTGTCGGGGGACACGATCGCGCGCGTCATGGGCGCCTACGAGCGCGGCGATGCCCGCGTGACCGCCGCGCTTCGCGCCCTGAAGGATGTCGCCGCCGGCATGGCCGAGGCGCTGCGCGCGGCGGACTTGGGACGCGTCGGCGCGCTGCTCTCCGAGAACTGGCGGCACCAGCAGGCGCTCGACCCCGGCATGCGCACCGACGAGATGGCGCGCCTGGAGCAGGCGGTTGCGGCGGCCGGCGTGCTGGGCGGCAAAGCGGCGGGCTCGGGCGCCGGCGGGTCGATCTTCTTTCTGGCCAGGGGCGGCCCCGACGCGGTCGCGGCAGCCGCCCGGTCGGCCGGCGCCACCGTGCTTCCCGTGGCGTGGTCGCTGGGGGGCGTGCAGACATGGTGACCGCGGAGCGGCTCGCCGCGCGGAAGGCGGAGATCGCCGGGTCGCGCGATCTCACGGCCTTGCGCGCGCACCTGGAGCGACGCGCGGCGCCGCTGCTCGACGTGATGCCGGCGATCCCGGAGCAGAAGGCGCTGCTCTCGATGGACGGTGGCGTCTGTCCCGTCGACGGCGCGGCGCTGGTGTTCGACCCCTGGAGCCCGGGCTCGCACCGCTGCCCGCGTTGCCGCGAGACCTACAGCGGCGAGCGCCACGACCGGGCCTGGGCGCGCTATCAGCACCTCTGGCTCGCCGAGCGGGCCGCGCACCTCGCCGCGCTCGGCGCGCTCGCCGACCACCGCGGGGCCGCGGCGCGGGCCGGCGAGATTCTGCGTGCCTATGCGGCGCGCTATTTCCGCTACCCCAACCGGGACAACGTGCTCGGCCCGAGCCGCCTCTTCTTCTCCACCTACCTCGAGTCCCTCTGGATCGGCAACATCCTCGCGGCGGCGGTGCTGCTGCGCGAGTCGGGCAACCTGGACGAGGCGACCACACGCGCGGTGAACCAGGTGGCCGAGGAAGCGGCCAACCTGATCGGCGAGTTCGACGAGGGGTTCTCCAACCGCCAGACGTGGAACAACGCCGCGCTCGCGGCGATCGCCTCCTGGTTCGAGGACGAGGACCTCGCGAGCCGCGCGATCGAGAGCCCGACCGGCTTGCTCGCGCACCTGATGCGCGGATTCGGGCCCGACGGGATGTGGTACGAGGGCGAGAACTACCACCTGTTCGCGCTGCGGGGGCTCCTCACGGGGGTCGCCTGGGCCGCGCAGGCGGGAATCGACGTCTGGGCGGAGCCGGCACCTGCCGGACGGCTGCGGGCGGCGCTGCTCGCGCCCGCCCACAGCGCGCTCCCGGATTTCACGTTTCCGGCGCGCAAGGACTCGCGGTTCGGCGTGTCGCTCGCCCACCCGATGTATCTCGAGCTGTGGGAGGTGGGGCTCGCGAATCTCGAGGAGCGGGGAGCGGGGAGCGGTACGCCCGAGCTCGCGAGCTGGCTGACGACGCTCTACCGGACGGCTGCGACCAAGCCCGAGGTGTTCGAGTCCTACTTGCACGACGCACCGATGGAACCGCTCTCCGCTCCCCGCTCCCCGTCCCGAACGAGCCTCTCCTGGTGGACGCTCCTCTTCATGGAGCCCGAGCTTCCAGATGACGCCGCGGCCTGGGCTCCCGCGAGCATGCTGCTCGACACCCAGGGACTCGCGATCCTGCGGACGCGCGAGCGCTACGTGAGTCTCGAGTGCGGCCCCTCGGGCGGCGGACATGGGCACCCCGACCGGCTGCACCTCACGCTCCACGCGGACGGCGTCCACTGGCTGCCCGACCTCGGGACCGGATCCTACGTCGCCCACGACCTCTTCTGGTATCGCTCGACCCTGGCCCACAACGCGCCCCGCCTCGACGGCAGCTCGCAGCCCCCAGGGGATGCGCACTGCTTGGCGTTCGACGTTCGCGGCGATTTTGCCTGGGCTCGGGGGCGCTACGGCGAGCTGGGGCGCGCCGTCCTGTCGGGGCCCGCCTACGTGGTGGACGTCACCGACCTGTCGGGGAAGGAGTCGCACCTGATCGAGCTGCCGTGGCATTTTGACGGCACCGGGGACGTCGTCACGCCCGGACGCTGGACGGAGGGCGAGCTGGCCGACGAGTTCGTGCACACCGTCGAGCGATTCGTGCCCGCGGGCGAGGGACCCACCGTCCTCGAGCTGCACGCTGACGGCCGACAGCTGAGAGCGCACTTCTTGTTCAAGGGAGAGCTGCTGCGGGCGACCGGGCTCGGCAAGCCCGGAACCGAGAAGGAAGCGGCGTTCTACGTACTCCGCGCGCGCGGTCGCGGGGCCCGATTCGTCACGGTGCTCGAGCCCGTGGCCGCGGCCCCCACCGTCCGCGGCGTGCGCGCCCGAGGGGAGGTCGTGGAGGTGGAGACCGCTCGGGGAATCGAGCGACACGCGATCGGGGCCGAGGGATGGGAAGTGCAAGTCGGCGCGGAGCGGGTCCGGCTCTCCGGCACGCGCCCCACGGTGCCCGCGCTGCAACCGCTGCTCGAGCTGGAGCGCCCCACGCCGGTCACGGGCACGGCCCTTCGCGTCGATCGGCCGCCCGCGCTCGACGGCACGCTCGATGGCTTCGACCTCGCCGAGCCGTTGCGGCTCGATCTGGAGGACCAGTACCGCCGCAGCGAAGAGCCGTACGCCGGGCCCGAAGAGTTCTCGGTCGCGGTCTGCGTCAACTGGGACGATGACGCGCTGTACCTCGCGGTCGACGTGACCAAGGCCGACCTCTGCTTCCGCCCCGGCCAGGCGCCGCCGCTCCGGCTCGACAATGAGCCCGACGACGTTCACTCGGACGGCGTCCAGCTCTACGTGCGCTCCGCCGAAGAGGGTGCGGTGGCCGGATGGTTGATCGTGCCCGAGGAGGGGGACGGCGGTGGGCTGCGGGTGCGTGGCGCGGGCGCGACTGGAGGGCCGGAGATGGTCCGCGGCGCGTGGCGCCGCACTGATGTGGGGTATCGCATCACGGCGGCGATCGCGCCGCCCGACTGGAGCCGCTCGCACGTCGGCGGCCGCATCGGCTTCGACGTGATCGTCAACGAGATGCTGCCGGGCCGCGTGCGGCGCGCGGGGCAGCTCGTGTGGAGCGGCGGCGACGGATGGGTCTGGCTGCGGGGGGACAGGCAGGACGGGGATCGGCTCGGGATCCTGGAGCTGGTGGGATGACGCGATGAGCGTCGTCGTCGTGCTCCACGAGCCCCAGGACCTGGTCAACATCGCGCACGTGGTGCGGGCGCTGAAGAACTTCGGGTTCCGCGACTTGCGCCTCGTGAACCCGCGCGAGTACGACGCCTACCGGGTCGAGGGGATTGCGCATCAGACGCAGGACATCCTGGCGCGGGTGCAGCGGTTCGAGACGCTGGAGGCGGCGCTCGCCGACTGCATCCACGTAACCGGGTTCACGGCGCGAGGCCGCAGCGCGAAGCGCAACCTGCAGCGCCCGCGCGCGGCGGCGGCGGAAATTGTGGAGCGCGCGGGCGCAGGGCCCGTCGCCCTGGTGTTCGGGCGCGAGGACAAGGGCCTCACGAACGAGGCCCTGGACCGCTGCCACCGCGTCGTGACGATCCCCGCGAGCCCCGCGTATCCCTCGCTCAACCTTGCGCACGCGGTCGTGCTGATGCTCTATGAGCTGGCGCTGGCGCGGGGAGACGAAGCGACGCCGTTCAAGCCGCCCCGGCGCCAGGCGGGGCCCGCACGCGTGGAAGACCTGGAGCGGCTGTGCGCGGACGTGGAGCAGGCGCTCCGGTTGATCGAGTTCTTCAAGACCCGCGATGTGGACGGCGTGATGCGGACCGTGCGCGAGGTGATGCACCGTGCCCCGCTCGACGAGCGGGAGGTCAAGCTGCTCCGGGCGATGGCGATCGAGGTGGTCAAGTATGCCGAGCGATTGGCGCGTCCCGGGGTTCACGTCGACCGCTAGCTTGCGGCCGGACGCCCTGTTCGGCCCCGCGGAGCCGGGGACGGACGGGCCGCCGCCCGAGCGCATCACGCGCGCTGCGGGGTGTCGCGTGTGGGACGAGGCCGGGCGCGAATACGTGGATTACGTGATGGCGCTCGGCGCCGTCGCGCTGGGATACGGGCATCCCGCGGTGAACCGCGCGGCCGAGCAGGCCATCGCCGCCGGGGTCGTCGGGCCGCTCCCGCCGCCCGTCGAGGAAGAGCTGGCCGAAGCGCTGTGCCGCCACATCCCGTGGATCGAGGCGGTGCGCTTCCTCAAGACCGGCGCCGAAGCGGTCGCGGCGGCAGTGCGCCTCGCGCGCGTCGCCACGGGGCGCGACCTGGCGCTCGGGTGCGGCTATCACGGCTGGCTCGACTGGTGTCAGGGCGCCGGCATCGAGGGCGTGCCGGCCGCGACCCGCGCGCTCTACGCCGAGCTGCCGTTCAACGATGCCGAGCGCACCAGGCAACAGATCCGCGAAGCCGGGGATCGGCTCGCGGTCGTCGTAATCGAGCCGGTCGTCGTGGAGGAGCCGCGCCGCGAGTGGCTGGCCGTGCTGCGGGAGGAGACGGCGCGCGTCGGGGCGGTTCTGGTGTTCGACGAGATCAAGACGGCGTTCCGGCTCGCCGTGGGCGGGGCGGGGGAGCGCTATGGCGTCCAGCCCGATGTCGTGGTCCTCGGCAAGGCGCTCGCCAACGGCTTCCCGCTCGCCGCGGTCGGGGGGCGCAAAGACCTCCTGGCGGGCGTCTCCCGCACGTGGATCTCCTCTACCCTGGCGACGGAGAGCGTGGCGCTCGCGGCGGCGCGCGCCACGCTCGACGTCGTCGTCTCGCAGGGCGTGCCGGCGCACCTGCACCGCGTCGGGATGCGGCTGTTGCACGGGCTGCACCGCCTGCAGCACGAGCACGCCGGCGCCGTCGCGGGGGTGGGCGGGGTGGCCGAGATGTGCTTCCTCCACTACACGAGCGATGACGTCTCCCGGGCCGTCGCCCGGGCGTGCGCGGCGCGGGGCGTCCTGTTCAAGCGGACCGCGTACAACTTCGTGTCCCTGGCCCACGACGACGCGACGGTGGAGCGGACGCTGGACGCGCTCGACGACGTCCTGAGAAGCGTGGTCGATCGGTCCTAGGGCGGCCCGCCGGCATCTGCGCTAGAATTCGAGCTATGAGTCTCCAGCGCAAGCTGCTTCTGGGTTTCGCCTTGATGGTGCTCCCCACGCTGCTCGTCGGGGTTCAGGCGATTCGGACCAACGCGCTCGAGGGAGGCACGCTGGAGGGACTACGTCAGCGCCTGGCCCACTCGCGGACGTACGCGGACGTGGAAGACGCCATGTTCAACCAGACCCAGGTGGTCTGGCGCTACCTCAGCGGCGATCCCGCGGCCAAGAAGGAGTTCCCGCTCACCGAGCAGGTGGTGGACTACTGGCTCGATCGCTGGGCGGCTGGTCTTCCCCCCGACGCACTGAAGTTCGCAGACGGCGTCCGCGCCATCGAAGGCGACATCCGCACCGTCGCCGCTCGCGTGTTCAAGCTGTACGATTCCGGACAGCGCGAGGCGGCCTACCTCACCGCGCGGCACGAGCTGGTGGAGCGCCTGCAGCCGGCCCTGGCGGTGGTGAACCGCGAGATCTACCGCCAGGCCCGCGAGCTGAGCGTGCAGCGAGCCGTCGCGGAGGTGCAGACGATCGTGGAGGCGCAGCGGCGCGTCCTCTGGTCAATCATCGTGCTCGCGCTGGTCGTGGGCCTCGTCGCTTCGTGGCTGATTTCCCGGAGTCTGGCGCGTCCGATCAGCGAGCTGCGGCAGGCCATGGCCGTGGTTGGCGCGGGCGACCTGGACCACGCGATCGAGCCGCGGTCGCGCGACGAGATCGGCGACCTCGCCCGCTCCTTCGCGCAGATGACCGAGAGGCTCCGTCAATCCCGCGCCCAGCTCGTGCAGTCCGAGAAGCTGGCCTCGATCGGGCAGATGGCGGCTGCGGTGGCCCACGGGCTCCGGAACCCTCTGGCGAGCCTGCGCGCGGCCGCTCAGCTCGCCCAGCACCGGGTCGAAGCCCCCGCCGCCCGCGAGCAGCTGGGTGCCATCGTCGAGCAGGTCGATCGTCTCGATCTCAGGATCGCTCACCTGTTGACGTTCTCCCGGCCCGCCCCCTTCCGCCCTCTTCGGGAGAGCGTGCGGGCGCTGGTCGAGGGCGCGCTCTCCGGCTTCTCCGAGTTGCTGCGCCAGCGCCGGGTCGAGTTGGCGATGAACCACGCGGCGGCGCTCCCCGAGATTCGCGTCGACCCGATGCGACTGGAGCAGGCATTGACCGAGATCGTGTCGAATGCGCTCGACGCCATGCCCGATGGAGGGCGGCTCGAGATCGCGACTCGGCCCGAGGGCGCCGGCGTGGGCGCAAACGGCGTCGTCATCGAGATCAGCGATTCGGGCGGGGGCATCCCCTCCGAGATCCTGCCCACCGTGTGTGAGCCCTTCTTCACGACGCGACCCGAGGGCACGGGGCTCGGGCTGGCGATTGCCAAGCGCTACGTCGAGGAGGCCGGCGGCCGGTTGGAGATCGCGAGCGCGGTCGGCCGCGGCACGGCCGTTCGCGTCTGGCTGCCGGTCGCGAGCGGCGACAGGGCGCCCGCCCCGGCGGCCCCGAGCCTCGCATGAGCGGCTCCACGGTTCTGATCGTGGACGACGAGCAGACGCTGGCGCGGTCGGCCAAGGCGTTCCTGGCCGACCACGGCTATGACGCGGAGGTGGCGACGAGCGGCGAGAAGGCGATGGAGCTGCTCGAAAACCTGCAGCCAGACGTGGTGTTCGCGGACGTCCGCCTGCCCGGCATGAGCGGGCTCGACCTCCTCAAACGGATCCGCGAGTTCGATCCGGTCATTCCGGTCATCATGGTGACGGCCTACGGCTCGATCGAGGGCGCGGTGGAGGCGGTGAAGCTTGGCGCCTTCGACTACGTCAAGAAGCCCGTGGACCTGGAGGAGCTCAAGCTCCTCGCGGACCGGGCTCGCGAGAACCGGCTGCTGCGACAGGAGCTGTCCTATTATCGTCGGCGCGCGACTCGGGACGTGGGGTTCCCGGCCATGCTGGGAGAGTCGCCGGTCATCCGCGCGGTGCTCGAGCGGGCGCGCCAGATCGCCTCGCTGGACGAGGCACCGCCCGTCCTCCTGACGGGCGAGACCGGCACCGGCAAGGGTCTCCTGGCCCGCGCCATTCACGCCTCCGGTCCCCGCGCCATGAAGCCGTTCATCGAGATCAACTGCACGGCTTTGCCGGCCACCCTCATGGAGGCCGAGCTGTTCGGTTACGAGCGCGGCGCGTTCACGGACGCCAAGGAGTCGAAGCCCGGCCTGGTCGAGGCGGCGGAGGGGGGGTTCCTCTTTCTCGACGAGATCGGCGACGTCGACCTGTCGGTGCAGGGGAAGTTGCTCAGGGCCATCGAGGAGCGGGCGGTGCGACGCGTGGGCAGCGTGCGCGAGCGCAAGATCGACTTCCGCATCGTCGCCGCGACGAACCGTGACCTCGAGCGCGAGGCGCGCCAGGAGCGGTTTCGCAAGGATCTCTATTTCCGCCTGGCGGTGATCGTGCTCGACGTACCCCCCCTGCGGGAGCGCGGTAGTGACGTGCTGCTCCTCACCGAACATTTCCTGCGGTCGTTCAACGCCAAGTACGGGAAGGTGGTTCGTGAGATGAGCGCGGCGGCGCGCGATCTGCTGCTCTCCTATCCGTGGCCGGGGAACGTACGCGAGCTCAGCCACGTCATCGAGCGGGCGGTCCTGTGGAGTCGAGGTCCCACGCTGGACATCGAGCACCTTGCGGTGACGAGCCCCACGGGAGTCGGTTCAGCCGACCACGGCGCGTCGCGGGCGAGCGGCAGCCCTGACGGGGAGCCGGGAGCGGCACCGGCCGCAGCCGCGCTGCCGCCGCCGGGCGTGGACTTGGCCCAGTGGGAGAAATCGGTCATCGAGCGAGCGCTGCGGGAGGCGGGAGGGAATCAGACGAAGGCGGCTCAGCGTCTCGGGATCTCCAGGGACACGCTGCGCTACCGGTTGAAGAAGTTCGGCTTGCAGCCCTGAGTGGGTGATTCCACCCAGATTGGGTGAAATGACTCACTCCCCGGCTCCGGAGCCGGCCCCCGCACTCGCGGCCTTCACGCACGACAATTGCTTCGAAGGGAAGGAGTTACACGGTTAGGCCGCGGTCTCGCCTGTTCCCATTCGGGATGGCACGGCGCCTGCTTAGGGAAGCTAGCGGTTGAGTGGTCGACCACCACCAGTATCGGAGGTTGCAACATGTCGTGGACGAAGCCTGAATTCGAGGTCGTCGAGCTGGGCATGGAAGTCGGCGCGTACGCGGGTAACGCGTAACCTCGCCGAGTTGAACAGCCAAGCTTGAGGAGGCCGGGCGCGATCCCGGCCTCTTTTTTCTCGATGCGCGTCATCATCCTCGGCTCCGCCGCAGGTGGCGGACTCCCCCAGTGGAATTGTGGCTGTCCCAACTGCCGCGCGGCGCGGGAGCAGGGCCCCGGCCGCACGCAATCGTCCGTGGCGGTGAGCGCGGACGGCGAGCGCTGGATCCTGCTCAACGCGTCGCCCGACGTGCGCCAGCAGCTGGCCGCGCACCGCGCCCTGTGGCCGCGAGGCGTGCGCGGGACGCCGCTCGCCGCGGTGGTCTGTACCGACGGCGAGATCGATCACACGCTGGGCCTGATGCTGTTACGCGAGCACACGAAGAAGATCCCGGTGTACGCTCCCGGCGGCGTGATCTCCCTGCTCACCGAGCAGTGGCCGCTGCTGCGCGCTCTGTCCGCCTATGCGGGTGCCGACGCGCGTCCCCTGCCGGACGGTGAGCCGATCGCGCTCGCCGACGTCGCGGGCCAACCGCTCGGGATCTCCTGTACCGCGCTGGGTGTGGCGCGCCGCCCGCCGCGCTACGCGCGCGGGGCCCCCGCCGGGACCTTCGACGTCGGGCTGCGGCTCGCGGACGAGCGTACGGGCGGGACGCTCTCCTATATTCCGACGGCGGCGGCGGTCGATGCGGTGGTGGAGCGCCTGGCCGCGCGCGCGGATCTCCTGCTGTTCGACGGCACGTTCTGGTCGGACGGCGAGCTGCGCTCCGCCGGTGTGGACGCGGTGACGGCGCGGGAGATGGGGCACCTTCCGGTAGGCGGCGCGAGCGGCAGCCTCGGCGCGCTGCCTCGCCTGGGGGCGAAGCGCACGGTGCTCGTGCACATCAACAACACGAATCCCATCTTGTGCCGCGGCTCGGCCGAGCGGGCGCAGCTTGAAGCGGCGGGGATCGAGGTGGGAGACGACGGCATGGCGTTCGAGCTATGACGCCGGCGCCCGACGCCCAGCCCTGGTCGCGCGACGAGCTCGTTCGCAGGCTGCGCGCCGTCGGCGAGGCGCGCTACCACATCCACCATCCCTTCAACCAGCGGATGCACCGTGGGGAGCTGCGGCGCGAGGAGCTGCAGCTCTGGGTCGCGAACCGCTTCTGCTACCAGCAGGCGATTCCGATCAAGGATGCCGCCATCATGTCGAACTGCCCCGAGCCCGCTGTGCGGCGCGCGTGGATCCAGCGGATCGTCGATCACGACGGGCGGGCGGACGGCGAGGGCGGGCTCGAGGCCTGGCTGCGCCTCGCCGAGGCCATGGGGGTCGAGCGGGACACGCTGCTGGCCGGCCGCTGGGTGCTGCCGGGGGTGCGGTTCGCTGTCGAAGCGTACATCACGTTCTGCCGTACCCGGCCGTGGATCGAGGCGGTCGCGGCATCGCTGACGGAGCTGTTCGCGCCCACGATCGTGAGCCAGCGGCTCTCGGCGATCCTCGCTCACTACAAGTGGATCGACCCCGCCGGGCTCGAGTATTTTCGCGCCCGGCTCCAGCAGGCGCCGCGTGATGCCGAACACGCGCTCGCGCTCGTCACCGAGCGCTGCCGCACCCGCGAGCTTCAGGAGCGGGCCGTTGCCGCGCTCGACTTCAAGTGCGACGTGCTCTGGTCCCTGCTCGACGCCGTCGAGCGGGGGCCTCTGCCCGGCAATGCCCCGTGACCTCCCCCGCGCCCGATGCCGCGACCGTCCGCGTCGCCCCCAAGGCGCGGCTGCAGTGGGACGAAGTCCGCCAGCGCCACGTGCTGCTGTACCCGGAAGGGTTGGTAGCGCTCAATGAGACCGGCGCCGATATCCTGGCGATGTGCGACGGCACACACACCCTCGCCGGCATCGTGACGTCGCTCCAGCAGCGCTACGGCGTCGAGGGGGTCCAGCAGGACGTCACGGGCTTCCTCGAGGCGCTCGCCGCGAAGGGGCTCATCCTGTTCGAGAGAGGCTGAGTTAGATTCCGTCCATGATGTCGCAGCCGCTGTGGCTCCTCGCGGAGCTGACCTATCGCTGTCCGCTGCAGTGTCCCTACTGCTCGAACCCGCTGGAGTTCGCCGGGGGCCGGTTTCGCAACGAGCTCGGCACCGAGGACTGGTGCCGCGTGTTCCGCGAGGCCAAGGCGCTGGGCGTACTCCAGCTCGGCCTCTCGGGCGGCGAGCCGTTGCTGCGCGCCGATCTCGAACAGCTCGTCGCGGCAGCACACGAGGTCGGGCTCTACTCGTCGCTCATCACGTCGGCTTACCGCCTGACGAAGGACCGCCTCGCCGCGCTGCGGCGCGCCGGGCTCGACCACGTCCAGATCAGCGTCCAGGCGGCGGACGAAGAGCTCTCCAACTACATCGCCGGCACCGCGTCCTACCGCGACAAGCTCGCCGCCTACCGCTGGACCAAGGAGCTCGGCTTCCCGCTCACCGTCAACGTGGTGCTGCACCGCAAGAACCTCCACCAGGTGCGCGATCTCATCCTGCTGGCGGAATCGCTCGGCGCCGAGCGCATCGAGCTCGCGAACACGCAGTTCTACGGCTGGGCGTTTCACAACCGCGACGCGCTGATGCCGACGCGGGCGCAGCTCGACGAGGGGTGGCGGGTGGTGCAGGAAGAGCGGGCCAGGCTGGGCACGAAGCTCGAGATCGTGTGGGTGCTCCCTGACTACCACGAGCGCTATCCCAAACCCTGCATGGGGGGGTGGGCCCGCTCCTACATGACCGTGACTCCGGCGGGCGAGGTGTGGCCGTGCCACGCCGCGGGCCGCATCACGACGCTCAAGTTCGCAAACGTGCGGGAGCACCCCCTCGAATGGATCTGGCACCACTCCGACGCCTTCACCGCGTTCCGCGGCGACGCCTGGATGCCTGAGCCGTGCCGCTCCTGCCCGCGCAAGACGGTGGACTTCGGCGGCTGTCGCTGCCAGGCATTCCTGATCGCGGGCGACGCCGGCGTGACGGACCCCGTGTGCTCGTTGTCGCCGCATCGCCACCTCGTGGACGACGCTGTGGCCGAGGTCGAGCGCACCGCCGCGGTGGATGCGGGCGAGTGGCTGTACCGCGCCGCACCCAACTCCCGGGCCCTCGCCGCGAAGGGATGATCGAGGCGCTCGGCCTCGGCAAGGACTTCGGCGCGGTCCGCGCGCTGGACGGCCTCGACCTCGATGTGGGCGAGGCCGAGTTTTTTGGCTTCCTCGGACCGAACGGCGCCGGCAAGACCACCACCGTCCACATCCTCGCCACGCTGCTGCGACCCACGCGTGGGAGCGCCCGCATCGCGGGGCACGACGTGGTGCGCGAGAGCCTCGCGGTGCGGAAGAGCATCGGGCTGGTGTTTCAGGAGCCCACGCTCGACCGCGACCTCACGGTGGAGGAGAACCTCCGCTTCGCCGCGCGGTTGTGGGACCTCCCGGGGGGGACGCGCTCCGCCGCGACACGGATCGACGAGCTGCTGCGGCAGTTCGGGCTGTCGGAGCGCCGCGACTCGCCGGTGCGCTCCCTCTCGGGCGGCATGCGCCGCGCGGCCGACATCGCGCGCGGTGTGCTGCACCGGCCGCGCGTCCTGTTCCTCGACGAGCCGACGGCGGGGCTCGATCCCCGGGCGCGGCGCACGCTGTGGCAGTTCATCCGGGACCTGCGCGCCGCCTCGGGGATGACGGTGTTCCTGACGACGCACTACGTAGAGGAGGCGGAGCCGTGCGACCGCGTAGCCGTGCTCGATCGTGGTCACCTCGTCGCCCAGGGGACACCCGCCGAGCTGAAGCGCGCGGCCGGGGCGGGGTCGCTCGAGGAGGTGTTTCTGGCGCGCACCGGGCGCCCGCTCGCCGAGGCGGACGCGGCGGCGGCCCCCCCGGGGCGCGAACGCTAGCGATGGCGCGCGCCGTCTGGGGCATCGTCGCCCGCGAGTTCGTCCGGTTCCTGCGCCAGCGGGGGCGGCTGGTGAGCAGCGTGGCGCGGCCGTTCGTGTGGTTCGTATTCGCCGGCGCGGGATTCCGCGCGATGTTCGCGGGTCCACCGGGCCTCGACTACCCGCGCTACATGGCTCCGGGCCTGCTCGGGATGGTCGTCCTCTTCGGCGCGTTCCTCGCCGCCCTCTCCACCGTGACCGACCGGGACGCGGGGGTGCTGCGCATGCTGCTGGTGGCGCCCGTCCCGCGCGGCGCCATCGCGCTGGGCAAGGTCTTGGGCGCGACGCTGCTCGGCACGGTGCAAGCGCTGGCGGTCGCACTGATCCTGCTCCCGGCGGCGCGGCTCAGCGTCACGCCGGGCGGCGCGGTGCTGGCGCTCGCTGCCGTCGTCCTGACGAGCCTCGCCGCCGGGGCGGTGGGGCTCGTCCTCGCCGCGACCATCCGCTCGATCGAGAACTTCGCCGGCGTGATGAACTTCGCGATCTTCCCGATGCTGTTCCTGTGCGGCGCGTTCTACCCGGTGCGGAATCTCGCCGCGCCGCTGCGGGCCCTCGCCTATCTGAATCCGCTCGCCTACGGGGTGGACCTGCTGAAGCACGCCCTGCTCGCGCCCTGGAGCGCGGCGGGTTACGGGGGAGAGTTGGCGGTTGGGTTCGACTTCGCGGCGCTCGCCGTCTTCGCGGGCCTGGGGCTCGCCGCGGCGACGCCGCTGCTGGCGCGCGAGGACGGCGTCACGCGCGCCGCGTTTCCCGGCGAGCGGCGCTAGGCGCCGAACACTCCGGCTACCGCCTCGAAGATCAGGATCAGCACGAGCGCCACGATGACCGCGATCAGCCGGTACGCGGTGGCCTTCTCCGGGGCGTTGCCGGGGACCTTCATGACGACGGGCACCCCCAGGGCGAGCAGCCACAGCGTGTACACCAGTCCCAGCAGCACGAGCAGGCCGAACTGGGGAACGAGGAGCAGCGCCGCGAGGAGCCAGGACGGCGTGCTGGCGTAGGCGGCGAGCTTGAGGGCCTGCACGCGGTTCGA
Source organism: Gemmatimonadota bacterium (assembly GCA_003222115.1). Classification (GTDB taxonomy): domain Bacteria; phylum Gemmatimonadota; class Gemmatimonadetes; order Gemmatimonadales; family GWC2-71-9; genus AG29. The sequence continues at coordinate 73,954 of QHUL01000061.1, read as the reverse complement.
CTGGGCTCCGAAGCTGGGCGCGAGGACGTCGAGTGCGATCGCGAGCGCGTACACGCTCGCGAGCCCGAGAACGTAGTGGGCCACCGCTCCCTGCAGTGCCGCGCCGAGCGGCGCGTTCACCGGGCCGAACATGGTGCCGACCTTGCCGAAGACCAGCGCCCCGAGCATGGTCGCGATCGGGCCGATGGCGCTGAGCGGTATCACATAGCTCTTGTAGATCGTGCTCGCGTTCGTGAACTCGCTGCTGATTGTGTTCCACTCGTTCCGTGGCCGAAACAGCATGTTGCGCGCGCGCCGGAACAGCGGGCTCCCTGCAGCCTTGGCGAACGCCGCCTTCGCCGACGCGGCCGCCTTGGACGGTGCCGCCTTCGCCGGGCCGGGTGGCCTGGCCCCGGGGGGTCTGGGAGGCGGCGTGGGTGGGCGCGGGGGCGGGCGGGGCGGCTGGCGGGGGGGCGTGGTCACGCGACCAAAATACATAAACCGTTATAAGATGCCATAACGCTGCGCCCCAAGCGGGCCCCGCAGGGTCCTACAACGTAGCGACTTAGCGTCTTATGACCCAGATTCTGGCCCATGCTCATCGACGTGCACGCTCACTTCTACCACGACCGCACGCCGCGGGCCGACTGGCGGGAGCGCAATGCGAGCCGCCTGCGCGCGGGCGAGCGGATGGGCGTCACGATCCACGTGGCCTCGGTCCTCGGCACCTGGGGGCGCACGTCCCCGGTCTATTTCCCGTCCCCGCCGGACCTGCAATACGGCAACGACGCGTTGCTCGCCCTCGAGCGCGCGCACCCGGATCGCATCCGCGGCTACGTCACGGTCAACCCCAACTTCACCGCCCACGCCCTGGGCGAAATTGACCGCTGTCGCGCCGCCGGCATGATCGGGATCAAGCTCGCCGCGAGCCGGCGGGCGAACGATCCCCTGCTCGATCCGATCTGCGAGCTCGCGCGCGAGCGCGGGCTCCCGGTGCTGCACCACGTGTGGCAGCACCGGCGGCGGGATTGGCCGGGGCAGGAGGCCTCGGACGCCCCCGAGCTGTGCGCGCTCGCGGAGCGCCATCCGGACGTGCGCTTCATCCTCGCCCACATCGGCGGGGGCGGGGACTGGCAGCACTCGCTCGCCGCGCTCCGGGGGGGCACGCCCAACGTGCTCCTCGATCTCTCGGGCAGTGGCGCGGACGGCGGTATGCTCGAGGGCTGCGTCGAAGCGGTGGGCGTGGAGCGGCTGCTCTGGGGCTCGGATCTCACGATGGACACGGGCTGGGCGAAGCTGCGCTACCTCGCGCACCTGCTGCGCGGACCGGAGCTCGAGCAGGTGAGCTGGAAGAACGCGGCGCGCATCTTTCCACGCGGCGCCTTCCCGTCCGACTGATGCGCGTCGATGTCAACGCCCTGCTCGGGGCCTATCCCTGGCGCCGCGTCCCCGGCAGCTCGCCCGAGGCGCTGCGCGCCGCCATGGACCGGACAGGCATCGACGAGGCGTGGGTGAGCCATCTGCCGAGCTTCTTCTGGCGTGCGCCCGAAGAGGGGAACGCGTGGCTGTACGAAGCGACCGGCCGCGACCGGCGCCTCAAGCCGATCCCCGCCGTGCATCCGGGGCGGAAGGGATGGGAAGAGACCATCGGCGAAGCGGCGGACCGCGGCGCCCCCGCCGTTCGCTGCGATCCCACGTATTACGGACTCGACCCGGCGGGCGCCGAAATGCGGGTGCTCGCCGCCGCGTGCGCGGCCGCACGGCTCCCACTCGTGCTCGCCGTCCGCCTGGAGGACGGACGCCAGCGCCACCCCAACGACACCGCGCCCGAGCTCCCAGCGGCGGCGGTGCGCGCGCTGATCCGGACCGACGACGACGTGCGCATCATCGTGACTCACGCCGACCGGGGACTCATCGAGGAGGTCCACTTCGGCTCCACGCCCGAGGAGGCGGCGCGCCTGTGGTGGGACATCAGCTGGATCTGGGGGCCGCCCGAAGATCACCTCGAGACGCTGCTCGCCACGGTCGGTGTGGAGCAGCTGGTGTTCGGGACGGGGCAGCCGCTGCGGATTCCCGAAATCAGCCTCGCAAAGCTCGACCTCCTGGACCTCACGCCGCAGCAGCGGGCCGCGATCGAGGTAGGCAACGCCCGCGCCGCTCTGGCCTTCTGATCGACCGCCTGACGAGCCGACTCGAGTGGGGTCTCGTCCCCGCCGTTCTCGTCCCCTTTCGCGGCAGCGCGATCGCCGAGGACGCGCTGGAGGCGTACGTCAGGTGGATGGCCGGTCAGCAGATCGCCGGCGTGGCGGTGTGGGCCCACACCGGTCGGGGGCCGCACCTCTCGACGGATCAACGGCGGCGCGTGCTCCAGACGTGGCGCGCGGCGCTGCCGCTGAGCGTGATCGTCGCGGGCGCGAGCAGTATCGAGATGGCCCGCGAGGCCAAGTCGGGGGGGGCGGACGCGCTGCTCGCGTTCCCGACCTCTAACGACCCAGTGCGTTACCACGACCGCCTCGGCCGTGAGCTCCCGGTCATCGCGTTCTATCTGTACGAGGCGGCCGGCGGCGTGCCCTACGACAACCGGACATTGCAAGCCATCCTGGCCCTGCCGAGCGTCATCGGCATCAAGGTGGCCACGCTCGACTCAGTCATGGCGTTCCAGCGCATCGCGGGGCTGATGCGCGACTATCCCGACAAGCTGCTGATCACCGGCGAGGACCGATTCCTGGGCTACTCGCTCACGATGGGAGCGCGTGCGGCCCTGGTGGGGATGGGGGCGGCGCTCACGGACGTTCAGGTCGCGCTGCTGGAGGCCTTCCGCAACCGCGATTTCGCGAAGTTCGTGCAGCTGTCGGGGGTGTGTGACCGGCTCGCGGGAGCGACCTTCATCCCGCCGATGGAAGGGTACGTCCGTCGCATGCTGTGGGCCCTCGCGGCCGAGGGCGTCATCCCCGACGACGCCTGCGACGACCCTTGGGGCCCCGTGCTCGACCCTGCCGAGCGCGAGGAGGTCCGCCGAGCGGTGCGCGATGTCCGCGCCGCGCGTCCGTGAGGCGGCGGTCGTTCCTCGAATGGTGCGCGGCGGCCGGCGGGCTCGTCGGGTGGTCGCGCTTCGCGAAAGGCTCCGTGGCAATGGCTGAGCGAGTGCACGTGGTCGTGGTGGGGGCCGGCGCGTTCGGCGGCTGGACGGCCTGGCATCTCCGACGGCGGGGCGCGCGCGTCACGCTGCTCGATGCCTGGGGCCCTGGCAATTCGCGCGCGAGCTCGGGCGGCGAGACGCGCGTGATCCGCGGGACCTACGGGCCGCGGCGCGTCTACACGGTGCTGGCGGCGCGCTCGCTCGCGCTGTGGCGCGAGCAGGAGCGGCGCTGGCAGCGCCAGCTCTACTACCCCATCGGCGTGCTGTGGCTCGTCGAGGACGACGATCAGTACGAACGGGCGGCGCTGCCGATCCTCAAGGAGGCCGGGCTCGCGTTCGAGGAGCTGGACGGCGCGGAGACCGCGCGGCGCTATCCCCAGATCAATTGCGCGAAGGTGCGCTGGGCGATTCTCGAGCGTGACGCCGGCTACCTGACCGCGCGGCTCGCGTGCGAGGCCGTGCTCGCGGGCTTTCTCGAGGAGGGGGGCGAGTATCGCCAGCTCGCCGTGCGACCGGGGGACGTGGCGGCGGGAGTGATGGACGGCGTCGCGCTCTCGGACGGGGGCGTGCTGCGCGCCGACGCGTACGTGTTCGCGGCGGGCCCCTGGCTCGGGCGCCTGTTCCCGGACGTGATCGGCGACCTGGTGCGCCCCACGCGTCAGGAGGTGTTCTTCTTCGGGACGCCGCCCGGCGACGCGCGGTTCACCGAGGAGGCCCTGCCCGTTTGGGCGGACCACGGCGCGCGCTTCATGTACGGGATCCCCGGCAACCGGTGGCGGGGCTTCAAGGTGGCGGACGACACGCGCGGTCCGCCGTTCGATCCCACCGCAGGGGAGCGGCAGGCGAGTGCGGAGGGGCTGCGCGCGGCGCGCGACTACCTGGGGTACCGCTTTCCGGGGCTCGCCGGCGCGCCGCTGCTCGAGGCGCGCGTGTGCCAGTACGAGCAGAGTCCGGACGAGCACTTCATCATCGATCGTCATCCCGGCGCGAACAACGTCTGGCTCGTGGGCGGCGGCTCGGGCCACGGGTTCAAGCACGGGCCCGCTGTCGGCGAGCTGGTTGCCGCTCACGTCCTCGATCACAAGGCCCTCGATCCCCAGTTCGCGCTCGCCCGGTTCGCCCGGTAGGGCGAGGCAGCGACTGGAGCGCGACTTCGAGCGCTTCAAGCGCGAGCTGCCGCGCGATTTTCCGTCTCACGTGCGCGAGACGTACGGCATCGATCTCACGGCCCGCTACCTCGGCGTCGATCTCCCACACCCGATCGGCAAGGCCTCGGGGCAGCTCTCGCTCAACGCGACTCAGCTCGAGGACGACGCTGCGGCCGGCCTCGCCTGCGCGATCCTGAAAACCGTCATCGCGGAGGACGAAACCGGCGCCCGGGCCATGGCCGCGTGGGCGATCCACGAGACGAGAATGAAGGTGGAGCGCCGCGGTCGCTCGGGATGGACGGTGACCTGGAAGGGCAGGGGTTGGGACCGCCCGCTGGCGGAATACCTGGCGCTCCTGCGCACCGGCCGCGACCTCGCGCGCGCCACGGGGATGCTCGTCGTCCCGAGCGTGAAGTATCATCTGCCGCGGCTCGCCGAGCCGTTCCGCGACGGCGAGTACCGGCACACGACGCGGCGGCTCGCCGGGGCGTGGGGCGAGCCGCCGCTGCTCCTGGAGAAGGACTTTTCTCCCACCCTCGCGGGCGACGCGCTGTCCGAGGACCCCGCCCAAATCATACGCTGGCTGCGGGAGGTGCCCGAACGGATCCGCGAGGCAGCGCCCGTTCCCGTGCGGGTCGCGGTGAAGCTCATGAACGCGCGCTTCGATGACGCGTTTCAGGTCGCCATGATGGACGCCGCGGCGGGCGCCGACACCCTCGTCTGCTTCAATCGCTTGTTCGACGACAAGTTGGGGGTCGCCTACGGCGGCTGGGACTTGAGCGACCGCAATCTCCGCGTCTTGGACCTCTACCGCCTGCGACCGCCCGCTACCGCCTCCTACCGTCCTCGTGTGGGCACCGGCAACGTCTGCTCCGGGCGCGTGCTGCTCGAATACGCGCAGCGCGGTTGCGAAAGCGTGCAGCTCCACACCCTCTTCCAGCTGCCGCTCTCCCAGTTCCCCGCGACCCACGGGTCGCGCACGCAGCGCGCGCTGCACGCGCTGATATTCGACCCGCGGGACGGCTTGGTCGCGGGAATGTTGGAGCTCGAGGCTCGGGGGAAGCTCGAGCGCCGCGACGGGGAGCTGCACTTCCTGGATGTCGCACGTGATGCGCATCGCCCGCATTGAGCTGTTCGACCTCGCCCTGCCGCTCGTCGAGCCGTTCATCATCTCGGGCGGTGCGGTGAGCGAGCGTCGCTCGCTCATCGTGGCGCTGCACGACGACGAGGGGCACGTGGGCTATGGCGAGTCGCCGCCGTTCGAGCTGCCGTTCTATTCGGCGGAGACGCTCGCGAGCGCCATCGACCTGACGCGCCGGGTGCTCGCGCCGCGCGTCGCCGGCCGGGCGTTCGAATCGCCCGAAGCGGTGGACGAAGCGGTGCGGACGGAGATTCGCGGCAACCCGTTCGCCCGGGCTGGCGTCGAGACGGCGGCCTGGGACCTCGCGGCGCACCGCGCGGGCGTCGGCATGGCCCAGCTCATCGCCGGCCGCCTCGGGGTCGCGCCGGCGACGAGCGTGCCGTGCGGTGTGGCGCTCGGCATCCCGGGCGATCGGCAGCCGGAGACGCTGACGCGGCGGGTGTACGACGCGTTGCAGCTGGGCTACCGCCGCGTGAAGATCAAGATCGCGCCCGGATGGGACGAGATCGCCGTGCGCGCCGCGCGCTCGGGCATGGCGGGCACGGAGCTGCCGCTCACCGTGGACGCGAACGGCGCCTATCGCTGGCCGGATCACGAGCGCGCCTTGCGCGCGCTCGACGACGCCGGGCTCTTGTTCATCGAGCAGCCGCTCGCCCCCGATGAGCTGGTGGGGCACGTCCGGCTCGGTCGCGAGCTGCGTACCCCCGTCTGCCTCGACGAGACGCTCGAGAGCGCCGCGCTCGCCCGGCAAGTGAAGGAGCTCGAGGGCCCGCGGGTCTGGAACCTCAAGGTCCACCGCGTGGGCGGTCTTGCGGAGGTGAGCCGGATGTACCGTATCGCCGTGGAATACGGGGCCCAGCTCTGGGCGGGCACGATGCCCGCTACGGGGATCGGGTCGCAGGCCGACCTCGCCGTCGCCTGCTTGCCTCGCTGCGTCTATCCCTCCGACCTCGAGCCCAGCACGCGCTGGTTCGGCCGGGGGGTGGACGTGATCAAGCTGACCATGGGAACGGACGGGCGGATGGCCGTTCCCGGAGTCTCGGTGGCCCGGTTGCTGGACGCGGGACGTTTCCGTTCCGCGGCCCGCTTGCTACCTTAGAGCCGTTGGCCGCGAGCCCGTCGTCCCGATAACAACGCCATGATTCCGCTCGAGAACCAGCCGCCCACCTACTGGGCAACGACACTCTACAAGGATCCCCGGAAGCGTCCCAAGGCCGACGCGCCGATCCGGGATCTGCCTCAGCGCGCCGCGCAGCGGTTCAAGCGGGCGCGCGAGGGGATGCGCGCGCTCAAGCACGTGACCGAGCAGGTCGTGTTCATGGGAACGACCTGGAAGTGGGTGTGGATGTACGAGGTCGCCGGACGCAAGCTCGGCTACCTCCATCCCATGGAGCTGAGCGTCAGCGGCACGTTCGTATTGAGGGAATTCGAGGAGAAGGAGCTGGCGCTCACCGACGGACTCCCCAAGCCGATCCGCGCGGCGATCCGCGACGGCGAGATCGCGAGCGGCGTGCGCTGGTGCTGGCTGCCGTTTCCCGACCTCGATGCCGTGGACGCGTTCGTCGAGATCGTTCGCCTCAAACACATGCTGCTGGCGCGACCCGACTAGCGTCCGCGTTTTGCCCTTGTGCGGCGTTCGCCGCCGGGGCTACATTCCGGCGCCCGCAAGCCGTTTGACACCCGAACGATACATTCGCCATCGAGCGCATTGATGACGAAGAGGTGTGGCAGGTCCGCGGCCGGGATCGCCGTGGTCGTCTTCATGGCCAGCCCGCTCGCCGCGCAAAACGGCCAGCCGCAGGAAGCCCGCACGGCGCGCGTCATCAGCGACACGGGCAGGCTCAAGGGTCCCCGCCAGCCCATCTTTTTTCGCCACGACGTTCACGCGGGTCAGAGTCGCATCCCCTGCATGTACTGCCACGCCTCCGTGGCGGTCTCGAGCGAGCCGGGTATCCCCGCGGTGCAGACGTGCTTCGGCTGCCACCAACTCATTACCGGCTCGACCGATGAGCATAAGGCCGAGATCAAGAAGGTCCAGCAGGCGTGGATCGGGAAGCAGCCACCGCAGTGGATCCGGGTCCACGCGCTCCCCGGGTTCGTGCGCTTTCCTCACATGCGGCACATTAAGGCGCTGGGCACGCAAGCGTGCGCGACCTGTCACGGCCAGGTCGAGCGCATGCCCCAGGTCTATCAGGTGTCGACCCTGAAAATGGGCTGGTGCGTCAACTGTCACGTGCGGAGCGGCGTGAGCCGCGATTGCACCCTGTGTCACTACTGATGGGCGAGCCGATGGAGCGGAGACGGTTCCTCAAGGTCCTCGGCGTGACCGGGGGCGGCGCGGCGTTGCTGTCGGGCTGCGGCATCGGTCCCGAGCCGACCGAGAAGCTCATTCCCTACCTGATCCCACCCGAGGACCAGGTCCCGGGCACGCCGACCTACTACGCCACGACCTGCCGGGAGTGTCCGGCCGGGTGCGGCCTGCACGCCAAGGTGCGCGAGGGCCGCGTCGTGAAGCTCGAGGGGAACCCCGAGTCACCGATCAACCACGGACGGCTGTGCCCGCGCGGCCAGGCAGGGCTGCAGGGGCTCTACAATCCCGACCGCGTCGCGGGTCCGCTGGAGCGGACAGGGGACGGCCAGTGGAAGCCCATCGCCTGGGACGACGCCATCGGGCGCGTCGCGGCGAAGGTGAAGGGGGCGCGGGGCAAGGGGATCGTCTTCGTGACGGGCCACGAGTCCGGTGCGTTCGGCGAGCTCGTGGACGAATGGATGCGGCAGGTGGGCGGCCGGCACGTGATCTACGAGCCATTCGCCTTCGAGGCCCTGCGCGAGGGGAATCGCCTCGCCTTCGGTACGTCCGCCGTGCCCTGGTACGACTTCGCGAACGCACGCTACCTCGTCTCCTTCGGCGCCGACTTCCTGGACACCTGGGTGTCGCCGGTCGGGTACCAGAACGGCTTCGCCCGCGCGCACGGGTTCCAGGCTGGGCGCGATGCCTCCATGGCCAAGTTCGTGTTCGTCGGCCCGCGCCTGTCGCTCACCGGCATGAACGCGGACGAGTGGATCGCCGCGGCGCCCGGCACGGAAGGACTGCTCGCGCTCGCGATGGCGTCCGTGATCGTGCGCGAGCGGCTCGCGCCCGTGCCCTCCGACGCGGCGCGGCTCGCGTCCCTGCTGTCGCGTCATGCGCCGGCGCAGGTGGCCTCGGCGGTGGGAATCGAGCCGAGCGTCATCGCGCGCCTGGCACGCGAGTTCGCCGCGTCCAAGGGCGGTCTCGCGGTGGCGGGCGGGATCGCGGCCCAGTACCCGAACGGCGCCGCCATCGTGGCGGCGGCGAACATCCTCAACTACGTCGCGGGCACGGTCGGTAAGACGGTCAAGTTCGGGCCGAACGACAGCCTCGGGGGGGCGGGGGCGGGGTCGTTCCAACAGATGGCCGACCTCGTGTCCGACATGGAGGCGGGCAAGGTCGCCGTGTTGCTCGTCCACGGCGCGAACCCGGCACACTCCCTGCCGGGCGCGTTCTCGCAGGCGATCGCCAAGGTCGGCTTCAAGGTCGGCTTCTCGCCCTACCTCGATGAGACGGCGGCCGCCGCGGACCTCATCCTCCCCGATCTCCATCCCCTCGAGCAGTGGAACGATGCGCGCCCGCGGGCCGGGCTGTTCGCGCTGCTGCAGCCCGTGATGCAGCCTGTGTTCCCAGACGCGCGGCACACCGGAGACGTGCTGCTACGGGCTTCGGGGAGGGACCAGACGTTCCAGGAGTATCTCCAGGGCAGGTGGCGCGAGCTGCACCGGCGCCACGGCGGGGGCAAGAGCTTCGAGCAATTCTGGAGCGAGGCGTTGCAACACGGCGGCGTCTACGGCGAAGCGCCGCTGCAGCCGGTGCGGCTGGCGTCCGGGGTCGCGCAGCTCACGGCGACCCCGCCGGCGCTGGCCGGCGGTCCGGGGGAGACTGTGCTCACCGTGTTTCCGTCCATCGGCCTGTACGACGGTCGCGGGGCCAACAAGCCCTGGCTGCAGGAGCTGCCCGACCCCGTCTCGAAGATCACGTGGCACGCCTGGGTCGAGATCCACCCCGCGACCGCGGCCCGGTGGGGTCTCACGAACGGCGATTTCCTGCTGCTCAAGTCTCCCTACGGCACCGTGAAGGCGCCGGTATGGATCACCCCCGGCGTGCGGCCCGACGTGCTGGCCGCCGCGACCGGCCAGGGCCACACGGCGTACGGCCGCTACGCGAAGGACCGCTCCGGTAACGCGTTCGAGCTGCTGTCGTCGGCCCCGAACGGTTACGGGGGCCGCACGTTCAGCGTGGCGGTGTCGGTCGTGAAGACGGGAGAGCATCGCCGCCTCGCGACGGCCGAAGGCGATCCCCGCGAGCTGGGCGCGCACAATGTCGAGGTGTTGCCGCTCGGGCGGGCGCGGCAGCTCAAGTCCGGCGAGCGTGCGTTCGAGGAGCATGAGGCGCCCGCCTATGCCGAGCGCGCGCTCGAGGATTGGGCGGCGGCGCAACACGAGAAGGCGTCGCTCGGCAACTACGCGGGCGAGCACCCGCGCTGGGGGTTGGCGATCGACCTGGCGACATGCACCGGCTGCTCCGCCTGCGTCACGGCGTGCTACGCTGAGAACAACATCGCTACCGTGGGCGAGGAGCTCGTGGTGCGACGCCGCGTGATGAGCTGGATGCGGGTCGAGCGCTACTACACCGGCGGGGAGCACGGCGAGCCGGTGGGCGCGGTCGTGACGCCGATGCTGTGCCAACAGTGCGGCAACGCCCCCTGCGAGCCGGTCTGCCCGGTGTTCGCGGCCTACCACACCGCCGACGGCCTGAACGGCCAGGTCTACAACCGCTGCGTCGGCACGCGCTATTGCTCCAACAACTGCCCGTACAAAGTCCGCTATTTCAACTGGTACAACTTCGCGGAGCAGGGCGGCGAGTGGGAGTCCTGGCCCGCGCCGCTCGACATGCTGCTCAACCCCGACGTCACGGTGCGCGAGAAGGGCGTCATGGAGAAGTGCACGTTCTGCGTGCAACGCATCCGCGGCGCGCAGAATCGTGCCCGCCTCGAGGACCGCACCGTGCGGGACGGCGAGATCGTCCCCGCCTGCGCCCAGGCCTGTCCCTCCGAGGCGATCGTGTTCGGCGACCTCCACGACCGGCGCTCCCGCGTCTCAGAGCTCGCCCAGGACCCGCGGGGTTATCACGTGCTCGCCGGCCTGAACACCAAGCCGGCGATCACCTATCTCGCCAAGGTCGTGCACGATGGCTGAGGCTCCCGCGCCCCCTTCGCGAGTCACCTATGACTTCGTCACGCGGGCCGTCGCGCGGACGTTGGGCAACCCGGGGAAGGGCTACTACGCGCTGCTGGGCGGCGCGGTCGGCCTGCTCGCGATCGGGATCGTCTGCCTGCTGCTGCTGCTCCGCTACGGCCTCGGCCTCGCCGGGTACTCCCACCCGGTCTACTGGGCCGTCTACATCACCTGCTTCGTGTTCTGGGTGGGCATCGCGCACTCGGGCACGCTGATCTCGGCGATTCTGTTCCTCTTCCGCTCCGGGTGGCGCACCGCGGTGTATCGCACCGCGGAGGCGATGACGGTGTTCGCCGTGATGACGGCGGGGCTGTTTCCGCTGATCCACATCGGACGCCAGTGGTACCTCTATTGGCTGATCCCGTATCCGAACGAGCGCGGGCTGTGGCCCAACTTCAAGTCGCCGCTCATCTGGGACGAATTCGCGATCGGGACCTACTTCACGGTCTCGAGCGTGTTCTTGATCATGGGACTGATCCCGGACATCGCGGCGGTGCGGGACGTGGCGACGGGCTGGCGGAAGAAGCTCTACGCCATCACGGCCGTCGGCTGGCGCGGCACGAACGAGCAGTGGCGCCACTACACGCGTGGCTACCTGTACCTCGCGGCGCTCGCGACGCCGCTCGTGCTGTCGGTGCACAGCGTAGTGTCGTGGGACTTCGCGATGGCGATCGTCCCGGGGTGGCATGCCACGATCTTCGCCCCCTACTTCGTCGCGGGCGCGATCTACTCCGGCGTCGCCATGGTGATCACGCTGCTCGTGCCGATCCGTAAGCTGTTTCGTCTGGAGGAGCTCATCACCGGTCACCACTTCGAGAACCTGGCGAAGCTGTGTCTCCTGACCGGGATGATCGTCGCGTACGCGTACTGCGTGGAATACTTCACGGCGTGGTTCGGCGGCAACCCGAACGAGCGCGCCGCCTTCTGGTACCGCGCCTTCGGGCCGTTCTGGTGGGCGAGCTGGACGATGATCATCTGCAACGCGTTCCTGCCCCAGCTCCTGTGGTTCAAGACGATCCGCACCAACATTCTGGCGCTGTTCGTGATCTCGATCTTCGTGAACATCGGGATGTGGTTCGAGCGCTTCGTGATCATCGTCGTGTCGCTCGCGGGCGAGCCCTTCACGACGTGGACCAACGCGACCTACAACGCCACCTGGGCCGACTGGGGCATCATGGCGGGCAGCTTCGGATGGTTCTTCATGTGGTTCCTCCTGTTCGTGAAGAACTTCCCCGCGGTGTCGATCTCCGAGGTCAAGGAAGTCCTGCCCCCGCCCCGGCGCGCGTCGCGGGCGGTGCACGCATGAGGCTGCCCGACCCGCTCGCCACACTGCGCGCGATCTTCCACCCGCCGCCCACCCCCGGGGTGCTCGGCGTGTTCGGCCAGCTCGACGCCGCGGTCGACACCGTGCGGCGCCTGCGCGCGGGCGGCCACCACGACTTCACCGTCTACTCGCCCATTCCGCGGCACGAGCTGGAAGACGTGCTCGACCAGCCCGTGAGCCCGGTGCGGATGTTCACGCTGATCGGCGGCGCCGCCGGCTGCGCCATCGGCGCGTGGCTCACGCTCTACATGTCCTATGATTGGCCGATCGTCGTGGGCGGCAAGCCGATCGGCTCGATCCCGCCCTACGTCGTCATCATGTTCGAGATGACGGTGTTGTTCGGCGCCCTCTCGACGATCCTCGGGATCGCGTTCAACGCGGTGTTCGCCGCGCGCCGCCTCGGCACGGTGCTGTACGATCCCCGCTTCACGAACGACAAGTTCGGCATCTTCGTCCCCTGCGCCCCCGACCGGGCCGGCCAGGTGGAGACGCTGTTGCGGCAGGCCGGCGCCGAGGAGGTGCGGCGTGCGTAGGCCACGTGCCGCCCTTGCCGCCCTTGCCGTCCTGGCCGTCGTCGCCTGCAATCCGGACGACGTGGTGCACCACGTCGGCTGGTTCGCCACCATGCGTCACCAGCGGAGCTTCAAGCCGTACAGCCGCAACCTGGCGCCCGTCCCCGGCACGGTGCCCGTCACGGGCGTGGCGCCCACGGCCGACCTCAAGAGCGCCGACCGGCTCACGAACTCGCGTACCCGGACGTCCGAGTCGCTCAACCGCGGGAAGTTCGTCTACGAGACCTACTGCCTCGTGTGCCACGGCGAGGCGGGAAAGGGGGACGGGCCCATCGCTTCCGGCCCGACAGGCGGGTTCTTTCCCGCCGTGCGGTCGCTCGTGACCGACCAGCTCGCGAAGCAGAGCGACGGCTACATCTACGGCGTGATCGTGAACGCGCAGGCGATGGGCCGGGGCCTGATGCCCCACTATGGCGACAAGGTGCGCGGGACCGACCGCTGGGACCTCGTGAACTACGTCCGGACGCTGCAGGCGCAGGCCCGCAGCGGAGGCGGCCGGTGAGCGCCGCTCCGGCTGCCGCCCGCGCCGAACTCGTTCGGCGGGCGCGGGCCTTCCCGGTCCGGGGCGTCGTGGCCCTGGGCGCGGTCGCCGCGCTCGTCGGGGGGGCGGTCTTCCTGTGGGCGCTCGGCAGCGGCCGCGCGGACCGCGCGTGGCAGGCCTATCACGTCAACTTCATGTTCTGGATCGGGCTGGCGCAGGCGAGCGTCGTGTTCGCCGCGACCCAGAAGCTCGCGAAGGGTCACTGGTCCGGCGTCGTGATCCGCTTCGCCGAGGCTGCGGCGCCGTTCCTGATCGTGGCGTTGGCGCTGTTCCTCGGCCTGTTCTTCGGACGGCAGCACGTGTTCTCCTGGCTGCACGAGCCCCGCCCGGACATCGGTCCCTGGCTCACCACGAAGTTCTTCTTCGTGCGTAACGGCCTGGTGCTGGCAGGGCTCGCCTGGCTCTCCTGGCGCTTCGTGCGCCACGACTTGGAGCCCGACATCCGCGAGCTCGCCGAGGGGCGCGCGGCCGACCGCCTGGAAAACCGTGACCGCATCAGCCGCGAGGCCGCCATCCTCATCGTCGCGTTCGCCTTCGGGCACAGCCTGCTCGCGTTCGACCTGATGATGTCGCTCGCGCACAAATGGGTGAGCAACCTGTTCGGCGCGTTCTACTTTATGGGGAGCTTCCTCGCGGCCCTGATGGCGCTCGCAGTGGGCGCGGTCCTGCTCCGCCGGGCGATGCGCCTGGGCGACCTGATCTCGCCCCGGCAGCTGCACGACCTCGGGAAGCTGTGCTTCGGGTTCACGGTGTTCTGGGGCTACCTCATGTGGGCGCAGTTCCTGGTGATCTGGTACGGGAACCTGCCGGAGGAGACCTATTTCATCTTCTACCGCCTCATCGGCCAATGGAAGCCGGTGGGCGTGGCGGTGTTCTTCCTGGTGCTCGTGATTCCGTTCGTCGGCCTGCTGGGGGTGAAGCCCAAGAGGTCTCCACCCATCCTGCTCGCGTTCGCCGCGACGAGCCTCGTCGGCATCTGGCTGGAGCGCTATCTCGAGATCGTGCCGTCGATCAACGGCGGAGCGGGCCCGGCGCTCGGCGTCCTGGAGGTCGGCGTCACCCTGCTGTTCGGCGGGCTGTATCTGCTCGCGATCGGCTGGTTCGCGGCGCGCTTCCCGATGATCTCGCCCCGTCTCGCCGCCGACACGCTGGAGCGGGAGCAACACTGATAGGCAACACCGTGGGGAGTGGTACTGTCGGTGCACTCCGGAGGGCCGGTGTGCACCGCCACGAACCACTCCCCACTCCCCACGGTGTGTTACTTGACTAGTTCCAGCAGCTTGGACAGCGAGTCCGCCGGCAGCGCCCCCTCGATCTCCACCCGCAGGTTCCCCACGTAGCGTGCCAGGCGCTCGCTGACATCGACACGCTGCACCGCGGCGGCCCCGACCTCCATCCCGGGAGCTCCCTCCGCGGCGGGACGCTCGTGCAACCGCACGACCGTCCCTGACGCGAGCTGCTGCTCGACGAGCACGACGCGCTCGGCCGCCGAGCGGCGCTTGGCGACCGCGGGGAGATTGGGGATGCGCGCGGGCTCGACTCCCAACATGACCCGCGCCGTGTCCCAGGGGATCGTCTCCCAGCGCACCGCCAACGGCGCGGCGGGCGCGGCGAGCGCGGCGAGCGCGGCGGCGGGTGTGGGGGGCGGCTTGGCCCGGGCGGCCTGGTCGAGCGGCGTGATCTGCGGGTTGGGAACGGCGGAGCCGGAGATCATCTGGTCCCGCTGCGCGGCCGCGACCGACCGGGCCGCCTCGTCGGCTTCCGGCAGGGCCCGACCGGCGGGCGGCGCCTGCTGCGCGAGCGTCTTCGACTCTGGAGCCTGTCGGGTGGGCACCGTCCGCGCCGTGTCGTGCGGGGCCGCAGCGCGGCGGTCTGGCGCGGCGGGGGCGATGGGGGGTTCTCCACGGAGATACCACCCGGCGGCGAGCGCGAGCATTACGGTGGCCGCCCACGCGAGTGGCAGCCGCGCGGGCCACCGCGCCGGTGGCGGCGGCTGCGCGTCGCCGGGCCGCGACGGGAAGGGCGGGACGTCACGGGCGGGCGGTGCCGCCAGCGCCAGCAGCTCGCCGGCGCGCGCGATCAGCGCCCGCTGTTCCTCCAGCCGGCCCCGGCACGCGGGGCACTCGCCGAGGTGGGCCTCGAGCCGCCACGCCTCGGCTTGCGGCAGCTCACCATCGAGGTAGGCGTGCAGCTGCCCGTCATCCACGTGCGATATGCTCATCCCGCTCTCCCGCTGCGAACGCCTCCACCAGTCGGCGCCGCGCGCGCGCCAGGGTCGTCCCCACGGCGCCGCGCGCCAGTCCGGTCTGGGTAGCGATCTCGTCGTACGACAGTCCTGCATCCCACAGCAGCAGCACTTCGCGGTCGCGGGGCGTGAGCTGCTCCAACGCGGTTCGCACACGCGACCGCTCCGCCTCCGCGTGGACCGCCTCGTCCACCGCCGGCGCGCTCGCCGGTTCGCTCGTCAGGAGCGTCAGGTGCCGACGCTCTCGTGCGGCCCGGCGGGCATCGTCGCGCGCCATGTTCGCCGCGACCACGAACAGCCAACCACGCACGCTCTCGGGCTTGTGCACGACCGCCCGCGCGAACGCCTCCTGCGCGAGGTCCTCTGCGCGCTCGACGTCCCACACCTTGCGGTACAGGAATCGCACGAGCGCGGGGAAGGTGGAGCGGTAGATCTCGGCCAGGTCGTCGGGCATGGCCTCAACGCGGAACGCGGAACGCGGAATGCGGAACGGAACGGACAGGCTCTGCGACGCCTCTCCAGTTCCGCGTTCCGCGTTCCCACTTCCGCGTTCGCATCATCGCCGAAACTCTCTCACGAGCCGCTCCAGCTCGCCGTCCTGCCAGGTATTCTTACCCCCGGGTTCAATCTTGATGCTCACGCGCCGCCCTGCCACCAGGACCGCGGGCTCGAGCGCGGCGGGCTTGACGAGCTCCGGCAACGCGCGCAGCAGCGCGAAATAGGCATCGCTGAACGCGGCCACCCGGACCACGGGCAGCGAGTCGCCGTGCGCCACGTCCGTCCACACGCTATCCCGCCGGACGAACAGGTGGCCGCCGACCCGCCGCGAGGCTTGACCGGCCAACCGACCCCGCACGGCCTCGTCCATGTCCGCCGCCTCGGCGGCGTTAGCCACCGCGGCCGACTTCGCTTCGCGCCGCGCCCGGTCGACGGAGAGGGCTCCCACCTGCGCGGCGGGCGCGGGCGCGATCCGATCGAACGGCGGGCGCACGACGACCTGGTTCGGCTCCTGCACAAGATACGACGTGTACTCCGTGAGAATCCCGTAGCGCAGCGCCAGCCGCTTCAGCTCGTTCATGATCTCGGGATTCTGCCCGTGGAGGCGGATCTCCCGCGTGAGCGCCCCGACCTTGCGCGCCGCCCAGAGCTGCGGGATGTACTCGGCGCCTGCTGCGTGCGTCGCCGGCGCGCCGGTCGTGAACTGCTCCGGGTGACCGTTGCGCCGTCCGTTCACCGTCACGGACCACTCCCCGCTCCCCGCTCCCCGGAATCGCCCGAACACGACCAGCTCGTCTCCCGCGAAGAGGTCCGGCAGGCTTCCCGGCTGCACGTCGTAGAGATCGGCACCGTCCGCCCGCAGCGCCAGGTCGGTCAGCACCGGGCTCGAGACCTTGGCGGCAAGGGAGCCGACCGCCCGCTCGATGTCGCCGCCGGGCTGGATGTATTCGGTCGTGCCGCGGGCCCGCTCGGTGAGGCGATCGAGCACGTATGTGTTCACGTCGTACCCGATGCCGAAGCAGAAGACGCGGAACGCGCCCCGGTTCTGTTCAGCGGCGTTCGCGATCCGCTCGGGGTCGGTCTCTCCCACGGTCGGCATGCCGTCTGTCAGGAACACCACCACGCCGAGCGCCCCTTCCGCAGGCGCCGTGGCGAACGCTTCGCCGAGCGCGCCCGCGATGTTCGTGCCGCCCTCGGCCGAGAGCGCGCGCACCCATTGCTGCGCGTCGCGCACGTGCTCGCCGGCGGCGTCGGTCCACGCGGGGGCGTAGCGCCGCACGTCGCTCGAGAAGGTGATCACGCGGAACCGATCGCTGGGGCGCAACGTGCCGAGCAATTGCACGAGCGCCGCCTTGGCCTGATCGAGCTTCTCGCCGGACATCGAGCCCGAGACATCGAGCACCGCGACCAGGTCGCGGCGCAGCGTCACGGCCTGCGCCGCCTGACCGGGAGCCAGGAGCAACATGAAGGAGCCGTCCTCCCCGAGCGACTGCTGGGTGAGGAGCGACATGCCGACGAGACCGCGCGCGAGGGGGAGGAGGAGGTCCAGGTCGCCTGACCAGCTGGAGTCGGCGAGCGTGACCGCGAGTCCGCCGCCCGAGCGAGTGACCGAGACGCGGTGCGTCGGCGAGTAGGGCTCGCCGAACCGCGCCGCGCTGTCCACCTCCAGCCGGAAGCTGCGGGAGGCCGCGCTCCCCGATGGGCCCCCTACGTAGCGGAAACGCCACGCATCGCCCGCGCGATCGAGGATCTGCGTGTAGCGCAGCGTGATCTTGCGCGTCTCGCCGGGATTGATGGGGAAAACGCGCGCGCGCAGCAGCCCATGACCTGCAAGCTCGATGAGCGCAGGGTCGCGTTTCTGGCGTACGATCGTCTCGTAGATGCCGCGGGCCTGCGTGGCGTCCATCGTCTCGCCCTTGAGCTCACGGTCTCCCTGCCAGAGCGAGAAGTCACTGAACACGGCCTCGCCGGGAAGTGGGTACAGGTAGGTCCCCTCACCCAACCCGGGACCCGTGTTGCGGAACCATTCCTCCACGGTGACCCGGGCGATTCGTCCCGCGACCGCGACCTGCACGGCGCTGCGGATCCGTTCGATGCTTCCGCGAGGAAGCGGGCGGATGGGCTCGATCCACCCCTGGGCGCTCGCGCGCGCGGCGACTGAGCCGGCGAGGGCGAAGGCGAGGAGCGCGGTACGGCTCGTGACCAGCATGGCGTCGATCCTGTGGGAGACGCGAGGAGAGACGGCGATCGCGGGAGGATTTGCACAGCTGGAGACGTCAGACGTCAGACGTCAGAAATCAGACGTCAGCTAAGTCCCTACGCAGGCTCCTGATGTCTGACGTCTGATGTCTGACGTCTATTGGACCGCGCACTGACTCGGTCCGAACTCGACGAGCTCGGCGTCCACGTCGGAGAGCTCCATGAGCCCCAGATTGGCGAGCTTGATGGTGCGATAGCTGTCGGGTGGGAGCGTGGTGTGGTCCGCGATCCAGCGGAGGAACGTCGCGCGGTCTTGCATCGCCGCCGCTTCGTTGGTCGCGGCGACCACGTCGAAGCGCGCGGCCACGGTGCGATCGGCGCGCCGCTCCTGCTCGGCGCCGTAGTGCGCCGGGAGGACGAGTAGCTCGCCCGGCCACTCGCGGCGCGCCCGCTCGAGACTGTTCCACAGCAGCTCGGCCCAGGCGGCGCCCTTGCCGCCCAGGTCCGGGCGCCCGACGGATTGGACGAACAGGAAGTCGCCCGTGAGCGCGAGCGCGTCGTCCGCGATGAGCGCCACGCTGCCGAGCGTGTGACCGGGCACGTGCTGGGCGCGCAGCGTGGCGCGGCCGAAGGCGATCGTGTCGCCCTCGCTCAGGGGCTGATAGGCGAGGCGGCCCGGCGTGCCGTCGTAGGGCGAGCCGGCGTCGTCGGGGTGGAGAAAGTAGGGCACCTGCCAGCGGGCGGCGGCAGCGCGCGCCCCGCTGAGGTAGTCGGCGTGCATGTGCGTATCGATCACGGCGGCGGGCGTGGCGCCGAGCGCGGTGAGCAGCTCGTTGTAGCGCTCGAGGTGGCGTCCGGGGTCCACCACCACCGCGTCGCCGTCGCTGACCAGGACGTAGCTGAGGGCGCCCTTCCCGACTCGGTCGAGTTGGATCACGTGTTGCAGCGTCGGGGTAGGTGACAGGGCGCGCGGCAGGTGGACTGTTTCCCAGGCGGCCATCCCTCCGGTCACCGAGAATGCCTCGAAGCCCTTGTCGCGGAGATACTGAGTGGCTTTGCGGCTGCTGTTGCCGTGACCGCAGATCACGGCGACGGGCTGTGCGCGATCGAGCCGCAGCGGCTCGAGCGAGGAGAGCTGGTAGATCTCGGAGGCCGGGACGGCGCGGAAATCGAGGCCCGGCCCAAACGTCACACGCGCCTGGGCCACGCGCTCGCTGGCTCGGATGTCGAGCAGTTGCACGCGCTCGCCGCGGTCGAGCTGGAGGGCGAGATCTTCGGGGCGCATTTGGGGCAACGCCGGTGCCGGCATGGGCTCCAGTGTCGTCGGGAGTGATGAGAAACGCAACGGGTCGAGGCCTCCCGCTTTCGAGGGGGACGGGTATATTGTGAACGCGTTCACAAGCTCATATCGCAACGAACGGAGGAGATCGGCAATGCGCTGGACTGTGCTCAGCACGCTCGCTGTGTTCGGGGTGGCGGCCTGCGGCGGCGAGAAGAAGGGTGACGCTTCGCAGACTGCGGCGGTCGCGACGGCGAATGCCGCGCCCGCCCCGGCGGCCGCGACAGCGACCCCGACGGCAGTGGTCGAGGTGAAGATGACCGGCGACGGCACGAGCAAGGCCGCCTTCGAGCCGGCCGCGCTGACGGTCAAGGCCGGGAGCGTGGTGCGCTTCATCAACGTGAGCGGCGGGCCGCACGACATCGCGTTCTACACGGACTCGGTGCCGAAGGGCGCGGTGGACGCTCTCAAAAAGGGGATGGCGAACACGATGGGCGACCTCGTAGGCCCGTTCCTCACGCAGCCGAACGAGCACTACGACGTGTCCTTCGCCGGCGCGCCGGCGGGGAAGTACCGCGGGTACTGCCTGCCGCACGTGGCGCTGGGGATGCATATCACGATCACCGTGCAGTAATGACGGACGGTCGGTAAGGCGGGCGGCCCCGGGGGAAGCCGGGGCCGTTTGACTTTCCCACGGCCCCGCCGGAAGTTCTCGGGCGGGGCCGTTCATGTCCTCCGTTCTCGAGCGACTGCGCGCCGCCCTGGCGCCGGAGTACGACGTCGAGCGCGAGATCGCGAGCGGCGGCATGGGTATGGTGTTCCTCGGTCGGGACATGGCACTCGAGTGCGCGGTCGCGATCAAGGTGCTCCGCCCCGAGCTCGCCACGGCGCACGCCGCCGAGCGCTTCCTGCGCGAGGCGCGCATGCTCGCCAGCCTGCGGCACCCGCACATCGTCCCGGTGCACCACGTCGGCCAGGCCGGCGAGTTCTTCTACTACGTCATGGACTTCGTGGACGGCGAAACGCTCGCCGACCGACTCGTGCGGGGGCCGCTGCGCCCCCAGGAAGCCCTGAAGCTGGGACGGGACCTGCTCGACGCACTGCAGGTGGCGCACGAGCGGCTGGTCGTGCACCGGGACATCAAGCCGAGCAACGTGTTCTTCGCGGGGGGCCGCGCGCTGCTCGTGGACTTCGGAATCGCGAAGCCCGTGAGCGGCACGAGCGGCGGGGCCGTGACCCCGCGCGGGCGGGCGCCAACCGCGGGGCCGTCGCTCACCGCGCCCGGTTCGGTCGTAGGGACGTTGGATTACATGCCGCCCGAGCAGGCGGCGGGCGGGGAGGTCACGCCACGGACCGATCTGTACGCCGTCGGCATGGTGCTGTACGAGGCCCTCACGGGGCGACCCTGGTCGATCCTGGATCGCCCCGACCGGGCGGACTGGTCCGCGGTGCCGCGCCGCATTGCGCGCGTGCTGCGGCGGGCGGTGCAGTGGGCGCCGGAGGCACGTTGGCCCGACGCGGCGTCGTTTCGGCGAGCGCTGTGGCGCACGCGCGTGTGGCCGTATCAGATCCGCACGTTCTGGTTGACCATGGGTGGCCTCGCGGCGGGGGCGGCTGCGGTGCTGCTCTGGCGCCCGCGCGATGGCAGCGGTAGGACCGCTGCCGAGCTCGCGATCGTCCCGTTCGAGGTGGACAGCGGGGCGGATCGCAAGCTCGGCTGGAACCTGCCGCGCCTTGCGGCGCTGAACCTGCAGGCCTTTCCCCGCATTACGCTCGTTGATCCGCGGACGTCGTTCCATTGGTGGGACGCCCGTCGCGCCTCCAACGCGGCGACAGGCGACGCGCCGGAACGGGCCCTCCACGCTCGCCGGCTGGTGCAAGGCAAGATCATCGCCCGCCGGGAGTCGCTCGAGGTGCAGGTGTTCGTGCTGAACGAGCGCGGAGTCGTCACCGCCTCGCCGGTCGTGCGGGGAATGCCCGACCAGCCCGAGCAAATCGGCAACCGGATCGCCTTGGAGCTGGTGTTGGCGCTCCGGCCCGACCTCGCCGGCTTCTACCACGGCTCGCGCGATCTCTCCCAGCGTGGGGTGCAGGCGCTGAACGCGTTCCTCGACGGCGAGGAAGCGTTCGAGCACGACGACTGGCTGCTGGCGGAGCGGCGCTACCAAGCCGCCATTGCCTTGGATTCGAGCTTCGGGCTCGCGCAGTGGCGGCTTTCGAACGTGCAGCGCTGGCGCCGCATGCCTGTCCAGGTCGATGTGCGGCGCCTCCTGGCGCGTCAGCGCCGCGATCTGAGCGAGCGCGACCAGCTGCTCATCGAGGCCCAGCTCGCGCGCTCGAGCGCGGACCGGTTCGCCCGGTACGACACCGTGCTCGCTCGCTATCCCGGCGACGCCTACGCTGCGTTGCTCTACGGGGACGAGCTCCTGAACCGCGGCGCGCTTGCGGGCGTCCCCCTCGACAGCGCGCTGGTTGTGTTGCGGCGAGCGGCAGCGCTGGACTCCTCGCTCAGGCCGGCGTACGACGACCTGGCGTGGGTTGCGATCCGGCTGGGCCGGCGCGAGGAGGCGCAGGCCGTAATCGCAGCGCTGCATCGCTTGCCCGTCCCGAGCGCTGAGGTGGAGCTCGACTTCACTACCCTGCTCGACATCACCTTCGCCAGCCGATTCGGGACGGAGGGTCCTGGCGACGATTCGCGGGCCGTGTCGCCGCAGACGCTCGCCGACTTGGCCCGGGGCGTGCGCTTCGGGCTCACCTTCGATGTCCCCGACGCCCAAGTCGCATTCGGCAGGGCGCTCGCGGCGGCTGCGGGCGGGGGACGGGAGCTGCGCGCCAACGCGCACGAAGCGCAGGCGGTCGCCCTCGTCACGCTCGGCGCGGTGGGGCAGGCACTGGCGCAATTCGACTCGGCCGCCGCCCTCTTCGGTGTGCCCGAGGCGGCGCTCGAGGCGGTCGAGTGGCGGGTGCTGCTCGGGCCGCTGGGATTGCGCGTGGTAGACGCGGTCGAGCGGCAGCGCGGCGTGACCGCCCTCGAGCGCCTGGCCGGGCATCATCGGCTGGGGGCCCGCGCCGCGTGGGCCCTGGCGTTCGCGGCACAGGCCCAGGGGGACACCCTCGCCCGCGCGCACTGGCAGGCGACCGTGGAGCGGCGGGCGGAGACCGATTCAGGAGCGGCCCGCCTCGCGATGTTGCTGCAGAGCGCGGCGCTCGCGGGGCGCGGCCAGTACGACCGCGCCGTCAGCACCTCGGCCATGCTGCTGCTCTACGATTCCGCGGGACGCGGCGGAGATCCGTTCGCCCGAGCGGCGCTGCACATGCAGCGCGCCGAATGGCTCGGCCAACTCGGCCGCCGGCGGGAAGCCGAGCGCGAGTGGCTGTGGCACGACAACGCCGACGTGGTGGACTGGCCGACCGGGCCCGCGCAGGCAGGCGACGTGGACTGGGCGCTGGGGACCTACGCGCGGCTGCGGCGTGGCGGGTTGGCACTGGAGCGGGGGAACCGTCGCGGTGGCTGCGGGTTGATTCGCCGTGTGCAGGAGCTGTGGACGCGCGCCGACGCCGCATTCGCGCCCTATCGGGCGGCCGCCGACAGCCTCGCGCGGGAGTGCGCCCGGTGATCGTCTGTCGCACGCTCGGGCCGGTGGCCGTGAGCGTGGACGGGGGGAGCGCGCCGCCCGAGCTCCTGTGGCGGAAGAATCTGGCGCTGCTCGTCTACCTCGCCCGCTCGCCCAAGCGGGCACGCGCCCGCGAGCACCTGATCGGCCTCCTGTGGGGCGACAAGCCGGAGGGGGCGGCCCGCCATTCCCTGAACGAGGCCGTGCGGGTACTGCGCCGCCACGCCGGTGAAGGCGGCGTCGAGACCGAAGCCGGCCAGGTGCGGCTCGTGGCCGGCGCCGTGGAGCTCGATACCGACCGCCTCGACACCCTCCTCGCAGCCAAGGACTACCGCAGCGCGGTGGCGCTCGTGGCGGGGGAGTTTCTCGAAGGCTTCGCCGTCTCCGGGGCTTCGGCGTTCGAGGATTGGATGACGGCGGAGCGAGCGCTGTGGCGCGGCCGCTCGGTGGACGCGCTGCTGCGCCGTGCCGACGAGCTGCTGGGGACGGGAGATCTGCCGGGCGCGCACGAGATGGCGCAGCGTGCGCTGGTGCTCGACCCCACGTCCGACGTGGCCGTGCGCGCGGTGATGCGCTGCCGCGCGCTCGCGGGCGACCGGGCGGGAGCGCTCGAGTGCTACGAGACCTTCGCCGCCCGTCTCGCGGGGGAGGTGGATACCGAGCCGGACACCGATACGAAGGCGCTGGCGGAGCGGGTGCGGCGGGAGCGCGCCTGGCGCCTTCCTGCGGTGGCGGCGGGGGCGGGGGCTGGCGAGGCGGCGGCGGAATCGCGCCGGGCGCCACTCGTAGGCCGTGCGAGTGAGCTGGCCCGCTTGCTCGGGGCGTGGACGGCATGCCGGCGCGACCGGCGCGCCGCGGTCGCGATCGTGGAGGGCGATGCGGGGACGGGGAAGACCCGCCTCGCCGAGGAACTGCTCGGGCGGGCGCGGCTCGACGGGGCGGCGGTGGCGGCGGTGCGCGCCGTGGAGGCGGACCGGGACCAGCCCTGGAGCGGTGTGCTGGGGATCGCGCGCGGCGGCTTGCTGGCGACTCCCGGCGTCGCCGGCGCGAGCCCGGCTGTTCTCGCGGAGCTGCGCGATCAGGGCGCCCCAGCCCCCGGACTCGGCCGGGCGCTGGTCGAAGGGCTGCGAGCGGTGTGCGAGGAGCAACCGGCGGTCGTCCTCGTGGACGATGCTCAGTGGCTCGACCGCGAGTCCCTGCTCGCACTCGTCGCAGGGGTCCGCGACCTCGCCCGCCTGCCGCTGGTGATCCTGTTCACGGTCGCCCCCCAACCGGCCCGGGCTGAGCTGGATGAGCTGCGCGTAAGGATCGGCCGGGAGGTCGCCGGGACGGCCGTGCGGCTCGAGCCGCTATCCGGCGACGCGCTGCGCGATCTCGCCCACTGGGCGTTGCCGCAGTACAACGAGCTCGAGCTCGATCGCCTGGCGCGCCGGGTTGGCACCGACTCGGCAGGCATCCCGCTGCTCGCGGTCGAGCTGCTTCACGCCGTTGCGATGGGCCTCGACCTGCGCGAGACCAAGGGCGCGTGGCCCGAACCCTTCAAGACCCTGGACCAGACGCTGCCGGGCGAGCTCCCGGACGCCGTGGTCGCCGCGATCCGCATCGGGTTCCGCCGGCTCACTCCCGAGGCGCAGCGCGCGCTCGCGGTCGCCGCGGTCGTCGGCGGGCGGGTGTCGCGTGAGACGCTTGGCCGCGGCGCGGGCCTCCGCGGGGAGGGGCTCGACGCGGCGCTCGACGAGCTCGAATGGCAGCGCTGGCTCGCGGCGGAGCCACGCGGCTACGCGCTGGTCGCGCGCATCGTGCGCGACGTGGTGGAGCGGGACATGGTCACCGAGGGTCAGCGGCAGCGGATCCTCGCGGCGATCGATGGCGCGGCGCACCTGATGTAACTCGCTGGCCCACAGCTCGTTGACCTCCCCGCCGCCCCGTCGGTAAGCCATGTCACAGCACCGCGGCGCAGAACGTGGAGACTTGGAACCCTTTGCCGAGGGCGTGGAGGCGTGCGTCCAGAGGAAGGGTCTATGTTGCTGCTCGCGGTATTGTTGTTCGGAGACTCGTCGCACGTCGTGCAACTCGCGGTGTCTCCACAGGAGTCGGTGTCGGTCACTGTGGCGGGGGCGGGGGCGGGAGAGCCGGTTGTGCTCGTGCCGGGGCTGTTCGGCTCGGCGTTCGGCTATCGCCATCTCATCCCACTACTCGTGGGCGCGGGCTATCAGGCGATCGTGTTCGAGCCGCTTGGCGTGGGCACGTCGGCGCGTCCCGAGCGTGCGGATTACTCCCTCAGCGCGCAGGCAGAACGCCTCGCGACGGTGCTCGACACGCTCCACGTAAGGCAAGCTGTGATCATAGGCCACGATATAGGCGCGGCAATCGCCTTCCGGCTTGCCTACCGCCGACCCGATCTGGTGCGCGCGATCGTCTCCCTGGAAGGCGGGCCGGCCGAAGCCGCGGCGACGCCGGGATTCCGGCGCGCGATGCGGTTCGCGCCGTGGATCAAGATGTTCGGCGGCTACGGGCGGGTACGCCGCGAGATCCGGAGGTCACTGGTCGCGTCGTCCGGCGACACGAGCTGGGTGAGCGACGCCGTCGTGGACGGCTACACGACTGGGGCGGCCCACAACTTCGATGGCACGCTGAAGGCCTACGTCCGCATGGCACACGCCAGGGAGCCCGAGCGGCTCGTGCCCCACTTGGCTGAGATCCTCTGCCCCGTCCGTCTCGTCGTCGGCTCCGCGCCGCACTCGGGCGGTATTCCTGCGGCGGAGGTCCGCGTCTTGGCGGCGCGCCTGCCCGCGTTCACGGTAGATACGGTGTCGGGCGCCGGCCACTTCCTCTACGAGGAGCAGCCGCAGGCCGTCTTTGCCGCGATCGAGCGGGCAGAAACGGCGCCCGCACGCCCGCCCAAGTGAGGGCTTGAAATCCCCTTGAAGCCCTGAGCTGGCGCTTGACCGCTCCTTGATGGGCCCGGGCGATCGTTTCGCCCGCCCCGCACAGGAGTGGTCCCGTGAATCACCGTAGCGCCCTGCTCGCCGCCGTTCTCTTCGCCGTCGGGTGTGCCGACTCGAATCCACTCGGACCGGCCCGTACCGCCGTTCTGCACCGCACTGTTTCGAGCGATCTGTCCGCAGCAGGGCCCCCCGGCCTTACCGCTCTCACGTGGAACGTCTACGTCGGCGCGGAGATCGAGCGGGTCCTGCAGGCGCAGACCCCGCACGAGGCGATCGTCCTGGCAACCGAGGAGTGGGCCCACGTCCAGGCCACAGACTTCCCGGCTCGCGCCGGTGTCCTGGCCGGGGAGATCGCCGCACGGCGGCCCGACGTCGTCGGTCTCCAGGAGCTGGCGCTCTATCGGACGACGGACCGGCCCTTCGACGAGCTTGCGACGCACGTCGCGTACGACTTTCTCCAGCTCGTGATCGATTCGCTGCGCGCGCGCGGCCTCGACTATGCGGCCGCCGCCGTGGACCGCACCACGGACATTCAGGTGCCCGTGATCGCCGGTTTCGATCCGTCGGGGCAGCCGATCCTCGCCGGCGTGCGCTTCACCGACGGCGACGCCGTCCTGCTGCGCGCCGACGTCCGGTACGCGAATCCGCAGTCCGGCGTGTATCGCGCCCACATCCCCGTGACCCTCGGCAACGTGACGACGGGAGTCTACCAGGGTTGGAGCTCCGCCGAGGCGACGCTCGGCGGCCAGACCTACCGCTTCGTCGCGACCCACCTCGCAGGGCAGGAAGTCGAGGCCATCCAGCTGGCCCAGACCGAGGAACTGCTCGCGCTGCTGGGCGGCGAATCGCAGCCCACCATCCTGGTCGGCGACTTCAATTCGGACGCCTACGGCGCGGACCCGACGCGCGCGACTCCGACCTATGGCATGGTGCGCTCGGCCGGATACGCGGACACCTGGAGCCAGCCGGACCGCCAGGCTCCCGGGCTCACGTGCTGTGAGCAGGCGGATCTCCGGAATCCGAGGCCGACGTTCGACCAGCGGCTCGACTTCATCTTCACCCGGAACCTGCCGCCGGGCGCGCGGCTCGTGAGCCGCGCGGTGGTTGGAGACCGGCCGGGTGAGCGGACTGCGTCGGGGCTCTGGCCTTCGGACCACGCCGGCGTGGCGGCGACGTTCCTCGTGCCCGCCGCAGCCGCGGTCGCGGCGAAGTGAGTGGGACTCATGTGGCTGCTCGCTCTGCTAGTGGTGGCCGACAGCTCGCACACGTTTCCGCTGGTGCTGCCGCGTGCCGAGTCGGTGCAGGTCGCCGTGGCGGGAGGCGAGGCCGGCGCCCCTGTCGTGCTCATCCCCGGCCTGTTCGGAGCGGCGTTCGCCTATCGGAAGGTCATCCCGCGCCTGACGGAGGCGGGTTATCGCGCCATCGTGATCGAGCCGCTCGGCGTCGGCAACTCGGGGCGGCCCGAGCACGCCGACTATTCGCTCACCGCTCAAGCCGACCGGATCGCCGGCGCGCTCGATCAGCTCGGTGTGACGTGGGCGGTGATCGTCGCCCACGCCACCAGCGCGTCGATCGCCTATCGGCTCGCATACCGGCGGCCGGATCTGGTGCGGGCGGTGGTCTCGCTCGAGGGCGGGCCCGTCGAGGCGGCGGCGACGCCGGGGATGCGCCGGGCGATGCAGCTCGCGCCCTGGATCAAGCTGTTCGGCGGCGTCCGCATGATCCGCAAGAAGATCCGCGCAAACTTGATCGCCCTGTCGGCCGATCCGTCGTGGGTCAGTGACAGCGTGGTGGACGGCTACACGGCCGGCGCCGCGCGCGACCTCGATGGCACGCTGCGGGGCTACCTTGCCATGGCCGCGTCGCGCGAGCGGGAGCGGCTCGAGCCGCGTCTCTCGGCGATCACGTGTCCCGTGCTGCTGGTGCTGGGCGGCGTGCCCCACGGCGGCGGACCGCGGCCGGCCGAGCTGGTCGAGCTGGCCGACTCGCTGCGCGCGTTCACCGTGGACACGGTCGCCGGCGCCGGGCATTTCGTCCATGAAGAGCGGCCCGACGCCGTCGTGGCGGCAGTGTCACGCGTCGGCCCGGCGTCCGCGCTCTCCGCAGCCGGTTCTGACGGAAGCGCGAAGCCGTGAGACACGACCTCCCGGCCGACAGCGCGCGCTGATCCGCGCGCTCCACCGGCTCGAGCCCTCCGAGCTCGCGCGCGCAGGCTCGCCCGTGCACCGCTCCTACACCCGCTTCCTGCTCGATCTCACCCGCTTCATCGCTCGGGCCTGGGGCCCGCGCGGCCGTCGGGTGACGCTGTCGCTGCCTTGACCGCGCCTTGACCTCTGCGCCCGAGATTGCTCTGCGAGCGCGACATCAAGGAGGTCGGCATGCGCGCGGTGGTGACGGGCGGAGCGGGGTTCATCGGCAGTCATCTGATCGAGGCGCTCGTCGCGCGTGGCGACGAGGTCGTCTGCGTGGAGCGTCCCGGGGCGCCGCGCCGCTGGCTCGAAGGGCTGGACCTGAGCTACCGCGACTCGGGGCTCGACAACGAGCGGGCGCTCAGCGCCGCCTTCGCGGGGGCGGACGTCGTGTTCCATCTCGCGGGGCTGACCGAGGCGCGGGCGCCGCGCGACTTCTACGCCGTCAACACGGAGGGGACGGCCCGGGTGTTCCGCGCGGCCGCGGCGCATAACGGCCGCGCGCCGCGGGTGGTCCTGATGTCGTCCCTCGCGGCGCTCGGGCCCTGCCGGAACGGGGACCGGCTCTCACCCGACACCGTGCCGTATCCGATCTCGCACTACGGGCACTCGAAGCTGCTCGCGGAAGCGATCGCGCACGCGTTCGCCGATCGCGTCCCCGCGACGATCATCCGGCCGACGTCCGTGTACGGGCCGCGCGAGCGCGGCGTGCTCAAGCTGTTCCGGCTGGTGCGCCGCGGCGTGGCGCTGACCGTCGGCTCATGGGACCGGGAAGTGAGCCTCGTCCACGTGGCGGACCTCGTGCGCGCGCTGCTCGCGGCCGCGGACGCCGAGCAGGCCATCCACCGCACGTACTGCGTCGCGTACCCCGAGCCGGTGACCTGGCGCGAATTCGCGCGGGCCGTGGGTCGGGCACTCGAGCGCCAGCCGCTGCTCCTCAGCGTGCCCGCGCCCGTCGCTTGGGCCGTCGCCGTCGCGGCGGAAGCCTGCGCACGGCTGCGGCACGCGGCAGCGATCCTCAACCGGGAGCGGCTCCGCGAGCTGGTGCAGGAGCGCTGGGTGTGCGATCCGTCGCGGGCGATGACCGAGCTCGGCTTCGCGCCCCAGTACCCGGTCGCCCGCGGGGTCGCGGAGACGGCGCAGTGGTACCGGGAGGCCCGATGGATCTGAAGCCCCGCGTCCTGGCGATCGATCGGTTCGTCGCGATCTACAACGCCGCTCTCGCCGGGCTCTGGGCCGCATACGCGGGGCGCGTCCCGCACGCGGTATGGCTCGCGCTCGCCCACGCCGCCGCGGTGGCGCTGCCGGCGCTGCTCCGGCGCGCCCCGGCCCCGCTGTCACCGCCCCTCCGGACGCTGCGCGAGCTGTACCCGGTCATCTGGCTCGCCGGGTTCTGGCCCGAGCTCGGACTGCTGCAGCAACTCCGGATACCGCCGACGTTCGACCAACAGATCGCAGCGCTCGACCTCGCGCTGTTCGGCATCCACGGCTCGCACGTCAACCTGGTGTGGATGCAGCGCATGCCCTATCTGTGGCTGAGCGAGCCGATGCATTTCGCCTACTGGGCGTACTACCTCCTGATCGGTCTCCCGCCGCTCGCCCTGATGCTGCTCGGCCGCACGGCGGCCCTGCGGGACCTGGTGTTCCGCCTCATGCTCACCTACCTCACTTGCTACGCGATCTACCTCGTGTACCCCGTGTACGGGCCCGGCCTCACTCTGCCCCGGTATGCGGGCCCGCTCAATGACGGTTTTTTTCATCGCCTGGTGGCCTCGGCGCTCGGCGCGGGCGATTCACCGGGATCGGCATTTCCGAGCTCGCACGTCGCCGGTGCGGTCACGATCGCCTACGCCTGTTCGCGTTGGTTGCCACCCCGGATCGCGACGCTCCTATGGCTCGAAGCGATCGGCGTGCTCGTCTCGACCGTGTACACGCAGAATCACTTCCCGGTCGACGCGCTGGCGGGTTGCGCGGGAGCCTGGCTGCTCCAGGTCGCGGTCGCGGGACCGCTGGCGCGCTGGCTGGGCGAAGGCTCCACGGTGCCGGCGCCCGTCTTGCCCCTGTTTGCGCCCACCCCGGTTGCAGCAGGCGCCGGGAGCGATCGGTGAGCGGTCTCACGGTTGTGACCGGCGCCACGGGGTTCATCGGCGGCCACCTCGTGCGGCAGCTCGTCGCCGACGGCGTCCACACGCGCGTGCTGGTGCGCCGCCCGGAGTCCCTCTCCGCCGCCCTGCGGGCCCGAGTGGAGGTAGTGCGGGGCGACGTGCGTGATGCCGGCACGCTGGTCGCGGCGGTGCGCGGAGCGGAGACCGTGCTGCATCTCGCCGCCTGCGCCCGCGCCTGGGCACGCGACCCGGCCGAGTTCACCGCGGTGAACGTGCACACGGTCGAACGGCTGCTCGAATCCGCCCACGCCGCCGGGGTGAGCCGGCTCGTTCATGTGTCTACCATGCTCACGCTCCCCCCGGGGCGACCCGCTCCACTCGACGGCCTCGCCGCCCGCCCGACGCCCTACGAAGAGTCGAAGCGGGCAGGGGAGCGGCTGGTGGAGTCGTATGCGGCTGCGGGGCGACACGCGGTGATCGTGCATCCGACACGCGTCTACGGATCGGGCCCCTGCAACGACGCCAACGCCGTGACGCGCGTAATCGCGCTGTATCTCCGCGGGCGGTTCCGGGTGCGGCTCGACGATGGCGACGTCCTGGCCAGCTACGTGCACGCGGCGGACGTCGCCGACGGGATCCGGCGGGCCGCACGCGCGGGACGCTCGGGAGCCCATTACGTGCTGGGCGGCGAGAATCTCTCGTTCCGCGCGTTCCTCGATCTCGTCGGAGAGGTCTCGGGCGTGAGGCGCAAAGTGGTCGCCCTGCCTCGGGCGGCCGCCCTCGCGGCGGGGTACGCCGCGCTCCTGTGGGGGCGGCTCGGGGGCGACGTGGCCATCACGCCCGGATGGGTCCGCGTGTTCCTCGAGCACCGCCCCGCCGACGTCGAGCCGGCGCGAAGCGATCTGGGTTACGCGCCGCGATCGGCGCGGGCCGGCGTGGCGGAGACCGTCGCGTGGCTGCGCGGCGGCGGAGGGACCTGGCCATGGCAGCTCGCTGCCTGACGGAGCCGCGACGGCGCCCCGAGGCGCTGCTCGCCGTCGCCACGCTCGCGCTGCTCTGCTTCTATTATTTCGCGCGCGCCGACGCCGTCGGTGTGTACTCCCGCCCGCGCGGCTGGTTCGCCCTCACCGCCGCGCCGCTCGCGCCGCCGCTGCATTTCGTCGCCGCGGCGGTGCTCCTCGCCGTTGTTCCCGTGCTCGCCGCCCGGCGGCTCACGGGACTCTCCCTCACGGACCTGGGACTCGGGCTGGGGCGCTGGCGCGCGGGAGTCGTCTGGGTCGCCATCGGTGTTCCCCTCGCCGTTCTGGCGGGCCGCATCGCCGCCTTGTCTCCGGCAATCCGCGCGGTGTATCCGCTCGATCCGGCGCTCACGGCCGCCCCGTCTGCCTTCGGCGGCTACGCGGCGCTGCAGCTGCTCTACTTCGGCTCCTGGGAAGTGCTGTTTCGAGGCGTGCTCCTCTTCGGACTGCGGGGAGTCATGGGCGACACGTCGTCCAACCTCGTGCAGACGGCGCTCTCGGTGACGGCGCACTTCGGCCGGGCGCTGAACGAGGCCTGCGCGGCGGGCCCGGCGGGACTCGTGTTCGGCGCGATCGACCTGCGCCTGGGATCCGTCTGGTATGTCGCGCTGCTGCACTGGCTTGTGGGCGTGAGCATGGACTGGTTCATCGTGACGACGTGACGGCGCATCCCGAGGCGCACGCGCCTTGTCCGGGTCGCGCGAGCCCCGTTACAATTCGCCGCTGTGAACATCCGCTTCATGGGGCCCCTCGGCTGCATCCTCGCGCTGGGCACGCCGGGCGGGCCCGCCCCCCGGCCGGCCGATGCCGGCGCGCGCATGATCGCCGATGCGCGCCGGGGCGCGATGATCATCGAGCTCGCGCCTGTGGACCTGCCCGCCCACGCCTCGCATCACCAGGTGGCCCAGCCGCCCGTCGCGATCCTGCAAGTGCCGGCGGGCGGGTGGATCTACGGCTTCCACGTCGAGGTCGTGGACGCGGACGGCCGTCTGCTGCCTCCGGAGATCGTGCATCACTTCAATCTGATCGACCCGGACCATCGCGAGCTGTTCCTCCCGATCTCGCGGCGACTCGTCGCCGCCGGAAAGGAGACCGGGGAACAGCGGCTGCCGTGGCTCCTGTTCGGCTTGCCGCTCGAGCGCGGATCCCGGGTGCTCGCGAGCGCGATGGTCGAGAACCCGACGCCCGTGGCCTACCGCGGCGCGCGCGTGCGGCTCGTGCTGCCCTACGTGCCGGACGGCAGGCCCTGGCCCTTCTTCCGGGTGTTCCCCTGGCAGCTGGACGTGGCCTTTCCGGTGGGCGACAAGTCGTTCGACCTCCCACGAGGCCGGTGGTCCAAGTCGTACGAAGGGAGCCCCGCGGTGGCGGGCACGGTCGTGGCGATTGGCGGCCACGTCCACGATCTCGCCGAGGCCATCGAGTTCGCCGACGCTACGACCGGCGAGGTGATCTATCGGGCGGCGCCGCTGACGGACTCGAGTGGGGAGGTGGTCGGCGTCCCCGTCGGTCGGTTGTACCGCTGGAGGCGGCTCGGCGTCCGCATCGTGCCCGAGCACCGCTATCGCGTCACGGTCTATTACAACAACCCCAGCGGCGCGGTGATTCCGGATGGCGGCATGGGGGTGGTGGCGGGCATCTTCGTGCCGGACCGGCGCGTGACCTGGCCGGCCGCGAACCCGGCGGACTCGCTCTATCAGCAGGACCTCCGTCACGCCATGCGACTGATCGGGAGTGAGCACGACATGAACATGCACCATGCGATGAGTCACCACTGAGCCTCAAAGCAGTCTTGTTCGATTTCGGCGGCACCCTGGAGGCCGACGGCGTGAACTGGGGACCGCGCTTCCATGCGGCGTATGTCGAGGGGGGCGGCGCCCTCGATTACGCGACGTTCGAGCCGATCTACAAGGAGTCCGACCGCGCGCTGGGCCGCCTCTCCGGGATCGAGCGCCTTGGCTTCCGGGCGACCGTCGAAGCGCAGGCGGCCCTGCTGCGCGATCTGCTACCGGCAGCGGAGCGCTTCGACGCGCGACGCGTGGCCGCGCGGTTTCACGCCGACGCGGTGGCGGTCGTGAACCGCAACCGGCCGATGCTGCAGCGCCTCGCGCGCCGTTATCGGCTGGGGGTCGTCTCCAACTTCACGGGGAACCTGCGGCCCTGTCTCGAGGAGCTGGAGCTGCTCGCGCTGTTTGCCGTGACGAGCGACTCGGCCGTGCTCGGGAGCGCGAAGCCGGACGAGCGCATCTTCCGCGACACGTTGGCGGCGCTGGGCGCGGCACCGGAGGGCGCCTGGATGGTCGGGGACAACTTCGAGGCGGACATTCGGCCGGCCCAGGGGCTCGGGCTGCGAACCTGCTGGCTCGCGCCGCCGCAGCGCGCGGCGCCGGTGGGGTGCGTGCCGAGCGCGCGCATCGGACG
This sequence comes from Gemmatimonadota bacterium, assembly GCA_003222115.1. Classification (GTDB taxonomy): domain Bacteria; phylum Gemmatimonadota; class Gemmatimonadetes; order Gemmatimonadales; family GWC2-71-9; genus AG29. The sequence goes on along the minus strand of QHUL01000061.1, from coordinate 40,286 downwards.
GCTCCCGGAGCTGGAACGGATCCTGGGTTAGAGCATGCACGGGCTGATTCTCGCCGGGGGCGAGGGCGCCCGGCTCGCCGCCGGTGGGATCGTGGTTCCCAAGCCGCTCGTGGAGGTGGCCGGGAAGCCGCAGCTCCTCAGGCTGCTCGAGACGCTCGACGCGCTCGGGTGCGATTCACTCACTTGTGCGATTCGCGCGGACCTGGCCGCCGTTGCCCCCTTACTGGACGCGCGCCGGTTTCGGGCACCTCTTAAGGTCATGCCCTGCCGGACGCCCTCGTCCCTCCACACGCTGGCCGAGACGCTGCCGGGTGTGCCTCCGGGCCCGGTGTTCTGCAGCATGGTGGACACGGTGATGCGGTGGCGCGATTGGGCGGAGGTGTACCGCCAGACCGAAGCGCGGTTGGCGGAGGGGGCGGACGCGGTCGTGGCCGTGACCTCCTTCGTGGACGACGAGTCTCCAGTGTACGTAGGCCGGCACGCGGGAGGGCTCGTCCGCAAGATTAGCGACGAGCCGGTCGCTCCCGTGTGCGTTACGGGCGGAGTTTACGGTCTCGGCATCGAGGCGCGCCGCGCCGTCGCCGGAGCGGTGGGTCGAGGTCTCGAGCGGATGCGCGGGTTCCTGCAGGCGTTCGTCGCCGGCGGAGCCCGGGTTGCCACGGTCGAGGTGGCGCGCATCATCGATATCGACCGCCCTTCCGATTTGCAGGTCGCCAACGCCTGGCTGACCGCACCCGACGCTTCAGAACCCGCAGTCTGAGAGGCCACGTCTCGTGCCACAGCTGGTCGCGATCTACCGGAGCCCCGCGTACTCGCCGCTGCAGCATCGGGTGAACGACACCGCGATTCTGGACGCGACGGTAGCGCGACTGACGGGCCGCGGCTGGGACGCGACCAGGACCACGGAGCTCGACGTCGAGCAAGGGCGCCTGCCGGCGGCGGAGCTGTACCTCAACATGTGCCAGGGCTCGCTGGCGGCCGAGCAGCTGATGCCGCTCGAGTCTGACGGGGCGGTCGTCGTGAACCGGCCGTCGTCCGCGCTGAACTGCCACCGCCACCGCCTCGTCAAGAGCCTCGGCGCGGGGGGACTGGCCTTCCCCCGGACGATCATCCATTCCAGCGCCGCGCCGCTGCCGCCGCCCCACCAACTCGGGGTCCTCGGTACGCAGCAGGCCAAGGTCTGGGTGAAGCGGGGGGACGTCCACGCCGAGCGGCCGGAGGACGTCGTTGCCGTGCCGCTCGAGCGACTCGGGACCGCGGTCGCCGCGTTCGCGGCGCGGGGCATTCCCTGGGTGGCCCTCCAGGAGCACATTCCGGGGCCGATCGTGAAGTTCTACGGCGTCGCCTATGGGCGCTTCTTCCGCTGGTACGCAGCAGAGGCGGGTTTCGCGGGCGAGCGGCCTCCGATCGACGAGACCGCGCTCCAGGCGGTGGCCTTTGACGCGGCGGAGCGCCTCGGGCTCGAGGTGTTCGGCGGGGACGTGGCGTTTCCGGTGCCGGACCGCCCGGTGCTGATTGACATCAACGACTGGCCGAGTTTCGCGCCGTTCCGCGACGCGGCGGCGGGCGCGATCGCCGAATACATCCAGGACCGAATGGAGCGCAGGACGCACCCGTGATCGAAGCGCAGCGCGGTATCCACATCCCCGGTCCCAAGTCCAAGGCCGCCTTCGACGCCGAGGCCCGCTACTTGGCTCCGGGAATGCAGAGCGTCGCCCTCTTCAGCCAGCTGTGCATTGAGCGCGGGGAAGGTGCGGTCCTGTATGACGTCGACGGGAATCGCTACATCGACCTCCTCGCCGGCGTCGGCGTGGCGAGCCTCGGCTACGCGCACCCCAAGTACGTGCAGGCGATGGGGCGCCAGCTCGCCCGCGTCCACGTGGGGAGCTTCACGACGGAGCACCGCGCGGCCCTCGTCAAGCTGCTCGCGGAGCTCGCCCCCGGCGACCTCAACCGCACGCAGCTCTATTCGAGCGGCGCCGAAGCGGTGGAGGCGGCCGTGCGGCTCGCGAAGTCCCGCACCGGCCACACCGAGGTCATCGGCTTCTGGGGCGGGTTCCACGGCAAGACCGGGGGGGTGCTTCCGGTGCTGGGCTCGAACTTCAAGCACGCACTCGGGCCGCTCATGCCGGGCACGTACCTGAGCCCGTACGCCGCGTGCGCGCGCTGCGTGTTCGACAAGACGTTCCCGTCGTGCGAGTGGCACTGCGTGGAGTTCTTACGCAAAAAGATCGAGATCGAGACGACGCACGACGTCGCCGCGATCATCGTGGAGCCGATCCAGGGGACCGCGGGCAACGTCGTGCCCCCGCCCGGCTACCTGCGCATGCTGCGCCACCTCGCCGACGAGGTCGGGGCGCTCCTCATCTGCGACGAGATGCTGACGGGCTTCGGCCGGACCGGGAAGATGTTCGCCATCGAGCACGAGCAGGTCGTACCGGACGTGCTCACCGTCGGCAAGGGCTTCGGCGGGGGCTTCCCGATGAGCGGGCTCATCATCCGCGAAGAGATCGCGTTCGCCAAGCCGTTCGCGAACCCGAGCGGCAGCTCGTCGAGCTACGGCGGCAACCCGCTTGCGGCTGCGGCGGCGCGGATCACGGTCGAGACGATCCTCGAAGACGGGCTGGTGGAGCACGCGCGCCGGGTAGGGGAGCGGATGCTCGCCGAGATGAAGTCGTGGGAGCGCGACCTGCCGATCGTGTCCGACGTGCGCGGCCGGGGCCTCATGATCGGCATGGATCTCGTCGTCCCGGGGACGCGGCAGCTGCTCACCAAGAAGGCCACGCGGCGGATCTTCGACGCCCTGCTCGCGCGCGGGGTGCTCGCGATGATCTACAACCCCGAGGTGCGCATCAACCCCCCGCTCGTGATCTCCGAGGACCAGGCGATGACGGCCCTCGCGATCCTGAAGGAGGTGCTCGGTGAAGCCGCAGAACGACCTCTCGCATAAGGGGCAGGCGGTTGAGGAGTGGGCCGATCTGCGGTTCTTCCGGCCCATCGGGATCCGCATCGCGCGGGCGCTCTATCCCACGGGGATCTCGCCCGATCAGGTGACGTTGTGGTCGATCCTGATCGGACTCGTGGCCGGGCACCTGTTCGCCTACCGCGACCGCTGGACCGACCTCATCGGGGTCGTGCTGTTCATCGTGTCGGACGTCTTCGACTCCGCGGACGGCCAGCTCGCCCGACTGCGGGGCACCTCGACCCGGTTCGGTCGGGCGCTCGACGGGATCGGCGACAACGTCCGGTTCATCAACCTGTACTTCCACCTGCTGTACCGGCTGATTCACGGCGGCTGGTGGTGGCCCGGGGCGGTGCTGCTCGTGGCGTTCGCGGGGCTCGCCCACACGTTTCAGAGCGCCGCCGTGGACTTCGTGCGGAACGCGTTCCTGCGGATCGGCGTCGGTGACCGGGGCGAGCTCGACCTGCCCGAGGACCTGGAGCGGCCCGCTGCCGGAACGCTGCTGGAGCGGTTCGGCGCCCGGGTGTATCGCGACTACGTCGTGCGGCAGTCGCAGCTGTTTCCCCGCACCGTCCGCCTGATCCGGCAGCTGCGCCAGGTGAGAGTGCCGGAGGGGTTCCGTGCCGAGTACAGCGAGCGGCAGCAGCTCCTGCTCCCGCTGTGCAGTTGGCTGGGACAGAACATCCGCTTCGTGCTGCTGGGCGTGGCGGGCCTCTCGGGGCACATCGCCGCCTACCTCTGGACGGTCGCCGGGCCGATGAGCCTGCTGCTCGTGGTCCTCGTGCTGCTCCACGAGTGGAACGCGACGGCACTGGGCGAGCTCCTCGACAGCCAGCGCGATGCCTACGCCCCCGTCTCCTGAGCTTCGCCGCTACCGGGGTGTGATCTTCGGGTCGGGCGGCATCGCCCGCTCGGCCCATCTGCCGGCGTTCCTGGAGGCGCCCGGCGTGCGCGAGCGCGTGGAGATCGTCGGTCTGGTCGACGGCGCGCGCGATGTGGAGCCCGCGGACGGGATCCGCCTGCTGGAGCGGCAGGACCAGGTCGCGGAGCTCGGGCCCGTCGACTTCATCGACATCTGCACTCCGACGGCGTCCCACGTCGGGCTCACCCTGTGGGGGCTGGAGCGGGGCTATCACGTCCTGTGCGAGAAGCCGGTCGCGTTGACGCGCTCCGAAGCGGTGCGCATCGGCGACGCGGCGCGGCAGCGCGGCCGGGTCGTCGTGCCGTGCCATCAGTACCGCTTCAACCCCGTGTGGCGGCGGATCAAGGATTGGCTGCGCGAGGGCGCGATCGGCCACTGGCATCTGGCCGAGCTGTCCGTGCACCGGCTGCTCGCCGATCCGGGAGCCCGCGCTCAGGGCGGGGAGACGCCGTGGCGCGTGACGCGGGACGAGGGCCGGGGCGGCGTGCTCGTCGACCACGGCACGCATCTCGTATACCAGGCCCTCGACGTCGCCGGGTTGCCGCGCGCCGTGAGCGCGTGGACGGGGCGGCTGCGGCATCACCGCTACGAGGTCGAGGACACGGCCAGCGTGCTGCTCGAGTATCCCGACCGCCTCATCACGATGTTCTTCACGTGGGCGGCCCGCAGTCGGGAGAATCTCGTGCGCTTCATCGGCGAGCGGGGCACGATCGCCTGGGTGGGTGGGGAGCTGCGGCTCGATGCGGATGGTCGGTCCGAGCGCATCGATTACTCAGCCCAGCTCGACAAGGCCTCCTACCAGCGCTGGTTCGCCGGGCTGTTCGCGACCTTCGTGACGGCGATGGACTCGGGCGCCGCCGATCCGTACCTCCAGGACATCCAGCGCGTCGCGGCCGTGCTGGAAGTCGCCTACCAGGCCGCCGAGCGCGGCGTCAGACTGCCCATCCCGGACGGGGCGTGAGCCGCCGGGTGCAGCTGCTGCTGTTCCTCGGCGGGTCGGCCGTGTTCGCGTATCTCGTCACGCGGATCGGCGTGGGCCGCTTGGTCGCGGACGCGCAGCGGACCGGCTGGATGTTCGTGCCGATCCTCTCCCTCTACGGGCTCGTGTACGTGTGCAACGCGCGGGCCTGGTGGCTGATGATGGCCGACGAGCCCAGCCGGCCCCCGTTCTGGCGCACCTACGCCATCACGGTGTCGGGGTTCGCGCTCAACTTCGTGACCCCCATGGTGAACGTCGGGGGCGAGCCGTTCAAGATCGCGGCTGCGTCGCCCTGGCTCGGCGTGCGCCGCGCGGCGGGGTCCGTCATCTGCTACCAGATGCTCCACACGCTCGCGATGGTGTTGAGCTGGCTGACGGCGCTGGCGCTGGGCCTGCTGCTCCTCCCGCACGAGCCCGTGACGGTCGCGGTCCTGCTCGCGGCCGCCGTCGTGCTCGTGGGGCTCACGCTGCTGCTCCTGTCGGCGCATCGCCGGGGGCTCCTGGAAAAGCTGCTGGACGTGTTGCATGGCCTGCCGCTCCTCAAGCGATTGGCCCGCGCGCTCGAGCCGCGGCGCGAGCTGCTCGTGCAGATGGACGAGCAGATCGCGCAGTTCTATCACCGCGATCGCCGGCGCTTCTTCGCGGCGCTCGGTTTCGAGTATCTGGGCCGCTGCATCTTCATGGGCGAATACTGGCTGATCTTCCTCAGCGTCGGCGTGAGCGCGGGTTACCTGACGGCCTACCTCGTCGGTGGGCTGTCGTCCTTGATCCTCAACGCGCTGTTCGTGGTGCCGTTCGAGGTGGGGACGAAGGAGGGCTCGCTCTATCTGCTGTTCCGGCTCCTGGGACTCGACCCCGCGCTCGGCGTCTATACCGCGATCGTGGCCCGCCTGCGGGACGTCGTATGGATCGGCGCCGGATTGGCGCTCGTGTGGCTGGCCGGGCGCCGCGCGGCTCCCCAGCGCGCCTGAAATGACGATCGTCACCCACATCCTCGCCACGACCCTCGGGGTCCAGGCGATGCAGCTGCACGGCCGTGAGGCGGCGCTCGCGTACGCCTTCGGCGTCGGCGTGGACGTGGACCACGCGATCAAGGCGCCCTACTACCTGAAGCACGTCGGCCTGCGGGACCGGCGCGGCTACTACTGGCGCTCCTCGCTGCAGGAGCCGGTGGCGCTCCTGTGGATCATCCCGCTCGCGCTGCTGCTGCACTCGATCGTGCCGGTGCTCTTCTTCGCGATCCACGCGGCGATGGACTACAGCGTGCGATTCGAGAAGATGCCGCTCTACCCGTACTCGCGCTGGGTGACCCGCGGCTGGCTCACGGGCATACCGGACAAGGTGAAAGAAGGGGTCCTGGTCGCGGCGCTCGTCGTCCTGAACGCCCTGATATGGTGGTCGCGCCGCCATGTATGAGTTCGCCCCCGCGCTCGGGCGCGCGCTCGACCGCGCCATCCGACCGTTGCTGCGGCTCCTGCACCTGGGACTCGGGATCACGCCCGCCCAGATCACGTGGGCGGCGTTCGGGGCGAGCGCGGCCGCGGCCGCGACGATCGCCACCGGCCATCTCGTCCCGGGGCTCGCGCTGATGGCTTTGGGGCAGGTCCTGGACGGCCTGGACGGCGGGATCGCGAGGGAGTTCCGGCTCGCGTCGGCGGCGGGGCGACGGCTCGACACGCGGCTCGACCGCGCGTCGGAGGCCGTGATCTTCGCCGGGCTCGCGGCCGTGGGGCTCGTACCGCCGCGACTCGCGCTGCTCGCCTTCGTCGCGATTCTCCTCGTGACGAGCATCGCGGAGCGCTCGAAGCTCGACCCGGGGGTGAAGCGGTTCGCGCTCTACTTCGGCCCGTGGGTGTCCTATCCGCTCATCTTCACGGTCATATTCGGCGTGAACCTCGCCGCCTACGTGGTGGGGCTGCTCCTCATCGACCTCGCGTTCCAGCGCAGAATGGACGCGTTGGGCGGCGACCTCGACACGGTCGCGTCGCGCGCGGCCGCCCTGGAGGACGCCGGCTCGCGTTAGGCGCGGCTCGGGCCGGCTTCCCACACGCGGCGCGGGAGCGGCCTCGCCGCGAACTGCTCGCGGGACACGGCCCAGCGCAGCGACGCCAGCACGGCCCCCGCCACGATCAGCCCCGCCAGCGCGTCCACGGCGTAGTGGAACTGGCCGTACACCACGGCGGCGATGAGCCCCAGGGTGAGGGGCGTCAGCCCGAGGCCGAGGGGCCGCCAGTAGCGCAGCGCGCACAGGGCCGCGACGACCGCGGCCGCGACGTGGGAGGACGGAAACGCGGCGCCCCAGGAGTCGCCCAGGTCGAGCACCCGATCTGTGAGCTGTGCCGGCCACACGGCGGTCGCCGCATTGTGGGCCTGCTCGAACGCGTAACGGGGACCGGCCACCGGGAAGAACAGGAACATGACGTAGCAGAGGTAGAACGTCACCATGACCGCGAAGATGGTGCGCCGCGCCGGGTCGCGGCGGCCGGAGAACCAGAGGCCAAGCGGGGATCCGTAGAGGATCGCGTAGTACGCGAGGTAGCAGGTGTGCAGCAGCCAGGACAGCACGGGGCTCGGCATCTCACGGATCCAGCGGTAGGAGACCTGGGAGCCGAACACCAGCAGCTCGAGGCGCTGGATCGCGAGGTCGTGCTGGTAGCCGAGATCGACGTTGACGACGCCCACCTCGGCGTAGAGCCCGCCCAGGAGCAGCATCGGGTACCAGTCGCCGAGAAAGCGGCCCACCGGGCCTCCCTCCCGGGCACGGGGGGCGAGGAGCACGAGCACCAGGAGCAGGGCGTTCGCGACCATCAGCGAATCCCACCCGGCGTGGTCTTCGCCGGTGAACGCGAGCACCGCCCCGGTCGCGCCGGCAAGATAGAGCAACGTGGCGACGTCCACCGGAGCGAGTCGCCCCAGCCAGTCCCGCGTGTCGGGTGTCAGAGCCATCCCTCCGTGCGATACCACTCGGCGGTGCGCCGTAGCCCCGTCTCCAGGTCCACGCGCGCCCGCCATCCCGTGTCCCGCTCCAGTGCGTCGGCGCGGCATGTCCAGGCCGCCGCGAGGAAGTCTTCGGCTTTGTCGGCCGAAAGGATCGTGGAGCGACCGGTGAGTCGCGCGGCGCTCCCGATCGTCCACAGGATCGCGCGCGCGACCGGCCCCGGAATGTGCAGCAGCCGCGGCGTCTTGCCGAGCGCCCGTCCGATCGCCTGGATGAGGTCCGTGCTGCTCGTCGCCACGGGGTGCGCCGCGAAGTAGATCCGGTTCGCCGTTGCCGGGGTGGAGCCTGCCGCGATCAATGCCTCGGCGAGGTCCCCCGCATAGATGACCGACAGCTCCTGCGAGCCGTCACCGAATCGTGGCACCACCCCCACCCGCACCAGCTTGAACGCCGTGAGGACCCCGTGATCCCATTCGCCGTACACGATGGGCGGGCGCACAATGGTCCAGGGGAACCGCATCGCCCGCACCAGCACTTCCGCCGCGAGCTTGGAGCGCCCGTAGTCGCTGACGGGCGCCGGCGGGCGGCGCTCGTCTACCGGGTGGCCGCGCGTCGTCGGACCCGCGGCGGCGAGCGAGGAGACGAGCACGAAGCGGCGCGGGGGAGCGTCGGCGGCCGCCTCGAGCAGGTTCGCCGTGCCGTCGCGGTTCGCCGCCATGAACTCCTCGGCCGTGCGGGCGCTGATGCGCCCCGCGACGTGATAGACGACCTCCGCCCCCGCCGCTCCTTCGCGCAGCGCCCGCGCGTCGTCCAGGTCGCCGCGCACGATTCGCACCCCGCGCCAGCCGAGGGCCTGGGCCTTGGTCGGGGTGCGCACCAGACACGTGACCTCGTCGCCGCGGGCCACGAGCGCCCGCACGAGGTGCGCGCCGACGAAGCCCGTGCCGCCCGTGACGAAGGCCCTCACAGCGGCTTGTCGTAGATCCGATACGTCTTGTACGGGACGAAGCCAAGCTGCCGCGCGCCGTTCACCATCGCGGGGTTGTCTTCCAGGATCCAGCCTCCTTCGCCCCAGGTGTAGCCCTTGGCGTTGGCCTTTTCCCAGATCCAGTGGTACATCAGCGCGTCCACGCCGGTCCCACGATACTCAGGGAGCACGCCGAGCAAGAGCACTCGGAGGCGATGGATGCGGCGCGCGTGCCAGAGGACCTTGAGGATGCCGGGGAACAGGCGGCCGGACGGGTTGTGCTTGAGGGCCACGTTCATGTCGGGGAGCGCGACCGCGAACCCGATCACTTTGCCCGCCCGCTCGGCGAAGCAGACGAACTCCGGTACGACGACCGGCTTCAATTGTTTCGCGAGGTGGTCGATCTCCGCGTCCGTCAGGGGGACGAAGCCCCAGTTCTTCTCCCACGCCTGGTTGTAGAGCGCCTTGACGAGCTCCACTTCCTCGGCGAACCGCTTCATGTCGAGCGCCCGCAGGGTGATGCCCCTGCGCTCGGCCACGAGCTTGGCGCCGCGCACCAGGCGCTCGGGCATGTGATCGCTCGTGTTCTCAACGGCGATCAGGTCTTTCGCCTTGGTGAACCCGTAGCGCTCGTGCAGGGTGACGTAGTACGGCGGGTTGTGGGGCATCATCAGCGTGGGGGGCGTCTCGAAACCATGCACCAGGAGCCCGCACTCGTCGTTGATCGACGGACTCATCGGGCCGCGCATCGTGTCGCAGCCCTTGTGGCGCAGCCACTGGGCGGCGGTGTCGAACAGCGCGTCGGCGAGCGTTTGGTCGTTCACCGACTCGAAGAAGCCGTAGAACCCGACGCGGTCGTGGTGCTCGCGGTTATGCGCGTCGTTCTTGATGGCGGCGATCCGCCCAACGGTCCGCCCTTCCGACTGGGCGACGAAGTACTGCGCTTCGGCGTGTCGGAAGAAGGGGTTCTTCTTGGGGGAGAGCAGCGTGCGCACGTCCATCCGCAGCGGAGCGACCCACTGCGGGTCGCCGCGGTGATGGTCGTAGGGAAAGGCGATAAAACGTTCGAGACCGCGCCCGTTCGAGACGGGCGCGATCCGCACAGCGCTCAGACGACCCCCAACTCTTTTCCGAGCCTGCCGAAGGTCTCGAGCGCGTAGTCGATCTGGTCGTCCGTGTGCGTGGCCATCACGCTGGTCCGCAGGCGGCAGCGCGACGGCGGCAGTGCCGGCGGCACCACGGGGTTCGTGAACACGCCGGCGTCGAACAGCTTGCGCCAGAAGATCAGCGTCTTCTCGAACTCGCCGATGAGGAACGGAATGATGGGTGTCTCCGTCGTGCCGATGTCGAAGCCCAGCGAGCGGAGGCCGTCCTGGATGCGGTGCGCGTTGTGCCACAGACGCTCGCGGCGCTCCGGCTCGCGCTGCATGACGCGCAGGGCGGCCAGCACGCCGGCGGTGTTGGACGGCGGCAGGGCAGCCGTGAAGACCAGCGGCCGGGCGTTGTAGCGCAGGTAGGTGATCACGGCCTCGGGTCCCACCAGGAAGCCGCCGATGGACGCAAGCGACTTCGAGAACGTGCCGACGATCAGGTCCACCTCGTCCGCCAGGCCGAAGTGGGCGGCGGTGCCGTCGCCCTTGGGGCCGAGTACGCCCACCGCGTGCGCGTCGTCGACCGCGAGCACCGCGCCGTGCCGCTGCGAGATCTTGAGCAGGGCCGGGACGTCGGCGATGTCGCCCTCCATCGAGTACACGCCGTCCACGATGATCATCTTGCCGATGCTGGCGGGCGCCTTCTGGAGCCGGCGCTCGAGCTCGGCCAGATCGCCGTGCGCGAACCGCTGCGTTTCGCCGAACGCCAGCTTGGCGCCGTCGACGATGGAAGCGTGGTCCAGCTTGTCGAGGAACACCAGATCCCCGCGCCCCACCAAGCCCGAGACCACGCCCAGGTTCGCCTGGTAGCCCGTGGAGAAGACGACGCACGCCTCTTTGCCGAAGAACTCGGCGAGCTCGGCCTCGAGCTGCACGTGCAGGTCGAGGGTGCCGTTCAAGAGCCGGCTCCCCGTGCACCCCGAGCCGTAGCGATCGAGCGCCGACTTGGCGGCGGCGAGCACGTCCGGGTGGTGTGTGAGCCCCAAATAGTTGTTGGAGCCCATCATGATCCGCTCTTTGCCTTCGATGACGACGACGGTGTCTTCGGAGCGGGAGATCGGCTTGTACCACGCGTGCAGGCCCGCCGCCTGAACCTCGCGGGCCTTCGGAAGGAATGTGCGGCACTTTTCGAATAGTGCGACGTGCTGCAGGGTCTCGGTACTCACGGGGCCCCCAGGGCGTTTGATGGGAAAAGGCAGGGTACAGGTTAGCGGGGCGGTCGCAAAACCGCAAGGTGTCGCGGGCGCGAGACTTAGCACGTGTCGCCGCGACAACGTAACTTGATGGCCTTCCCGTTCGCGGAGCGCCGCAATGCGGTGGTCGGCCGTTGCCTGGATGCTGTTGTTCGCCGTCCCGCGCGCGCGGGCGCACGCGCAGGCGGGCCCGATCTATCGCGCCTCGTGGTGGGACGCCGCGAGCGTTGGCGCCGCCGGCGCGCTGTTCGTCCTGCCAACAGTCCTGGACCTGCCCAAGGGACCGCCTTCATGTGGCTCGACTGCGCCGTGCGACCCGGCGACTATACCGACGGTGGACCGTTCGGCGCTGCACACCTTTTCCGATGGCGCCGGCACGGCGAGCACCGCCCTGCTCGCCGGGGTGGCTGGCCTCACGGCGTTCGCCTCGCTGCAAGGGCTCCCGGCCCGGCAAGCGCGGGGCAACTTCGTGATGCTGGCGAACGCGGCGGCGTGGACCGCGGCCTCGACCGAGTGGCTCAAGGTCGTGATCCGGCGGAAGCGGCCGGTGCTCTACACGAGCGGTGCCGCGGCGGCCGCCGCGGATCGCGAGAGCCAGCAGTCGCTCCCCTCGGGCCACGCGTCGCTCGCCTTCGCAGCAGCGACGTCGTACCTCGTGCTGGCGCGGCGCCAACATCTGCCCCACCGGACGCGCAACGCGATTCTGCTGTACGCCGGCGCAGTCGGCGTAAGCGCGCTACGGGTGGCGGCCGGGAAGCACTTTCCCACCGACGTGGCGGCCGGGGCGGCCCTGGGGAGCGGGATCGGCTGGCTCAGCGCGACCGTGCACCCGACGAGCCCTTGAGCGCGGGCGTCGGTAATTCCCACGCTGAAAGCGTGGGCTCGGCACAACACTGTGCTGAAGCACATCACGCTTTAGCGTTGCGACATGCCGAGCCCATCCTTCAGGATGGGAAGGGCAGGCGCCGGAGCCTGGAGGGCCCATGACGCAACTCCCCCGGGTCATGACGCTCCGCGACGTCGTGCTGTTCAACATCACGGCGATCGTCGGGCTGCGCTGGCTGACGACGGCTGGTCGCATCGGGCCGGCGAGCCTCGTGCTGTGGGTGATCGCGATGGTGATCTTCTTCCTGCCGTCGGCGATGGCGGTGCGCGAGCTCGCCGACATCGACCCCGGGGAAGGGGGCATCTATCGCTGGGCCACCCGGGCGTTCGGCCCGCGTCACGGGTTTCTCGCCGGCTGGGGCTATTGGGTGAACAACCTCGTTTACTACCCGTCGCTCCTGCTCACGAGTGGCGCGATCGTGGCCTACGTCGGGGGGCCGGGGTTCGTGCACCTCGCCGAGAACAAGTGGTTCATCGCCGCGTTTTCGCTCGGCAACCTGTGGATCGCGGTGGGGCTGAACCTAGTTGGGCTGCGGGTGGGCAAGTGGGTGCAGAACCTGGGCGCGTACGGCACCTGGCTGCCGGCGGCGATCTTCGTGCTGCTCGCCCTCTGGTCGTTCGCGACGCACGGCAGCGCGACGCCGTTCACGGCGGCGGCGCTCGTGCCGGCACACCTCGATCTCCCGCTCCTCTCGCTGTTCGCCACCATGACGTTCGCGTTCGCCGGGCTCGAGCTGGCGCCGACGCTGGGCGACGAGATCCGGGACCCGGTGGCGACGCTGCGGCGCGGCATCGTGCTCTCCGGGATCGGCGTCGTGGTGATGTACGTGCTGGGGACCGCCGCGATGCTCGTGGCCCTCCCCGCCGAGACGGTGAGCGTCACCAACGGGATGCCGCAGGCGACCGCCACGCTCGTCGAGCGACTCGGCGCCCCCTGGCTCGCGCCCGCGGCCGCCCTCGTCGCCCTCCTGCTGACGCTCGGCAACCTCGGGGGCGTAGGCGCGTGGATCGCCGGGACGGCCCGGATTCCCTTCGTCGCCGGGGTGGATCGCGTGCTCCCGCCCGCCTTCGGCAAGGTGCACCCGCGCTGGCAGACGCCCTACGTGGCTCTGTTGGTGCAGGGCGGCGTCGCCACCGTGTTCGTCGTGGCGGGGCTCGCGGGCTCGACCGTGCACGACGCGTACCTCGCCCTCGTGGACACGACGATCGTGCTGTTCTTCATCCCCTACCTGTACCTCTTCGCCGCGTACCTCCGGCTGCGGCGCGAGCGCACGCCGCTCGGGCAGGCGGCGGGGTGGGCGGGGCTCGTCGCGGTGCTGCTCTCCATCGGGCTGGCCTTCGTCCCCGCCGCGGACGTCGCGAACCCGCTCGCGTTCGAAGCGAAGGTCGTGGGCGGCGTGGTCGGATTCATGGGTGCCGGGCTCGTGCTGCTGCGCCGACCGAAGGGAGTCCTTCAGGACGCGGTGTGAGAGAGCGCACAGCGGCCGCGGGCGGGCCGGCCTAGGGTACCTTTGTCTCGCGAGCCGGGTAGAGTAGTTGAGCCAGCAGTTGCCGTTTCCCATCGTGGCCACGCGCAGGGGCGGCGCGCTCCGCGTCGGGAGATTCCGGGCCTCGACTTCTCGCCGAATGGCGTGTGGCGCACGCGGGCGCGCGAGGTGCGGCGCTACCGCGCCGCGCTCCTCAGTCAGCGCGCCTTCAGCATGTTGAACGCCCCGCTCGCGGCCGGCGCGCCGCTCGCGCTGCCGCGGACACCTCAGGCCAGCCGGCCTCAGGTCGTGAGCGGTATCCTGAACGTCCCCGTCGTCATGTTGCGCTTCAAGGATAGTCCCGCGTCGCCGTATCTGCCTGCGGACTACGACCACGTCCTGTTTGACAGCCCGACGCCGCCACTCGGCCGCCCCTACACCTACCGCACGTACTATCAGGAGCTGTCGAACAACCAACTGGACATCCAGGGACAGACCTACGGGCCCGCGACGCTCGCGAACAATGAAGTGGTCTACACGGGGACCCCACCGTGTGGCGGCAACCCGATCCCCGGGAATGCGAACTGCAACGGGCTGTTCACGAACAGCCAGATTCCGGACCCGTTCACCCGGATGCAAAACGGGCTGCGCGAGGCACTGCAGAATCTCGAGGCAGGCATCGACTTCTCCCAGTACGACGCGGATGGGGATGGGTACGTGGACCTCGTCGCCTTCATCCAGCCCGCGCAGGACGGCGCCTGCGGCGGCCAGATGAACAACCACGCGTGGTCGCACCGCTCATCTCTGGACTTCGTCACGACCCAGGTGAACCCGAGCCACCCCAACCCGAGCGATCCGCTGCACTTCTTCAGGGTGAGGGACTACATCCTGGAGAGTGGATTGGGCGGGGTCACGGGGTGCGATGTCACCCAGATCATGCCCATCGGCACGGTGGCCCACGAAACGGGCCATGGGTTCGGGTTGCCGGACCTCTACAGCACGGACGGCAGCTCGGAAGGGATCGGCGAATACGGGCTGATGGGCAGTGGCAACTACACGACAGGGTTGTCCCCGTCGCGCATGGACGCGTGGTCGCTCAACGAGCTGGGGTGGGTCACGCTCGCCCCGATCACGGTGAGCAGCGTGGACACCTTCGGTGCCGCACCGACGTCCGACACGGCGTTCGTGGTTCAGCCCACGGGACCGAATCCTCGCGGCGAATACTTCCTGCTCGAGAACCGCCAGCCGGTGCAGTCGGACAGCGCCATGATCCGCATCCATTGCCAGGTGAGCGGCGTGCCGTTTCCGGCGTCTTGCGGCGGCGGGCTCCTCATCTACCACGTGGACGCGCAGCAGGTGGCGAACGGCACGGCGTTCGGCAACAACAGCGTGCAGAACGGACCCATCCACGGCCTCGAGCTGATTCAGGCCGATGGGCTCGGCAATCTGGACGCGAACCCGAGCGCCGCGGCGTCGAACCGCGGCGACGGCGGCGATCCCTACCCGGGGATCACGAACAATCCCCGCTTCTCGTTTCGCACGAACCCAGCGGCCCTGAAGAACTCCGACCGGACGTTCGTGGGATTCGGGGTGGACTCACTGAAGCAGCTCGCGCCGCCGAACGGTCCGATGTCGTTCTACCTACAGTTCGGGAACGTGACGGTCGTCAAGGGGAGCGACACGGCCGCCGTGGTGTCATTCGACGGCGCGCCCTACTTCGTGTTTCGGGACATGCTGGACAGCCTCTCGCCCCACACCGTCTCCATCGCGGACATGCAGCTCTCGAGCGACGGTCGGACGCGTTATCGCTTTCTGCCACCCTGGTCGGACGGCGGCGCGGCCACGCACATGATCACCGGCCAGCCGCAGGGCGGTACGCTGACGGCACCCCTCGCCCGCGACCGGCAGCTCGTCTATGTCGCCTCGAACAACAACGGGCTCATCGACGTGAGCCCGGCGACGCCGAGCGGCTCCTATGTGCCTGAGGGAACGGCGATCACTCTCACGGCGACGGTGGACGCGACGGCGGGCTACATCTGGGGCGGGTGGCTCGGGGACACACTATCGCGGAACACCCGGATCACGCTCCCCATGAATCGGCCATACGCGGTGCGGGCAGTGTTCCTGCAGCCGCTCACCACGGCGGACGTGGTCGCGCAGCTCCTGGGCGTTGCAACGCCGCTCAACGCGGACCAGCTGGGCTACCTCGACGTGTTCGGCAACGCCAACGCACGCTTCGACGTGGGGGACTTCAAGGCGTGGGTGGACGCGACGGGGGCGCCCCCATGAGGCGCCTCGTGTGGACCGGCTTCCTCGCGGCAACCGTCGCCGGGACGGCGACCTGCGGCGACAGCAGGGTGCTCGACGTGGTCAAGGGCGTCCCGGGTGAGTTGACGCTCGGCTTCGTCACGCCGAACAGCGGCTCGGACGGCGCCATCCTGCTCGCCGTGAAGGGGCCGGCTCCGATCACGAGCGCCAGCCTCCCCGCGGGCTCCGGGCTCCGGCTGTTCGCTGGCCCACTGGGCGCCGACTCGGCCAAGTTCGCGCTTACGGGCACGCTCGCGAACGGCCCGATCCTGGTGGTGGGCGTAGCGGACGTGAACCGGGTAGCGTCGTACAACGTGTTCATCCGCCAGGTGGCGGCCAACGACTACACGCTCCGCAGCCTCACGGGGTACGGGGTCACGGTTTCGCGGTAGCCTGGCTGAACGCCTGGTCGAGCCGCTCGTCGAGCTGGCGATGGAGGTCCTGATAGAAGCGGAGTAGTTCGCGCGCGTCCTCGGTCAGAACACTCGCGCCGCCGCCCGGTCCGCCGGTGCGCGACTGGACGACGGGCCGGCCCAGCGCCCGTTGCATCGTCCGCACCGTCGCCCACGCTGTGCGGTAGCTCACACCCGCCAGCTTCGCGCCCTCCTTGATGGACTTGGTCCGCTCGATCCCCTGCAGCAACGCTGCTTCGCGGGCTCCGATGATCGAACCGCCCGTGCGCAGCCCCAACGAGAGCTGGAACCGGGGCACGACGTTGAGGGCGATCACCGGGTCACCGCTCCCGGTGCCGCGCAGCCGCCCGCCGTCGCCGTGAAGGCCGCGGTGCCATCCCCCAGCCGGAGTCCGAGCACGGAGTCGCGGGCGACGGTAGTCGTCCACTGCGCGAACGGTCGCGCCGCAGGGTGCGGGTCGGGCGTGCGGATGACGTAGAGGGTGTAAGGGTTCACGAGCGCGGTATCCGCGGTGAAGAGCACGCGCAGCCTGAGCCCCGCGAGCTTCGTGAAGGTCGGCAGGTCGGCGAGCGCGTAGGCGTCGCGCTCGTCGGCGAGGTGGAGGGTGGTCGCCTGGTCGGCGCCCGACTCGACGTACCACGGGCCCGGCGGCACCGACGCGCCGGCGGCGTGCCACTGGGCGAGCTCGTTCACGTGCGTGCCCGACGAGTCTCCCCGGGAAACGAACGGCCCGCGCCGCCGGGCGATGCGCGCGAATGCGTCGCGCGCGGTCGCCGCTGCGGCGACGCGCGCCGGGTCGTCCGGGGGGCCCACGATCGCGAAGCGACTCGCCACGAGGGGGCACCGCAGCAGCGTATGCGCCGCGCCGAGGATGCGGGCTTCGAGGGCAGGGGCGTGGGTGATCACGACGTCGAGGTCTCCTTGGGCTGCGGACCGGAGGATCTGGCCGGACGGACCCACGACGACGACGAGCGGCGCGCCCGCCCAATAGGTCTCGAGCACCGCGAGCGCGCCCGACTGCTGCACGGTGTAAGTGGTGCCGAGGCGCAGCGGCCGCGGCCCGCCGTGGCAGGCGACGGCGACGCTCGTAAGGAGTGCGCCAAGGGAGCGGGCGTGCATGGCGACAAGGTGGGTCTCCTCAGTCGTCTCGCCAAGTAGCGCTGCACGGCGTATGCCACCCGTTCCGAGCGGTAGCGGAACGGGTCTGTCGCGGGGACGCAACAAAACCGGGTGCGCCTGCGGTCCCTTCGCTATCTTACTCACCGTTCGGGGGCGGTAGCTCAGCTGGGAGAGCACCTGGTTTGCAACCAGGGGGTCGTGGGTTCGAATCCCATCCGCTCCATGTCCCCCTCAGGAGGCCAAGCCGATGAACACGATGACGGCGCGCGCGCTCATGGTCGGTGTCTTGATCGCTATCTGGGCCTGGCTCGCGAGCGTGGCCCGGCTGAACGTGTCCATGTGGGCCGGGGTAGTGGCGCTTGGCTGCTTCTACGCCTCGGGCGGCGGTGTGGCGGGGTTGCAGAAGACGATCGTGGCGACGCTCTCGGGCGTGGTATGGGTGCTCATCGCCGAGGCCGTCCGCGTCGCGATCGCCGGCCACGGCGTCGTCTGGGCGGTGATCCTCGGCGCGATGGCCTGCGCGCTCGCGCTGCAGGCGCGCGTGCCGCTCTTGTCCTTCACCGCCGGTGCGTTCGCCGGCGCGGGAGTCGCGCTCGGCCTCGGCGTCAACACCGGGTACGAGGCGGTTCGTGCCGGCGTCGCGCTCGCCATGGGTGCCGTGGTCGGCTTCGCGGCCGAGCGCCTGGCAGGGATGATCGGGGCGCGGCGCGTCTAGCCGCCGCGCCTCAGTCCCCCAGCACGGCGCGCGCCGCGCCGTCCAGCAGCTCCCAGATGCGGTCGACCCACGCCCGGTGCTCCGGCTTCATCAGCACCGAGCGCAGGCAGGTGACCGTGTCCCGGTCGCGCTCCATCCCCGCCGCCGCGAGATCGAAGAACGCGACCGGCAACTCGGCGAGCGCGAGGTGCAGCCCGCGCCGCGCCGCCTCGGCGAAGAGCCGGCGCGCCAGCTGAGACGCGTCGCTCGCACGCCGCGCGCGCGGCGCCCATACCAGGATGTCGAGCTCCGGCGGAAAGGCCGTCAGGAACCTCGCATCCGCCCGCAGCTTCTCGTACAGCGTAAGTGCGGCGGCGCGACTCTCACCGAGCGCGCGGGCGAACGCGCCGCCCGGCACAAGGGGGAAGAGCCGTTGCGTCGCCCATAGCGCCACCGCCGCGGCGCCCGGTCGGGAGCACTCCAGGCTGATCTCGCCCAGATGCAGCTCGGGTGACGAGAAGTACGTATAGGGTGAGTCGTGCTTGTAGAACCGGCCCACCGTGGGATCGCGGAACAGCACGCAGCCGCACCCGTAGGGCTGCAGCCCGTGCTTGTGCGGGTCGATGACGATGGAGTCCGCCTCGCCCAGCCGGTCGTAGGTCCGCCGCCCCTCGGCCGACAGGTTGTCCGCTAGTCCGAAGTAACCGCCGTAAGCTGCGTCCGCGTGCAGGCGGAAGTCGTGCCGGTCGCGCAGCGCGAGCAGCGCCGGCAACGGATCGATCGATCCGACGGCGGTCGTCCCGATCGTCGCCACGACCGTGCCCACGCCTCCCCGCTCCAGGCGACGCTCCAGTGCCGCCACCTCGAGCCGGCCGCGGCCGTCGCACGGCACGGACTCGAACGGCAGGCCGAGCACAGCGCTGATCCGCTGGTGCGTGTAGTGCGCCTGCTCCGAGGCGACGACGGCGCTGCCGGGACGGAGCTGCCCCGCTACCCACAGCGCTTCGAGGTTCGCCATCGTGCCACCGCCGCAGAGATGACCGAGAGGCGCTTCCCAGCCGAACATGCGGGCGATCTCCGCGACCGCCTCCTGCTCCATGGCCGAGCTCGCACGGCCGCCGTCCAATGCGTGGTTGTTGGGATTGAGCCACAGGGCAAGCGCATACGCCAGCCGCGCCACCGGATGCGGCGGCTTCAGCATCTGCCCCGCATACAACGGGTGGAAGTACGGGTAGTTGTCCTGGAGGCGCTCGGCCACGTCGAGGAGCACGCGCTCCAGCGCCGCGGCATCCTGCCGCGGCCCCTTCGCCTGGGGCAGTCCCCGGAATCCCGCGTCGAGCCGATCCAGCGCCCGACGAAGAATGGCCAGAGACTGCGTCTCGAGAGCGCCTGGTGCAGGGTCCATCGTCCGTCTAACGTTGGTGATCGATCACGCCCCTGTCCATCGGAGCCGCGGCGAAAATGCGCGTGTACCTGAACGGCGAGTACCTGGAGCAGGCCCGCGCCGCGGTGTCGGTGGATGACCGCGGCTTCTTGTTCGGCGACGGAGTGTACGAAGTCACCCGGGCGCGCAACGGGCGGCTGTTCGAGGCGGGGCGGCACCTGCGGCGGCTGGAGCGCGGTCTCGAGGCGCTCGGCATTGCGCCGCCTCCGGGCTTCGAGCCCGGAGGTGGGGCGCTGCTCGAGATCGCGGACCGCTTGCTGCGCGACAACGGACTCATGAACGGCGACGCGCTCGTCTACCTCGAGATCACGCGCGGGGTGGCGGAGCGCACCCATCATTTCCCGCCCGCGGGGACGCCACCCACCGTGTTCCTGCGGACCAATCGCCTCGCCGCGCCGGACGACGTGCGGGAGCGGGGCGCGACGGTGATCACGACGCCGGACCTGCGGTGGGAGCGCTGCGACCTGAAGACCGTGCAGCTGCTCCCCAACGTGCTGGCGAAGCAGCAGGCCGTTACCGCCGGCGCCTTCGAGGCTGTCTTCGTGCGCGCCGGGATCGTGACGGAAGGGGCGAGCACCAACGTGTTCGTCGTGATCGACGGCGCGATCCACACGCATCCCGCCACGCAGCGCATCCTCCCCGGCATCACGCGCGAGATCGTGCTGGAGCTGGCGGCGGAGCGGGGGCTCCGCGTCGTGGAGCAGGCCGTCCCGCTCGAGGAGCTGCGGGGCGCGAGCGAGCTGTTCTTGACGAGCACCAGCACCGAGGTCATGCCCGTCGCCCGGCTCGACGGGGGCGCCGTGGGGAGCGGCCGGCCGGGACCGGTTGCCCGGCAGCTCCATGCGGCGCTGCGCGAGCGGCTGGAGCGCGATACGACGCGGGCGCCGGCGGTCTAGGACGCCCCGCGCCCGCATGCGGCCCGATCGCTGGCTCCCGCTGCTCCACGAGATCGCCGACCGGGCCGACGAGCTTGCGTTGCGCGGCTTCCGGTCGCCCCGCCTCCGGGTCGAGGAGAAGCCCGACCACAGCCCCGTCTCCGACGTGGACAAGGCCATCGAGGAGATGGCCCGCGCGCTCGCGCGCGAGCGTCATCCCGGCCTGGGCGTTTTCGGGGAAGAGCAGGGGGATGATCCTGGGACGGCAGGCGCCCGGCTGATCGTCGATCCCATCGACGGCACCGTCAGTTTCGTGCGCGGCATCCCGGTTTTCGGGACTCTGCTCGCCATCGAGGCGGAGGGAGAGGTCGTGGCGGGCGTCGCGAGCGCGCCCGCGCTCGGCGCCCGCTGGCACGCCGCCCGCGGATCGGGGGCGTTCTCGGGAACGCGCCGCCTTCGCGTGTCGGAGGTCGGCGATCTCCATCAGGCGATGCTGTTCCACTGCGATCTCGGGTCCGGCGGTGAGGGGCCGCCACCCGGGATCATGCGGCTGATGCGGCACGTGAACCGCACCCGGGGGTTGGGTGACTTCTACCAGCACGTGCTGGTCGCCGAAGGCGCGGGTGAGATCGCGATTGACCGGGTCGTGCACCCTTGGGACATCGCCGCCCTCCAGGTGATCGTCGAGGAGGCAGGAGGGCGCGCCACCGGCTTCGATGGTGAGCGCTCGATCTACGCCGGCTCGCTCGTGAGCTCCAACGGGCTCGTGCACGACGCCGCGCTGCACGCGCTCGGGGAGGGGGAGGAGGCTCGTGGGTAGAACCCGCTTCGTCGTGCTCGCCCAGCTCGTCTGGGCTCCCGCCGCACTTGGTGCGCAGGGCCAACGTCTCACCGTTGAGACCATCATGCGCGGGCCGGACTTCGCCGGCACCGCGCCCTCGGAGGTCCGGTTTTCCTGCGACGGCAAGTACGTCTATTTCCGGTGGCGGGGGGCCGCCGTGGACACGCTCGACCAGGACTACCGCGCGGCGGTGCGCGGCGGCGCGCCGGAGCGGCTGCCTCGCTTCGCCGTCGACACGATCGCGATGGATGATGGCGCCTGGTCGCCGGACAACAAGCGCGAGGTCGTGGTGCTGAAGGGGGACCTCTATCTCGTCGACCGAAGCGGGGCGAAGCGGCGGCTCACGCAGACCGCCGCTCCCGAGTCCGATCCGTCGTGGTCCGGAGACGGCCGCACGGTGTACTTCCGACGCGACGACAACGCCTGGGCGCTCGCCCTGGACGGCGGCGCAGAGCGGCAGCTCACCGACATCCGCCACGGCCCCGCACCCAAGAAGGCCGAGGAGCCCGCGGGGCAGAAGAGGGTCCTGCGCGATCAGCAGCAGGAGTTGTTCGACTTCATCCGCCGGCAGGTGGCGCTGGAGAAGCTGCGCGCCGATACCGACACCGTGGCGACGATGAAGTCCGTTTACCTCGCGGAGCGGCACGCCGTCAGCGGGCTCGAGGTCGCGCCCGACGGCCGGTTCGTCCTGCTGACGGTGACGGAGCGCCCGAAGGGCGATACGCTCGAGGGGCGCCGCGTCGTGATGCCGACCTGGGTGACCCAGTCGGGCTACGTGGAGACGCAGCAGATTCGCACCAAGGTCGGTGACGCGCAGCCGCGGCAACACGCGGCGGTGATCGACGTGGCCACGGGGAAGGCGACGTGGATCGACTCCACGGTGGGGACCGGGGACCGGGACGTCGTCGGGGTGGGGATGTCGCCCAACAGCCGGCACGCGCTGGTGCGCGCCAGCGCGACGAGCTTCAAGGACGCCTGGTACGCGGTCGTGGACCTGCCCTCGCTCGAGCGGCGCGTAGTCGCGCACTTGCACGACGACGCTTGGCTCGACGGCCCGCTCGGGTTGCGCGATGCCCGCGAGGACGACGTCACGGGGACGGCCGGCTGGCTCGCGGACGGCGAGACGGTTTACTACGGGAGCGAGGAGACGGGCTGGGCCCACGTGTACACGGTCCCCGCGCGCGGCGGATCGCCACGGGCGCTCACGTCGGGGGAGTGGGAGGTGCAGCGCGCGGACCTCTCGGCCGACCGCAGAATGCTCTACCTGCACACGAACGAGGGCGACTTCGGCCAGGTCCATTTCTCTGCGGTCGACCCGGCGACAGGAGCCAAGACGCCGCTCACCACCGCCGAGGGCCGTCAGGACGTGGTGGCTTCGTCCGATCGATCCCTGCTCGCGGTGCTGCACTCGACCGCCAACCATCCGCCCGAGCTGTACCTGCAGCCTGCGCGGGCCGGCGCCGCGATGCGCCAGGTGACGGAGAGCACGACGCCCCAATGGCGCGGCTTCGCCTGGAGCCGGCCGGAGATCGTGATGGTCCCCGCGCGCGACGGCGTGAAGGTGCCGGCACGCCTCTACCGGCCGAGCGGCGCCGCGAACCGCGCCGCGGTGATCTTCGTGCACGGCGCGGGCTACCTCCAGAACGTCCACAAGTGGTGGTCCTTCTATTACCGCGAGTACATGTTCCACCATCTGCTCGCGTCCCGGGGCTACACCGTGCTCGACCTGGACTACCGCGGCAGCGCAGGTCACGGGCGCGCCTGGCGCACGGCGATCTACCGCCACATGGGCGGCGCGGACCTCGACGACCAGGTGGACGGCGCTCGCTGGCTCGCGCGGCAGATGGGGATCGATTCGACGCGCATCGGGATCTACGGCGGCAGCTACGGCGGATTCATCACGCTGATGGCGATGTTCACGCGGCCCGGCGTCTTCGCCGCCGGCGCGGCGCTTCGCCCCGTGACCGATTGGGCCCACTACAACCATCCCTACACCGCGCGCATCCTCAACGAGCCGCAGACGGACAGCGTCGCGTACCAGCAGTCGTCGCCCATCTATTTCGCGGAAGGGTTGAAGGGCCGGCTCCTCATCTGCCACGGCATGGTGGACGACAACGTGCACTTCCAGGACACCGCGCGCCTCGTCCAGCGGCTAATCGAGCTGGGCAAGGAGGGGTGGGAGGTGGCCATGTATCCGGCTGAGCCGCACGGATTCCGGCGGGCGGACAGTTGGACGGACGAGTACCGGCGCATTCTGAAGCTGTTCGAGGAGACGATCGGCAAGCCCTGAAACGGGGGCGGCCTTCCCGCTTGCACCACTCCGGCCCGTTGCTATCTTGACTCGCCGAGTCGCGAATTCCCACCACCCGGAGGTCCTCGATGGCGCTGTTCTCCGATGCAGGCGTGGAGTTGTTGCTCCGCTGGCTGCACTTCCTGGCGGGTATCACGTGGATCGGGCTGCTGTACTACTTCAACTTCGTGCAGGGGCCCTTCTTCGCGGAGGCGGACGGGGCCACGAAGAGCGCCGCCACGCAGAAGCTCGTGCCGCGCGCGCTGTGGTGGTTCCGGTGGGGGGCGATGTTCACCTTCCTCTCCGGTGCAGCGATCATCACGAAGCGGGTGCTCCAGGCGCCGCCCGGCACCTCCGTCATGACGAGCCCCTGGGGCGAGGCCATCTTCACGGGCGCCCTGTTCGGGACGCTGATGTTCGTGAACGTCTGGGCCGTGATCTGGCCGAAGCAGCAGATCGTGATCGCCTCGGCCGTGGCGGCGGCGGGGGGCGGCCAGGCCAACCCGGCGGCGGCCGCGGCGGGGCGGCGGGCGTTCCTGGCGTCGCGCACCAACGTCGTGTTCTCGGTGCCGATGCTCTTCTTCATGGGGGCGGCCACGCATCTGCCGCCGAGCCAGGTCACGCATCCCAACAGCTACTGGTTAGGCCTGCTCGTCGTGGCCGGCCTGGTCGAGCTCAACGCGCTCACGGCAACCAGCGGTCTCACGACGAAGCCGATCGAGAAAATCTCGGGCGTCATCACGACGGGCTTCGTCGTCTGGGCCATCGTGTACGGACTGGTGCGTTTCTGGTTGGTGGGCTAGCCTCCAGGCGTAGCGCTCGCTCGTAAACGCAGCAGCGCCCTGGCCCGGAAGGGAGTGACGGGTCTCACGGTCCAGGGCGCCCCGCGGGCGCACCGTGCCTATCTTAGCGCATGGCTTCGGTCATCCTCCGCAATCTCACGAAGAGCTTCGACGGGGCGGCCCGGCCCGCCCTCCGGGAGCTCTCGCTCGAGGTTCGCGACGGGGAGTTCCTCGTGCTGCTCGGGCCGTCGGGCTGCGGCAAGACGACGGCGCTGCGCTGTATCGCCGGGCTCGACGAAGCGACCGAGGGTGAGATCCACATCGGCGAGCGCGACGTCACCCGCCTCCCCCCCGCCGCGCGTGACGTGGCGATGGTGTTCCAGAACTACGCGCTCTATCCCCACCTCACGGTGCGCGAGAACATCGCGTTCGCCCTGGAGGTGCGGCGCGTGCCCCGCAAGGAGATCCTCCGCCGGGTGAGCGAAGCGGCGCAGCGCCTCGGGCTTGCCGAGCTGCTGGAGCGTCGTCCCGCCCAGCTGTCGGGCGGGCAGCGCCAGCGGGTGGCGTTGGGGCGAGCCATCGTGCGCGCACCCCAGGCATTCCTGTTCGACGAGCCGCTCTCCAATCTCGAGGCGCCGCTGCGCAGCGAGCTCCGGTCGGAGATCTTGAAGCTCCACCGGGCCCTCGGCGCCACGATGATCTACGTCACCCACGACCAGGTCGAAGCGATGACGATGGGGCAGCGGATCGCGCTGTTGTACGAGGGCCGGTTGCGCCAGCTCGGAACGCCGGCCGAGGTGTACGCGCGACCGGCGGATGTGTTCGTGGCGCGCTTCGTCGGGAGCCCGGGGATGAACGTGCTGCACGGGCGGGGGCGGGCCGTGGAGGAGGGGGGGAGCGTGGTCGAGTGCGGGAGCCTGACGGTTCCCGTCCCGCTGGAGCACTACGAAGGCGAAATCGAGCTCGGCGTGCGGCCCGAGCACGTGACCCTGGGTGCGACCGAGAAGGGGGTGGGGAACGCCGAAATCCTGATCGTGGAGCCGCACGGCGCGGAGACGCTCGTCCATCTCGACGCGGGCGGCCAGACCCTCGTGGCCCGGCTGCCGGGGCTGCTCGAGCTGCGCGTGGGCGACCGCGTCGGCGTCAAGCTCGACAAGCGGCACTTCCACTTCTTCGACGCGTCGGGAGCCCGGCTCGCGTGACGCGTGCCCTCGCCTTCCTCGCGGCGCTCGCCGCGTGCGGTCGGACCGGCGCCTGGGATCGACTCGGGCAGGTCCGCCTCGAGGCCGTGACCGGGGCGGACTACCGCGAGGCGCGTATCGAGCGCCGCGTGCTCGAGCCCTACCTCGCGGCCAATCCCGGGATTGGGGTCGTCGAGCGGGGCGCCGGCACCTTCCCGACCGGCTACCGGGCACGCATCCTGGCGTCCCTCGCGGCCGGCAGCCCGCCCGATGTGTTTCGGCTCGACCAGGACGACGTCCCGGCCCTCGCGAGCCGCGGTGTGGTGCTCGACCTCACACCCTACCTCGACCGGGTGGGCGTCGATCTGGACTGCTTCAACCCCACGGCGCTGGGCATTTTCACGCGCGGTGACGCGATGCTGGCGTTGCCCACCGGATACACGCCGATCGTCGTGGCCTACAACAAGGATCTCTTCGACCGGGCCGGGATCGCCTATCCCGGGGACGCGTGGACCTGGGACGACTTCAAGCGGATCGCGCACCGACTCACGCGGGACACGGACGGCGACGGCCGGATCGACCAGTGGGGGGCCTACTTCGATCGGCGCCTGTTCGCGTCCCTGCCGTGGATCTGGTCGGGCGGCGGCGACGTGTTGTGTCCGGAGGGCCGCTGGGCTTCCGGCTGCCTCGATGCTCCCAGGACGATCGAGGCGATCCGCTGGTACACCCGGTGGGTCACGGCTGACAGCATCGCGCCGCGTCCTCCCAGCCCCGGCACGCCCGGAGGGAGCGACGACGTGCGGCTGTTCTACACGGGCAAGCTGGCGATGGTGACGGCGGGACACGCTTGGGTTCCGGACCTGCGGGCCGCAGTTGCGCGGAGCCGGCTGCGGGTCGGCTTCGTCGCGATCCCGCATCGGGCCGGCTCCGCGCCGGCGACCGCGATCTATGCGTCGGCGTACGCCGTCCCCGCGAGCGTGTCGCGGCGGCGACTCGCGGTCGAGCTCGCGGCCTATCTCGCGGACACGCTCGCGCAGGCGCTGCGGGGTGAGGCGGGACTCGAGCTGCCGGCCCTGACGCCCGTCGCCGAGGCGCTCGCGGCTCGCGACACGCTGGGCTGGGAGGCCGCTTTTCTCCGGGCCGCGCGGCATGGGCGGCTGCCCTGGAGCGCGCGCGTCGAGCAGTGGCCGGAGGTCGAGGCGGCGCTCTCGGATCTGCTGGACCGGATCGTGCTCGCGCAGGAGGATCCGGAGATCGCCGTGCACGACGCGGCCCGGCAGCTCGACGGCCTCCTGAGCGCGGCGCGATGAGGACCGTGCCGCGCTGGCGCGCCGCAGCGCTGCTCGCGGCGGCCGCGAGCGCCCTCCTGGCGCTCGCCGTGGCGCGATGGGCGGCCGTGCGCTACGAAGCGGCGTTCGCGCGGCGCAGCGCCGCGACAACCGCTGCGTACCTCGCCCTCGTGACCCCGCCGGCGCCGCTCGGCGCCGACTACAGCCTGCAGCAGCTCTTCATCCAGACGCGCTCGCTGGACGCGCTCCCGGGGTGGACCCCCAGCGTCGAGGTCTATCACGGCACCGCCCCGCTGCTACAGCCCGGGGCGCCGCCACTGTCGCGCCTCGTGCTCGATCGGTTGCGCGGCCAGTCGGGGGCGAGTTGGGGGAGGGGTGTCGCGCTCGCACCCCTGTTCGACCGGGACCGGTGGGAGGTCGTGGGCGCCGTGGCGATCCGACCGGCGGGGATCGCGCCGGGGTGGCTCGGGGGTTGGACGCTGCCTGCGCTGGCACTGTTCGCGGCGGCGGCGCTCGGCGCGCTCCGCGCCGTGGGCGGGGAGTGGGAGCGCGTGCGGCGGGCGCTCAGGGCCTACGGGGCCGCCGGGGTGTTGTTCGGGGCGGCCGCCTACGCCAACGTGCAACAGGCGGCGCGGGCGTCGACCGACCAGTGGCTCGCGGACGCCCGGCTCCTGATGCAGGAGTCCTCCGCGCGCCTGCCCCAGGGCCGGCCGACGCTGGCGGATCTCGCTCCCCTGGCCGGTGGAGCCCAGGTCGCGCCGGGTGACAGCGCGACCACCCGGCCCACTCGGCAAAGCGTCGGGGGAGTGCCCAGCGCGGTGGTGGAGGTGCGCTTGAGCTCGCGGCGCTGGGTCGAGCTGCGCACGGCACCGGCGGAGGCCGGGGCACCCCCTTGGCTGGCGCTGCTGCTCGCGCTCGCCCTGATCGGGCCGCTCGCGGCCTGGGTGGCCGTGTGGGTGGAGCGCGAGGCCGCGCGACCCCAACGCCTGCGCGAGACGGCCGCGGCCTGGTGGTTCCTCGCGCCCGCCACGCTTCACCTCGCCGTCTTCTCCTTCGCCCCGATCCTCCTCGCGGTCTACGCGTCGGTGCACCGTTGGAGCCTGGTCGAGCCCGAGCGGCCGTTCGTGGGTCTCGCCAACTTCGCCCAGCTGGTGCGGGACCCGGTCGTGTGGATCTCGCTTCGCAATACGGCGCTCTACACCCTGACGGTGCCCGTGACGATGGTGGTAGCGCTCGGCGCGGCCCTCGCGCTCGGCCGCCGCAGCTGGGCCGCGCGCTTGGTGCGTACGGCGGTCTTCCTGCCGTTCGCGTCATCGGTCGTCGCAGTCGCGCTCGTGTGGCAGTGGATGTACCACACCGATTTCGGCGCGATCAACTGGATGCTGTCGCTCGCCGGTGTGGGGCCCGTGGACTGGCTCGGGAATCCGAACACCGCCCTGATCGCCTTGATGATCGTCTCCCTGTGGGTACAGGCCGGCTATCAGATGACCGTGTTCCTCGCCGGACTGCAGGCGATTCCACGGGACTACCTCGACGCGGCGCGCGTGGACGGCGCCGGCGCCTGGCGACGGTTCCGGACGATCACCTTGCCGTTGCTCAAGCCGGTGACGCTCTTCGTGTTCGTCACCGGCATCATCAGCTCGTTTCAGGTCTTCACGTACGTCTACGTGCTCACGGGCGGCGGTCCCGGGCACGCGACGGACGTCGTCGCCCACCAGCTGTATCAGGCCGCCTGGACGTTCCTGCAGTTCGGCTCGGCGAGCGCGCTGTCGCTGCTCTTGTTCGTCGTGTTGTTCGGTGCGACGTGGGCCCAGCTCCGGCTTCTGGAGCGACGGGTGACGTATGACTAAGGCTGGTGAGCGGCTCGCGATAGGGCTCGCACTGCTCGCGACCCTCGCGATGGTGCTGCCCTTCCTTTATATGCTCGCCACCGCCCTGACGGGCGAGTGGGAGGCGTTCCGCTACCCGCCGGCGCTCATTCCGGCCCGGGCCCACCTCGAGAACTTCCCCGCTGCGCTCACGGCGCTGCCGTTCGATCGCTTCTTCCTCAACTCGGCGATCCTCGCTACCTGCGTGGTCGTGGGCCAGCTGTTCACGAGCGCTACGGCGGCCTACGCGTTCGCCCGGCTGCGCTTCCCGGGACGCGACCGGCTGTTCCTCTGCTTCCTGTCCGTGCTGCTCGTACCCGCGCTCGTGCTGCTCGTCCCGCGGTTCCTCATCGTGAACGCGCTGGGATGGGTGGACAGCTACGCCGGCTTGATCTCGACCGAGCTGGTATCGGTGTGGGGGATCTTTCTGCTGCGCCAGTTCTTCCGCACCATCCCGCGCGAGCTCGAAGACGCGGCGCGGCTCGACGGCGCGGGGGAATGGACGATCTTCCGGCGTGTCGTCTTGCCGCTCTCCAAGCCGGCGCTCGCGACGCTCGCCGTCGTCGCCTTCGTGGACCAGTGGAAGAGCTTTCTCTGGCCGCTCGTGATCGCCCGCTCCACGGAAATGCAGGTCGTGGAGGTGGGCCTGGCGAATCTCCATGGGTTGTACTACGCCAACTGGCCGTACCAGATGGCGGCCGCGGTGACGGCGACCGTACCGCTGTTGCTGCTGTACCTCGTCGCGCAGCGGTACTTCGTTCGGGGGATCGAGATGACGGGCGTGACCTAGCCCCCCAAGCGCTAGCGTGGGGGCGGTCGTTTGAACGCGATTTCCCAGCGGATGTCGCGGCCTTCCGGGTTTTCTTTCCACTCCACCCGCACGTGCCCAGACGGCAGGTTCTTCATGGTGCAGGGCAGGTCGGCCTTGCATGCCGAGGGGCGCAAGCCTCGCGGCACCGCGACGGTGACCGCGTACGGCCGGGCGTCGAGGTTCGTCGAGCGAGCCCGTAGCATGCGGCTCCGCTGATCCCAACTCTCCTCTGCGACGTCCACCACGCCTTGCACCACGTGGCGGGTGGTCCCGACGAGCTGCGGGCGGGGGGCGGCCGGGCGCACGGCGGCGACGAGGACGCCGTGCGGCTCGAGCCGAGCCGTGAGCTTGTCGCTCAGGTCCGGAAGCGGCGTGTTCTGCCAGACGTCGTAGGCCGCGAACTTCGAGCCGCCGATCCCGAGCTCCGCGAGCGTCACCGCGACGTCCTGCGCTTCGTCATCCCAGTTCACCAGGACGATCGTCCACCAGCGCGGCAGGCCCTCGATCAGCCAGCTCTTGGGCGGCCGCTCGCGCCGCACGCTCCAGAGGCCCCCGCCGCCGCCCCCGTCGTAGACCCGCACCGCGAGCACGTTGTCGCCGCCCCAGTTGAGGGCGTCGGCGGGCACGGGGTAGCGGCGGAACCCCTGCCGCTCGCCGCGGTAGCCGGGCGGGAAGGCACCCGTCTGCCCGACCTTCACACCGTTGACGAACGTCTCGTCGACGTCGTCGATCTTTCCCAGCTCCAAGTATGCCGTTCGCCCGGCGGGAGCGACCGGGAGAGCAAAGCGGCAGCGGTACCACGCGAACCCGTCGTACCCGGGATGGCCGGCCCGTTCCCACCGTTCGGGCACCGGGATCGTCTCCCAGGCTTCTTCGTCGTACTCCCGAGCGCTGTAGCGCGCGTCGTCGCCGGTGCGGAACCTCCACGGCCCCGCGATGGCGAACAGCTCGGCGCCGCTGACCAGCGCGGGGGCGACGGCGGACTCCGGGGCGATCGCGCCGACGGGCCGCCCCGCCACGGGGGCTACCGGGATCGTGCGCTGCAGGATCGCGACCCGCTCAGGGGGGAGCTTCGGCAGGTTGTCCGAGAAGAGCGTCGCCCCGCCCGTTACGGCGACGATGGAGGCCCAGGCCTGCGCCTCCCGCTCGGTCAGGGGCGGGCGCACCACCAGGCAGTTGGGGTCGTTGAGCCAGACGGTGCGGTGATAGAAGCTGCGGAGGGCCGCGGCTCGCGCCGGGCCTTGAATGCCGCCCCAGGACGTGTCGACGTCCCCGCCGATGCGCATGCCGTTCACGAACCCGGCCGCGTGCTGGAGCGGTGCGCCGCACCCGACCAGAAACACCTCCGGACCCAGGCCGTCGCGGATCGCGGCGAGGCCCTTGCGATAGGCGTCGGCGTGCGTGAGGCCGCCGTAGTGAGCGGCGCCGGCGGTCGCCCACAGCAGGAAGTCGATCTTCACGTAGTCGTAGCCCCAATCGCGCACGATGCGCCGTCCCAGGTCGTACAGCCACCGCTGGACCTCGGGATGGGCGCCGTCGAGTGAATGGACCTTGCCGCCCCAATCGTCCCGCGTGTCCCACACGATCGCGCCCTCAGCGTTCTTGAGAAGCCAGTCGGGGTGCTGGGCGGGTACGCCCGACCGCTCGGCGACCGCGAAGGGCGCCACCCACAGTCCCGCCTTGAAGCCGCGGCCATGGATCTGGTCGCTGAGCCAGCGGTGGCCATGCGGGAACTTGTCGTTCGCCTGCCAATCACCGGCCGCCCGCTGATAGCCGTCGTCGAGCTGCACGTAGCCGAAGAAGCGCCGGTCGAAGTGGGCGGCGCAGAATTCCACGTTGGCGATCATGTCCGCCTCGGTCACCCCCCCGGACAGCTCGTACCACGAGCACCATCCGGTCGGCACGGCCGCCGTGGCGAGGCGCTCGCGGTCCACCGGAGAGATCGGCGCGAACAGGAGGTCGAGGGCCTCCAGCCCGTCGCCGCTCGGGTGATAGCAGAGCCGCAGCGCGGAGGCGTCGCCCTCGGGGCGCAGCGGGCGCGCGGGCAGCCACTCGCTCACGGCCTCGAGCCCGGTGTGCGACAGCTTGACCTTGCCCTGGCCGGGGTCCCCGGGGTCGAACGCGAGCGCGAGGCCGCGCGGGCCGCGCGTGAGCCCGATGGCGCCGCAGCTCTCGGACTCGTTCCCGGCGGCGCGGGGGGAGACCGTCTCGACGCTCGTCGCGGCCCAGGAATCGGCGCCGTTGACGAGCGCGAGCAGGGCGCCGCCGCCCGGCACGAGATCCTGCTCCGTGGAATGAAAAAATCGCACCCCCCGCACGGTGGGCAGCACGCGGTCGGGATAGAGCGTGAGCGTGACGGTCGCGCGGGGGGCCTCGGCGTCTCCCAGGGAAAGGAATTCTGCTTCCAACACGACGCCCGCCGCGCGGCCGCGCACGACTACCGCCTCGCCGCCCGGCGGCCGCCGCGATCCGACAGTGCTATCTTGCAGATCGGCGAGCGTGACAAACGCGTCTCCGATCCAGGCGCCGACCTCGGCGTCGCGGACGAGCGGGACCGGGCGGGCCTCGCCGGAGTACCACAGGGACCAGCGGTGTCGCTCGTCGAGCTCGAACCGCAAGCGCCCCATGCCCAACGCCCCACGCCCCGGCGGTGGGGCGGACAGGCGGACAGGCGGACGGATGAGGGCTCCCGAGGCCGCCCCCGTGAGGAGAACGAACATGCGTCGGTCCATGGCCTCAATGTCGATTTTGGCCATCGCTTTGTCCACGCCGCTGGCGCGCCGGGAACACCATCCGCTAGGTTAGCGGCCGATGGCCGCCCCTTCGCTCGACTCCGATCATCCGGGCCTCAAGGTCCTTGCCGAGGTGGCCGAGGTGCTGGCGGTCGGCTTTCCCTCCGACGAGGCCCTCAGCTCCGTGGTGGGCGTGCTGCGACGCGGGCTGGGCCTGCGCCGCTGCCGCCTGTGGGTGCGCAGCCCCGACGGCAGCCGCTACGCCCCCATCACCACGCCGGGCGACGAGGCGGAGCTGCCGGGCTACGCTTCGCCGACGGCCCCGTGGCTGCGGGGCGGACCGCATCGTGAGCCGACCCCGGGCGGATCGATCCTCTATCTGCCGCTCAGTCACGAAGAAGAAACGCTCGGTGCCTTGGAAGTGATCATCCCCCAGGGGCGTTACGAGCACATGGCGCACGACGTCATCGTCGTCGCGGCGAAGATCCTCGCCCCCATGATCGCGGGCATGGAGCTGTCGCAGGACCTGGCCTCGGAGGTGGCGCTGCGCACCCGCGAGGTCGAGGCGCAGCGCAGCTTCGCGGCCCGCATCATCGACTCCCTCCCGGTCGGGCTGTACGTGATCGACCGCTCCTACCACATCCGCGCCTGGAACCGCAAGCGGGAGACGGGCACGGAGGGCGTGGCGCGCGAGGACGCGGTGGGGCGCGAAGTGTTCGAGGTGCTGGACCGCCAGCCGCGCGAGCTGTTGAAACGCGAGTTCGACCGGGTGTTCGACACGGGCGAGATCCAGGAGGTCGAAGTCGAGACCCAGACGCCCGGGGGGCCGCGCCACTATCGCATCACCAAGGTTCCGATGCGGGAGGATGCCGACGACATCTCCCACGTCATCACCATCGGCGAGGACGTCACCGAGTGGCGCCGGGCGCAGCAGCGGCTCGCGGAGACGGAGAAACTCGCCGCCGTCGGGCAGCTCGCGGCAGGCGTGATGCACGAAATCAACAACCCGCTCGCCACGATTCTCGCCTGCACCGAGGCCTTGGGCCTCCGGACCGAGACGCTGCCGCCCGGCGAACGCGGAGCGGTGGAGGAATACCTGAAGATCATCGACACCGAGGTGCAACGCTGCCGCCGCATCGTGGATGGCTTGCTCGATTTCTCGCGGCCCAAGGGCGGGCTCATGCGGCGCGTGGACGTCAACGAGGTGGTCGAGCAGACGCTGTTCCTCCTCAAGCACCACGCTCGCTTCAAGCGGCTCGGAGTGGTGCGCGAGCTCGCGCCCGGTCTGCCACAGGTGCTGGCGGACCCGGAGCGCCTGATCCAGAGCTTCATGGCCCTGATGCTGAACGCCATGGACGCCATGGACTCCCGCGGCACGCTCACCGTCCGCTCGCGCCCCAACCCCGAGCGTAAGGACGAGCTGCTGCTCGAGTTCATCGACACCGGCTCCGGGATCCGCCAGGAAGACTTGTCCAAGATCTTCGAGCCCTTCTACACCACGAAGCCGCAAGGGCGGGGGACCGGCCTCGGCCTCTCGATTTGCTACGGCATCGTGGTGGCCGAGCACCGGGGCCGCATCGAGGTCGAGTCCGAAATCGGCGTCGGATCCAACTTCAAGGTGTATCTCCCGCTCGGATGAAGATCCTCGTCGTCGAGGACGACAAGACCGTCGGGCAATACGTGAAGCGGGGCCTGGTGGAGGCGGGGTACCACACCGACCTCGTGGGTGAGGGAGACGACGGCCTGCGGCTGGCGTCCGGCGGGCACTACGAGCTGCTCGTGCTCGACCTGCGGCTCCCCCGCATGTCCGGGCTGGAGGTGCTGCGCACGCTGCGGGACCGCGGCAACAGCATCCCGGTGCTGGTGTTGACGGCGCAGGACGCGGTGGACTTCAAGGTGCAGGCGCTGCGGATGGGCGCCGACGACTACGTTACGAAGCCGTTCGCCTTCGAGGAGCTGCTGGCGCGCGTGGAGGCGCTGGGACGGCGGCCCAAGGCGATCACCCCGCCGGTCCTGAAGGTCGCCGACCTCACCCTCGACACCGGGAGCCGCGAGGTGAAGCGCGGCGGCAAGGCGGTCGAGCTCACCCCGAAGGAATACGCGGTGCTCGAGTACCTGGTGCGCCATCAGGGCCGCGTGATGCCGCGCACGCTGATCACCGAGTACGCCTGGGATTATCATTTCGATCCGGGGACGAACATCGTGGACGTCGTGATCACGCGGTTGCGCAAGAAGATCGATCACGGGCACGAGCCGAAGCTGATCCACACCGTGCGCGGCGTGGGCTACGTGGTGAAGGCCTGAGGTGCAGACCATCCGGGCGCGGCTCACCACGTCGTACTCGACGGCGCTGGCGCTCACGCTCACGGCCTTCGCGGCGGCCCTGTACTTCGCCCGGCGCAGCGCCTCGTTCCAGGATCTCGACCAGCGCATCCGGTCCGAGGCCGCGCTGGGCGCGGCGATCCTGGCCGAGAGCTACCGCGCCCGCGGCACGCTGGTGCGTGCCGACACGGGCGGGCAGCTGCAGGTCATCCCGGACGTCGCCGCGCTGCTGGAGGTCGTGCCCGATTACGTGATCGTCACGGCGCGCGACGGCGCTCTGTTGTTCGCCTCCTCCGACGTGCGCGCCCTCACGTTCCAGCAGGTGGAGCAGCTGCGAGGCATCTCGAGCGCACCGCTCCAGGGCGCCACGTCCGGCACGCTCCGCCTCGGCCCGGGCGGTCCCGAGATCCACTACGCGACCCACTCCGTCACCGACGCGGGCCCGCAGGTCGGCGCCATCATCGCCGGCGCGAACCTGCAGACGGCCGACCTCGGCCCCTCCCAGCTCCTCTCCACGCTGATCCTCATCCTGCCGGTCGGGCTCGTGGCGACGCTGCTGGTCGGCGCGTGGATCGCGCGGCGCGCGCTCGAGCCGGTCGACCAGATCATCACCGAGGTGCGCGAGATCACGGACGGCAAGAGCCTCCACCGCCGCCTCGCCCAGCCGATGGTGAAGGACGAGCTGGGGCGCTTGACGGAGACGCTGAACCAGATGATGACGCGTCTGGAGCGGAGCTTCGCCGCGCTGCGCCGGTTCACCGCGGAGGCGAGCCACGAGCTCAAGACCCCGCTGACCGTGCTGCGCGCGGGCGTGGAGCGCGCCATCACCACTCCCGGTGTGCCGCAGGAGGCGCTCGCCGCGCTCGAGGAGACGCTGCAAGAGACGAACCGCATGACGGAGCTCGTCGACGCCCTGCTGACGCTGGCGCGCGCGGACGAAGGGATCGCGCCGCTCCACAAGGAGGCGGTGGACCTGCGCAGCATCGTGGCCGAGGCGGGCGAGACGGGCGAGCTCTTGGCCGAGCAGGCCGGCGTGCAGATGGAGGTGCGCACGCCGCCCGAGCCCGTCGTCGTGCCGGTGGACCGGAGCCGCATCCGCCAGTTGATCCTGAACCTGTTGACCAACGCCGTGAAGTACACGCCCCAGGGCGGTCGCGTGCAGGTCCAGCTGGGGCAGGAGGACGCCCCGGCCGTTCCGAACGGGCATGGGCGCGTGACGCTCAGCGTCGCCGACACGGGGGTCGGGATCGCGCCCGGCGACTTGCCGCACGTCTTCGACCGCTTTTGGCGGGCCGACACGGCCCGCACCCGCACCGGCGAGCGGGCGGGCGCGGGACTCGGGCTCGCGATCTGCAAGTGGATCGCGGAGGCGCACGGCGGCCAGATCGACGTCGTCAGCCGACCGGGGCGGGGGACGACGTTCACGGTCACGCTGCCCGGGGAGCCCCCCGCGTGACACGGCCCGGGCGATGCGGGGTTGCCACAGCCCGGGTAGCGCCGGCCTCACTTTTCTGTCATCATTTTGTAATGCGGTGGCCACTAGCGGGTGAGGTTCCCGGGGGAGTATTAGTAGGACGTTACGATTGGGAGGCTGTCCCGTGTTCGATGTGTTGATCGAGTCCGGTCGCACGAGAGACAAAAGGATCTTCCGGACCGGCTTCGTCTCGCTCACGATTCACACGGCGCTGATCGCGGGCGCGGTGTACGCAACGCTCCAGGCCGGTCAGGCGGATAACGCCGTGAAGATGGACACCACGGTCGTCTTCATCGATCAGCAGCAGCAACAGAAACCGCCGGAGCCCCAGCCAGTACAACTCGACGTGCCGCTCAAGGGCTTCCAGACCGTGGTGGCCCCTGAGGTGATCCCCACGAACATCCCGCCCGTGAACCTGACGGAGCATTTCGACCCGAAGGACTACTCGGGCACGGGAGTGGAGGGGGGCCTGGCCACGGGCATGGTGCCGAGCGGCAACGACGTCTTCATGGAGTCGATCGTCGAGGAGAAGCCGTCGATCCTGTCGGGTCCGCAGCTCGTCTATCCCGATCTCCTCCGGCAGGCGGGCATCCAGGGCCGCGTCATTGTCCAGGTGATCGTGGACACCACGGGCCGCGCCGAGCCCAACAGCATCAAGGTTCTGCAGACTCCCAATCCGGGCTTCGACCAGCCCGCGAAGAACTACGTGCTCAAGGCGCTGTACCGGCCGGCGCGCGTGCACGGGCGCGCGGTCCGCGTGCTCGTCAACCAGCCGATCGACTTCAAGGTCACCCGCTAAGCCGTCACCCGTCTCCGCTCGAAGGAGCGCCCCCTTATGAGTCTTTCGCTCTACGACCTGTGGTTGTCGATGGGACTGTTCGCGAAGTCCATCGTCGTCGTTATGGCGGTCATGTCCGTGTTGTCGTGGACCGCGGCGTTCCGGAAGTGGTCACAGCTGTACAAGTCGCAGAAGGAGACCAAGCGGTTCGCGCCCGAGTTCTCGCGCTTCCTCAAGGAAGAGCAGCTCGACGGGGCGATCCGCCTCGCCGAGAAGCAGAAGGTGAGCCATGTGGCGCGCGTGCTGGGCGAGGCGCTCGCGGAGGTGAAGCCGCTGTTGCGGGACCGGGCCACCATCACCGCGGCCGACATCAACTCGGTGGAGCGGGCGGTGGAGCGCGAGATGCTGATCGTGGCGGCCGAGCTGAAGCGCGGCCTCGGGATCCTCGCCACCACCGGCGCCACGGCCCCCTTCGTCGGGCTGCTCGGCACCGTGATGGGGATCGTGAACGCCTTTACCGGCATGGCGGCCTCGGGCGGCGGCGGATCGCTGGCGTCCGTGTCAGCGGGTATCGCCGAGGCGCTGATCACGACGGCGTTCGGCCTCATCGTCGCGATCCCGGCCGTGTGGCTCTACAACTATTTCACCACGAAGATCGACTTCCTGTCGGTCGAGATGACCTACACGTCGAAGGAGCTGATCGACTACCTGATCAAGAGTGTCGGCTCGGAGTTCGGCCGCTCGATCTTCACCAAGGAATTCCAGACGCAGAAGGCGCAGCAGTCCAGTGGCCCTATCAGTCACTAGCGCCCGCGCGGCGGCGGCGGTCAAGGCGGACATCAACGTCACGCCGCTGATCGACGTGATGCTGGTGCTGCTCATCATCTTCATGATCGTCACACCGATCATCGCGGCGGGCTTCCAGGCGACGATCCCGCGCGGCGAGCACCCGGAGGACCGGCCGGAGGGGCCCGACGAGGTGCGGCTCGGCATCGACCGCGACGGCAAGTATTACCTCGATCTCGGCGACGGGCCGCGCCAGGTCAAGGACGCGGACCTGCCGGGGCGGCTCGAGGCGATCTACGCGTCGCGTGCCAGGGACAAGATCCTGTTTCTCAAAGCGGACCAGAACCTCGACTTTGCACGCGTGCAGCAGGCGATCGAGCTCGCGCGCCAGGCGGGCGTGCGCGTGGTCGGCGCCATCACGGAGCAGCGGCAGTCGCTGGTCAAGAAGAAGAAAGAGGGAGGCTGACCCATGGCGATGGGGTCGACCGGGTCGGGCGAAGGCCTGAGCTCCGATATCAACGTCACGCCGCTCATCGACGTGCTGCTGGTGCTGCTCATCATTTTCATGATCACGCAGCCCCTGTCGCGCAAAGCGTTCGACGTGCAGGTGCCGCCGGAGCAGCAGCAGAAGTCGAAGCAGCAACCGAGCGCTCAAATCGTGCTCGAGCTCCTGCCCGACGGCGGCTATGCGATCAACAAGCAATCCTACTCGAAGGACCAGCTCGGGCCGACGCTGCAACAGCTGTACGAGAACCGCCCGGCGAAGCTCATGTTCATCAAAGCCGCGCCGAACCGGAAGTACGGGGAAGTGGTGGACGCGATGGACCTCGCGCACGCCGCCGGGGTGCAGGTCATCGGATTCACTCCGGCCAAATAGGCGCGAGCGGATGGTGACGGGGCGGGGCACAGCATGCTGTGCCCCGTTTTCGCTTGTGGGGTACGTATGAGCGTGGCTGGCCCTTCTCCCACCCCGCGGCCCCTGCCCGCGCCGCCGGTGCTGCGGCTCGAGCTCCATTCGCGGCGCTCCTGGCCGAGCGCCCTGGCGTCGCTCTTCGCGCACGCCGCGCTGATCGCCGGCGTGCTCGTCCAGGGGCGCGCGGCGCTGCGACGCGGCGCCGTCCCCGGTGGCGGGGGGGGCGGGGGGGCCGGGGGCGATCGGCCGGTCATCAACTTCTTCCCGATGCCGGCTCGAGCGGCACCGGCGGCCGTGGACGTCCCGCCGGCGCCCCGCGTCAGCGTCACCGCGCTGCCCGCGCTCCAGCAAATCAGGCTCGACCTGCCGCGCGTCGAGGCCCCGCAACCCGACCTCATGGCGGGCCTCCGGAGCGTGGCCGCCGCGGTGGTCGGCGGAGGGCAGGGGCCGGGCACGGGCGGTGGCGCGGGGGCCGGCATCGGCCCGGGAGCCGGCGGGGCGGCGGGGCCTGGAACGGGCGACGAAGGCGGTTACATTTTCGTCGCCGCGCCGCGGACGGCCATCCTGCCTCCGTTGGCCAAGGTGCCCGGCTCCGTGGCCGGCCGGACCTATCGAGTCCGGTTCTGGGTGGCGGCCGACGGGCGGGTCACGCGCGTGGAAGTCGAGCCGCCCATCGCCGAGGCAGCCTACAGCCGGGAGTTCCAGCGGCGCATGCTGGCGTACCAGTTCTATCCGGCCCGCACCCAGGACGGACGGAACGTGGCGAGCGTCGTCACGGTCCCCCTGCGAATCGGAAACTAGCCCGCGCGCTGCGGGCTCCAAGGAGCCATAACCAACTATGCTGATCCCCCTCGTCCTGGGGCTGAGTGTGGTCGCCCTGGCCGTCGCCGTAGGTCTCGCGCGCTGGGTCCTGAAGCAGGACAACGGCACGCCGGAGATGCGGAGAATCTCCGACGCGATTCAGGAAGGCGCCGGGGCGTTCCTGCGGCGGCAGTACCGGACCATCTTCACCCTCAGCGTCTTCCTCGCCGCGCTGATCTTCGTGCTGTACGCGTTCTTCCGCTCGCCGCATCCGGGTGAGCCGCCGGCGACCACGATGGCCTTCTGGACGACGCTGTCGTTCGTGTTCGGCGCGCTGTGCTCGGGGATCGCCGGGCTGATCGGCATGTTCGTCGCGGTGCGCGCCAACATCCGCACGGCGAGCGCCGCGCGCTCGAGCCTGAACCGCGCGCTGCAGATCGCGCTCCGCGGCGGCGCGGTGAGCGGCCTGTTCGTCGTGGCGATGAGTCTCCTGGGCGTGGGCGGCCTGTACACGATCGTCCACGCGTTCGCGGTGGTGCCGCCGGAGCGCATTCCCCTGCTCATCGTGGGATACGGATTTGGCGCCTCGTTCGTGGCGCTGTTCGCGCAGCTGGGCGGCGGTATCTACACCAAGGCGGCCGACGTCGGCGCGGATCTCGTGGGCAAGGTCGAAGCCGGCATCCCGGAGGACGATCCCCGCAACCCGGCCGTGATCGCGGATTTGGTCGGGGACAATGTGGGGGACTGTGCGGGCCGCGGCGCCGACCTGTTCGAGTCCACGGCCGCCGAGAACATCGGCGCGATGATCCTCGGCGCCGGGCTTGCGGCTGCGAACCCCACGGCGTTCGGCGGCCTCGCCATGCTGGGCGTCATTCTCTTCCCGCTCGTCGTCCGTGCGTTCGGACTCATCGCGTCGATCATCGGCATCCTGATCGTGCGCTCGCGCGAGGACGAGGATCCGATGCACGCGCTGAACCGCGGCTACATGGCGACGGCGCTGCTGGCGGCCGCCGGCTTCACGGGGGGAACGTGGTGGCTCCTCAACCCCGTCACGGCGCCGCACGCCTGGTGGCACTTCGCGCTGTGCGGCGTGATCGGTATCG
>QHUL01000081.1 GCA_003222115.1 Gemmatimonadota bacterium | reverse complement strand
GAACCACGGCTGGTGAATGGACTGCTGGCCTGTGGGGCATGAGAACTTCCCCGCCGAGTAGTCGTAGGTGTCGCTGACGTACGGCACGCGATAGGTGGCGATCACGTGGGGATTGTTCAGATCTGAGATGTCAA
The DNA here is from genome assembly GCA_003222115.1 of Gemmatimonadota bacterium. Taxonomy (GTDB): domain Bacteria; phylum Gemmatimonadota; class Gemmatimonadetes; order Gemmatimonadales; family GWC2-71-9; genus AG29. Next base: position 4,565 of record QHUL01000081.1, on the reverse strand, counting down.
TGATGCGGCCGAAGCCGGGCGGGCAGTCGAAGATCTCGTCGGTGTGGACCACCAGCGCCGGATGCTTGTCCGGATCGACGATGACCGGCGCGGACGTGTGAGCGGCGCCGAGGCCGCCTCCGTTGTACGGCGGCACGTAGTCCAGGCGGGAGATGATCTTCGGCTTTGCCGGATCGGCGACATCCACAATCACCAGGCCGGCATCGCGCCACGCGATATACAACCGCCCTTTGTGCAGGTTGATCTCGTGACACCAGAGCTTCTGCTGGCTGCCGTCGGGGTTCCGCTGATCTTGAGGGTCAAACTCTTCTCCGACGTGCTGGCCCTTGATGTGCAATGTGCTCACCAGCTTGGGGTTGCGGGCATCGCTGTAGTCGACGATGACCAGCTCTTGGTTGGCGCCGGTAACGCCGGTCTTGCTTTGGGGCGTATTCGCGCACGCGTAGACATATCGATCGTCGATCTCAAATCCGTGGGTGGCGCCGTTCTCACGGGTGAGTAAGAACCCCAGCGGCTTGGGATTGCCGGGATCGGACACGTCGGTGAAGCTCACGCCGGCGCGGACCGCCTGTCCCGCCGGCGGCTGCACCGGGTTGTCGGTGTTGGTGTCGTGAGTGCCGACGAGAATCTGGCGCTTCGTGTTTACCCGGACGTATGGGCAGCGGGCGCCCACGTTGCACGGAATGAACGCCAGGGGCTTGATGTTTTCAGGATCGTGTACATCGGCGACGATGACCCCATACAGGGTCGGTGGACCCGCATAGCCGCCCAGGTAGGCAATCCCGTCGTAGACGCGAGGGGTGTTGAAGCCTGACCCCAGACCGACCAGTTTGGCGTATGGCGTCCGCCACTCGACCTTGAAGTAGTTGTGGCCGACGACCTCAAAGTTCAGGCTCTTGGAGTAGGCTTTCGTCTGCTGCAGCGTGAGGTTGAACACGCCGGCCGGAGGTGGCGGCGTCTCGACCTGCGTGGCGGTCCCCTGGCTGCCTGCCGGAACCGGCATGAAGAAGATCAGGAATGCGATCAAAAGGAAGGATAAGGCCATGCGCATATTCTGTTTCCCTCCCTGGATCGGGGTATCGGCGGGTTTCTATATGCCGGAACAGGCTACCTGCTCTACTCCGTCATCGCGAGGCTACTCTTCCTCGATCTCTGCGGAGTGTTCCATCGTGACGCAGCCCTTCAAGGTTTGGGCGACGGGGCAGCGGCGCTCGAACACAGCGATCGCGCGCTCAGCTTCCTCGCGCTTGCCCTTGGGAATCTTAAGGTGGTATTTGGTGCGGAGATGCGTGAGCTTCAGGACACCTTCGGGGGCGTCGACGGTGCCTTCTGCTTCCGTCCAGAGCTTGTCGGGGTGACTGGGTATCCCACGCGCTTCCAGCGCGCCGGCGAGGGTGCCGGTGAGTCAGCCGGCGGCGGAGGCGACGAGATAGTCGAGGGTCGCGGGTAACTCCTCTTCGGGGGTCATCTTGTAGAAGTCGGCGACTTCCGCGTGCACCCCGAAAAAGATTGGGTCCTCGAAGCCGGCGACGTAGGCGCGGCGCTTGGGGCGTTTCTCCTGAATGACTTTGACCTTGGAGATGTAGACGGGATCGCTCATCGCTGGGCCTCCGAACTATGAGATTGCCACGGGGCTACGCCCCTCGCAATGACAGCCAGTCAGTCATCGCGAGCCCCGAAGGGGCGTGGCGATCTCATTCAAGAAGATTGCCACGGCCCACTCCGTGGGCCTCGCAATGACAGATACCCCCTCACCCTGCCCTCTTCCCCCACAGGGGGGAGAGGGAAATGAGGAACAACCTAGAAACCCCATCCAACCCAACCTGTCATGCTGGCATCCTGACATGCCATCGTCCCGCGCCCATGCCTGGAGCCGGCCCCCGGTTCACGTGGAACCTGAGGCCGAGGCCAGAACGTGGCCTGCGCAAGCGCCTCCGATTCCCAAGTATTATCAGCTCCGCGCCGAGCTTGAGCGGCAAATCGCCGCGGGACAGCTCGCGCCGGGCGCCTTCCTTCCCCCAGAACGCCTGCTCCTGCGGCAGTACGGCGTAAGCCGCACCACCCTGCGGGAGGCGCTGCGTCCCCTGCTCCACGAGGGCATGCTACTGTCGGTCCGCGGCAAAGGGATCATGGTCGCGAAACCGGCAATCCGCCAGGCCGGCGACGTGCTGATGAGTTTTTCCGACGTCCTGCGGTCGCAGGGGCTGGAGCCGGGCATCGGCGACATCCGTGTCGCGGTGGATCCGTGTCCGCGCGACGTGGGCATCGCGCTCCAACTCCCCCCCGATGCGCAGGTGGTCCGCGTCGAACGCGTGCGCACCGGCAACGGTCAGCCGGTCAACTTCAGCATTTCGTATATCCCGGCTGCCGATGTTCCGGGATTCACCGCAGAGCTGCTGGCAGAGTCCGGCTCCCTGTACGCGCTCCTGCGGACACGATATGAACTTCACATCGCACGGGCGCAGGACGAGATGTTTGCCCGCCGCGCCAGCACGCGTGAAGCCAGGCTGCTGGGCCTCCGTCCAGGCGACCCCGTCCTGGTGATGAACCGGGTGTGCGCGCTCAGCAGCGGCCGGCCGATCGAGTATGCGCTGTCGGTGATTCGTTCGGACATCTACCGGTACGTGGTGCGGCTGACACCGCCGCGCCCTGTACCATCTGGTACAGGGCCGCGCCCGACTACCCTATGAAGGCGCAGGAAGTCATCCAGCGGATAGCGGCGATGGAAGTGCGCGGGGGAAGCGCCATCGGCCGCGCGGCCGTGCAGGCGCTGGCCCTGGCCGTGGCGGAGTACGACGGCCGCGATCACGCCGACCTGCGCGCGCGGCTGGAGCGCACCGGTCAGGAACTACTGCGGCTGACGCCGGTTATGGCCACCGTGGCATCGGCGGCCCGTGGCGCGACGCAGCTGCTGGAGGACCGCATCGCAGCCGGCGCGAGCCTCAACGATATCAAAGCGGCGTTCGAGACCTGGGCCCGCGATGAGAGCCGGCGCTCGGAGGAGAGACTCGACCGGCTCGCCGAGTACGGCGCCAACGTGATTCAGGACGGCGCGACCGTGATGACACACAGTCTGAGCGATTCCGTGCTGCGGACCCTGCGCGCGGTGGCGCGCCAGCGAAAGAGCATCCAGGTGATCGCCAGCGAGTCCCGGCCGCTGTTTGAAGGCCGCCGGACGCTGGAGGCGGCATCCGAGCTGGGCTTCTCATCCCAGCTGATCCCCGACGCGGCGATGGCCTCGCGTGTGAAGGACGCCACCCTCGCGCTCGTCGGCGCCGACGCCATCCTGCCCTCGGGCGCGTTTGTGAACAAGACCGGAACCTGCCTGCTGGCGCTGGCCGCGGATCGCTTCGGCGTCCCGCTCTATGTCGCGGCAGAGACGACCAAGGTGGACCCACGCACCATCGAGGGACATCCGCCAATCCTGGGTGAACGATCACCCGAGGAGCTCATCCGAGGGTGGACGCTTCCCCGGGGCGTCACCGTCTGGAACCGGTTCTTTGAACTGACGCCCGGGGAGTTGGTGGAAGCGTACATCACAGAAGCGGGCCTGGTCGGCCCCGGCAGCATCGGAGTATTCCGTCAGATGGGAGCGCACACGTGATCGATCTCTACGACCGCATCCTCGGCAGCCTCGCTGCCGGCGCGATCGGCGACGCAATGGGCGCCGCGACCGAGCAGCGCAGCTTCAGCGAGATCCTCAAGCTGTTCGGCAGGCCGGTGCGTGAGTTTCGCAAGCCGCCGCCGGACAGCCCGTTCTCCGGCGGGCGCGAAGCCGGCCAGGTCACCGACGACTCCGGCCAGATGCTAAGGATGGCGCAGGCCATCATCGAGAGCAACGGCTCGCTCACCGTCGACGGCGTCGTGAAGCAGCTGCTGCAATGGGCGGAGGATCCTGAGGTGTTCCGGCGGTTCGCCGGACCCACGACGCGGGCGGCCATCGAGGAATTGCGCAAAGGGACTGATCCGCGAGTGGTGGGCCGCCAGGGACGGTTGACCAGCCTCGGCACCTCCAATGGCGCCGCCATGCGCATCGCCCCCGCCGGCCTCGCGCATCCCGGCGATCTCGAGGGCGCCGTGCGCGACGCCGTGACCATGTGTCTGCCCACGCACGCCACCCAGCTGGCCTTCTCCGGCGCGTGCGCGGTCGCCGCCGGCATCGCCCGGGCGCTCGCGCCCGACGCCGATGTTTACGCCGTCGTACAGGCCGCGTTCTGGGGCGCTCGGCGCGGCGAGGAGATCGGCCGCCGGGAAGGCCGCGTCGTGGCCGGGCCGTCGGTCCTCCGCCGCATGGAGATCGCCGTCGCGCTCGCTACCTATGGACGCGAGTTGATGGAGACGGTCCAGGAAATCCATGCCCATGTCGGGAGCGGCCTGCACATCGCCGAAGCCGTTCCCGCCGCGGTCGGCATCTTCGTGGCCGCGGGCGGAGACCCGATGGAGGCGATTGCCGGCGGGGTGAACATCGGCGATGACACCGATACCGTGGCGATCATCGCCGGGAGCATGGCCGGCGCGCTGCGGGGGTTTGCGGCGGTGCCCAAAGACCTCTACGAGCACCTCGA
>QHUL01000083.1 GCA_003222115.1 Gemmatimonadota bacterium | reverse complement strand
GCCGCCAGGTGGTGGTGAAGGTGCTGCCGCCCGAGATGGCGGCGGGCGTGAACGCCGACCGGTTCGAGCGCGAGATCCGGCTCGCCGCCGCGCTGCAGCACCCGCACATCGTCCCGCTCCTCACCGCGGGATCGCAGGGCGACCTGCTCTACTACGTCATGCCGCACATCGCAGGCGAGTCGCTGCGCGCGCGGATCGCGCACGAGCACGCGCTGCCCGTGGGCGAGACGGTGCGCATCCTGCGCGACGTGTGCGACGCGCTCGCCTACGCCCATGCACACGGCATCGTGCATCGCGACGTGAAACCCGACAATGTGCTGCTCTCGGGGAAGCACGCGCTCGTGACCGACTTCGGGGTCGCCAAAGCGGTCTCGAGCTCGAGCGGCGCCGGCACGCTCACCTCCCTCGGCATGGCGCTCGGCACCCCGGCCTACATGGCGCCCGAGCAGGCCGCGGGCGATCCGCACGTGGACCACCGCGCCGACCTGTACGCGCTCGGGGCGCTGGGCTACGAGCTGCTCGCTGGGCGGCCACCGTTCAGCGGCCTGTCGCCGCAAGCCCTCCTCGCCGCGCAAGTGACGGCCACGCCCGATCCCGTGACCCAGCACCGCGACAGCGTCCCGCCCGTGCTCGCAGGCGTAATCATGCGCTGCCTCGCGAAGCACCCGGCGGACCGACCGCAGAGCGCCGAGGAGCTGCTGAGCCAGCTCGAGGCGATGGCGACCCCGACTGGCGCGATCGCGCTCACGGGTGGAGAGCCGACCTCCTCCGACACCGCGGCCGCGCTGCGCCGCGGTCACCCGATGCGCGTCGCCGCGCTGTTCGGCCTCGCGTCGGTGGGGGTGCTGGCGATCGTGTTCCTGCTGGTGCGGCTGCTCGGCCTGCCCGACTGGGCGTTTGCCGGCGCGGTGGGGCTGCTCGCCGCCGGTCTGCCGATCATGCTGTGGACGGGGGTGATCGAGCGCCGCCGGGCGCTGGCGCGCTCGACGGGCCGTGCCGCCGCGCCCGCGGGTGTGCAGACCTGGCTCACCTGGCGCCGGGCGCTCTTGGGCGGCGGGACGGCGTTCGGCCTGCTGGGGGTCGGCACGACGGTGTACACGGCTATGCGGCTGCTCGGGATCGGCCCGGTGGGGACGCTGGTCGCGTCCGGCGTGCTCGCCGAGCGCGACCGGCTGGTGCTCGCGGACTTCGAGAACCGCACGGCGGACTCGACGTTGGGGCCTTCGCTCACGGAAGCCTTGCGGGTCGACCTCGCACAATCGGGCGTCATCCGGCTGCTCGATGCGGCGGCGGTCGGCCAGGCGCTCGGACGCATGGGGCGCGCGCCGGGAGCGCCGCTCGATCTGGCCCTGGCCCGTGAGCTCGCCCAGCGCGAGGGTGCGAAGGCCGTGGTGCACGGCCAGATCGATCCGCTGGGCCGCGGCTACGTGGTGTCCGCCGAGCTCGTGTCCGCGGCGGATGGCGCCGCGCTCGTCGCCCTGCGCGAGACCGCGAAGGACGACGGGGCGATCATCGAGGCCGTCGATCGCCTGTCGGGGAAGTTGCGCGAGCGCATCGGCGAGTCGCTCAAGACGATCCGCTCGAGCGATCCGCTCGAGCAGGTCACCACGCGGTCGCTCGAAGCGCTGCGGAAGTACTCGCAGGGCGTCCGGGCGAGCGACGCGGCCGACATGGTGCGGGCCGTGACGCTCTTGGAGGACGCGATCGCCTTGGACACGACCTTCGCGATGGCTTACCGCAAGCTCGCCGTCGTGTTGAGCAACTCGGGCGGGGCGCAGTCGCGCATCGCCGCGGCCGCTACACAGGCATTTCGCCATCGCGACCGGCTCACCGCGTTCGAGCGCGATCTGGCCGAGGCGTACTACTACACTCGGGTCGACTACGATCCGGGGAAGACCGAAGCGGCATACCGCGCGGCGCTCGAGCAGCAGCCGGAGAACGGCGTGGCGCTCAACAACCTGGCGCTGGCGTTCAACGGGCTGAGGAGATTCTCGGAGGCGGAATCGCTCGCGGCGCGCGGGATCACCGTCGCTCCCACCCAGTGGGCGCTGTACGTCAACGCGATGCAGGCGCAGATCGGGCAGGGCAAGTTCACCGACGCGGCGCGCACGGCGGGACTGTTCGCGCAACGGGCACCGGGGAACCTCTTGGGCGGCTACGTGCGCGTTTTCTTGGCGGCGGCGCGCCGCGAGTACGACAGCGCCGAAGTCGAGAGTCGGGCCCTGGCGCAGACGGCGCGGGACCCCACCTGGCAGGCGGCCGCGGCGGGCACACTGGCCGCGCTCGGCCTGGTGCGGGGGAAGCTCACAGTGGCCGAAGGTCAGTTCCGCCGGGAGATGGCGGCCAACGAGCAGCGCGGTGTCCCGGGAAAATACCTCGAGGACGCGATCGCGCTCGCGGTGATGGACGCGCACTACCGCAACGCACCCGAGGCCGGGCGACGCGAGGTGGAGGCCGCGCTACGCCGGCATCCCCTCGCGACCATTCCCGCCGCGGATCGGCCGTACCTCGGACTCGCGTGGCTCTACGCGCACATGGGCCGGCCGGACAGCGCCAGGCACTTCCTTGCCGAGTACGAGGCTGCAGTCCCCGAAGCCGTCCGGCGCAGCGAGCCGTTCCGCCACGGCGCCGCGGCCGAGATCGCGTTTGCGGAGGGGCGAGTCCAGGACGCGATCAAGGGGTATCGGGCCTGGTACGACGAGGATAGCTGCGCGGTATGCGGGCTCTACCTGCTGGCCCGCGCCTACGAGCGGGCGGGCGAGCCTGACTCGGCGCTCGCGGTGTACGAGCGCGCCGTGACGACCCCCGGGTACGCCCGTGCGTTCGAGGAGAGCGCAACGCTGGGGCCGACGTATCGGCGGCTCGGCGAGCTGTACGAGGAGAGGGGACAGCTCGACAAGGCGCGCGAGTATTACGGAAGATTCGTAGATCTGTGGAAGAATGCGGACTCCGAGTTACAACCGATGGTGCGGGAAGTGAGGGGGAGGCTGGCGAGACTCAGTCAGGAAGGGAGACGCTGAGACGCCTCCCTCACCGTCTAACTCCTCCCGAACGTCGCCGCGGCCATCGCAACAAGTCCTAGTCCCCCTGCTATCGAAGCCGCCATGATCTGTCTCTTCCTGAGCCCCTGAAAGCTCTCGGGCAGCTCGCCCCTCGCATCGAGCTCCAGTCTCCCCATCCTCGCCGCCGTCGGGACGCTCAATCCGACCGCCGCGAGCGCGCCCAACAGTCCCGCTCCCATCATCAGATTGAGCCAGCCGGGCATCGCGCCCGAGCGCATGTACGGCATCGCCAAGACGATCCCGGAGAGCACGACCGCGATCGCGCCCGGGCCCACCAGCAGCCGCTGGATGTTGCCGATCAGCTTGTAGGACGCGAGACGGGGGCCGGGGTCGAACGACTTCGCCGACACGCCCGCCACCATGGTGGCAATGCCGCCGCCCAGCCACAGAGTAAAACCGATGACGTGGATAAAGAGCCACAAGGCACGCATTCAAACCCTCCGGGTGTTAGGCGCACAGACGTCGAGGTAGACGCTGAGATGCCGAGACGCTGAGTGGATCTACCCCCTCACAACCTCCGGTACCGGCTGCCGGCCCCCATAACCCGCCTCTAGGTCGTGCCAGTGTTCTATCCTGTCTTCTCCCTGCTTCCAGCACCAGAAGATTTCCCTGCCGTCCAGCTTGCCGTAGAAATCGACGAGCCCGTGCTCGAACCCCTTGAACACGCACCCGATCTGCTCCAGCTCGAGCAGATAGTCCTGGATCTGGTGCGCGATCGTCTCGATTGCGCCGCGCAAGTCGAGCTGCTCCTTCGACTCGCCCCAGTCGGGCCGCGCCTGAGCGGCGGCGAGCTCGTACTTGTAGACCAAGTCACGCCACTTGGGGTGAAGCGCGGTAATGTCGGCAACCACTCGCTTAACGAGCGGCAGCGTCTTGTTGGCTTCGGCGAGGGTGAAATACTTGCGCGGCACGATGGAAGCTACGCTGCGACGAAAGGCGTGGGGAGTGGGGAGTGGTACCTGACGGTGCGGGCCGAGCACTCAGTACCGCGCCGCAACGTACCACTCCCCACTCCCCACGGTTTTATCCAATGACGATCCCCGCCACCTGCTCCGGATGCGGAATGAAACCGATCACTCGCCGCGTCCCATCCACTACCACAATCGTCGATCGTATATGCGTATCCTTCGCGTCCAGCCGCTCGATCCGGAACCCGTCGAGCTCCGTGTCGGGCGTCACGACCGCCGTGTCGGTGCGCACGTGGTCCTCGGCCGAGCATTCCT
>QHUL01000017.1 GCA_003222115.1 Gemmatimonadota bacterium | reverse complement strand
TCTCGTACAGGAGCCGATCGGCCGCTCCGAGGAGCGCTTCCGCCGTGCCCCCATCCCGGGGGTAAACGGCCACGCCGACGCTCGCCCTGATGCGCGGCCGCTCAAAGTCGCCGGCGAGGCGCTCCAGGACGCGCTCCCCCACGCGCCGCGCCTCCTCCTCATCGGTCTCGGGGAGCACGACCGCGAACTCATCCCCACCGAAGCGGGCGGCGGTGTCCACGGCGCGGCAGGAGACGTGCAGCACCTCCGCCATCCGGCACAGGGCTCGGCTGCCGACGAGGTGCCCATGGCGGTCATTGATCCGCTTGAGGCCGTCCACGTCGAAGAAGAGCACCGCGAATGGCCGCTCGGTGCGCTGCGAGCGCCGGATCTCGGCCTCGAGGACCCCGATCAACTGCCGGTAGTTGGCGAGCCCGGTCAGGGCGTCGGTCACTGAGAGCAGCCGCAACCGCCTGGCCGTCCGACCGCGCTCCGCGACAACCGCCGCCAGAATCAGTGTCGTGACCGCAGTGACGCCCATGAATGCCTGCAGCAACACCAGCGATTCGTTCGCCGTGCCCCACACGAAGGGCCCGAGGCCCTGCAACGTCCCCCGGATCGCGATGACACAGAGCAGCACGAGGGCTGTCGCCGCCCCCCGCGCTCCGAACCGGAGTGCCGCCCACAGGAGAAATGGGATACACACGAACTCGAGCGGTATATTCCTGTACGCGTCGGGAAGCAGCCCGCCGAACACCAGCTCGCCGACGAGCACCAGGCAGGCGACCAGGAGTGAGGCCTCGAACAGCTGCGCGCGGCGCGGAGGCCAATGCGGGCCCGTGGCCCACAAGAGCACCACGGGAGCCACGACGAGGTCGCCGCCTGCGTCTCCCAGCCACCACGTCAGCCAGATGTCGCCGTAGTCCTGCCAGCGGGCGAACCCGCCCAGCGAGAGGCTTGTGACTCCGCAGGTCGCGGCCACGGTCGTGCTGACGACGGCGGCGAGCAGCGCGAACTTGACGATATCGCCTGAGTGCTGGAGCGCCCGTCGGCCGTTCGCGAACCGGTTGACCAGATACGCGGCCACCAGCCCCTCGAGCGTGTTCCCGGCCCCGATGCCGATCGACGTGGCGAGCGACCCCGCCGTGGTGAGATTGACGAAAAAGGCGCCCGCGAAGATGGCCGGCCAGACCCGGAGGCCCAGCAGCAGGAATGCCGCGAGGGCGATCCCCGTCGGGGGCCAGACGGTGGTAGCGCTGACGTGCACGAACGCGAGCCGGAGCCCGAGCTTGCCCGCGACGAAGTAGATGGCGGCGAGGGCGATGAAGAGCCCCACATCCTTCAGGATCGGCGACGCGGTCGGCCGGACCAGGCCAGGCCCGGGCGGAGCGCCGGGTCCCGGTGTCGGCTGGGATGATGCCCGGCGTGACCGGGCAGACGGCTTCGTCGCGAACGCGACTGCGTGCTTACCACTCATGGCTGGAAGCCTTAGCAGGGTCCCCAACAACCATATATCGCCCCGAGCCCCCGGCACTGGTGACGCGTGTCACGCGACGTCGGGTTACACGTCCGGTAGTCGATCAGTCTTGGGCTGCCACTCAAGCCGCTGCTGGGCGGTCACAAATCCAGATCCCAGGTCTGCCCCACCAGGTCGTGACCGAAGCTGTGATGCGGCTCTTCGCGCACCAGGCGGAAGCCGGTCTGCTCGTAGATGCGCCGCGCGGCATGCAGCACGTCGTTGGTCCACAGCGTGAGCTTACGGTAGCCGACCTTGCGTGCGAAGCGCACGCATTCCTGCACGAGGCGCTTGCCGATGCCGAGCCCCCGCGCCCTGGGCTCGACGAGGAGCAGGCGCAGCTTGGCGATCGCCTCCGATTGCTTGACGCAAAACACCGACCCCACGTTCTCCCCGTCCAGCTCCGCGATCCAGCAGCGCTCCCGCTCGCAGTCGTAGTGACGGATGAACTTGGCGACGATATCGGCGACCAGCGCCTCGAACTCCTCCCCCCAGCCGTATTCCCGGGCATACAGCGCCCCGTGGCGCTGTACGACCCAGCCCATGTCGCCCGCTCGATGGCGTCGCAGCACGCAGGGAGCAGCGTGCTCGGCCCCGGGGCCGAGCAGCCCTTCGATAGCGTGCATGGCCGCCACCAGGCGCTGCTGCTCCGGTTGCGCCAGCTGCCGCAACACGGCGCCGATGTCCTGGTGTGAGTCTCGGTTGAGCTTGGCGAAGGCCTGCCGGCCGTGCGGCGTCAGCGACAACAGGCTGTGCCGGGCGTCCGCCTGGGAGGGCGCTCGGTCGAGCAAGCCGCGCTGCTGGAAGCGGCGAAGGATGCGGCTCAGGTAGCCCGCATCCAGGCCCAATTCCCTGCCGAGCTCGGTCGCGGTGGTCGTGGCGTGATGGGCGAGCTCATAGAGCACGCGGGCTTCGGTGAGGGAGAAGGGGCTCCGCAGCAGGTGCTCGTGCAGCAGGCCGATCTGCTTCGTGTAGAAGCGGTTGAAGCGCCGCACGGCGGCTACGCGCTGGGGCAAGGCGGTCGCGGCCATCGCGCTGAAGCTTCGCCATATAGTTGACTTTGTCAAGTATTGCGAGCCGCTCAGTCGGGTCAGCGCGCGAACAGCGTATCGAACAGGGCCGTGACACGCCGAACCAGGACGTCTGCGGCTCGCACCGGAGCTCCCTGCGGCGCGCTCACCACATCCAGGGCGCGTCGCACCGTGCCGCGCTGCGCGTCGATCACCTGGAGCTGGAACCGCACCGAGTCCCCCTCCCGGTAATAGGTCCCCCAGACTACTGTGCCGGCGCCCGTCTGGGCGGCCAGCGCCCTCACGTCCGCGGCGTCGAGATGGCCCGTGGCGGCGGACGGCACGACTTCCACTGCCGCGCTCTGCGCCAGCGCCTGTGTGATCCAGTCGGCGGCGATGTGCCCGAGCGGTGCGAGCTGGGCATCCCCGGAGAGGTCCTCGAACCCGGCGACGACCACGCGCCTGGGATCGAGCGCCGCCCGTCGCTGCACCAGCGGCATCACGCCGAGCGCGCCGAGCACGATGACCGCCCCGCCTCCGACGAGCGCCGCCGTCCGGCTGATCCGCGGCAACCGCAGGGCCCGCGCCCGCCGGCCGCCCCCCACGTCCCGCAAAGCGGCGATCAGGTCCTCGGCGCCGGCGAAGCGCTCGGCGGCCGACGAAGCGAGCGCCCGCGACATCACTTCCCTCAAGCGTCGCGCCGTGCGAGTGCTCACGCCCCGGCGACGCAGGACGGCTTCGAGCGTGGCCGGCGCGGGCGCGGATTGCCCGGCGAGGTCCAGCAGTGGCGGCTGGCCCACGAGCATTTCGTACAGCACGCACGCCAGACTGTACAGGTCGGTGCGGGCGTCGATCGCCCGGCTGCCCATCAGCTGCTCTGGGCTCATGTACGCGAGCGACCCGACCGGCTGACCCGCGGCGGTCAGCGTCTGCTCGGCGGCCGCGCCGGCCGCGCTGATCGCCCGTGCGATGCCGAAATCCGCGACGAAGGCCTGGTCCCCGGACAGGAGGATGTTCTCCGGCTTGACGTCGCGGTGGACCACGCCGTGGCTGTGCGCGTAGCCCAGCGCATCGGCTACCTGGAAGGTGATGTGCAACGCGTCTTCCAGCGGCAACGTCTGTTCCCGCGCGAGGCGGACGCGCAGCGACTCGCCCGCGATGTAGGGCATGATGTAGTAGCAGAGCCCGTCCGGTCCGTCCGGCACGAACAGGCACTCGTCGGCCGCGAGAATCGGCACGATGTGTGGGTGGCTGAGCTTCGAGGTGAGCTCCACTTCGCGGATGAAGCGCTCGCGGAAGGTGGGGGTGCTCAGCTCGGGGGCCATCACCTTCACCGCCACCGCGCGGGCGGGGTGGCGTTCGTGGGCCAGATACACGCGGGCCATGCCCCCCGCCCCGATCTCGTGCTCCACCGTGTAGTGGGGAGCCAAGCCTTCGCGTAGGGCGGCGAGGACATCAATCATGACGCCCGGTCATTCCACTTCTCGAGCGGGTAGCCTGCCTCGTGCCAGGCGCGGATGCCGCCGAGCAGCACGGTGACCCGGCCCTCGTCGTACCCTCCTGCAATCAGCGTTCGCGCCGCCCGGGCGCTTGAGCCCTCATCCTGTCACGCGCAGTACAGGACGAGGACTCGATCGGGCGGTACGGCGTCCGCCGGCACCTGGCCCTGAGTCGCCTGGATCACCGCGAGCGGCAGCGAGACGGCTCCCGCGGCGTGGGTGTTGTCGTACAGGCGGCGATCCCGCACGTCCACGAGCACGCCGCGCCCCGCGTCCACCAGCGCGTGTGCCTCGGAGACCGAGATCCGCCGGACCTCGTTGGTGTCTTCGCTCATATGACCCCGTAACCGTGGAGGCCCTGAAAAGGTTCGATCGGCATGGGGGCGTGGTCAAGGGACCGGCCGCCCGTGCCCGGGAACCCTTTCGGGGATGTCGTTCATTCATGAACTGTCTATCGCTGTCCCACATAAACCCTGTCTCGGAGGAGCATATGTTGAAGCGTTCGATCTTCCTTGGCGCCGCGGCGCTCGTCGCGGCCCTCGCACCCACGGCGCTCGACGCGCAGGTAGGCCTCCGTCCCACGGCAGTTGCGTCCCAGCCGGGCCTCCGCCCGAGCTTCGACCGCGTGACCGTGGGCGGCGCGTTCGGCGGCCTGTCGGGCGCGGCCCATCTCGACCAAGCCGGCACCGCCGATTGGCGACTCGGCTGGATCGGCTCGGTCGACGCGACCGCGTGGCTGCACCAGTACGTGGGCGTCCGCGCGAGCGGTAGCTGGGCGCAGGACAGCATCCGCGGCGCCACCATCCCCGGTCGCGGCAAGTTCAACAAGTTCACCTATGATGCCGACCTGGTGGTGCGCTATCCCAGGAGTGCGGGCTCCAGCACCGTCATCCCGTATGTAGTGGGCGGGGTGGGCGCCATCAGCGTCCATCAGCTCGGCGCCGACAGCACGTGGTCCAAGTTCGCCGGCAACTTCGGCGCGGGCCTCGAGTACCGGTTCGGGCGCCTCGGTATCCGCGCGGAAGGGCGCGACTACGTATACAAGTTCGACCGCTACGGGTTCGACAAGACACAGCACGACATCGCCTGGCAGGGCGGCGTCACCCTGTCGTTCTGAAGCGGCATCATCCTGGCCGGCGCGCAATTCGCGCCGGCCAGTCGCTGTTTACCAAACCGTCACATCGCAGTCGCCGGCAGGTGACCGCCCCGGAGCAGCATCAGCCAGCCGGGTAGTGCAGCCCCACCCAAACGGGGGAGCCCAGCCTGGCTGGACAAAGTCGCGGGAACTTTACCGACATATCGTTCATTCCTGCACTATCGGCTCGTTGGTCATCACCTCCACCACGGGTATAGAGATGAAGCATTTGATCAGACCAGCCACCTGGATCGCCGCGATCGCGGTCACACTCGTCCTTCTTGGTGCAGCGGCGGCGCGCCGGCGCTCCCCTGTGGCGAGCTCGGCTCCGCCCCCTCCGGAAGTATCGGTTGTCACCGTCGTCCCTGAGACCGTCACCGCGCGCTACGAGTACGTGGGGCAGGCCGCGGCCTCTCGCTCAGTCGAGGTCCGCTCGCAGGTCACGGGCGTGATCGTCGCGCGGCCCTACGCCGAGGGCACCGACGTCGCGAAGGGAACGCTGCTGTTTCGGATCGATCCGACGACGTACGAGGCCGCGTACCGCAGCGCCCAGGCCCGGCTCGCCAACGCGGACCGCACCCTGGCGCGGCTGAAGCCGCTCCTCGCCGCGCGCGCGGTCGCGCAGAAGGACGTGGACGACGCCCAGCAAGCGTTCGATCAGGCGCAGGCGGCGGTCGATCAGACCAAGAAGGACTATGACGATACGTTCGTACGCGCCGAGATCTCGGGGCGGGCCGGGCGCACGCAGCTGGAGCTGGGCGCCCGCGTGACCGGCCCGGGCGACCTGCTGACGACGGTGGAGCGGGTGGATCCCATCTACGTGAACTTCAGCCCGTCCGACCAGGACGTGCTGCGCTGGCGCCGCGACGTCAAAGACGGCCGGCTCGTCATGCCCAAGGGCCCGTTCGCCGTGCAGGTCACCCTGGCGGACGGCTCGGTGTATCCCGGGACAGGCAAGCTCAACTTCACCGACCTGGCCCTGCAGCCCGCGACGGGCACTCAAGAGCTCCGCGCCGAGCTCGAGAACCCGCAACACCTCTTGCTCCCTGGCCAGTTCGTGCGGGTGCGGCTCCTCGGGCTGACGCACCCCGGCGCGATCCTTGTGCCGCAGCGGGCGGTGCAGCAGGGGCTCGGTGGGTCGTTTGTGTACGTGCTGGACGCCGGCGACAAGGTAGCAACGCGGCCCGTGATCGCGACGGCTTGGGACGGCGGGTCGTGGCTGATCGCGCAGGGCCTCGCGGCCGGCGACCGCGTCGTCGTTGACGGCCTCCAGCAAGTCGCGCCCGGATCACCGGTCCGAGCCGTCGCGTACCAGCCTGCGGCCGACAGCGGTGCGGCTCGGAGCACGCCGTGAGCGACAGGCCGCAGATCCGCAACGTCTTCATCCGGCGCCCGATCTTCTCGGGCGTCATCTCGATCGTGATCGTGCTGCTCGGGCTGTTCTCGCTCCGCACGCTCCCGGTGAACAGCTATCCGGCGCTCACGCCGCCCGAGATCCAGGTGCAGGCGGTGTATCCGGGCGCGACCGCGCAGGACGTCGCCGCTGCCGTTGCCGCGCCGATCGAGCAGCAGCTCTCGGGGCTCGACGGCTTGCTCTACTTCAAGTCGTCGAACTCGAGCGCCGGCGTCATGAACCTGTCGGTCTATTTTGACATCTCGCGGAACCCGGACCTCGCGGCGGTGGACGTGCAGAACCAGATCGCGCTCGCCGAGCCGCAGCTGCCGCAGGAGGTGGTGCGCAACGGCATCACGGTGCAGAAGCGCCAGACGAGCATCCTCGTGGTTGGCGCGCTCACCGCGGACGACCCGCGCTTCGACGCCGAATACCTGAGCAACTACTCGAAGATCTACGTCCAAGACGAGCTCAAACGCATTCCCGGCGTGGGCGACGCGCAGACGGTCGGCCAGCTCGAGTTCTCGATGCTCTTGAGCCTCGACCCCGAGCGCATGGCGCAGCTCGGGTTGACCGTGTCGGACGTCGCCGCCGCCGTGCAGGAGCAGAACGCGACGAACCCGGCCGGGCGCATCGGGCGCGAGCCCTCGCCGCCGGGCACCCAGCTCACGATCCCCGTGGTCACGGCCGGCCGGCTCACGGATCCCGCCGAATTCGGGCGGATCATCGTGCGGGGGCGGCCGGACGGCTCGCTGGTGCGCGTTAACGACATCGGCGAGGTCCGGTTGGGCGCCCGCAACTACGATGTCGTGGGGCGGCTCGACGGCAAGCCCACGGCGCTCTTCCTCGTCTTCCTGCGACCCGGAGCGAACGCGCTCCAGGTCAAGCAGGCGGTGCTGCGGCGCATGGGCGAGCTGGCGAGGAGCTTTCCCGCCGGCGTCCGGTGGTCGGTGCCGTTCGACACGACCCCCTACATCACCGCCTCCATTTACGAGGTCGTGAAGACGCTGTTCGAGGCCATGCTGCTCGTGACCTTGGTGGTCTTCGTCTTCCTGCAGAGCTGGCGGGCGACGCTCATCCCCGTCCTCGCCGTGCCCGTCTCCGTGATCGGCGCCTTCTTCGGCATGCAGGTGCTCGGCTTCTCGATCAACCTGCTCACCCTGTTCGGCCTGGTGCTGGCGATCGGCATCGTGGTGGACGACGCGATCGTCGTGATCGAGAACGTGGAGCGCATCATGGCGAGCGAGGGCGTGTCGCCCGCGGTGGCCGCGGACCGGGCCATGCGCCAGGTGAGCCGGGCCCTGATCGCGATCGTGCTGGTGCTGTGCTCCGTGTTCGTCCCCGTGGCCTTCCTGGGGGGCATCACGGGCCTGATGTACCGGCAGTTCGCCATCACGATCGCGATCGCGGTCGTGCTCTCAGGGATCGTGGCGTTGACGCTCACGCCGGCGTTGTGCGCCGTGCTGCTGCGGCCACCCTCGGAACAGGCCGCGGCGCGCTCCCCGCTGAGCCGGTTCTTCACGGGGTTCAACCGGGGTTTCCGGGCGGCCACGGAGCGCTACCTCGGCGCGGCGGGCCGGGTGATCGACCGCCCCCGCACGTTCTTCGCCGCCTTTGGGGTCGTCGTCGCGCTGCTGTTCGTGCTGGTGCGCAGCGTTCCCAGCGGCTTCATCCCCAGCGAAGACAAAGGGTACTTCGCGATGCTCGTGGCGTTGCCGGACGACGCCTCACGCCAGCGGACCGAAGGAGTCGTCGGCGGGATCGAAGGATTCCTCAAGCAGCAGCCGGCCGTCAATCACGTCGTCGCGCTCGTCGGGCTGGACTTCATCCAGAACGCCAACCAGACGAACGCCGCGATCATCTTCGTCAACATGAAGCCCTGGGACGAGCGCACGTCCCGGAAGGACCAGATCACCGCGGTGCTCGGCGCCGTGAACGGCTATCTGTTCGGAATGCGGAACGCGCGGGGGTTCGCGTTCAATCTGCCAGAGATCATCGGCCTGGGCACGACCGCGGGCCTCGAGATGAACCTACAGGATCGAGGGGTGAACGACGTGCAGCGGTTCGGCGGGCTCGTCAATGATTTCACGCGCGCGGCCAACGGACGCCCGGAGCTGCGGGGCGTGTACTCGACTCTTCGGGTGAACACGCCACAGCTCTACGTCCAGGTGGACCGGGAGAAGGCCAAGGCGCTGGGGATCTCGCTCACGGATCTGTTCCAGACCCTCCAGGCGTTCCTCTCGACACTCTACATCAACGACTTCAACCTGTACGGGAAGACGTACCGGGTGCAGGCGGAGGCGCAGCCCAAGTTCCGCCAAACGCCGGAGGACATCGGCCGCCTGTACGTGCGCGGCCCCAATCAGCACATGGTGCCGGTCTCCGCGCTCACGCGCACGGAGTTCCAGGTCGGGCCAAGCGTCCTTACTCGCTTCAACGGCTTTACGTCGGCGCTCGTGATCGGCGCTCCCGCCCCGGGCAAGAGCTCCGGCCAGATGCTCGACGCGGTCGAGCGGCTCGCGCAGGAGAAGTACGCCGGTCAGGGAGTGGGCTACGCCTTCAGCGGCCAGTCCTATCAGGAGCGGGCCTCGGGCGGCCAGGGGGGCCTGGTGTTCGCGCTCGGGCTCGTGATGGTGTTCCTGGTGCTCGCGGCACAGTATGAGAGCTGGTCGATCCCGTTCGCGGTGCTGCTGGCCGTGCCGTTCGGCACGTTCGGCGCGCTGCTCGGCGTCTGGCTGCGCGGCATGCCGAACGACGTGTACGTGCAGATCGGCCTCATCGTGGTGGTCGGCCTCGCGGCGAAGAATGCGATCCTGATCGTCGAGTTCGCGAACGAGCTGCGCGCCCAGGGGCGCTCCATCCGCGAGGCGGCGCTCGAGGCGGGCCGCGAGCGGCTGCGGCCGATTCTCATGACCTCGTTCGCATTCATTCTGGGCGTCGCGCCGCTCCTGACGTCGAGCGGCGCCGGAGCGGCGAGCCGCCACTCGATCGGAACGGGCGTGTTCTTCGGGATGCTCGTCGCGACCACGGTCGGCGTGTTCTTCATTCCCATGTTCTTCGCGGCGATCCGGAGCTTAAGCGAGCGCGGCCTGTTCCGCGGCCGCGCGGCCACGAGTGTCCGGCAGGCGACTCCCATCGCCGTGGAGGGCGACTGACATGCGACGCGTCATACCGCTCGCCCTCGTCGCGCTGAGCACAGCATGTGCGGTGGGCCCGGGGTATCGCCGGCCCGCCCTCGCGCTGCCGGACGGCTGGCGACCCGCCAGTGCGTCTGCGGACTCCCTGCGACCGTTCTTCGATTCGCTGCGCACGAGCCGCGACACGCTGCTGCCGCCCGGCGCCGACACCGCCCGCGTGCCGTTCGTGTATGACACGAGTATGGCGCGCCGGGGGGTCGACTCCGCGGCGGCGCTCCAGTGGCTCGACCTGATCCAGGACTCCGTGCTGCGACAGCTCGTCGATACCAGCCTGCGGGCGAACCGCGACGTGCGGACCGCGGTCGCCGTCATCGACGAATTCCGGGCGCAGTATCGGGCCGCGCGCGGAGCCCTCGTGCCAGAGCTGACCGCCCACGGCCAGGCAGGCCGGAACCAGGCCGTGTTCGGGACCTTCGGGGCGCAGACGTTCGACGTCTACAGGGCAACCGCGGACCTGAGCTGGGAGCTCGATCTCTGGGGCCGGCTGCGCCGCGGCAACCAGGCCGCGCGCGCCGACGTGTTCGCCCGGGAGGAAGACCGGCGCGCGTTGCAGCTGTCGCTGATCGGCGACGTGGCGACGGCCTACTTCGACTTGCGCGCGGCCGATTTGAACCTGGCGATCGGGCGCCGCACGCTCGACTCGCGGCAGCAAACGCTGCGGCTGGCCCGCCAGCGGCTCGACCAGGGCTTGATCTCCGAGCTCGACGTGCGGCAGTTCGAGGCTGAGGTGGCGAGTCCGGCGGCGAGCGTCGCCGACTTCCAACGGCAGGTGGCCCAGCAGGAGAACGCCCTGAGCGTGCTCGTCGGTCACAACCCCGGGGCGATCGCCCGAGGCCGCTCGCTCACCGAGATGGCGGCGCGGATCCCGGTCCCCGCCGGCGTGCCGTCCGCCCTGCTGGCGCACCGGCCGGACGTCCGCAGCGCCGAGGCGACGCTGCGCGCCGCCACGGCCCGGATCGGCGTGGCCCAGGCCGCTTGGCTTCCGACCTTCACGCTCACCGGTCAGTACGGCAGCCAGAGCACGGAGTTCTCGAAGTGGTTCGCGTCGGGGACCAACATCTGGCAGGCGTTCGCCGGGGTCTCGATCCCGCTGTTCACCGAGGGCCGCCCGGGAGGAGGCGAGCAGGTCAACATCGCCCGGGCCCGAGCGGCGCAGGCGCGGTCCCGCTACGAGCAGACGGTGCTCGTGGCGGTGCGGGACGTGGAGGACGCGCTCGTCGGGCTGCGCACGGCCCAGGATCGGAGTGCGGCGCAGGAGCGCCAGGTGATCGCGTTGCGCCGCGCGCTCGAGCTCGCGGACATGCGCTATCGGAACGGTGTGTCGAGCTATCTCGACGTGCTGGAGGCGCAGCGTGGCCTGTTCGGCGCGGAGCTGGCGCTCACGCAGGCGGAGCGGGACCAGCTCGTCGCCGCGGTGCAGCTGTATCGCGCCGTCGGTGCCGGGTGGCCCGCCGCCAACGAGTGAGCGCTGCTTGACCCCCCCGACGAGCGGCCCATATGATGAGGCCATGAGCAAGCGGCAACGGAAGCGCGCGCGTCGCCCGGCGGCCGACTCCCTCGTGTTCTCCTTCCTGGACGCCGCGGAGGCCGTGGAGGCTCGCCTCGAAGCGGCCGTGAGCCCGACCGGGCTGTCCCTGGCTAAGCTCGCGGTCCTTCATATCCTCGCGGACGCGAAGGAGCCGTTGCCCCTGTCCGATCTCGCCGCGCGCCAGCACTGCGTGCGCTCCAACATCACGCAGCTAGTCGATCGCCTCGAGAAGGACGGCCTGGTCCACCGCCGCACCGCCCCCGATGACGGCCGGAGTGTGCTGGCTGAACTCACACCCAGCGGTGCGCGGGCGCATGCCAGGGGGATGCGCGCGCTCGCTCAAGCGCGACGGGCCATCGTGAGCGTGCTCGACCCGGACGACGCGACGAGCCTCAAGAGCGCTCTGAAAGCGCTGACCTCCTGAACGCGGCAGCCCCTCCTCCCACTATCGAAAGGACATTCCGATGCGCTACCTCGTTCCCGTGGGGCGATTCTTCTACTCAGCGATTTTCTTGATGACCGCACTGGGTCATTTCTCGCAACAGTACATCGGGTACGCCGCCCAGCAGGGAGTGCCAGCCGCGGGGCTGCTGGTCCCGCTGTCAGGCGTCATCGCCACGGCCGGAGGCCTGAGCGTGGCGCTCGGCTACCAGGCCAAAATCGGGGCCTGGCTGCTGGTCCTGTTCCTGGTGCCCGTCACGCTCATGATGCACAACTTCTGGGCGGTGACCGACCCCACGATGCACGGGATGCAGCTGGCGATGTTCATGAAGAACGTGTCCATGCTGGGCGGCGCGCTGCTCATCGCACACTTCGGCGCGGGGCCGCTGAGCCTCGATGCGCGCCTGCCGGCTCGCTCGGCGCCGGGCGAGGACTAGAGCGACCACTCGCGGATCGCGCAAGTGGCGCGCCCGCCCGCCGGGCTGCATACTTGCCCAATGCTCGCCGATCCCGTCAGTCGCCGCGCCTTCCTCGCCGCCTCGACCACTGCGTTCGCCGCCGCGTGGCTCGCCGCCGAGCCGGCCGAAATCCGCGCCGCGCTCGAGCACGCCGCCCGAGCCGCCCAGTCGACCGAGCCGCTCCCGTGGGACGTGCTCACGCCGGAGCAGGCCGCGGACCTCGACGCCATCGCCGCGCAGATCTTTCCCACGGACGACACGCCGGGCGCACGTGAGGCCCGCGTCGTCAACTTCATGGACCGCTCGCTCGCCACCTGGGCCGCGCAGCAGCGCGAGCCGCTCATCCACGGCCTCGACGAGCTGAACGGCGAGGTGGAGCGACGCTGGCCGGGCACCAAGCGATTCGCCAACCTCGCGCCGGAGCATCAGCTCGAACTGCTCGGCTCCCAGGAGCAGACCCCCTTCTTCCAGCAGATGCGCTTCGCCACGCTCGTGGGGATGTTCTCGCTGCCCTCGTACGGCGGCAACGCCGACAAGGCGGGCTGGCGGGTGATCGGTTTCGAGGACCGGTACGCGTGGCAACCGCCGTTCGGCGACTACGACGCCGAGGCGGCGCGCGGCGGCCGGTAGCGATGCGCCCCGCACGCCCGGCGGTCCGCTTCCACTCCAGCCGCACGGTGGACTTCGTGGTGGTTGGCTCCGGCGCGGCGGGCGGGATCATCGCCAAGGAGCTCGCGACCGCCGGGCTCACGGTCGTGGTGCTGGAGCAGGGACCCCGCGTCGAGCCTCCGCAGTTCGAGCACGACGAGATCAAGACGCTGTTTCAGGGCGCCCTCCAAATCAACCCGACCGGGTTCACGTTCCGCAGGAGCGAATCCGAGACGGCGAAGCCGGGGCAGATACAGCTTCTCTACCACCGCCTCGTGGGCGGCGGGAGCGTCATGTTCACCGCCAACTACTGGCGCTTCCGCGAGATCGACTTCATCGAGAAAAGCCGCCTCGGCGCGATCTCCGGCACGGGCCTCGAAGACTGGCCGATCACCTACCGCGACCTCGAGCCCTACTACACCAAGGCCGAGTGGGAGCTGGGCATCTCCGGCGAGCCCGGGCCGTTCGACCCGCCGCGCACGCGCCCCTATCCCCTGCCGCCGCTCCCGGTGAAATCGTCGGGCGTCCTGTTCGAGCGCGGCGCGCGAGCCCTGGGCCTGCACCCGCAGCCCGCGCCCCTCGCCATTCTCTCACAGCCGTTCCACGGCCGGCCGGCGTGCCAGCACTGCGGCTACTGCCTCGGCTTCGGCTGCGAGTTCCGCGCCAAGTCGTCCACGCTGTACACCGTCATCCCGATCGCCGAAGCGACCGGGCGATGCGAGGTGCGACCCAACAGCTACGTGCGGAGG
>QHUL01000082.1 GCA_003222115.1 Gemmatimonadota bacterium | reverse complement strand
CACACACGTCGCAGGTCTGGCCTGCCGCCACCCGCCATGGCCTGGATCCCCACGATACAAATCGGAGCAACTTCCGGACCAGACGCGGTTGCGGTGCGCACACCAACGGGGCAGAAATCTCCTCAAGGTTTTCTGCCTGCTGCCGATGCCGCGCGAAGGGCTTGGAGTGACCGGCAGTCGGGAAATTTGGAAGGAGGCGGAAAAAACTATGCCCCCTGACGCGGCCTCAAATCATTCGACTGACAGCGCGTGTACCTGGCCAAGCAAACTTAACTGAAATATAGTAAGGAACGACATGGTCGGATCGAACTTGCAAGCCTTGATCTTGGATTACGGGGAAGTCCTTAGCCACCCCCAACGCGTGGAGGTTGTCCGCCGGCTGGCGCACGGAGTTGGGGTGTCTGTTGACCAATTCACGGCGGCCTACCTGCAGCATCGCGATGCATATCATATTAACCTGCCTGCCAGCGTTTACTGGTCCCGCGTTCTCGACTCGCTTGGGGTTGCTTCGCCTGCTGGACAGTCCACGATCCAATGGTTGACCGAAGGTGACGCCGACTCATGGACTGCATATCGCGACGAAGTGTGGGAGCTAGCGCGGTCTTTTCGTGATGCGGGTGGAGTCACGGCCATGCTCTCCAACGGAGTTCCTGAAGTGATGGCGCGCGTCCGAAGCGAGCGCGAACTCGCAACGTACTTTGACGCAGTGATCGTCTCCTGCGAGGTCGGTGTAGCCAAACCGGACCCGACCATCTACGAGATCATCCTGTCTCGTCTACGCGTTGAACCTCATAAGGCACTCTTCGTCGATGACCGGATCGAAAACCTCGAAGGGGCGGCCCGGCTCGGGCTTCGCGTTTTCCGTTTTTTTGGCGATGGCGCCGTTAACCAGCTCCGCACCGTGCTCCAGGCCTCTATCGATACTGACCCCTCAACCAAACGGGTATCCCAGAAACCAATACGCTGACCACCCTTCTTTGCCACCGCGGGCAAGCAGTTGCGCCAACTGTCGCCCAGGTGCGTCAGGCGGGAGCGGGGGAGGGCCGCGAGCGACTGGAGGCGAGCCGTTGCCGCCGTTAGCGAGCGCCGCGTCGCGCAGGGTCGGGCCCTGTACACGAAGCGTAGTCCAGCGGAGTTGTACAGGGGGGCCCGGAGCAGCGAGCGCGAGCGTTACGCTCGGCAGGCGAGCCGACTCGGAGCGGAGCGGCCCTCCCCCGCCCCCGCCTCAGAAATAGGGACCCTTGCAACCCCTTACCATTGGACTTCAAGCTGGGAGATTGCGGCGAGGCTCGAGAGTGGAATCTCAGCGAGGGTCTCTCCCCGCGGGAAAGGCGTAAGAGGATTGGGCCGCCTCCTGGCGGCCCAACCTCCCGGACTTAGGCACCGGTACAGATCTGACGATCCCTGGTGCCGGGTACCGTTATCTCCAGGCTATCACGGGCATTCGGTCGCTGCGATCCCATCGATCTCAGCCAGGAAGGTACCCAGATCGCTGACGTGGCCCTCGATCAAAAGTCCGAGTTCAACGAATAGACGAGCGACATTCCCCAACCCCAAGCGCGGCACATCCTGACTCGACGCGTGCTCGCCGATATCACCTACTGTTGTGGCCCGCTGGGAGGTGACGACGCCCCAGCAGTTTGGATTCGCCGGCTTTGCCGCAAGGGCCGGCGTTGTAAGTCCAGCGGTGAGCAGCGACATTATTGCCAGAACAACCCATGCCTTCATCTTCTTTACCCCCTCCACTCTTTCTTCCGAAGGAATAATGAGCAATTCCACTACGATCAGTGACCCTCCTGTGGCTGAGTTTTCCGCAGCAGGAATTCTTTTACCACCGCAGGCGGGAAGCTCCCTCGTTGGGTCGCGTGGACCAGGTCCTGAAGCACTCGCCTGGCGTGATCGATCTGGTGCGCCGTGATGTTCCCACGAACGCCCGCCTCTTCAAACTCGTCTTCATCGAGAACCTCGAATCTACCGTCCGGCGCGATCCAGAGATCGAGGAAGAGGTCGATGATCGGTTCAAGCGTGGTGGGATCCGAGCCGTCCCATCGTACCGACTCGAGGACGTCGGCATAGTAGCCCGTCCAGGTCCCATCAGGGCGGTAAATGCGGCCGATGTCGAAGGGCTGGTCCTTAAAGAGGAACCACACCGCCCGGT
This sequence comes from Gemmatimonadota bacterium, assembly GCA_003222115.1. Classification (GTDB taxonomy): domain Bacteria; phylum Gemmatimonadota; class Gemmatimonadetes; order Gemmatimonadales; family GWC2-71-9; genus AG29. The sequence goes on along the minus strand of QHUL01000082.1, from coordinate 5,277 downwards.
ACCCAGCGTCCATCACGATCTCTCCCAAATACTCCACAGGCTTGGATGGCGCGAGGTCGGTGGCAACCACGATCATATTGTTTGTGGCTTGTAGGAGATCCGAACGCATGGAGACGCGACGGCCAGGCGGGCGGATGAAGTCAAAGGTCAGCCGGCTCAATCCTCTTCGATTTTCATTTGCGGGTTCCACACAATCTCCCACAGGTGACCATCAGGGTCCTGGAAGTAGCCGGCGTAACCGCCCCAAAACGTATCTTGTGCGGCCTTGGTGATTATCGCGCCTGCCTTTCTCGCCTGTTCCATGACCGCATTAACTTCCTCTTTACTGTTCACGTTATGACCGACGGTAAATTCAGTGGCACTACTAGCACCTTTAGGAATTTTTGCATCATACGCGATGTCACTGCGAGGCCACACGGCGAGTATCAAGCCGGACTGCAGGTTGAAAAAGGCGACGGCACCATGCTCAAACTCCCTGCCGACAATGCCTTCCGTCGGGAAGCCAAGCCCGTCGCGGTAGAATACGAGCGACCGTTCCAGGTCGTCCACGCCTAGGGTGATCACCGTGACTCGTGGTTTCATGTTTTTCTCCGACACGTGGATCACCTTGCGGAATAGGTATTTCACTTCCTGCTCGACTCAGCGTCCAGCACCATCTCCACCGGCAGGGACCTGAGGAAGAACGCTCGGAGCCGGCTGGTCTGGGATGGCAACCGTCACGTCCTTCCTGCACGTTGACGACGCCAGCTCCAGCCCCTGCCGGCTAAGGCCCTCTTGGGCAAACTTCAGCATGGCATCACACAAACTGCTGCTGGGGAAAGGACCCATCAGCATCATCATGGGCCTACCCTCCACGAGCTGCATCTTGTAGGTGACGACCATCCACGTAAGGGCAGCTTCTTGAGCGGCAAGCCGTCCCAGCGGAATGGACAGGGAGCATACAAGGACCAGAACCGCGACGCCCACCGTCAGCGGCTTAACCATGTGTTCTCCTTGAATTTCGGCGAATCGATTCGGATGGGACTAGGTTCAATGAGGCTCGACTGTCTCCTGCGGAAGACAGATGGTTCATGATTCGAGATCTCCAGCGCGAGCGCGAGCGTTACGCTCGGCAGGCGAGCCGACTCGGAGCGGAGCGGCCCTTCCCCGCCCCCGACCAACGAGGTGCATTCCGTGCGATCCGAAGCTCGGAATCGCGGGACCGGCTCGAGATGATCTCAAATGAGGGCCTCTCCCCTGGGGAGAGGCGTAAGAGGATTGGGCCGCCTGCTGGCGGCCCCTCAACCTTCTTGGTGGGCCCTCGTGGACTCGAACCACGGACCTCACCCTTATCAGGGGTGCGCTCTCACCACCTGAGCTAAGGGCCCACACCATCAAGGAAAACTCTACGGAGAGTATAGTCGGGCCTCCGGATAGGGTCAACCACGCGGTTGAAGGCGGGAAGAGAAGATTGCTTCGGCCCCTTCGGGCCTCGCAATGACTCTCTGCTAGACAGGGGCGGGGGAGGTTCCGCGAGCGACTGGAGGCGAGCCGTCGCCGCCGTTAGCGAGCGCCGCGTCGCGCAGGGTCGGGCCCTGTACACGCAGCGTAGTCCAGCGGAGTTGTACAGGGGGGCCCGGAGCAGCGAGCGTGAGCGTTACGCTAGGCCTCGGGGTCCCCGGAAATTTGCTCTGGCGAATTTCTGGGGTGAGCCGGCAAGCCGACTCGGAGCGGAGCGGGGCCTCCCCCGCCCCTGTCGTGTGATTGCTTCGGCCCTCCGGGCCTCGCAATGACAGCAGAGAACCCTTAGCGCTGTGCTCCGCTGGAAAAGTCCGCCCTGATCTGTTCGAGGAATTCCGGTTTCGTCATCACGTCCAGACCCGTCAGCGCCATCGCATCGCCAGGTATGGATGGACCGATGGGATGACCTGGCTGATGTCGCCCATGTCGGTCGAACCCATGCGCGGTCGCTGTGGCGGGAGATCAACCGCCCATCCCAGTTCCTGCAGATGTCGCCCAAAGGCGTCGGCCAGCGGGCGGTTGGGCTTCATCGCATCGTAACCCTTCTGCGTCTCGTGCTCGAAGGTAGCGCCCGTTGCCGCCGCGCCTGCCCGACCGCAGTTGATGACTTTCTCCAGCACCGCCGCCGCGTACGCGCTGTCGGCCGCGCGCACGCTGAATGCGGCCTCCGCTCTGTCCGGAATGATGTTGGGAGCGGCACCGCCGTAGGTGATGATGCCGTGCACGCGCGCGTCGTCACGCAGCTGCTGGCGCAGCAGCCCAATGTTGACGAACATCTGAACCAGCCCGTCGAGGGCGTTGATTCCTTCGTAGGGGGCCGCCGCGGCGTGGGCGGCCTTGCCGAGAAACTTTACCTTGAGCCGGTAGGATGCCAGGGATGAGCGTGCGGTCAAAGTGTAGTCGGCGGGGTGAAACATCAGCGCCGCGTCTATTCCGGCAAAGGCGCCGCGCTGGAGCATCAACACTTTTCCGCCCCCGCCTTCCTCAGCCGGCGTGCCCAGCACGAGCACCTTCCCTGCCAGTTTTGACGCCACGGCCGCGAGGCCGATGCCGGCGCCCAGCGCGGCCGTGCAGATGAGGTTGTGCCCGCATGCGTGACCGATCTCGGGGAGGGCGTCGTATTCGGCGAGGAACGCGACAGAGGGCCCGCCCGGGCCGCCGGAAACCTCGGCCCGGAATGCCGTGGGCAGGTCCGCGATGCCGCGCTGTACCGCAAACCTGTGGCTTTCCAGCGTATCGGACAGCCACTGCGACGCCTTTAGTTCCTGAAACGCAATCTCCGGGGTCGCATGAATCCGGCGGGCAAGGCCAATTAGTTGGTCCGCCGCGGCGTCAATCCCTTGCAAGATAGTCTGGCGGATCTCCATGTGCTTCTGTCTCCCTCGACCGTTTCTGGCAGAAACTACTCAAGACGAACTTTTACAAAACGGCGCTTGCCGACGCGGAGGACCACGCCATCTTTGACGGCGACGTCGGCATCCACCTTGTGCACTCTATCACCGTCCACGCTGACGCCGCCCTGGGAAATCAGCCGCTTGGCCTCACTATTGGACTCTGCCAGGCCGGCGAGCACGAGCAGCTTCGTCAGCCGGATGCGGCCCTGCCTCAGTTCGTCACGGCCCAGGGCGGCCTCAGGAATGTCGGACGGCATGTCTTTCTCCACAAACACGCGCTCAAAGGCCCGCTCCGCCTGTATGGCCTTCGCCTCTCCATGCCACATCGCCACGATCTCCCTGGCCAGCCGGGCCTTAGCCTCTCGCGGGTGGACGCTGCCCTGCTCTAACCCGATGGCAATGGTTCTCACCTCGTCCATAGGCACGTCGGTGCAGAATTCGAAATAGTGTCCGATCAGCGCGTCCGGCATGGACATCACCTTGCCGTAGATTTCGTCGGGCGGTTCGGCAATGCCGATCGCATTGCCCAGCGACTTGCTCATCTTTTCCACGCCGTCGAGCCCCACCAGCAGCGGTGTCAGCAACACCACCTGCGGCTCCTGGCCGAACTCGCGCTGCAGATCCCGGCCCATCAGGTTATTGAACTTCTGATCAGTGCCGCCCAACTCGACGTCGGCCTGCAGGTTGACAGAATCCATCGCCTGGCAGAGCGGGTAGAGGAGTTCGTGCATGAAAATGGGCACCCCGCTGCGCAACCGATTGGTGAAGTCATCGCGCTCGAGCACCCGCGCGACGGTCATCTTCGCCCCGAGCCGGATCACGTCCTCAAACGACATGCGGCCCAGCCACTCGCTATTGAAGGCCACCTGGGTCTTCTGCGGGTCGAGGATCATACCGTACTGATCGCGGTAGGTGGCGACGTTCCGCTGGATTTCTTCCCGCGTCAACATCGGCCGGGTTTTCTTTTTCTCGGACGGATCGCCGATCATGCCGGTAAAGTCGCCAACCACGAGGATGGCCTGATGGCCGAGGTCCTGGAACTGGCGCAGTTTGCGCAGCACGATGGCGATGCCGAGGTGGATGTCGGGCGCGCTGGGGTCGACGCCGAGCTTCACCCGCAGCGGCCGGTCCCGGCGCAGCTTTGCCAGGAGATCCTCTTCGGAGATGACCTCCACCGTGCCACGGCGGAGCACGTCAAGCTGCTCTTCGGGAGAGAGCCTCTTCATGGACGGAACGATTATACCAGACTGATCTAGCATCACATGGCATAGACCCTTTGTCATTGCGAGGAGCGCAGCGACGAAGCGACGCCGCAGGCGTCGTTGCGAGGCCCGAAGGGCCGAGGCAACCTCCTATCGACAGGAGATTGCTTCGCTGCGCCCTGCACCATAGGGTGCAGGGCTGCGCTCGCAATGACAAGTTAAGTGTTCGCCGCCACGCCCCTCCGGGGCTCGCGATGACAGGGATACCTCAGGAGGCGTCGAGCTCGACGATGGTGGCTCCCGTCTCGCCCTCGCCTTTCCCGCCGAGGCGGTAACTTTTCACGTGGGGGTGGTTTTTCAGGAAGTCGTGCACGGCCTTCCGCAGCGCGCCGGTGCCCTTCCCGTGAACGATGGTGACGCGGCGCAGTCCGGCCACGAACGCCTCGTCGAGATATTTGTCCAGGATCGGGATGGCTTCGTCGACCGTCATGCCACGCAGGCTGAGTGATGTGGGTACAGGACGGGGCAGATCGCTCGCTCTCGTGCCGCTCCCGATTGGCGTCCGCGCGGGACTAACCGGTGCGGTGGGCGCGGCCCGCCCCGTACCACTCGATTTGCCAGTTTGCTGGTCACCCAATCCACGCTGCGGATCGAGTTGGTACGGGGCCCGCAATGCCGACAGCCGAACTTTCACCCGCATGGCGCCCGTCTCGACTTCTATCTCGTCGCGAGAGTCGGCGACTGCTAGCACTGTACCCGTACGGTTGAGGGGAACCACGTAGACCGTCTGACCCGGCGTCACCTCCGCCAGCGGTTCGCCCGGAGGCGAGGCATCGACCTGCGCCTTCGACGCCAGTTCTTCCGCCAGGTGCCGCAGGCGGGCCCGCGCCTCCTGCACTGCCTGGGAACCGGACCCGGCTCGCAGCGAGGCCACGATCGCCTCGACCTCGCGGCGGGCGTGGATCAACAGCGCGTCGGCTTCTTCCCGCAACCTCGCCGCGGCGAGCCTGCGCTCGGCGCGGAGCCGATCGAGTTCCTGCTCTGCGCGCGTCCGCAATTCGCTGGCCTCCTGCCGGTGCCTGCTGGCCTCAGCAAGTTCGTACTCATAGGCCTTCCGGTCCGCCTCAATATCGCTGAGCACGCGATCGATGGCCACGACCTCCGGCCCGAGCAGGTCGCGG
>QHUL01000087.1 GCA_003222115.1 Gemmatimonadota bacterium | reverse complement strand
CGGTACCGGAAGGGTCCCCACCTTCAGGCGGAGTGCGACTACGAGAGCAAGACGATTACCGTGCAGGTCCCCGAGCCGTTCCGCCCGTTCCGGCAGCGGATTCCCTACCGCGCGAAACGGATCAAGTCACGCCGGCAGCGCGGAAACGCATTTGCTTTCCGCTGGTTCTACCGGAACATCCTTTTCCGGACAAAGACGGACGTGATTCGCTTCCTGTACTGCCACGAGTACTACCACTACTACCTCTATGAGATTCTCCACAAGAAAGGGTCCGCGGAAACGGCCTGCGATCGCTTTGCGCTCGAGCACTTCCGCAGCTGATGGACTAGCGGGTTCTGCGGCTCTTTCTCGTCCGGGGGCGCCGTTTCGGAGTGGGCGTGCGGCGGGTAGATGCGGCTCGTGTTGGCTTCATAAACCAGCTTGACCGTTCGGTACCGAGTAGTGAATTTTGAGCCAAGACCCGTCTTATGTTCCCAAGTTCGTTTCTGTAGGTCGTTTGTGATCCCCGTGTACAGGACGGTGTGGTTCTTGTTGGTGAGGATGTAGACATAGTACTGAGTTATGGACATTTCCGGAGTCCGCTTCAGCATGAAGAGGCACTGCGAAATTGCCAATAGCTCAACTGAGTCATTTCGGTGTTTCGAGAGATTGCTTCGGCCCTGCGGGGCCTCGCAATGACTGACATCTGTCATCGCGAGCCTCGAAGGGGCGTGGCGATCTCCGTGCGAGGAGATTGCTTCGGGGGCTACGCCCCCTCGCAATGACAGAAAAGGTTGCGTCCCCTCGCAATGACTAGTTAGAGGGGAAGGTTTCGCTTCGTAGAACTAGCAAGCCAGTTTCCCCATGAAGGAGGAATCATAGATGGCCGCAGCACGGGCGCTTGCGCGCATTGTAGTCTTGCTATTGCTCTTCCTGACGCTGGTCCCGCTTCCACTGACGCACGCTCAGCCCCAACCCGGCGGGGAACTGGCGCTGGTTTCCACCGAAGAGCCGGATACGCTCGACCCGCAGAAGACCGGTACCGCCGTCACCGGGCTGCTGATGCGCTACCTCGGCGATACGCTGCTCACCAAAGATCTCAAGGGGAGCTACATCCCCGCGCTGGCGCGCTCCTGGAGCGTGTCGGGAGACGGCCTCACCTGGACGTTCCAGCTGCGCAACGACGTGAAGTTCCACGACGGCAGTCCATTCAATGCCCAAGCGGTCAAAGCTTCGATCGAGCGCGCGCTCTCGCCGGACACTATGTCCCCCATTGCGGGTTCGCTGTTTGGACCGGTGGCCGACGTCCAGGCCGCGGGCGACTTTACAATAACCATCAAGCTGAAGGAGCCCTTCGCGCCGTTTCTGGACAATCTCACCGACCCCCGAGCCATGATCGTTAGCCCGCAGGCCGTCCGCGACCTGGGAGACAAGTTCGGCCGGTCGCCGGTGGGGACCGGTCCCTTCAAGTTCCAGGAATGGCGCAGCGCGGACCGGATCATCTTCGCGCGCAACCCCGACTACACGTGGGCGCCGTCCACGGTGCACGCCGGCCCTCCCTTCGTGGACCGGGTCGTTTTGCGGATCATGCCTGAGTCGGCGGCACAGGTGGCCGCATTCGAGCGCGGCGAGCTCTCCGTCCTGGCCTTGCCGCCGACCGATGTCCGGCGGCTGCAGGGCACAAACAAATACACCATCTACTCCTTCCTGCGCAAGGGCGTGGGGCTATTCATGGAGTTCAACGTGACCAAGGAGCCTTTCTCGGACATCCGGGTGCGGCGCGCCGTCAGTCACGCCATTGAGAAGAACAGCGTGCTGCAGATCGGGTTAGAAGGCCTCGGCGAAGTTGCATCGGGGCCGCTGCCGCCCTCGATCTGGGGCTACTGGGACGGCATCAAAGAATACGCTCCCAAATACGATCCCGGCAAGGCCAAGGCGCTCCTGGCGGAGGCGGGATGGCAGCCCGGTCCCGACGGCATGCTCCAGAAGGACGGCAAGCCGTTCTCCTTCGTGCTGTACACCGCGCCCATCGACACCTGGACCCGATCCGCTCAGATCGTGCAGTCGCAGCTACGCGCATTCGGCATCTCGATGGAGATCCAGACCTTTGAGTTCGGGACGCTGCTTGCCAAGCTCAAGGCCGGAGAGCATCCGGCCGAGTTCATGGGCTATACGTATACCTCGCCCGACATCGTGCAGCTCTGGTTCCACTCATCCAATATCGGTACGGGCCTGGCCTTCAGCCACAACAAAGATTCCAAGCTCGATTCGCTCATCGAGGCGTCTCGCCGCGAGACCGATCAGGGTAAGCGTCTGACGATCTATCGGGACATCCAGAAGTACGTCGTCGATCAGGTCCTCTGGGTGCCGCTGTGGACCAACACGAACTACATCGCCGTCCAGCCGAACGTACAGGGGGCGAAGACTCACCCGGATGGTTTCCTGCTGCTGAATGACGTCTGGCTGAAGTAAGTGAAGGGACGGGCAGAATGCGGGCCTTCCTGACGCGTCGGCTCCTTCTGCTCGTCCCGACCCTCCTCGGGGTCACCCTAGCCACCTTCTTGATGCTGCACCTGACGCCGGGCGACCCCGTCACAATCATGTTGGGAGAGTTTGCCTCCGCGTCCGACGTCGCGCGGCTCCGCGCGGAGCTGGGCCTCGATCGACCTATCGTCGTCCAGTACCTGAAATTCCTGGGGCGGGCTGTGCGCGGGGACCTGGGTAGTTCCATCCGCAGCCGCCGTCCCGTCCAAGAAGAGATTGCCGAGCGCCTGCCTCCTACCATGGTGCTCGCGCTCGCCGCGCAGGTCCTCGCGGTCTGTGCCGGTATCACAGCCGGCGTGACCGCGGCGGCGGCCCGCCGCCCCTCGGTCGACTCCGCGATCGTGGCCGTGACCCTGGTGGGTTTGTCCATGCCGACCTTCTGGTCGGGCCTGCTGCTTATCCTGTTGTTCTCGCTGACGCTGGGGTGGTTGCCGATCACGGCCTCTGGAGGTCTCCGCGCGCTCATCCTGCCGGCGGTGACGCTGGCCGCGCCGGCGGCGGCGGTGCTGGCCCGGGTCACGCGGGCGAGTGTGCTGGAGGTGCTACGTCAGGATTACGTTCGGACCGCAAGGGCGAAAGGCGTCTCCGAGCGGCTGGTGGTGTACCGGCACGCGCTGCGTAACGCGCTGATCCCTGTCCTCACGGTCGCCGCGCTGCAGTTCGCGGGACTGGTCGCCGGCGCCGTGATTGTGGAATCCGTCTTCTCGCGCCCGGGGTTGGGCCGGCTGGCGGTCACTGCGATTCTGTCACGGGATTTCCCACTGGCCCAGGGGATCGTGCTCGTCGTCGCCTCCATGTATGTCTTCGTGAACGTGGGCGTCGATCTCGTGTACGGGGTCCTCGATCCCCGTATCCGCTACCAGTGATGACGACGATCTCGCACACTCCGCCTCGTGTCGCGGCCGTTCCGGCGGTCCAGACTTCTCGGACGGTTCTGCGTAGGCTCCGCCGCCGGCCGCTGGTGATCGCCGCGTTCGCCGTGCTCGCGCTGTTTGTGATCCTGGCGCTGGCCGCCCCGCTGCTCGCGCCGCACGATCCGATCGCGCTCATCCCAGGCGCGGTGCTCCGCCCGCCGTCGAGGAGTTTTCCTCTTGGGACCGATGAACTCGGTCGGGACGTGTTGAGCCGGGTCATCCACGGCGCCCGCATCTCGCTGCGGATCGGGCTCGTCACGATCGGCATCGCACTGGTGCTTGGTACGGTGATCGGAGTCCTGGCCGGATTCTACGGCGGAGTCATAGACGGCGTGCTCATGGCGGTCATGGAAGTCTTGCTGGCCTTTCCCCAGATTCTGCTGGCGATGGCCATTCTGGCCATGCTTGGTCCGAGTTTGACGAACGCGATGATCGCCGTCGGCCTGTCCGCGGTACCGGTGTATGCGCGGACGGCCAGGGGGACGACGCTCAGCGTGCGCGCGATGGATTATGTCGAGGCGGCGCGGGCGATCGGTGTCGGCGACGGGCGGATCCTGGCACGACACGTATTGCCGAACATGATCTCCCCGGTCGTGGTTCTGGCCACCGCGGGCGTCGGCATCGCCATCCTCATCGCAGCAGGGCTCAGCTACCTGGGACTCGGGGCCCAGCCGCCGACGCCGGAGTGGGGGGCGATGCTCAGCCAGGCGCGCGCCTACCTCCGCAACGCCTGGTGGATGGCGACCTTCCCGGGCCTTGCGATCACGCTGGTGGTCATCAGCCTGAACCTCTGCGGCGACTGGCTGCGCGATCTGCTCGACCCGCGGCTGCGCACGTGAATCCGCCCGCGGTGGTGCAAGACATCGAGCGGCTGG
>QHUL01000016.1 GCA_003222115.1 Gemmatimonadota bacterium | reverse complement strand
GCACGGCGGAGAGCTGGCGGTTTCAGCCGGGGGTGTTGTTCCCCGGGTAGAACACCAGCGCCACGTGACGCTGCTTGAGCACCTCCGCCAAAGAGTAGGTCTTGCCGTCCGACGCCTGCGCGGTGAACGGCGGTGCCTTGGTGCCGACTGCGAGCGGTTCGTTCATGGCTTCCTCGAGTTTGCTCGCTCCTCCAGTTTCTCCAGCCACTCCAGGGGAACATCCATCCCGCCGAGCGGGGCGTGCGCGTCTCCCAGCTCGATGTCGCCGTGCCAGTCGGAGCCGCCGCTGATCGCGAGGCCGAGCCGCTCCGCCATGCGCGTGAGCCGGGCTTCCATCGCCGGCGGGTGACTCGGATGGCGGACTTCGAGCCCGTCCAGGCCCTGCTGCTTGAAGAGCCGGATCTGTCCCTCGCTGCCGTGGGTGCCCAGGTGCGCCGCGACGGCGAGGCCGCCGACCGCGTGCACGAGCTCCGTCACCTGTTGCAGGGTGGGGAGCGGCTTCTCCACGTAGCCGGGGCGGCCCCGGCCGAGGTAACGGTCGAACGCCTCGCCGATGTCCGCGCTCACGCCGCGCTCGACCAGCACGCGGGCTACGTGCGGCCGCCCCAGCGCGCCGCCGTTCGCGGCGGTCTCGACCTGGCCCAGCTCGATGCCGACCCCGAGCTGGCGCAGTCGCGTGACCATCTGCTCGGCGCGACGACGGCGGGCCGCACGCGTGCCGGCGAGGAATTCCTGCAACCTGACGTGGTCGGGATCGAGGAAGTAGCCGAGCAGGTGCAGCTCGCCCCACGGCGCCTTCACGCTGAACTCGCAGCCGCACACCACGCGCACTCCCGAGTCGGCGCCGGTGCGCACCGCCTCCGCGACGCCCGCCGTAGTGTCGTGATCGGTCAGCGCGATCGCCGCGAGTCCGGCCTCGCGCGCGCGCCGCGCCACGACGGCCGGGGCGAACTCCCCGTCCGACGCGGTGGAGTGGCAATGCAGGTCAACGCGCGCCGTAGGCGGCCTCCGGCGCGGTCCAGGCGGGCTGCGAGTGGCGAAACAGCTCGATCAGTTGGGCGCTCGAGAGCTCGGCCAGCGCGGCGTCGGGCCGGCGGCTCCCCACGGGCGCGTAGCGCGTGTAGCGCGCCTTGCGCTCCGCCCCCGTGCCCAGCTGGAACATGAGCCCGAACTCGTCCTTGTCGTAGACCGTGACGCGCCCGGAGGGATACACCTCCCAGGTCTGGCCGTCCACGACGATCGTGCGCCGCGCCACGCCCCCCTCCCCGCCCCCGCTCCCTACGCCTCGGCCGCCGCGGTGAGCGGCACTTCGGTCCACAGCTCCCACGCATCCGGCGCGTAGGTGCCCAGCGCCTGGAGGCGTCGCTCCAGCTTGATCTCCTCGGGGAGTCGCGACGCCTGCGCGCGGTGGGACATTTCCGTAGGGCTCTCCGAGAATTCGATGAAGAGCTGCGGGTCCTTGGCGTTGCGGAACAGCCAGATGCGCTGGCTCCGCGCCTCGGCGAACTGGCAGAGCTCGCGCAGCGTCGCGAGGTAATCGGCCTCGTTCGACGCCGCGATGCGCACCCGCGCGGCTGTGAGGACCTTCGGCATCGCTATACCGCTCCTTCCGGGAAGCTCTGCAGCATCGCCTTCACGTCGGCGAGGAAGCGATCGGCGTCGGCGCCGTCCACGACGCGGTGATCGTAGGACATCGACACCATCCCCAGCGTGCGGACCGCAAGCCCGTCCGAGCCGTCGGGCAGCGTCACCACCTTGGGCCGCTTCTCGATCGCGCCCACGCCGAGGATGGCGACCTGCGGCTGGTTGATGATCGGCGCCCCGGCGTACGAGCCGAACACGCCGGGGTTGGTGATGGTGAACGTGCCGCGCTGGATCTCGTCGGGAGACAGCTTCTTCGCCCGGGCGCGCTCGCCGAGATCGCTGATGGCGCGCGCCATCCCCGCCAGCGAGAGGTCGTCCGCGTGCTTGATCACGGGCACGATGAGGCCCCATTCGAGCGCCACGGCGATGCCGATGTTGATGTCGCGCCGGTAGATGATGCTGTCGCCCGAGACGGCGGCGTTGACCACGGGATGCTGGCGCAGCGTCTCGGCGCACGCCTTGGCGATGAAGGCGAGGTAGGTGAGGCTCGCGCCGCGCTCGGCATAGGCCTGCTTGTGCCGCCGGCGCAGCTCCGCGATCTGCGTGTAGTCCACCTCGAAGAAGCTCGTGACGTGCGCCGACACGCGGCGCGACATGATCATGTGGTCGGCCGTGATCTTGCGGATCTTGGAGAAGGGCTCGACGCGGTCGCCGGGCCACGGCTCGACCACAGGGTGCGCGATCGGGCCGATGGATGTGGCGGCCGCGGGCCGCGGCGCCGCCACCCCACGCTCGATGAAGCCGAGGATGTCCTGCTTCGTCACGCGGCCCGCGAAGCCGGTCCCGGGAATCGTGGAGATGTCGACCTGGTGCTCAGCCGCGATCTTGCGGACGAGGGGCGTGGACTTCTTGCGGAGACGCTCCTCCGCCGTCTCGGCCCCGTCTCCCCCCTGCCTCGACGGGGCGGTCGCGGGCGGTCGCGGGCGCTCGCCGACGGACGCGGCCGCGGCAGCCGGGGGCGGGGGCGGGGGCGGGGGCGGGGCGGGCTTCGGCGGCTCCGGTTTGGACGCCGGCGGTGCGGAGGCGGCGGCCGGGGGCGACGCGACGGCGCCCTTTTCCGTTTCGATCACCGCTACGAGCGTCTGCACCGGAACCGTCTGGCCCTCTTGCACCTTGATCTCGGCCAACACGCCCGCCGCGGGCGCCGGGATCTCGGCGTCCACTTTGTCGGTCGAGATCTCGAACAGCGGCTCGTCGCGCTTCACCGGGTCGCCGATCTTCTTGAGCCACTTGCTCACGGTGCCCTCGGCGATGGATTCGCCCATCTGGGGCATGAGCACGTCGATGCGAGCCATGTCTTCTCCCAAAAAGGCGCTGTCGGCTGTCAGCTGTCAGCAGGCTGACGGCCGAAAGCTGATAGCGCTTCTCAGTACGCCGCCAACCAGCGGGCCGCCTTCACTATGTCGTCCGTCTGGGGCAGGACGTAATCTTCCAGCGTCGGCGCATAGGGCAGCGGCACGTCGTGCGCAGTCACCCGCATGATCGGGCCATCGAGCCACTCAAACGCCTGCTCGTTGATGCGGGCCGCGATCTCGCCGGCGAGACCGCCCGTGCGGGTGTCCTCGTGGACGATGAGCACCTTGTTGGTGTGTTTCACGGTCCGCATGATCGCCGCGTCGTCGAGCGGCAGCAGTGTCCGGAGGTCCAGCACCTCCACCGCCAGGCCGTCGTCGCGCTCCAGCTGCTCGGCCGCCTCGAGCGACTTCCACAGCGTCGCGCCGTAGCTGATGATCGAGAGGTCCCGCCCCTCGCGCGCGAGGCGCGCTTCCCCGATCGGCGTCAGCACCTCCTCGCCCTCCGGGAGCTGCTCCTTGATACGCCGGTACAGCCACTTGTGCTCGAGGTAGATGACGGGGTCGTCGTCGCGCACGGAGGCCTTGATCAGCCCCTTCGCGTCGCGCGCGGTCGCGGGATACACGATCTTCAGGCCCGGCGTGTGAAAGAAGGCGGCCTCCACGTTCTGGGAATGGAACGGCCCACCGCGCACGTAGCCGCCGCACGGCCCCCGCACCACCAGCGGCGTGGGAAGGCCCGCGCGGTAGCGCGCCGTCGCGACGTAGTTCGTGAGCATGTCGTAGGCGCACGAAATGAAGTCGATGAACTGCATCTCGGCGACGGGGCGCATCCCCATGTGAGCCGCCCCGGCCGCCGCGCCCACGATCGCCGCCTCGGAGATCGGCGTGTCGATCACCCGCGCCTCTCCGAACCGCTTGACGAACCCCTCCGTGACCTTGAACGCCCCCCCGTAGATCCCCACGTCCTCGCCCAGGATGAAGACCCGGTCGTCGCGCTCCATCTCCTCCCACAGTCCCTGGCGCAACGCCTCGAGGTAGGTGACTTCGGCCATCACAGGCCCCGGAACCAGAGCCGCTCGGCCGTCGCCGGGCTGGCGTACACCGCCGGGAGCGCCGACTCGGGCTCGGGGGCCGGCTCGTCCACGCAGGCGTCCGTCGCTGCGTCGACCCCGGCGCGCACCCGCTCGTCGATGTCCTTCAGATCCGCTTGCTCCGCCCAGCCGCTGTCCAGCAGACGCTTGCTGTAGCGGTCGATGGGGTCGTTCTCGCGGGCCCAGCGCTCGAGCTCCTCCTTCGGGACGTAGTGCTGGTCATCGTGCTCGGCGTGCCCCTTGCGGCGGTACGTCTTAACCTCGACTGCGTGGACTCCCTTCCCGCGGCGCGCCCGCTCCACCGCGAGCCGCGTCGCCTCGTACACCGCCAGCACGTCGTTGCCGTCCACCGTCACCGCCGGAACGCCGTAGCCCCGGACCCGGTCGGCGAGATGCGCGGTGGCGAATTGCTTCGCGGGCGGCGTGGAGTAGGCCCAGCAGTTGTACTCGGCGATCAGGACGAGCGGCAGGCGCTGCACGGCGGCGAAGTTGATCCCCTCGTGGAAGGTGCCGGTCGACATCCCGCCGTCGCCGATGTAGACGAGGGCCACCCGCGGCTCGGCGCGCAGCTTGAAGGTGAGCGCAACGCCCGCCATCACGGGGATCATGTCCCCGAGGTGCGAGATCTGCCCCAGGTAGCCCCGCTCCAGGTCGCCGAAGTGGATGTTCAGCTCGCGACCCCGGGTGGGCGACTCGGCCTTCGCCATGTATTGGCGGAGGATCTGGACCGGCTCGGCGCCCATGACGAGCATGGACCCGAGGTTGCGAATCAGGGGGGACAGGAAGTCGCGGTTGCGCCCCCGGTCGAGCGCGTAAGCCGACCCCACGGACTCCCCCTCCTGGCCGAGCGAGCGGAACAGACCGCCCACCACCTTGCTCTGGCGGTACAGCGCCGTGAGCCGCTCCTCGAGGGTGCGGGTGAGGCGGAGGTAGCGATAGATTTCGAGCAGCTGGTCGCGGCTCAACCCCGCCGGGATGGGGGGCGACTGGGTGGCAGGAGCGGTGCGGGACGCCATGACGTAAATTGTAGTGGGCGTGAAACTTGCCTTGTTGGAGGCTCTATGGCAACCCTGAAGCTCCGTGTCACGGGCATGACCTGCGGCCACTGTCAGGCGAAGGTCGAGCAAGCGCTGCGGGGGATGGCGGGCGTGTTCACGGCGGTGGTGGATCTGCCCGACGGTGAAGCGGAAGTGGACTTCGATGATGACGCCACGACGGCGGACCAGTTGATCCGCGCGGTCGAGCGGGCCGGGTACGGGGCGAAGCTGGCGGGTTAGTAGGAGCCGCGCACCTCGTGCGTCGGCTCGACCCGCTGGTGCACCTCCGCGAGGAACCGCTTCGCCAGCTTGTCGAGCTCCGATTCGCCGACCTGGTCGGTGCTGACCTCCACCAACGTGTAGTGTCCGCCTTCCGCCCGCGCGGCGATCGTGACCTTGCCGAGCGCTCCCGCGTACGCGCGCCGGCGCGCCGACTCCTCCGCGGGGGCCATCCGCGATCCGAAGAACGCCTTCGCCGACTCGAGCACCCGCTCGGGACCGAGGCTGGTGCGGTGGAAGTACTTCACGTCGCCCACCCCGGCTTGAAGCGCCTCAAGGTGAGGCTGTTCAGCACGACGCTCAGGCTCGACCACGCCATCGCGGCGCTCGCCAGGACCGGTGAGAGCAACACGCCGAAGAACGGATACAGGACCCCCGCGGCGATGGGAATGCCCACCGCGTTGTAGATGAACGCCCAGAACAGGTTCTCCCGAATCGTCCGGAGGGCGCGCTTGGAGAGCTGCAGGGCCGTCACGACGCCCCGCAGGTCGCCGCGGATCAGGGTGACGTCGGACGCCTCCATGGCGACGTCCGTGCCGGTGCCGATCGCGATCCCCACGTCCGCCTGGGCGAGGGCCGGGGCGTCGTTGAGGCCGTCCCCGACCATCGCGACGCGCCGCCCCTGCTTCTGCAGCTTCTTCACGAAGTCGGCCTTCTGCGACGGCAGCACCTCCGCCACGACCTCGTCGATGCCGACCTCCTTGGCCACGGCCGCGGCCCCTTTCTTCGAGTCCCCCGAGACCATCATCACCTTGAGGCCCATCTTCCGGAGGTGGGTGATCGCCTCCTTGGCAGTCGGCTTGATCGGGTCGGAGATGGCGATGACGGCATAGACGGTGTTGTTCACGACAACGATGACGGGGGAGCGGCCCTCCCGGGCGAGCCGGTCGGCGTCCTGCCCCAGGCTGCCCAGCTCGAGGCTGCGCTCGCGGGCGTGGCGCAGCGAGATGACCTCGATGATGCGGCGCTCGACGGTCCCGCGCACGCCGCGCCCCTCCATCGCCGCGAACTTCTCCACCAGCAGGATGTCCACGGCCTTTTCGTGCGCGGCCCGGACGATCGCGTCGGCCAACGGGTGCTCGGAGCGGTGCTCCACCGACGCCGCCCACTTGAGCACCTCGGCCGGGGAGAGCGACGTGCCGTCGGGGCGTTTCGCTGTGACGATGTGGGTGACGGTGGGCTTCCCCTGGGTGATCGTGCCGGTCTTGTCGAGCAGCACGGTGCGGACCTTGGACAGCCGCTCCAGCGCCTCGCCGCTGCGAATCAGGATACCGTGTTCGGCCGCCCGCCCGGTGGCCACGAGGATCGCGGTCGGTGTCGCGAGGCCCAGGGCGCAGGGGCACGCGATGATGAGCACGGTCACGAGGGTGACCGTCGAGAAGACGAGCGCCGGCTGCGGCCCGAAGTCGAACCAGATGACGAAGGCCGCGATCGCGATCGCCATCACGATGGGGACGAACACGCCCGCCACCTGGTCCGCGAGGCGCTGGATCGGGGCTTTCGTCGCCTGCGCGTCCTCAACGAGCTGGATGATCTGGCCGAGCGCCGTCTCCTTGCCGACGCGCGTGGCGCGGAAGGTGATGCTCCCCGATCGATTGACCGTGGCGCCGATGACCTCGTCGCCGATCTTCTTCGCGACGGGGAGGGGCTCGCCCGTGAGCATCGACTCGTCCACCGCGGAGGCGCCCTCCGTCACGACGCCGTCCACCGGGATCTTCTCGCCCGGCTTCACGACGACGAGGTCCCCGGGCACGACCGCTTCCACGGGAATGTCCGCTTCCTTCCCCTCCCGGACCACGTGCGCGGCCTTGGCGCGGAGTCCGGCGAGCTGGCGGATCGCCGCGGAGGTGCGACCCCGGGCGCGCGCCTCGAGCAGCCGGCCCAGCAGGATCAGCGCGATGATCCCGCAGACCGCCTCGTAGTACACGTCCGCCGGCAGCCCCGCGCCGGCGAACACGTCCGGAGCGAAAGTCGCGACGAGGGAATAGAGGTACGCGGCGCCCGTGCCCACGCCGATCAGCGTGTTCATGTCGGCGGTGCGGTGCTTGAAGCCGCTCCACGTTCCCCTGTAGAACTGCTGCCCCGACCACGCCACGACCGGCAGCGTGAGGACGGCGAGGCCGACCTTGACCCAGAACAGGTCGATCGTCGTCCGTGCCGACACGATCGCCCACAGCTTGAGCGCCGCGGGCATCAGCAGCCGACCCAGGAGATCGAAGCGCTTGAACGAGTCCATGGGCCGGTCGGCCATGAGGAGCATCGCACCCCCCATCGCGACGACGGTCGCGACGGCGGCCAAGGCGAACTTCCAGGTGAGCGTCCGGATTTCCCGCGCGCGAGCCAGGCGCTCACGCTCGAGCGGATCTTCGGCCGCGATCGGGGCCGCGACCTTGAAGCCTGCCCGCTCCACCGCGCGCTCCAGCTCCTCGCCCGTCGTCACGCCCGGTACGTAGTCCACGGTGACCGTTTCGGTCGCCTGGTTGGCGGCGGCGCGAATCACGCCCTTCACGCGCGCCAGGGCCTGCTCGAGCGGCAGCACGCTCGCCGTGTAGTGCAGCTGCTCCACCGTGAAGGTGACGCTGGCCTTGCCGCAGTTGTAACCCGCCGAGCGGACGGTCTTGATCAGCTCCGCGACGTGGGTCTGGGCATCGTCGTAGTCGACGGCCGCCTTCGCGGTGGCGAAGTTGACCGTCGCGCCCACGACGCCGTCCGCGCTCGCGAGCGCCTCCTGCACCGTGGCGGCGCAGGACGCGCAGCTCATGCCCTCGATGGGGAGGATGATGCGTGCCTTACTCATGGAACTTGTGCGGCGACGCGGCCGGCCTGCGGTCGGCCGTGGCCGGCTCGACCACCAGCAGGCCCTTCAGCATGTTCATCCCGCAGCGAAAGCGGAATTCGCCCGGCTCGGGCGGCGTGAACTCGACCGTGGTGGTCTGGAAGGCGGGGAGCGGCACGTCGATCCCGAACTGCTCGAACACGACCCGCTCGGAGCACTCGGCGGTCTCGTCGCGGTAGAACTGCAGCCGCACGGGCTTCGCCGCCTGGACGACGATGGTGTCGGGGGTGTAGCCGCCCTTCACGATGACCCGAACCTCCTGCACGCCCCCCTCTGCGGTCGCCTGCGCGGCCACGGGCGACCCACGCGAGAACAGGAAGTACCACAACACCCCGGCGATCGCGGCCAGACCGACCGCCGTGACGATGTACTGAGCGAGCGTCACGCCTTCTCGTAGTACTCGATCCCGAGGTGGGTGATCTGCTCCTCGCCCATCAGCCACCGCAGGGTGTTCTTCAGCTTGGTCTGCTGGATGAACAGATCGTGCTCGGGGTAGAGGCCGGGGGCCGTCTGCGGGCTCTTGAAGTAGAACGACAGCCACTCCTGAATGCCGGAGAGCCGCGCGCGCTGCGCCAGGTCGAAGAACAACGCCAGGTCGAGCACGATCGGGGCCGCGAGGATCGAGTCGCGGCACAGGAAGTCCACCTTGATCTGCATCGGATAGCCGAGCCACCCGAAGATGTCGATGTTGTCCCACCCCTCCTTGTTGTCGCCCCGGGGGGGGTAGTAGTTGATGCGTACCTTGTGGAACACGTTGCCGTACAGCTCGGGGTACTGGTCAGGCTGCAGGATGTACTCGAGGACGCCGAGCTTCGACTCCTCCTTGGTCTTGAACGACTCAGGATCGTCGAGCACTTCGCCGTCCCGGTTGCCCAGGATGTTGGTCGAGTACCAGCCCGCGAGACCGAGCATCCGCGCCTTGAACGCCGGCGCCAGCACGGTCTTCATCATCGTCTGGCCCGTCTTGAAGTCTTTGCCGCCGATCGGGAGCTTACGCTCCTCGGCGAGGCGCTCGAGGGCCGGAATGTCCACGGTGAGGTTGGGTGCACCGTTGGCGAAGGGCACGTTCTCCATCAGGGCCGCGTAGGCGTAGAGCATGGAGGGCGCGATGGCGGGGTCGTTGCGCTCCATCGCCTGCTCCAGCGCGGCCACGCTCTGATGCGCCGGCCCGGGCGTCAGGAACACCTCGGTCGACGCCGCCCAGATCATCACGACGCGCTCTACCCCGGCGGTCTGCTTGAATTGCCGGATGTCGGCGCGCAACTGCTCGGCCAGCTCCCGCTTGGTCTTGCCCGGCTTGACGTTGGTGCCGTGCAGTCGCTTGACGTAGTTCTGGTCGAACGCGGCGGGGAGCGGCTTGATCCCCTTCAGGAACGCTGCGATGGGCTCGAGGTGATGCGGCTCGAGCACCCCCGCCTTCCGCGCCGCCGTGTAGGCGTCATCGGGGATCGGGTCCCAGGCGGCGAACACCAGGTCCGCGACGCCGGCGAGCGGTAGGAAATCCTTCATCTTGGGCGAGCGGCGGTCGGTGCGCTTCCCGAGGCGGATGGTCCCCATCTGGGTCAGCGACCCGATCGGCAGCCCCTCGCCCCGGCGCACGTTCTCCACGCCGGCGATGAAGGTCGTCGCGACCGCCCCCAGCCCCACCAGCATCACGCCCAGCTTCCCCTTCGGAGGGGCGATGTCCCGGCCGGCCCGCTTTGGCACGATCAGATCCCTTTCCGAGATTGCAGCGCGGCGGCGTGGCCCGGCAGCGTGTCGCGGGGGCGCGCCCGCAGGACAGGCCGTCCTCCCGTCATGCGCGCGACGTGCACGACGCGCTGCACCACCGTCACGGTCGTGGCGAACGCAAGTACCGCGACGATCCAAAACAACAACGCCCCCTGGTTCCCGGCTCCGAAGGCCATGGTCGGCGCCCCGAGCAGCAGCACCCGCTCGGCCCGTTGTGCGATCCCCACCTTGCACTCGACGCCCAGCCCTTCGGCCCGCGCCCGGGCGTACGACACGAGCAGCGAGGCGGTGAGCGCCACGAAGCAGAGGGCGACCCCCAGGGCCATCCGGCTCGGAGCCACGCCGCCCCGCAGGAAGAACACGCCGATCCCCGTAAACAGGGCCGCTTCGCCCACCCGGTCGAGCGTCGAGTCGTAGAACGCCCCGAACGCCGTCTCCCGCCCGCCCTCTCGCGCCAAGCGGCCGTCCAGCAGATCGAACACCCCGCTCAAGAGCAGCAGGAAGCCACCCCACTGCACCCAGCCGATCGCGAACGCCGTCGCGGAGCCCAGGACGACCAAGGTGCCGAGCGTCGTGATCACGTTGGGATGGACCTGGAGCCGGACGAGGAGGTGCACGAGGGGAGCGAGCAGACGTACGAACCCGTCCCGGATGACCTGGGGAATCACATTCATAGCGGGGTGAAGGTAATGGAGCCCCGGAGGGCGCGGAAGGGCGCGCCGCGCAAAAACTCCTAGTAGAGCAAGTACTTGGCCCGCTCGCGCCGGAACCGCTCGAGCGCCCGCTCCCACGAGCCCCAGATGGCGGCGGGCGCCCGCCCCGCCAACAGCGCCTGCCGCAGCTCCGCTCCGCCGGCCAGGCGATCGAAGCGGTCGCCGCGAAACCGCAGCGAGTCCGGGTGCACGCCGCGAATGGCCGCGAGCAGCGCCACCGCGACGCGGGTGGGATCGTAGCCATTGCGGTCGATCACGCGCAACCGAACGCCGGGGATCTCGACCGCGTCGTACTTGCCATCGGTTGGCGCGCGCGGCGTGAAGCGCGTGGCGGTGAGCTCGACCCCCGCCACCCCTACGCCCGTCCCTCGGCTCCCGTTGCGGATGCGGCGCAGCACGGCGTCGGCGTCGAGCCAGGGAGCGCCGACGACCTGGAATGCGAACCCGGTGCCCCGCCCGACCGACAGATTCGTCCCCTCGAACAGACAGGTGCCGGGATAATGCAGCGCGCTCTCGAGGTCGGGCATGTTGGGGGACGGCTTCACCCATGGCAGCCCGGTGGCGTCGTAGTACGCGCCCCGTCGCCACCCCGCTGCGGGCACGACGACGAGCTCGGCGTGCAGCTCGTACGCCTGGTTGACGAGGCGCAGGATCTCGCCGATCGTCAGGCCATGGCGCATCGGGAGCGGGAGGAAATTGAGCCCCCGCTCCTCGAGCGCGCCCGCAGCCTGCACGTTCCCCTGCAGCACGACGCCGCCGAGTGGGTTCGGGCGGTCCGCCACGACGACCCACTTGCCGCGACGCGCCGCCTCGCGCATCAGGAGCACGGCGGCGGCCGGATAGCTGTAGTACCGGGCGCCGACGTCCTGCAGATCGATCACGACCGCATCGACGCTGTCCAGCACGGCGAGATTGGGCGGGCGCGGCGTGGTGTAGAGGCTGTAAATTGGAAGCCTGGTGGCCGTGTCCACGCCGTCCGGAAGCCCCGGGCGGTCCTCCGTGCCACGGAATCCGTGCTCGGGGCTGAGCAGCATCGTCACCCGATAGCCGCCGGCTAACAGGCGGTCTACGTCGCGGCGGCCCTGACGGTCGACGCCGGTCTGGTTCGTGAGCAGGGCCAGCCGCTGGCCGGCGAGCAGGTGCGCCGAGTCGGACAGCAAGACCTCGATTCCCGGGCGCACCTGTCCCGCGGCGGGCGCGGCACAGGCGAGCAACCCCAACAGCGAGAGATGATGCGGGCGCATAGGCTCCTGGTACTCGCGGCCGTGCTCGGATGTGCCGGTGCTCAAGCGGTCGGGAGGACGGCAGCCTCCCCGCTCGCGGCCCCCCGGGCCCCGGCCCCCGCCCTCGTCGATTCGCTGCTCCGCTCCCTCACCGTTCGCCAGAGGGTCGGCCAGCTCGTCGTTCCCCGGCTCTCCGGCGCCTACGCCGCGCTCGACGACTCGCTGTTTCAAGTGGCGGCGCGGTGGGTCGACTCGCTCGAGGTCGGCGGCCTCACCGTGTTCGCGGGCTCCCCCTTCGACGTCGCCGCCAAGCTCAACGCCCTGCAGCGCCGCGCCCGGCTGCCACTGCTCGTTTCGGCCGACCTCGAGTGGGGCGCCGGGATGCGGCTCGTCGGCGCCACCGCATTCCCGATGGTCATGGCGGCCGGCGCCACGGGGGATCCGGGCGACGCGTACACGATCGCCGCGGCCGCCGCCACCGAGGGGCGGGCGGTGGGGATCCACGTCAATTTTGCGCCCGACGCCGACGTCAACAACAACCCCGCGAACCCCATCATCAATACCCGGTCCTTCGGCGAAGATCCCCGCGCGGTGTCGCGCCTCGTCGCGGAGTACGTGCGCGGGCTGCGCGATCATGGGATGCTCGCCACCCTGAAGCATTTTCCCGGTCACGGCGACACCCAGATCGACTCCCACATCGGCCTCCCCCGCATCGCGGCGACCTACGGACGGCTGGATTCGCTCGAGCTGGTCCCGTTCCGGGCCGGAATCTCCGCCGGGGCGGACGTCGTGATGAGCGCGCACATCGTCGTCCCCGACCTCACCGGCCCCGAGCAGCCGGCGACCCTCGCGGCGGCGGTCCTCACCGGTCTGTTGCGCGACTCGCTCGGGTTTCAGGGCCTCGTCGTCACCGACGCGCTCGACATGGGCTCCATCGTGTCGAAGTATGGCGCGGGCGAAGCCGCCGTGCGCGCCTTTCTCGCGGGGGCGGATCTGCTCGTGATCCCGGCGGACCCCGACTCGGCGGCCGGCGCCCTCATCGCCGCGGTCGCGAGCGGCCGGATCGCGACGGCGCGGCTCGACGCCTCCGTGCGCCGCGTGCTCCAGATCAAGCAGCGGCTCGGGCTGTTCGAGCGGCGCACGGCGCCGCTCGACTCGATCATGCCGGTCGTGGGGAGCAAGCGGTTCCAGGACGCGGCCAACGACATGGCGGTGCGCTCCCTCACGCTGGTGCGGGACATCGGCGGCCCGCTGCACACGTTGCGGGCGAAGCGCTCGCGCTTCGCCCTCGTCGCCTACGGGGACGAGCTCAACAGCTTCGTGGGCCAGCGGATGCTCGAGCTGCTCCGCCAGGGCGGGGACACCGTCGACTTCTTCCGCCTGTGGCCGATGTCCGGAACGCCGTCATACGACTCGGCGCGCAGCGTGATCGCGCGCGCGCCGGCCGTGGTGTTCGCGGCCAACGTGCGGCCCATCTCGGGACGGGGCACCATCTCCCTGCCGGACTCGCTCGCCCAGCTCATGATGGCCACGGACACGGCCCGCCCAACGGTGGTCGTATCGCTCGGCAGCCCCTACCTCCTCACCCAGACGCCGACCGTGCGATCGTACCTGATCGCCTGGAGCGGCGTGCGCGCCTCGGAGCGCGCCGTCGCGCTGGCGCTCCTCGGGAAGGTCCCGATTACGGGGAGGCTCCCGATCAGCCTGCCGCCGGCGTACCGCATCGGCGCGGGCGTCATCGTGCCGGACGCCCACCCGTGAGGAGCAGCTTCGCTGCGCTCGTGGGCGCGCTCGTCGCCTGTCGCGCGAGCGCGCCCTTCCCGGCGAGCGCGGGCATCCCCGAGGCGTCGCCGCCCGGGCTCGGGTTCGACAGCATGCGCCTCGCCGGCGCGGTGGACTACCTCCGGGGCCAGGCGGACAGCGGGGCGTTTCCCGGAGCCGTGCTCGCGGTGGGCCGCCACGGGCGACTCGCGCTGCTCGCCGCGGTCGGCCGCTACGGCATGGACGACGCGCGCCCGGTGCAGCCCGGGACGCTCTACGACCTCGCATCGCTCACCAAGGTCGTCGGGCTCACGACCGCCTGCATGCAGCTCGTGGAGGAAGGAAGGCTGGCCCTCGACGCGCCCGTCCAACGCTACCTCCCGGAGTTCCGCGGGGGCACCGACAAAGAGCGCGTCACCGTGCGGCACCTCCTCACGCATTCCTCCGGGCTCCCGGCGTGGCGGCCGCTGTACCGGGAGGCGGGCTCCCGCTCCGCGGCGCTCGCCCTCGTGGACACCACACCGCTCGCTACCGCGCCCGGCGAGCGCTTCGTGTACTCGGATCTCGGCGCGATCGTGCTCACGCAGATCGTGGAGCGGATCTCCGGCGAGCCGCTCGACCGCCTGCTCGCGCGGCGCGTGTTCGGGCCGCTGGGCATGTCCGCGACCCGATACCGCCCGCCCCCTTCCTGGCGGGACCGCATCGCGCCCACCGAGACCGACACGGCGTTCCGCCACCGCGCGCTGCGGGGCGAGGTGCACGACGAGAACGCGGGGCGCCTGGGCGGAGTCTCGGGTCACGCAGGCCTGTTCTCGAACGCGATCGATCTGTCGCGGTTCGCGGCCATGCTGCTCGCCGGCGGCGCCTGGGACTCGCTGCAGCTGATCCGCGCCGAGACCGTGGCCGAATTCACGCAGCGTCAGGGAGTGCCACCCGGGTCGAGCCGGGCACTCGGCTGGGACACGCCAGCCGACTCGGGCTACACCAGCGCCGGCGCGAAGCTGTCGCGCCGGGCGTTCGGGCATACCGGGTTTACAGGTACGTCGCTGTGGATGGACCCGGACCGGGATCTGTTCATCATCCTGCTCACCAACCGCGTGCATCCCACGCGCGCCAACACGGCGATCCTGCACGTCCGCCCCCGGGTGGCGGACCTCGTGCTGGACGCCCTCACCCACCCGGAGCTCTGAGGACCCTCACTGCACCACGCTTTCCCAGCCGCGCCGCGACAGATCGCGATAGATGACCGCTCCGGCGATCGCGCCGAGCCCGAGGAGCACCACGCCGGGCAGCGTCTCGTGCAACAGTAGCTTCCCGACGCCGAACAGCACGCCGTAGATCAGCACGCACCCAGCGGCCCAGTCGAGCAGGTTCGCGAGCCCGTCCGCAGAAGCCCGGACGTCGGGCGCGAGCGCCGCCACGGGCCCCCACCCGGTCCGGGAGGGTCGCGTGCGGCGGTAGAACGCCACCAACGTGCCCTCGGGTTCGGGGCGCGTGAGGAACGTGACTGCGAGCCACACGCCGGTGGTGATCGCGACGGTGATGAGCATGATCCAGGCGAAGTCCAGCGGCCGATCGCTGTCGAGGCCTGCCACGGTCTGCAACAGCACCGACACGGCGAACGCCGCGATCATCGCGGACACCTCGCTCCACGCGTTGATGCGCCACCAGTACCAGCGCAGCAGCAGGACCGTGCCCGTGCCCGCCCCCGTGACGATCAGGAGCTTCCAGGCACCGGCGATCGAGCTCATGTAGAAGGTCGCGATGGCGGAGACCACCGTGAGCAGCACCGTCGCGACCTGCGACGCCCGGACGTAATGCCGCTCCGTCGCGTCGCGCCGCAGGAAGCGGCGGTAGCAGTCGTTCACGAGATAGCTCGCGCCCCAGTTGAGCTGGGTAGCGATGGTGGACATGTACGCCGCCGCGAAGGCGGCCACCATGAGCCCGCGCAGCGACGAGGGGAGGTAGTCGATCATCACGCGGATGTAGCCGGTCTCCGGGTCGGCGAGACCGGGAAACAGGATGAGCGACGCCAGGGCGACGAGGATCCAGGGCCACGGACGCACCGCATAATGCGCGATGTTGAACCACAGCGTCGCCAGGACGGAGTGCTTCTCGTCTTTCGCGCTGAGCATGCGCTGCGCGATGTAGCCGCCGCCGCCCGGCTCGGCGCCCGGATACCAGGTGGCCCACCAGTTCACGCCGATATAGACGAAGAACGTGATCAAGGGCATCCACGCCGACCCGACGTCGGGGACGAAGCTCAGGACCGATCCGTGGCCGGGCAAGAGTGCCAGCTTCTCCCTCATCGCGTCGATGCCGCCGACCGCGTGCACCGCAAAGACGGCGAGCACGATCACCATCCCCATCTTGATCACGAACTGGAACAGGTCGGTCACCAGCACGCCCCAGAGACCCGAGAGCGTCGAAATGGCGGAGGTCAGCACGATCAGGCCGAGCACCATCGCCAGGGCCTCGAGCTTGCCGACGCCGAACAGCAGTTGCAGGATCTTCACCATCGCGAGGTTGACCCAGCCGAGGATGATGCAGTTGATCAGCACGCCCAGGTACAGCGCCCGGAAGCCGCGGAGGAAGGCTGCGGGCCGGCCGGCGTAGCGGATCTCCGAGAACTCGATGTCGGTCATCACGCCGGCGCGGCGCCACAGCCGGGCGTAGAAGAACACCGTCAGCATGCCGCTCGCCAGCAGATTCCACCACAGCCAGTTCCCCGCCACGCCGTTCCGCGCCACGAGGCCGGTCACCGCCAACGGCGTATCGGCCGCGAAGGTCGTCGCCACCATCGACGTGCCGGCCAGCCACCACGGCACGTTGCGCCCCGAGAGAAAAAACTCCGCCGTGTCGCGGCCGGCGCGGCGCTTGTAGTACAGGCCCACGGCCACGTTGAAGAGGAAGTAGAGCGCGACGATCGACCAGTCGGCGAGCGTAAGTCGCATGAGCGCGCAATCCTAGCTGGCGAGAGAGTTGACAGGCGCGACGGGCCTTTCTAAGTTCGCATGTGACAGGAGGATCGCAATGGCGACGACGCAGAAGACGACCCCGATCACGCTGACCCTGACCGACAAAGCAGCGGTCGAAGTGCGGAAGTTCATGGCGGACGAGCACGCTTCCGCCGAGACGGCCGGCCTCCGGGTCGCGGTGCTGCCGGGCGGGTGCTCGGGATTCCGCTACAGCCTCAGCATCGAAGAGAAGCCGCTCGACGACGACTTCGTCGTGGAAACGGGCGGCGTGCGGTGCTTCGTCGACGCCTTCAGCGCCCAGCACCTGAACGGCACGGTGATCGACTTCCGGAGCAACTTCCAGGAGTCGGGGTTCGCCTTCGAGAACCCGAACGCCACCGGCGGTTGCGGCTGCGGATCGTCCTTCACGGTCTGAGCCGATTGGCCACTCCTCCGGCAATTCGAGCCCGCGCACGGCGCGGGCTTTTTGCCGCCCTCCTCTGGCACTGCGCGGCCCGGACGTAGCCGTCATCGCGGCGTACTGTGCCGCGGTGGTCGTGTTCGGACTGGTGCTCTCCGGGCGCCAACGGGACGCCAGCGACTATTTCCTGGGGCACCGAGGACTGCCGTGGTGGGCGCTGATGCTGTCCATCGTCGCGACGGAGACCTCGGCCCTCACCGTCATTTCCGTTCCCGGGATCGCCGCGCGCGGTGACCTCACGTTCCTCCAAATCGCGTTCGGCTACCTCGTGGGCCGCATCGGCGTGGCACGGCTGCTGTTGCCGGGCTATTTCGAGGGCACACAGGACACCGCCTACCAGCGCCTGGAGCGGCGCTTCGGGAGCGCGGCGCGGCGCACCGCTTCGGGCGTCTTCCTGCTCACCCGCGCGCTGGCCGACTGCGTGCGCATCTTCGCCACGGCGATTCCGCTCGCCATCATCACCCACTGGAGCCTCGCCGCCGGCATCCTCGCGATCGGCATCGTGACGCTGATCTACACGTGGGTCGGGGGGCTCCGCGCCGTCGTGTGGGTGGACGTGATCCAGTTGGGCGTATACCTGCTGGGCGGGATCGCGACGTTCGTCGTCGCCACGCATCTCGCAGGGGGAGTGGGGGCGTTCGCTCGCGCCTGGGAGCAGGGGAAGCTGGTCACGCTCGACTTCCGGCCGTCCCTCACGGTGCTGTACACGTTCTGGGGCGGGCTCGTTGGCGGGGCATTGCTCACGGCCGCGTCGCACGGCACCGATCAACTCATCGTGCAGCGGCTGCTCGCAGCCCGCGGCTTGAGGGACGCACAGCGGGCGCTCGTCGGCTCAGGAGTGTTCATCATCCTGCAATTCGCGCTGTTCCTGCTCGTGGGCACGAGCCTGTGGTTGGCCGGCGCGGACCAGGCCGGCATGCGGGGGGACGCCATCTATCCGACCTTCGCGATCACCCAGCTGCCGCCCGGGCTCGCCGGCCTCGTGATCGCCGGGATCCTCGCCGCCGCCATGAGCAGCCATGCCTCGGCGGTCAACTCGCTCGCCTCCGCCGCGACGCTCGACTTCTACGCGCCCCTCACCGGCCGGCAGGACCCGACCCATCTCTTGTGGGTGGGCCGCTGGCTGACGCTCTTCTGGACCGCGGTCCTGATCGCGGGCGCCATGGCGTTCCGGAATCAGAACACACCGGTGGTGCAGCTCGCCCTGAGCATCGTCTCGATCACATATGGCGGCCTGCTCGGCACGTATCTGCTGGGCGGCCTCTGGCCGCGGGCCCGGCAGATCGACGTCATCTTCGCCATCATCGTGAGCGTGCTCGTCATGAGCCCCGTCGTACTGGGCGCGGTCATTCCGGATTTCCCGATCCGTTGGCTCTCGGGGCTCGCCTGGCCGTGGTACGTACCGTTGGGGACGGCGGCCACGGTGGCGGTGGGGATGGTCTCCTCCATGGTCGGTCAGCCGGTTAGGCGGTGAGGCGGTTAAGCGGTCAGCATGCCTGCTCGCGATGATCTATCGGCCTATCCGCCTGACCGCCTGACGGCCGTCGTGCTGGGTGCCGACGCGGGCGGCTCGCACTCCACGGTGGCCATCGGGCGGGAAGACGGGACGGTGCTGGGCCGTGCCGAGGGCCCGGGTGCGGCGATGCGTCCGGGAGGCGCGGCGGCGTCCGCCGTGGTGCTCGTGGACACGGCGCGCCGGGCGGCCACCCAGGCGGGCGTGTCTCTGCCGGTGGACCGCGCGGTCGTCGGGGCGGCGGGTGCGGGGCGCGCCCAGGAGCAGCGCGAGCTCGCGGCCGCGCTGGTCGCGGCGGGCATCGCCAGAGCGGCGCGCGTGCTCGCCGACGCCGAGGTCGCGCTGGCCACGGCGTTCCAGAGCGCCCCGGGCGTCATCATCAACGCCGGCACCGGCTCCATCGCTTATGCGCGCGATGATGCCGGGCGGCTGCACCGCTGCGGGGGCTACGGCTGGCAGTTGGGAGACGAGGGTGGCGGCTATTGGCTCGGGCGCCGGGCGCTCGACGCCGCCGCGCGGGCCCGGGACGGCCGCGGTGAAGGATCGACCCTGCTCGCCCGGCTACTCTCGGGGCTCGGTCTGGAGGGGTTCGACGACCTCGTGCGCTGGACCGCTACGGCGACGCCCCCCCAGGTGGCCGGGCTCGCACCCCACGTGCTGAACGCCGCCCGCGAGGGCGAAGCCGTGGCGCTGCGGATCCTGCGCGACGCGGCGGGGGAGCTCGCGGCGCTGGTCCGCGCCCTTGAGCGCTTCTTCCCGGGAGCGGGCGACATACCGGTCGCCCTGGCGGGCGGTCTCCTGTTCGCTACCTCGCCCCTCGCCGCGGTGCTGCGGCAGACGCTCGCCGCCGAAATGCCGCGAGCCCGGCTGCGGACCGGGCCCGTGGACACGGCAGTGGGCGCGCTGCGGCTCGCCGCGCTCGGCTAGGCGGCGGCGAGCCGCGCCTTGACGTTGAGCGTAGCAGGATTCCATTCGCCTTCAGCGCGCGCCACGTAGACCGCGGCGGTGAGGTCGCCGCACACGTTGATCGTGGTGCGGCACATGTCGAGGATCCGGTCCACGCCGAGGATGATCGCGATCCCCTCCGGCGGCACGCCCACGGTTGCGAGCACCACCATGAGGAGGGGGAGTGAGCCGCCCGGCACACCGGCGGCGCCCACGGCGGTGATCACGCTCAGCACCAGCACCACGACCTGCGTCCCGAGACCGAGCGAGACGCCGAACACCTGCGCCAGGAAGAGCACGGTCACGCCCTCGTACAGGGCGGTGCCGTTCATGCACATGGTCGAGCCGAGGGGCAGTACGAAGCCCGCGATCTTGGGGGGGATCCCCAGCTCCTCCTCGGCGACGGCGATGTTGGTCGGCAGCGTGGCGTTGCTCGAGCTGGTGGAAAACGCGGTGACGATGCTCGCGCGAATGCGGCTCCAGAACACGACCGGCCGGAGTCCTCCGAACACCCGCACGAGGAGCGACAGACTCACGGCGCCGTGCACCAGGAGTCCCGCGAGCACGATGGCCACGTACAGCCCGAGCTGCCGCAGCAATCCCCACCCGAAGCGGGACGTCGTGAAGAAGATCAGGCCGAACACGCCGTACGGAGCGAGCTTCATCGCGAGGTCGATGATCTTGACGATCGCTTCGCCGACCGCATCGAGCACGCGAACCAGCGGGCGCGCCCGCTCCTCCGGGATCAGGGTCAGCGCCGCGCCGAAGACGAGCGAAAAGAAGATCACCCCCAGCAGGTCCATTCCCGCCGCCGCCTGGATGGGGTTCCGGGGCACCATGTTGACGAACGTATCGATGCCGAAATGCGTGGTGCCGGCCGCCTGCAACCCCTGCGCCTGCGCGCGGTAGGTCGTCATCAGCTGCTCGCGGATCTCGGACGGGAGACCGGCCCCGGGCTGGAACAGGTTCACGAGCCCGAGTCCGATCGCGGCCGACAGCGCCGTCGAAAGCAGGAAGTACACCAGCGTCCGGATCCCCACCCGCCCCACCTTCCGGATGTCGCCGATGCCGGCCACTCCCAGCGCGATCGAGGTGAAGACGAGCGGGATCACGGTCATCAGCAGCATGCGCAGGAACACCTGCCCCACGGGGCCCGCCACGTTGTCCCCGATCCAGCGCACCCAGGCGGCGTCCGGGGCGAGCGCGTTCGCCGTGACGCCGCACACGGCACCGAGGACGAGGCCCAGGACGATCTTGGTGTGGGGCTTCACGGCACCTGCCGAGCCGTCGGGTGCAGACGGCTGTGGCGATAGCCATACCACGCGTACAGGATCAGCCCAATGGCCAGCCACACGGCGAACCGCACCCACGTTTCGAGCGGCAGTCCGACCATCACGAACAGGCACAGCGCGGCGCCGGTGAGCGAGACCACCCACACAAACGGCACGCGGAACGGCCGGGCCCGCTCGCGGTCAGTGTGGCGTAGCACCAGCACGCCGACGCACACAAGCACGAACGCGAACAGGGTGCCGATGTTGGTGAGGTTATAGGTCTCCCCCGCGTCTCCGATGAGCGACCACAGTCCCACGAAGACCCCGGTGATCAGCGTCGTGACATGAGGCACACGGGTCCTGGCGTGCACCTTGGCGGCCCACGGCGGCAGTAGCCCGTCACGCCCCATCGCGAAGAAGATGCGCGGCTGCCCATACTGGAACACCAGCAGTACCGCCGACATGGAGACGATCGCGCCCAGCGCGACGATCCACCCCACCGTCGTGAAGCCTGCGCTATTCAGGGCCTTGGCGAGCGGATCGGCGACGCCGAGCTCGCTGTACGGCACCATCCCCGTGAGGACGGCGCCCACGATCATGTAGATGACGGTGCAGATCGCGAGTCCGCCCAGGATCCCAATCGGGAGGTTGCGCTGTGGGTTCTGCGTTTCCTCGGCGGCGGTCGAGATCGCGTCGAACCCGATGTAGGCGAAGAAGACGATCGCCGCGCCCTGATGGATGCCGCGGAAACCGTTGGGAGCGAACGGGTGGTAGTTCGCCCGACTGAGGTGGGTGAGACCGGCGATGATGAACAGACCGAGCACCAGCAGCTTGATCGTCACCATGATGTTGTTCGCCGTGGCGCTCTCGCGGACCCCCAACAGGAGCAGCCAGGTGATGACCACGACGATCAGGAAGGCCGGCACATTGACGAGGATCGGGATGCCGGCCACGTGCGGCGCGGTCTGGAGCAGGCCGTGCACGGCGGGGTCCGGAGCAAGGAGCGCCGTCCGATATCCCGTCGTGAGCCAGACGGGAAGGTGGACATCGAAGCTCCGGAGCAGCGACGTGAAGTAGTCCGCCCAGGAGATGGCCACCGCGACGTTGCCGACGGCGTATTCGAGGATCAGATCCCATCCGATCACCCAGGCGACCAGCTCGCCGAGGGTCGCATAGGAATACGCATAAGCGCTGCCTGCCTGGGGGATCATCGCCGCGAGCTCCGCATAGCACAGGCCGGCGAGCGCGCAGCATACGCCGAGCAGGAGGAACGACAAGACGAGCGCCGGGCCCGCGCCGCTGCGGACGAGATGCCCGGCGGCGTCGTACTGCCCTGCCGCCGCCGTCCCGATCGCCCCGAAAATCCCGGCGCCGATGACGGCGCCGATGCCGAGCATGATGAGATCGCCGGCGCCCAGCGCCCGCTTCAGCGCGTACGGGCTCTCGCCCTGAACGAGCAGCTCGGCGATCGGTTTGCGGGCGAAGAGCTGGCTCATGAACGAGACCTCAGACGTCAGACATCAGACGTCAGGAAGCGTTCTGATGTCTGATGTCTCACGTCTCATACGAACAGGGGAGCCAAGACCAGCGTCACCGTACTCAGCAGTTTGATCAGCACGTGCAGCGACGGGCCGGCGGTGTCCTTGAACGGGTCCCCCACGGTGTCGCCTACGACCGCAGCTTTGTGGGGGGCGCCGCCCTTACCGCCGTACTGGCCCGTCTCGATGAATTTCTTGGCGTTGTCCCAGGCGCCCCCGCCGTTGTTCAGCATGGTGGCGACCAGGATCCCGCCAATCGTGCCCACCATCAGGAAGGCCGCCACCGCCTCGGCGCCGACGTGGAAGAGCTTGAAGAAGAGCCCCACCGCGATCGGCATTCCGACGGCGAGGAGCCCGGGCGCCACCATCTCCTTGAGTGCGCCGACGGTCACGATGTCCACCGCACGGCCGTAGTCGGGCTTGGACGTGCCCTTGAGGATGCCGGGGTCGGCTTGGAACTGGCGACGGACTTCCTTGATCACGCTGACCGCGGCCCGCGTCACCGCGCCGATCGCGAGCGCCGAGAACCAGAACACGAGCATCGCGCCGAGCAGGCCGCCCACGAACACCTCGGGCTTCGAAATATCGACGGCCGCGAGCGGCGAGCCCAGGGCGCGCACCTCGTCCAGATACGCCGAGAACAGGAGGAAGGCGGCGAGCGCTGCGGAGCCGATCGCGTACCCCTTGGTCAGCGCCTTGGTGGTGTTGCCGACCGCGTCGAGGCGATCGGTGCGGCGCCGGATGTCCTCGGGCTGATGAGACATCTCGATCACCCCGCCCGCGTTGTCGGTGATCGGACCGAACGTGTCCATGGCGAGGATGTAGGCGGCGGTGCCCAGCATGCCCATAGTCGCGACGGCGGTCCCGAACAGTCCCGCGTGCTCGAGTCCGCTCGACGCGCCGATCTTGTACGACGCGATGATCGCCGCCCCGATCGCGAACGTCGGGAGCGCGGTGCACTCGAGCGCCACGGCGAAGCCCGCGATGATGTTCGTCGCCGGGCCGGTGACGGACGCGGCGGCGATCGA
>QHUL01000047.1 GCA_003222115.1 Gemmatimonadota bacterium | reverse complement strand
GTGCACTCGGCCGCTCCCATCCACGGCAAGCGACGTGTACGCGCCGACAAACCCGGTCTGGTCGACGACGACCGTCTGCCAGTTCGCAGCCGTGGCGCAGCTCGCGGCACAGGTGGCGTATTTGAGGTCGACATTCGTGCCGTCGGAGTAGCTCACGTGCACCCGGCCGGACCCGTCCACGGCGAGCGAGGTATAGTCGCCGACAAACCCACTCTGGTCGACGGCCACCGTCGCCCAGTTCCCGGCGGTCGTGCAGCTCGCCGCGCACGTGGCGTACTTGAGGTCGTTCAACGAGACGTCAGAGTAACTCACGTGCAACCCGCCGCTTCTGTCCAGGGCCAGGGACGCATAGGCGCCGACCCCGCCCTGGTCGACGGCGATGCTTTGCCAGTTCGCCGCGGTCGTGCAGCTCGCTGCGCAGGTGGCGTACTTGAGTTCGCCGTTCGTGTCGTCGAAGTAGCTCACGTGCACGTGGCCGCTCGCATCCACGGCAAGCGACGAGTACCGCCCGACCGTGCCGGTCTGGTCGACGGCCACCGGCTGCCACGTGCGGGTGGTGAAGCTCCAGGCGTGGGCCGCCGGGAGGGCCGTGCCCCCGACGTCCCGGATTCCGGTGAGCACGGTGGCGTCGTAGGTCCGGCCGGGGAGGAGCGGCCCGGAGAGCACGGTGGCCTGGGAAGCGGCGTCATAGGTCACCTGGCTGGTGAGTGACGTGCCGCCGGTGCTCAGCGTGAACGTGGTGACGTCCACGGTGGCCGGGTTGAGCGCCCGGTTGAAATACGCCTGTACGGTGGTCCCGGCTTCGACGCCGGTGGCGCCGCTGGCCGGCCGGGTCGACTCCACGGCAAGGGACCCGCTCCGGGGGCCCGGGCCGCCATCGCCGCAACCGAACGCCCCGGCCGCTAGGCCGGCGGTTGCCACAACGAAACTCGTGCGCATCGCGTCCTCCGGTGAGCTAGCGGATGTATTTGAGGACGCCGCTGAAGTAGCTCACGTGCACTGCGCCGTTTCCGTCGACCGCGAGTGAGGTGTACCAGCCCACAAGCCCGCTCTGTCGGTGATCGTCGACCACGGCGGTCTGCCAGCTCGTCGCGATCGTGCAGCTCGCGGCGCAGGTGGCGTACTTGAGGTCGTAGTTCGTCTGGTCCTGATAGCTCACGTGCACCCGGCCGCTCCCGTCCACCGCAAGCGAGGTGTGGTAGCCGACGTTCCAACTGTGGTCGATCACGGCGGTCTGCCAGTTCGTCGCGGTCGTGCAGCTCGCGGCGCAGGTGGCGTACTTGAGGTCGGCGTTCGTCGGGTCCAAGTAGCTCACGTGCAACCGGCCGTTGCCGTCCACCCCGAGGGAGGTGTCGTAGCCGCCGCTCTGGTCGACGGGCACCGTTTGCCAGTTAGTCGCGGTGGTGCAGCTCGCGGCGCAGGTGGCGTACTTGAGGTCGGAGTTCGTGAAGTCCAAGTAGCTCACGTGCACCCGGCCGTCCCCGTCCACCGCGAGCGAGCTGTAGTCGCCGACATCGCCGGCCTGGTCGACCGCGACCGTCTGCCAGCTCGTCGCGGTCGTGCAGCTCGCGGCGCAGGTGGCGTACTTGAGGTCGGCGTTCGTCGCGTCCCAGTAGCTCACGTGCACCTGGCCGCTCCCGTCCACCGCAAGCGAGGTGTGGTAGCCGACGTTCCAACTGTGGTCGATCACGGCGGTCTGCCAGTTCGTCGCGGTCGTGCAGCTCGCGGCGCAGGTGGCGTACTTGAGGTCGGCGTTCGTCAGGTCGAAGTAACTCACGTGCACCCGGCCGTCCCCGTCCACCGCGAGCGAGCCCTCCTGTCCCACGCTGCCGACCTGGTCGACCGTCACCGTGTGCCAGCTGGCGGCAGTGGTGCAGCTCGCGGCGCAGGTGGCGTACTTGAGGTCGCCGTTCGTGTCGTCCTCGTAGCTCACGTGCACCCGACCGCTCCCGTCCACCGCGAGCGAGGTGAAAGTGCCGACAACCCCGGTCTGGTCGACGGCCACCGGCTGCCAGGTGCGGGTGGTGAAGCTCCAGGCGTGGGCCGCCGCGAGGGGCCTTCCCCCGGCGTCCTGGATCCCGGTCAGCACCGTCGCATCGTAGGTCGTCCCGGGGAGGAGCGGCCCGGAGAGCGCGGCGGCTTTGTTCGCGGCGTCGTAGGTGACCTGGCTGGTGAGGGACGTGCCCCCACTGCTCAGCGTGAACGTCGCGCCCGTCACGGTGCTCGGGTTGAGGGCCTCGTTGAAGTACGCCCGCACCGTGGCCCCGGCTTCGACGCCGGTGGCGCCGGCGGCGGGCTGGGTCGACTCCACGATGATGGCGTCGGGCCCGGGCCCTGGGCCGGGCCCGTTGTCGCCGCAGCCGAGCGCCGCGGCTACGACGGTCGCCGTCGTGAAAAGGAAGGTCTTCCCCACGTGGCCATCTCCGTCAAACCTGTCTCCTGACCATGGCCCGCCACCCGAAGTACACGGGCACGCCGATCAGGACGCACAACAGCCCGAGCCCGCTGTAGGTCGTCTTCTCGACGAGCAGGGCGAGCGCGATCAGCCCCGTGGCGGCGACGTACAGCGCCGGGAGCCAGGGATAGCCGATCGCCCTGACGGGCCGGGGCAGGTCGGGTCGCCGCACGCGCAGCGCGAACAGGCCGACCGCCGTGATCAGGTAGAACACCAGCGCCGCGAAGATGACGAACTCGAGCAGCTGGCTGTACGTCCCCGAGAGGCACAGCACGCTCGTCCACACCGCCTGCATGATGAGCGCGACGGCGGGCGTCTTGTAAGTCGGGTGCAGCAGGCCCGCCGACCGGAAGAACAGGTCGTCCCGCGCCATCGCGTAGTAGACGCGCGCGCCCGACAGGATGAGGCCGTTGTTGCAGCCGAACGTCGAGATCATGATCGCCACGGCCATGAGGTACAGCCCCGCGTTGCCGAGGATCGCCTCGAGCGCAGCGGTGCCGACGCGGTCCTGCGGGGCCGTGGCGATCGCCTGCCCGGGAAGCACGTTGAGGTAGGCGACATTCGCGAGCAGGTATAGCGCGGTCACGACCAGCACGCCCACCGCCATCGCGAACGGCAGGTCGCGCTTCGCGTCCTTGAGCTCGCTGCCGGCAAACCCGACGTTGTTCCACGCGTCCATCGCGAAGAGCGAGCCCACCATCGCCGCACCGATCACGGGCCACAGGGCGGCGGTGATGCCGCCCGCGGGCCAGAAGTGGTCGCCGAAGTTGGCGGCGACGGCGGCGGCGTTCCGGCCCACGGTGAGCCCGAGCAGGATCAGCCCGGCGAGCGCGGCGGTCTTGATCGCCGTGAGCGACGTCTGGATCACCGCCGCGGTCCTCACGCCGCGCACGTTGATCCACGTCAGCACCGCGATGGAGGCGATCGCGAGGATGCGCTGCGGTGACAGCCCCACCGTGATCGCGCCGATCGGCGGCGGCAAGACGATCGTGCCGCCCAGGAACACGTCGGGCGAGAGCGCGGGGAAGAGGACGGCGGTGAAGCGCGCGAACGCCACCGCCACGGCGGCGATCGTGCCGGTCTGGATCACCACGAACAGCGTCCAGCCGTACAGATAGCCGAACAGCGGTGAGATCCCCTCGCGCAGGTATACGTACTGGCCGCCCGCGTTGGGGAACATCGCCGCGAGCTCGCCGTAGGCGAGCGCCCCCATCAGCGTCACCAGGCCCGAGAGTCCCCACACGACGAGCAGCAGGCCGGGCGCGTGGACGTCGCGGAGGATCTGGGCCGAGACGATGAAGATGCCCGACCCGATCATCGAGCCCACGACGAGCGCCGTGGCGTCGAGCCGGGAAATCGCCTTGACGAACTCGGCCTGTGGCTGCTGGGTCGTGGCCATGC
>QHUL01000046.1 GCA_003222115.1 Gemmatimonadota bacterium | reverse complement strand
TCGTTGAAGAGCAGGCCGACCGGACCAAGCGTATAGGTCTGCCTGCCGATGCGCCACTTCAGACCATAGTAGCCAAAGTCGAGGTAGGCGCGGTCGAACGAGACCGGCTCGATCCAACCGGTGGCAGAGGATGCGCCAAAGTCGGCGACCTCCCCGTCTGTGCCTACAGCCAATCGTACGACCGCAGTAGCATCAGACGCCTTGCCGGTGAAGGTCAACAGTGCCTGGCTCCACGAGCCGGCGCCGCCAATGCCGCCAACTGAGGCCGGCATCACATAGCGATAATACATGTCACCAGAGACCTTCGTTGCGGATGTCGCTCCCTTTATCGCGGTCAGCTCTTCCTCGACCGCGGTGACCCGCACGCCGAGGGCAGCCAGTTCCGCGCGGAACTCGTTGACGAGCCGCTGGATGGTCTGGACGTCCGCCCGGGTGACCTGCGGCGCTGGCGCAGCTGCCGCCGGCGCGGGAATCTTGATGGCCTCGATGCGCGCCAGGATTCTGGCGACGATCATGGCCACCTCGTACCGGGTTACTCCCCGATCGCCCTTGAAGGTACCATCCGGAAAGCCCTCGATGATGCCCTTCGCGGCGAGCTCAGCGATCGCGTCGAACGCCCAGTGATCGGTCGGGACGTCCGCAAACGGCTGAGCAAACGCTGGGGAGACAACCACGAGCACGAGGAGTGCTGCAACTGACACTGCGAGAGTCCTCATCTGCCCGTTACCCCCTTGAGTTGGTAATCATGCCTCCGGCCAGGCCGCGTGCAAACGAGTTTCCATGTTTTCTCTCTGCTGCGGCTGTAGCCGTTGGCTCACTGCCGCCTACCGTCTGCAACGGCGGATAATACGGATTGGCGCCCCCCTTCCCCCGCCTGGATGCCGTGGTTTCGAACGGTAGGTGACACCTTGCACAGGTCCAAATCCGTATACTCCGCTCCAGGCTCAAATCCTCCCCAGATCTTACGCGCGGCCTGGATCTGGACCATGTTTTGCTGCACTTATCTTCATGCTTCCAGAAATCGCTCCAAAATAATGACCGCGGCGTAGTCATCGTACGGTTCGGGTGGCACCTGCATCGACAGCGGCAGGAGGCGCCGCCACCCACGCGGCGGGTGGTCGGCAAAGTACCGCCGCCGGGCCAGGAGTGTGGTGTGTGTTTCCCGGACGACAGAAATGGGGACGCCAGGCAGCTCGAGCGCTAGATGCGCCCGGACGTCACCCAGCCCGGTCCGATCGCCCAGCACCACTTGTTCGATTACGTAGCGTCCTTTCCACTCTCGAAGGACCCGGGCAAGGACATCCGCTCGGACTACCCGCTGGTCGAGGATCGTCCTGTCAGCAGCGATCACGAGCCCGGATTTCGCTCGTCCGGGGTCAATAGCGAGAATCCGCATCAGGGGATCACGAACCGAATCGGGATAATCGCCCAGGATTCGACCGGTTGTCCGTCTCGAGAGGCCGGCGCGAACCTCCACTTCACGGCCGCATTGACCGCAGCCTCGTCAAGCACCTGGGAGCCAGACGATTCGACGACGTTTACCTGTGCCACGGACCCATCCGACCGAACCAGCATCCGAAGCACAACACGTCCCTGTGCAGCCTCCACCCTCAGCTGCGGTGTCAGGACCGAGCGATCGAGCACCACACGATAGCCTCCGGCCGGATAGCCGGCGACCGGGGTGAGCAAGACCGGCGGCGTGAGGAATGGCGCACGATCCGATTCCCTTACGGGAGCTGCCGGCTTCTCTGCGAGTGGCTGATCTCCACCCGACGATGGTTTCGAGGAATCCTCACGTTCGCCGATCTGACCCTTCCCGCTGGAAACCCCCACTCCCACTCCATACTCGGGCATCACCGGCGGCGTCAATGGGCCAACCTGGACCACGTGGTGAGGGGCAACGGGCCGCCGGGCCGGGGCAGCGGTCCCGGGGCCGGATACCTGCGCCCGAGGAGACGCCGTGGTGATTTCCCCCACACCGCCGCCCTCTTCGGCTGCAGTCGGAGCGGAGGGGCGCTCGGGCCGTCCCTGCCGTCCGTGAGGAGTGAGCCACAAGAATATCAAGAATCCCGCCCCGGCGCACGCGACGAGCAACATGGCTCGACGCACGGCTAAAACCTCTCCGCAAACGCGATGAACACGGTGCGACCCGGAGCCGGATAGCCCGCGATCGGCTCATACTGTACATCACCGACGTTGTCCACGCCGATCTGCCACTGGCCCCCCTCCGGCGCCCCAAGCACGAATCGCAGATTGGTGACGAGGTAGCCGGGCATGTCCACGCGAACGAAGCTCGCCGGATCAATGTCGGGACGATTCCCCACGTACGTGGCCAGGGCGCTGAGGGTGCCGCCGGCGACCTGCGCGTGCAAGGCGGCGGACGCCGTCAAGAATGGAACACGCAGCAGCTGCTCGCCCGTACTCTCGTCAACGGCCCGCGTGGCGGTGACATTGATCACACCACCCAGATGCGACGAAAGGCGCCCGGCTAACTCCAGGGAGCCGCCGGTG
Organism: Gemmatimonadota bacterium; assembly: GCA_003222115.1. Lineage (GTDB taxonomy): Bacteria > Gemmatimonadota > Gemmatimonadetes > Gemmatimonadales > GWC2-71-9 > AG29. The sequence continues at coordinate 1,410 of QHUL01000046.1, read as the reverse complement.
ATTGTGGCGCGGGCAATGTTTTGGGGCACGAATGAGGCATCGGGTCGGATCATATCCGTCGCTGCCACCGCGAACAGACTACTTCGCACTTCCAGTCCGCCGGGGGTACGCCACGTCACGCCGAGGTCGGCGGACCAGGCAGACTCCGGCCGCAGATTGGGGTTATTGAACGGCGCAAAGTACAGTTCGCTGAAGCTGGGTCCGCGAAAGGTGCGGCCGATGCCCGCGCGGAGCTGCAGTCCTTCCCGAATGATATGCACGATCCCCAGGCGGGGATTGAGCTGGCCTCCGTAAATGGAGTGCAGATCGTATCGCAAGCCGGCCGAGAGGAGAGTGCGCTGGCTGAGCTGCCGTTCGTCCAGGACATACAATCCGCCGACGGTGGCCTGCCTCGTGCCCACCGGCCCATTGTCCTCCAACGCCTGGCTCTGTGCTTCCACGCCGTAGACCTGGACGCCTTCGGATGAGAGGGCGATTGTCCGTTGGACGTTCATCCCGAACACCTGAGTGGCAACCCGGCTGTCCACCGAGGATCCAGGATCGACAAACATCAAGTCGTCACTCCACCAGTATCCAAGGGCTGTCCATTGCCCGTCGGTCGACTCCCGGTGCCATCCGGTCGACACGATCGTCCTCGCCTCATCCTGCCTGGCTTGCGGGGAAGGAAAGGCTGTGGAACCCGGCACCCCGAGCGCACTCTGAAAGTGATTGATGGTCAGGGTCTGTTCGCTCCCGGCTGCGGCCTCCCACATGGTCTTTCCGATGAGCGTCGTCGACGTCACATCGCTGTTGGGTCGAAAGCCCGCCGACGAGAAACGGTCGCCTGCAATCATGACCCGTCCATCCACGGCGGACCACCGGCCGGAGACCCCATCAGTGGACAGGTCCCCCCGGCGGACACCGAGTTCGACGCCGGGCGCAGTTGACGTGATCACGTTGATTACGCCGCCCAGCGCCTGGCCGCCGTAGATGGCAGAAAATGGGCCGCGCAGAATTTCCACCCGGTCAACCTCCGCAGTGCTCAACGTGCTGAGGTCGAATAGTCCCTGCATCACACTGTTGACCGGGATGCCGTCAACCAGCACCAGCACCTGATTGGGGCCGCTCCCCCTGATACTGGGGAGGCTCAGCGCTCCCAGGCCGCCCTGCACGCGCATCCCAACCTCGGCCACAAACTGGAGTGCCTCTCCGATCGTCGCCACCCCCAATCGCTCCAGGTCCTCGTGGGTTAATACGGACACCGACGCCGGCGTCGTGCTCACGGGCTGGGGCCGCCGACCTGGGACGACGACTTCGGGGAGTTCAAATGTTGGAGGCTCCGGTGGCGGAGGTTCGGGGACCTGCGCCCACGCATCCTGGATCGAGGGAACAGCGATCACTACGACCACCCACAAAAATCCCCAGCGGCCA
>QHUL01000060.1 GCA_003222115.1 Gemmatimonadota bacterium | reverse complement strand
GAGCCCGAGGGCGAGGGCACCGAGGCCGATGCGGCCGCCGTCCAGGGTCTGGAGGAACTGGCGAAAGCCGTTGTTGACCGGGCCGAGGACGTTCTCCTTGGGCACGATCGCATCCTGGAACACGAGCTCCCGCGTGTCGGAGGCACGCCAGCCCAGCTTGTCCTCCTTCTTGGCGGCGTGGACGCCGGGGCATTTGGGAAGCGCCGGGTCGTGGCCGATGCCGACGCGCGCCGCCTCCGCCAGGTCCGATGTGTCCTTCGTCACGATGAAGGCGGTGATGCCCTCGGTCTTGCGCGCGCCGGGGTCGCTGCGGGCGGTGACGACGAAGATCTCGCCCACGCCCGCGTGGGTGATGAAGATCTTCGATCCGTTCAGGACGTAGTGATCGCCCCGCTCCACTGCGACCGTCTTGGTGCCGCCGGCGTCCGAGCCCGCCCCGGGCTCCGTGAGGCCGAAGCCGCCCAGCACCTTCCCCGCCGCGAGCAGCGGCACGTAGCGCCGCTGCTGCTCCGCGGTCCCGAAGTCCACGATGGGCGAGGTGCCGAGCGTCGTGTGGGCGCTCACCGTGATGGCGTGGCTGGCGTCGACCTTGGCGAGCTCGTGGATCACGATGATGTAGGAGAGGTAGTCCATCCCCGCGCCGCCCAGCTCCTCCGGCCAGGGGATCCCGAACAGCCCAAGCCCGGCCATCTGCTTGACATTGTCCCAGGGGAAGCGGCTCTCGAGGTCGTAGCGACGGGCGCTGGGTTTCACGACCTGCTGCGCGAAGTCGCGCACCATGTCGCGAACCTGGAGGTGCTGCTCGCTGAAGTAGAGGGAATCTTCCATGGGAGGGGAATCTAGCCCGTCGCCCCGAACCCCGCCGCGATGCAGTTGATCGAGAGCAGCAGCGGGGCGAGCGTGTCTTCCTCCGCCTTCCCCGCTGCCGCGCCGCGATAGCGCCGCAGCAGCTCGATCTGCTGGCGGTTGACCTGGTTCAAGGTCGGCAGCCGGCGGGCGAGGCGCTGGCGGAACTGGGGGAACCGCTCGGCGATCACGCCCTCGCCGGCGATGCGCCGCACGGCGGTCACGGTGCGCTGCAGCTCCTCCTCGATCAGCCCGAAGATCTCGTCCCGCACCCGCACCTCCGCCACGAGCCCGGCGTACTCTCGCGCGACGCCGAGATCGACGTAGCCGAGCGTCTTCTCCACCTCGTCCACGATGAGGCGAAACAGGCGCGACTCGTTGAACATCCGCTTGAGCAGCGCCTCGCCGCGGCCTCCGCGCACCTCGAGGAAGGTCTGTAGCCCGCTCCCGACGCCGTACCACCCGGGGATGAAGTGTCGGTTCTGGGACCACGCGAACACCCACGGGATCGCGCGCAGGTCGGCCAGGGAGCGAGCCTCGGCGCGCCGCGCGGGACGCGAGCCGATGTTGAGGAGCGCGATCTCTTCGAGCGGGCTCGCGGCCTGAAAGTACGCGACCAGGTCCGGGTGCTCGATCAAGCGCCGGTACGCGGCGTGCGCGGCCCCCGACAGGGCCTCCATCGCCTCGTCGAACTCGGCGGTGGGCACGAGCGCCTCTTCGCGCTCCGACTTGATCGAGTGCTCGAGCACGCTCGCGGCGAGCAGCTCCGTCTGGTACGCGGCCGTGCCGCGGTTGGCGTACTTGAAGGAAACGACCTCCCCCTGCTCGGTGATCCGCAGCCGCCCCTGGATCGAGCCCGCGGGCTGAGCGGCGATCGCGCGCCCGGTCGGCGCGCCGCCCCGGCTCACCGAGCCCCCGCGCCCGTGGAAGAAGGCGATCGGCACGCCGCACTCGCGACCGAGGCGGGTCAGCTTGAGCTGCGTCTTCGCCAGCTCCCAGTTGGACGTGAGGAACCCGCCGTCCTTGTTGGAGTCCGAGTAGCCGATCATCACCTCGTGCACCCCGCCCAGCGCGCGGACCGTACGGCGCACCAGCGGCAGCTGGAGCAGCTCGCGCATGATCTCCGGCGCCCGCCGCAGGCCGTCGATCGACTCGAACAGCGGGACGATGGGGAGCGTGCAGCTCTCGATCGCGGCAGCATCGGCGAACAATCCGGCTTCCTTCGCGAGCAGGTAGCAGCCGAGCACGGCGTCGGTGTCGTGCGTCATGCTGAGGACGAAGCTGCCGATCGCTTCCCGGTCGAGCTGGTCGCGCATCTCGCGGATGAGACCAAACATGCCCAGCGTTTCGGTCTCTGCCGGGCCGAGGTCCGGGATGGTATGGCCCGGGCGGAGGGGCCGCGTGAGCTCCGCCTGCAGCCACGCCCGCCACGCGGGGCCGGCGCCGGGCGCGGGGGCTGCCGGGCCGCCGTGGCGCGCGCGCGCCAGGGCCGCCAGCGCCGCGTTCGTGCGGCTGGAGTTCTCGCGGATGTCGAGCCGGAAGGTGCTGAAGCGGAACGTCTCGACCTCGCGGCGCACCGGCCGTACCAGCCCATCGGCCGGGGCCGAGCAGCGCGCCTCCCGCAGCCCCGTCTCGAGTGTCCTCAGGTCGGCGATCAACGCCTCGGCGTGCGGGTAGCCCGAGCCCTCGGGGGCGGTCGCGCCGCGCTCGCCGCACCCGACGGTCACGTCGAGCCGACGCAGCATGCAGGCGAGATACTGGCGAAACACTTCCCCGGGGTTGCGCGCCGCGATCCGCTCCCCCTCCCCGCTCTCCGCGAGCCGTTGGCCGAGCGCCCGCCGGAACGACTCCGTCACGGGTGCGGCGCGCTCGGTGACGCTCAGCCCCCGCAGCAGGTCCTGCAGCCGCTGGCGGTAGCGGCGCAGGCTCGCGAGGCGGTTTTCGTGGAAGCACTCTCTCGTGACCTGGTTCGTGACGAAGGGGTTGCCGTCCCGGTCACCGCCGATCCACGATCCGCATTGGAAGAAGGGGCCGACCTCCCAGCGCTCGTCCGGATAGGCGTGGTGCAGCGCGCGCTCCAGCTTCTCCTGCAGCTCCGGTACGACGTCGAAGAGATTCTCGTTGACGAAATACAGCCCCCAGGCGAGCTCCTGGGCGACGGTGGGCTTCTCGAGCCGCAGCTCGCCCGTCAGCCACAGCAGCTCGATCTCGGTGCGGAGACCGTCGATCAAGCCCAGGCGCTCCCGCGGGGTCCAGCGCGGCGCCTCGAGGTCCACGAGCCGCCGATAGATGCGGCGGTGCCGCTCGAGCACGGTGACGCGTTTCGCCTCGGTCGGATGAGCGGTGATCACGGGCCGGACGCGCAGGTTGCTCACGAGCGCGCGCATCTCGTCGGCGCGCACGCCGGCGGTGGCGGCCGCCGTCACCACCTGGGCGAAGGTCCCGCGCAGCTGCTCGTAGCCGCGCTCGACCTCGCTCTGGCGCCGCTGCCGCATCGCGGCGTTCTGCTCGGCGATGGAGAGGAGCTGGAACCACATCCCCTGCGCCTGGATTGTGCGGGCGAGCAGGTCGGGGGAGGCGCCGGCCGGGATCGCCGCTCCGGCGAGCACGGGCTCGATCTCCGGCGTGTGGGTGCGGATGACCGCGCGCAGCTGCTCGTCCAGCAGCGCCGCGATCTCCAGGCCGTAGTCGGAGGGACTCACACCACGCGGTCGCGCGGCGCCTGGCCGGAGAAGAAGGCCTTGAGATTCTCCAGCGCGCGGAACCCCATCGCCGCGCGGGTCTCGCGGGTCGCGCTCCCGAGGTGCGGCAGCAAGACCACGTTCTCCATCGCCAGGAGGTCGCGCGTGATCTGCGGCTCACGCTCGTAGACGTCCAGTGCCGCCCCGGCGATCGTTCCGGCCCGCAGCGCCGCCACGAGCGCCGCCTCGTCGACGACGTCGCCGCGCGCGGTGTTGATCAGGAAGGCCGTGGGCTTCATCAGGGCCAGGCGCTCGGCGTTGATCAGGTGCCGCGTCTCCGGCGTGGCCGGGCAATGCAGGGATACGAAATCGGCTGCGCGGATGACGTCCTCCACGCTGCGCTGCTGCTCCGCGCCCAGCTCCCGCGCCACGTCGCTCGCGGGCGGGTAGGGGTCGTGAAAGATCACCCGCATACCGAACCCGTGGTGCGCCCGCCGCGCCACCGCCTTCGCGATCCGGCCGAATCCGACGAGACCGAGCGTCTTGCCGCTCACCTTCGTGCCCAACAGGTGAGTGGGACGCCAGCCGGTCCACTGCCCCGCCCGGACGTGCCGCTCTCCTTCCCCGGCGCGGCGCGCCACCATCAGCATCAGCATCACCGCGTCGTCGGCCGTGTCGTCGGTGAGCACGTCGGGCGTGTTCGTGACCACCAGGCCGCGCGCTTTCGCCGCGGGGATGTCGATGTGATTGAACCCCACCCCGAAGTTCGCGAGGATTCTGGCCCGCAGCGGCTCTGCAGCGAGCGTGTCGGCGTTGAGCCGGTCGGTCACCGTGCAGAGCAGTGCATCGGCACCGCGGAGGGCGTCTTGCAGCTCCGTGGCGGCGAACGGGTGGTCGTCCGTGTTGAGGCGGGCGTCGAACTCACGGGCCACCTCCTCCTCCACCGGGGCCGGCAGGCGCCGGGTGACGACCACCCGCGGAGGGCGGGTGCTCACCGCTGCGCCATCGCGCGGCGCGGCGGGTTCTTGGCGACCGCCTGCGCGACGGTCGTGCCGAGCTCCGACGGGCTCGGGGCCACGATCAACCCCGCCGAGCGCATGATCTCCGCTTTCTCGGCCGCGGTGTCGCCGAAGGCCGAGATGATGGCCCCCGCGTGCCCCATGCGGCGGCCCTTGGGGGCGGTCAGTCCCGCGACGTAGCCGATCACCGGCTTCTTCATGTGCTCCTTCACGAACGTCGCGGCGTCGGCCTCCTGGGGTCCGCCGATCTCGCCGATCATCATCACGGCGTCCGTTTCCGGGTCCTGCTCGAAGAGCACCAGCATGTCGACGAAGGAGCTGCCGTTGATCGGGTCGCCCCCGATGCCCACGCTCGTCGAGATGCCGACCCCGAGGGCGCTCATCTGCGACGCCGCCTCGTAGCCGAGGGTACCGGAGCGCGTCACGACGCCGACCCGGCCGCGCTGGTAGATGTGGCCCGGCATGATCCCCATCATCGCCTTCCCGGCGCTGATCACGCCGGCGCAGTTCGGGCCGATGAGCCGCGTGCGCCGCTCCTTGGCGTAGCGCCACAGATAGCGCTTCACGGTCATCATGTCCTGGGCGGGTACCCCGTCGGTGATCGTCACGACCAGCTGGATCCCCGCATCCGCCGCCTCCATGATCGCGTCGGCGCAGTAGGGCGCCGGCACGAGCACGAGGCTCGCCGTGGCGCCGGTGGCGGTGACCGCCTCCTTCACGGTGTTGAACACGGGCCGGCCCAGGTGGGTGGTGCGGCCTTTCCCGGGCGTCACACCCCCCACCACGTTCGTGCCGTAGGCGATCATCTCCTTGGCGTGGAAGGTGCCCTTGTCGCCCGTGAACCCCTGGATGACGACCGGCGTCTTCTCATCGAGCAGGATGCTCATGACCTCAGTGTCTCATCGTCGCCTGCTCGGCGAGCGCCTTGTTGCGGGCCGCGACGACCCGGTCCGCCGCGTCTGCCAGCGCGTCGGCGGTGATGATCGGGAGGCCGCTCTCCCGCAGGATGCGGCGGCCTTCCTGGACGTTGGTGCCGGCGAGCCGCACGACGAGCGGCACCGGGACCTCGATCTCCCGCACCGCCTGCACCACACCCTGCGCGACCCAGTCGCAGCGATTGATGCCGGCGAACACGTTCACGAGGATCGCGTTCACCTTGCGGTCGGCGAGGACCAGCCGGAAGGCCGCGGCGACGCGGTCGGGGCTCGCTCCACCTCCGATGTCGAGGAAATTGGCCGGCTCGCCGCCCGCGTGCTTGATCATGTCCATCGTGGCCATCGCGAGCCCGGCGCCGTTGATGATGCAGCCGATGTCGCCGTCCAGGGCCACGTAGTTCAAACCGTGCTCGGCGGCCTCGGCCTCGCGCGGATCCTCCTGGGCGTAGTCCCGCAGCTCCGCCACGTTGAGGCGGCGGAACATCGCGTTGTCGTCGAAGCTCATCTTGACATCGAGGGCCAGGATCTGGCCCTCCTTCGTGACGACGAGCGGGTTCATCTCGACCATGGTGGCGTCCAGGTCCCGGAACGCACGATAGGCGCCCAGGATCGCCGCCACGGCGTGCGTCAGCTGCGCGGGGGCGAGACCCAGGCCGAACGCGAGCTCGCGGGCCTGGAACGGACGCATCCCGACGGCGGGCTCCACCACCTCCCGCAGGATCGCCTCCGGCTCGCGCTGCGCGATCTCCTCGATCTCCATCCCGCCATGGGGATGGGCCACCACCACGATGCGCTCCCGCTTTCTGTCGAGCACCAGTCCCACGTAGAGCTCGCGCTCGATCGGCAGCGCCTGCTCGACCAGCAGGCGGTGCACCGGGAGGCCTTCGGGCCCGGTCTGCAGCGTGACGAGGTTACGGCCGAGCAGGGCCTTTGCCGCCGCCCGCACTTCGCCGTCGCTCGTGCACACGCGGATACCGCCCGCCTTGCCGCGCGCTCCCGCGTGGATCTGGGCCTTCACCACCCAGCGGTCGCCCCCGATCTCGGCCGCGCGGTAGACGGCCTGCTCGGCGCTGTAGGCGACCCCGCCCCGCGGCACGGGCACGTCGAACCCCGCCAGCAGCTCCTTCGCCTGGTACTCGTGGATGTCCACCGCCTACGCTCCACGACCCGCGAGCGCGGGCTTGCGCCGGACCTCGATCGCCGCGGCGATCGCGACGATGTTCTGCGCCATGCGCGCGGAGGCGGCGTCGATCATGCGGCCGTCGAGCTGCGCGGCTCCCCGCCCCTCACGCGCCGCGTCGTCCAGCGCGGCCAGGATTCGTTTCGCCCGTTCGACCTCCGCCGCCGGCGGCGTGAACACCTCATTCGCGAGTGGCACCTGCGACGGGTGGATGGCCCATTTGCCTTCGCAGCCGAGCGCGGCAGCGCGCCGCGCCGCCGCGACGAAACCCTCCGGATCCTTGAAATCGCCGTAGGGCCCGTCGATCGGCCGCAACCCGTACGCCCGGCACGCCGTGACCACCCGCGACAGCGCCGTGTGCCATTGGTCGCCGGGGTAGTCGGGGTTGAGGCCTCCAATGCTCACGGTGCGGGCGCGCACGCTGGCAGCGAAGTCGGCGACGCCGAAATGCATTGCTTCCAGCCGCGGGCTCGACTGCGCGATCGCCTCGACGTTCGCCATCCCGAGTGCCGTCTCGATCAACACCTCGATCCCCACGCGCCGCGGGACGCGCCGCGCGGCCTCGATCTGGGTCAGCAGCGCGTCCACGAGGTAGACGTCCGCCGGCACGCCGACCTTCGGCACGAGCACCACGTCGAGGCGGTGGCCCGCCTGCTCCACCACGTCCACGACGTCGCGATACATGTAATGCGTGTCGATGCCGTTCACCCGGACGCAGATCGTCTTGCCGCGCTCCCGCCAATCGTGCTCCAGCAGACCCGCGACCACGTTGTGGCGGGCCTGCTCCTTGTCGGCGGGCGCGACGGCGTCCTCGAGGTCGAGGAACACGTAGTCCGCCTCGCTCTCGAGTGCCTTGCGGAACAGGGCGGGGTTGGAGCCGGGGACCGCGAGCTCGCTGCGCTGCAGCCGCGTCGTCGCCGGCTCGTGGCGGGTGAGACTCATGCCCTCGCGACGCTGCGCGGCTGGGTCGTCTTGAGGCCGGATTGGGACTGCGCGTCAGGTGACAGCGGTGCGGCGGCCCGGGCGGGAAGCGGGGCCGCCGTGCGGCACCAGTGGTCCTGCGCGGCCGCGACCCCCGCGCCCAGCGCGATCTTCACGCCCACGTCGCGCATCGCCATCTCCGCCCCGGCGATAGCGCCGGCCAGCATCAGCTCATTCAGGTCGCCGAGATGGCCGATGCGGAACAGCTTGCCAGCCAGCCGTGCGAGGCCCGCGCCCAACGCCAGATTGTAGCGGCGGAAGGCGACGTCGATCACGTCCGCGCCGTTGATCCCCTCGGGCACCAGGATCGCGCTCACCGTGTCCGAATACCATTTGGGGGCCCTGGCACAGAGCCTCAGTCCCCACGCCTTCACCGCCGCTCGCACGCCTTCGGCGAGCCGATGATGGCGGGCGAACACGCCGTCCAGTCCCTCCTCGAGCAGGACGTTCACCGCCTCCCGTAGCCCGTACAGCATCGGCACCGACGGGGTGTAGGGGAAGTATCCGCTCGGGTTGGCCTTGATCATGTCGCCAAAGTCGAAGTAGACGCGCGCGCACTTCGCCCGCTCGCGCGCGGCGAGCGCCTTGGGGCTGGCGCACACCACGGCGAGCCCGGCGGGCAGCATCAACCCCTTCTGCGAGCCGGTCACCGCCACGTCCACCTGCCACTCGTCCATTCGGAAGTCGATGCTCGCGATCGAGCTGACCCCGTCCACGTACAACAGCCCCGGGTGCCCCGCGGCGTCCAGCGCGCGTCGCACGCCCGCGACCTCGCTCGTCACACCGGTCGCCGTCTCGTTGTGAACGATCAGCACGCCCTTGATCTCGTGCTGCCGGTCGGCGGTCAGGATCTCCTCGATGCGCTCGACCGGGGCGCCCTCGCCCCACTCGACGTCCAGGATGTCGACCCGCAGGCCGATGCGCTGCGCCAGATCGATCCACAGGTGGCTGAACTGGCCGAAGCGCGGCGCCAGGACGCGGTCGCCGGGGGAGAGCGTGTTCGTGAGCGCCGTCTCCCAGCCGCCGGTGCCGGTGCCCGGGAAGACAAACACCTGTCCGGTCGTGGTTTTGAAGATCTTCTTCAGATCCTGGAACAGGGGAAGCGTCAGCTCCGGAAAGGCGGACGAGCGGTGATCCTCCATCGCGCGGTGCATGGCGCGCAGAATGCGCTCGGGGACGTTCGTGGGACCGGGAACGAAGAGGAAGTTGCGACCGGCTATCCGAGGCATCGCGGCGTCCTTCGAATGGGGGAGAAAAACAAAGCGAGAACCCGCGGCTCTCGCTGAAGTTACACCAGCACCGCCATTCTGCACCCCCTGCGCCGGACCCGCAACCACACGGTCGGGTAGGGGCACTCCCCGATCCGGTGAGAGACCCGTGAGAGGCCGGTGAGAAGCGGGGGAAGGGACCCTTCCCCTTCCCCCGCAGTTTACGGGCCTTTTCCCGAGCCTCTCACGGGATGTTGCATCGGTCGCACCCCGAGCACACGACGCCCGTTTGCCCGAAGTGAGCGAGTAGCATGCGACGCCGGCAGGCGTGCGACTCGACGTAGCGCCGCACCTCAGGAGCGACCACACCCCGCTCCGCATCGGCGCGCGTCCACAGCACCAAGCAGTCTGCCGGGCCACCGTCCCGGCCTGCCCGGCCCGCCTCCTGGTAGTAGCCCTCCAGCGTGCGGGGCGGTCCCCAGTGAATCACGCACCGCACATCGGGCTTGTCGATGCCCATCCCGAACGCACTCGTGGCGATCACCACCGGCGCGCGGTTCCCGAGGAAGTCGAGCAGCGCGTGGCGGCGCATGGGGGCGCTCAGCCCGGCGTGGTACGGTGCCGCCGGCAGGCTCCGCCGCCACAGCGCGCGGGTCACGAGCTCGGTGAGGCGCCGCGTGGGAGTGTAGACGAGGGTGTGTCCCGCCGCACCCCGCACGATCGCGCGGATCCGGGCGAAGCGCTCGCGGTCGTCCCGCACCCGCTCGACGGTGAAGCGCAGGTTCGGCCGATCAAACGAGGCCACGACGACCTCGGCCCCGGGCGTCCGGAGTACCCGAAGGATATCCCGCCGCGTCGCGGGCGTCGCGCTCCCCGTGAGCGCGAGCGTGGTCGGGTCGCCAAGCAGGTAGCGGAACTCACCCAGCCGGCGGTACACCGGACGGAATTCGTTGCCCCATTCCGTGATGCAGTGCGCCTCGTCCACGGCCAGGAGCGACACCCGTCGCCCCGCCCTGCGGAGCCGTGCGACCAGCGCGCGCAGCCGCTCCGGCGCGCAGTAGAGGAGCCGCAGCCGGCCGGCGAGAGTGGCGTCGAGGATGACGCGGCGCTGGTCAGGCGTGAGCAGGCTGCTGAGGTAGGCGGCGGCGATGCCCCGCCGTCGCAGCGCCGCCACCTGGTCCTGCATCAGCGAGATGAGGGGCGACACCACGAGCGTGAGGTCGTCCGCCATCAGAGCCGGTAGCTGGTAGCAGAGCGACTTCCCCGCCCCGGTGGGAAGCACGGCGAGCACGTCGCGGCCCGCGAGGAGAGGGCCGACCACCCGCAGCTGCGCCGGGCGAAAGCCGCCGTGCCCGAACCGCTCGCCCAGAATCGCCCGCGCCCGTCCAAGCCCGCCCGGGAAGGTGACCATGACGACAATGAAATGGGCCCCGGTCATCCGCCCGGAGCCCGAATTACGCCTGTGGCGGCGTTTTCCCGCCGGCAGCCTTCAGCCGCGGTCCGTCCAGTCCACGCTGAACGTGTTGCCGCACTCGTGGCACTTCACGTCCTTCGGCTGTCCGGAGACGTGCCGCCGCTTGTGGCACCCCGGGCAGACGAGGTGGGGCTCGTGGACGACACTCCACGACTTGGGGCGGTCCTTGCGAACCTCCAGGTTGTCCCTCGGCACGCGCACTTCCACCTGGTGGACGTCCACCACGACCCAGGGCTTGCCGCTGTCCTCCACGATGCGATACCAGCCGCCGCGGCGCAGACCCTCCTTCTCAGCACGGTCACCCTTGCTCCGCACCCAACCCGGCTCGGCCATGGCTTACTCCGGTTCCTCGGCGGTCCCTTCCCGCACGAGCACGAGGATTGCCGCCTGCGGCACCACGAGATAGCGCTTACCCTCGAATGTGATCTCCACCGCCGCCTTGCGGAAGAAGAGCGCGTAGTCGCCGATTCCCGCCTGCATCGGAAGGTACTTGACGTCGGGGCCGTGGATCTTCCAGGGCTCGTCGTCCATGCTGGCCGGCTCCGTCATGGGGGTGCCCGGCCCGGTCGCGATGATGCGGCCGCCCTGCACCTGCCGGCCCTCCAGCGCGGTGGCGGGCAGGTACAGTCCGACGTTGGTGCGCTCCTCCCCCTCTTCCGGGGCGATGAGCACGCGGTCGCCCACGACGATCAGACGCTTGGGGGCTTCGTCCGGCATGGGAAACAGTATACAACCTTCGCTCTGCGGCGGGCGAGGCAGCCCTGGCCTCTTGGAGGGACGGCATGCGGCCCGCCTCGGACGTCGCAGAATGGTGACGCAGATCACGCTGGGTGCTTGACAGGGCGAAACGCCGCACTATTAATGCGCGCCTGCCGCAGACTCAGCGCGGCCGCCGTTCCGCCAGTTCCCCAGGGAGGGACACAGCAATGCAAAATCCGGTGGGCATCGCTCAGACTGAACAGTGGAGCTGGATTCTGCAGACGGTGTGGGGCTGGATCTGGGGCGGCCTGTCCTGGATCATCGATTGGCAGGCGCTTGTGTTCCGAACCGTGCTCTTCGGTGATTCCTTCTGGCAGATCCTCGGGAAGTTCTTGTTGCTCTTTTTCCCGGCGACGGTGCTCATCGCGGGCGTCTGGGGCACGATGGTCTCGCTCTACACCATTCCGTTCCGTTCCGGTCGCGGACGCTTTCTAGCTGCGCTGGTCATGTCCTGGTGGGATGCGGTGCGCATGGCGTGGTTTTATTGGTTCGGCCTGGTGCGCTTCCTCCTGGTGTTCGTCGGCTGGATCTGGGGTCTGCTCCGGCTGGGCGTCGGGCTGCTGTGGAGAACCCTGAAGAACCTGGTTACGTCGCCCTTCGCTATGCTCGATTCCAGTTCGCGCCAGCCGGGGGTGCCCTGGATCGCGTTCGTCTTGCTGCTGTTCTGGTCCGCCATCGAGGCCACGATCTTCACCTTCACGCTGCGCCCGACGATGAGCGAGCTGCTCGCGGACCTGACGGGCTACCAGGTGAATGCCCTGGCCCTCGTGGTGATCTTATGGTTCTTTCTGTTCATCATCATCGGCGGCAGCTTCGCCTGCATCCAGGTGCTGAACGAGGCGATCAAGACGCGGGCTGTGGGGCAGATCGTCGCGATGGTGCTGGTCGAGATCACCGTCGCCCTGTTCGAGGTGCTGTTCCTGTACCGCGAGCTGATCGACGCCATCACGCCGTGGCTGGCCCAGCAGGGGTTCCAGTTGGGGATCGTCGGGACTCTGGGGCTGGCCCTGCTGGGGTGGGTGGGCGTGCGCGGCATGACGTGGTTCCTGTTCGGCCGATTCGGGACGCCGGCGCTCCTCGCCATCCTCGGCCGGAAGGCGATGGAAGGCGTGGGCGCGGTGCGGGCGGCCGCGACCGCGGACGCGGAGTACTGGCGCGGGCCGATCAACGCCCTCAAGGCCGAGCACGAGTGGTTCAAGAAGGAGGCCCAGCACCTGATGGAGCTGCTGACCTTGCCGGTGCTGCAGCTGGTCGCCAGCGGGTTCAACTTCTTGGTCGTCGTGATCATGGGCAAGCCGCACTTCAATCTGCCGTTCCGGTCGCTCGACCAGGTGCTCCAAAGCACGCCGATCTTCGCGACCGGCAAGACCCACACGGTCGAGGGGGGTGCGTCATGAGGCGTCGCGTCGCGGCACTCGCGCTCGCGCTGAGCGTCGTGGCGTGCTCGCCGTCGCAACGGGCCGAGACGCCCAGGTCGACACTCGTGATCGGTCTGGACATCAGCGGCTCGTTCCGGCGCAACCCCAGTTTCAACGGGGCGATCGAGTTCGCGGCGCTCTACATCTACGGCCACCTGAACGGCGTCGGCGGGCTGCAGCCGAACACGGCGATCTTCGTCGGCGAGCTCGGCGGCGAGCGTCCGGGGCAGGCCAAGGTATTCCACCCGATCCAGGATCTCACGGGCAAGTCACCCACGCAGATCGCGGCCGACCTGCGCGCGTGGTTTCCCCAAGAGGACCCGATCACGGACTTCAACGCGTTCTTCCAACGCGCGGCGTTGCACGTGCGGCGCAACAATCTGATCCTAGCACCGCTGAACGTCGTGCTGTTCTCCGACGGCGAGCCCGACTATCCAGGCGCGGGTCGATTAACTGCCGACGAACGCTACAAGCGAGTGGACCTGAGCCCGCTGGAATACCTGTCGCGCAATGTGACCGTGCGCCTGCTCTATGCCGACCCTCCCGTCGCGCAGCTGTGGGAGCGGCGGGTTCCCCGCAAGCGGGTGCGGCTCTGGACTCAGGACTCCGAGGTCATGAAGGGGTGGCGGCGCCATATGGTGGACGGCGTGCCGATGGAGCGGCAGGATTCGATCTGGTCCTGGGTGCAGCAGGTCGTCGACGTGCGCGTGAGGCGCGAGCGGGTCCTCTAGCTGCAGTACCGCTCGAACGCCGCCACGAGGTCCGCGGCGATCTCCTGGGCGGCCCGTCCCTCGATGTTCTTGCGCTCGAGCATGAAGACGAGCTGGCCATTCCTGAACAGCGCCATCTGGGGTGACGACGGCGCGTAGCCCGTGAAGTAGCTGCGGGCCCGCGCCGTGGCGTCCGCGTCCTGGCCCGCGAACACGGTCAGCAGCCGATCGGGCCGTCGCGCGTGCTGCAGCGAGAGGGTCGCCGCGGGGCGGGCGTTGCGGGCGGCGCAGCCACACACCGAGTTCACGACGACGAGCGCCGTGTCCCTGCCGGCGGCGAGCGCGGCGTCCACCTCATCAGCGGTGCGGAGCTCCTGGAAGCCGATTCGCGTCAGCTCCTCGCGCATGGGTTGCACGAGGCGGGGGTCGTACATGGGAACGTCAATGCTTGCCATGACTCCTCGAATCGAGACGGATCTCCGTTCAATAATAACTACGTGGGGCGTGGGGAGTGGTACGATGCGCCGCAAGGCGGAGCGCCGGGGTGCACCGACAACGCTGCCACGGCTCCGGCGGGGGCATCCGCAGCGCAAATTGTCATGACGCCTCGAACTGCGAGCAGGTCGTGATGAAGCCGGCTACGCCCAAGATTCTACTACACTACCCCCGGTTCGCGCTCGGCGCGGCGGTCGCGGCGCTTGCCGCGGCCTTGGTCCTGCTCCGGCTCGACGTCCCACCCGTCCCCACCTGGTTCTACGTCTTCGCCTGGTATCCGACCCTCGTCATCCTCGACGCGCTCGTCGTACGGCTGGGCGGCACTTCGTTGCTGGCGCGGCCGCGCGAGCTCGGCGGCATGCTGTGGTGGTCCGCCGTGATCTGGTTCCTGTTCGAAGCGCTCAACTTCCGCCTGCAGGACTGGTACTACGTGTTCCTACCGGACCACCGCGTGGAACGGTGGCTCGGTATCACCCTCTCGCTCGCTACGGTGGTACCGGCGGTGCTGCTGCCCGCGCGCCTCCTCGAGTATCTGGGTGTGGGCCGGCGTCTCTCGGCGCGCCCCGTGCGCGTCGAGTCGGGCGACCTGCGTGTCTCCGTCGCGCTCGGCTGCGCCGCGCTCGCGCTGACGCTCGTCTTCCCGAGCGTGCTCCACCCCTTCACGTGGGGCGCCGTCTGGCTGATCGCCGAGCCGTTGCTGTACCGGCGGGACCGCGACCGGTCCCTGTTCGGAGACATCGCGCGCGGCGAGTGGGGGCGCATCGTCCGGCTGATGGCGGCGGGCCTCGTCGCAGGCGCCCTGTGGGAGACCTTCAATCACCTCGCCCGCGGCAGATGGATCTACACCGTGCCCTTTCTCGAGGACGTGAAGCTGTTCGAGATGCCGCCGGTCGGATTCCTGGGCTTCCCGTTCTTCGCCCTCGAAGTGTGGTCGCTCTACCACCTGCTCGCTCGGCGGCCCCGCGCGGCGACGGTCGTGCCGACGGTGGCGTTCGCGGTGCTGGTGCTCGCTGGGATGGACCGCTGGACCGTGAGCTCCACGACACCGCGCCTCGCGGACCTTCCTGCGGTGAGCGCGGAGGCCCGGGCCCGACTTCAGGACGCCGGCCTCACGGACGTGTTTCGCCTGGCGCAGCTCCGGCCCGAGGAAATCGGCCGGCGGGCGGGGCTCGACCACGCTGCAGCGTCGAGCGTGCGGGAGGCGGCTCGCCTCTGCACGCTGCGGGGGATCGGGACGCGGCACGCTGCCGCGCTCGCGGCGGGCGGGATCCGCACCGTCGCGGACCTCGCCGCCGCCAGCCCGGCGACGGTCTGGAGCGTCGCGCACCGCGGCCCCCGTCCCACGCTGCCGGAAGTGCGGGTCTGGGTGCGGGCGGCGCGCCGGGCAGTCGGCGCCGCGGACGACCCGCGCTATTGAGGCGGGCGCCGCTCCGCGAAGCGCAGCAGGAACGCGGGGGCGAGCAGCCCGACGGCGCTCCACACGAGCCAGCGCTGCCCGACGGCCATGCCGATCGCGCACACCAGGACTCCCGCTCCGCCGAGCCAGGCCTTCGCGACGAAGAGGCGGGTCACTTCTTGAGGAAGGCCTGGAGTGCCGCCCGGAAATCGGGCGTGGTGCGGCTCACAGCATTGACGTCCGCGCCGAGCCGCAGGCCCTCCTCGAAGGGCAGTCCGTCGAGCTGATAGAACTGCTGCTTCGTGAAGGCGAGCGCTGTGGGGCTCCGCAGAGCGAGGGACTGCACCACCTCCGTCACGCCGTTCTCGAACTCCACGTCGGCGAACACCCGGGACACGAGGCCGAGCTGGGCCGCGTCGGGTGCGGCGAGCACGCGGCCCGTCGCGGCGAGGTCGAAGGCCAGCTTTTCTCCCACGGTGCGGCGCAGCAGCGTCATCACGATCGCCGGAACGAACCCCCGCTGCACCTCCGGATACCCCAACGTCGCAGACGCGGCGGCGAGCACCAGATCGCACGCCGTCGCAAGGCCGCAGCCTCCCGCGAGGGCGCGTCCTTGCACCGCCGCCACCACGGGTTTGGGAAGCCGCCGCATCCGGATGAAGATCTCGGCGAACTGGAGCGCGGCCCGTCGGTTGTCCGCGACGCTCCGGTCCGCCGACGCGAGGAGCTCATTCAGGTCCATCCCGGCGCAGAAGTCGCTGCCGGCGCCGCGCAGCGTCACAACGCGCACGTCGCCGTCCAAGTCCGCCCGCTCCAGACAAGCGAGCAGCGCGTCGATCATCGGGCTGTCGATCGCGTTGCGCTTGTCGGGGCGGTTGAGGGTGGCGGTGAGCACGCCGCCCGCGAGCGTCACCAGCACGCGGTCGCTCATCGCGGCGCCGCGATCTCCATGCGGAGCAGGGCGGTCGAGAGCACCTTGCCCTGCGCATCGGTCTTGAGGGACACCGTGCCGCCGCCGTCCAGCGCTCCGTGCAGCAGGAAGTTCAGCGCGTTGAGGTTGGGCAGCTCGTAGCGTTCCACCTTCCCCGTGATCAGGCCTCGGAAGTGCCGCGCGACGCGCGCCGCGGTCACGTGTTTGACGAGGTGGGGGTAGTACGCGGGCTTCAGGGCGATGAGTCCCACGTTCGCGGTGTCGCCCTTGTCACCCGACCGGGCATGCGCCAGGTCGAGCAGCAGGACTTTTGGGGCCGCCTTCCTTGTCACACGTCTACCAGCTCGACGCACGGCTCCACCACGTCCTTGTCGATGAGCGCGGGCCAGTAGGCCACGATCTCCTCCGGCTTCGGCCGCCCGCCCGCGAATCCGGTCACGCTCGGGGGCCCGTTCAGGATCAGCGGTGCGATCTCCCGGGTGAAGCGCTCCACCGGCCCCGCCTCCCGCGAGCGCACCGCGACGCGCAGCTGCACCTCGGGCAGCTCGGCGAAGCGCGTGGCCCGCGTCGCCAGCGATCCGTGCGTCGCATCGGCGCCGACGAACTCCGTGTGGATGGCGTCGAAGGCGAGGCGGAGGTCGTGCAGCCGGCGCCGCAGGACCCGGTCGGCCGCCTGTGCCTTGCGGTACGCGTCGGGCCAGGCGTACACGAGCGTCCCCACGGCCTTGTAACCGTAGAAGTACGCGAGCGACACCTTGAGCTTGTTCGTCGCCGGACGGCCCTTGATGCCGGCGAAGCGCACGCGGTCCTTCCCCGCCTGCGTCAAGCGGATGGTCGTGAAATCGGCGACGCAATCGGGTGTGATGTAGGTCGTGGGATCCCCCATCTCGTACACGAGCTGCTCGGTGACGCCCGCCACGCTGATCCGGCCGCCGGTGTCCGGGTGCTTGGTGATCTCGAAGCCGCCGTCCGCATGGGCTTCCACGATCGGGTAGCCGACGTTCGCGAGGTCCGGGATGCGCTGCCAGTCCACGCTGCAATTGCCCCCGCTGCACTGCGCGCCGCACTCGATGGTGTGGCCCGCGACGGTGCCGGCGGCGAGCTTGTCCCAGTCGTCGGCGCGCCAGCCGAAGGCGTGCACCATGGGCGCGAGCGTGAGCCCGGTATCGGTGACCCGTCCGGTGATGACGATGTCCGCTCCCTGACGCAGCGCCTCAACGAGCGGCGCCGCGCCGAGGTAAGCGTTGGCCGCGAGCACGCGGTCGCGAATCTCGCGGAGCGGGCGGCCCGTGTCGAGGTTCTTCAGGTCGTGGCCCCGCGCGAGCAGGCCATCGAGCCTGGGCAGGAGGTCGTCGCCCGTGACGACGCCGATCCGCAGCTTGCCGCCGAGGCCGAGCTGCCGCGCCGCCGCGGCCACCGCCTGCGCGCAGGCGCGCGGGTTCACGCCCCCGGCGTTCGCCGTCACCTTCACCCGCCGCTCCACGAGCAGCGGCAGGATCCGCTCCATCTGGGGGACGAAGTCCTTGGCGTAGCCCGAGGCGGGGTCGCGGGATTTCTGCTTTTGGAGGATCGACATCGTGACTTCGGCGAGGTAGTCCATCATCAAGTAGTCGATGGGCCCCCCGGTCACCTGGCGGTAGGGCGCCTCCAGCCAGTCTCCCCAGAACCCCTGGCCCGCGGCGATGCGCACGGGCCGACCCGCTGCCCTCACGGTCGCGCTGCCGACAACGGCACCCGCCGCACGGCGTCCGCCCCCGTCCCCCCGCCGGGGGCCTGAGCGGACACCTCGACGAGCGGCGTGAACCCCTCCGGCAATGCCAGCAACGGCGGCTGCGTGAGGGGTGCGACGGCGCGCCCGCCCGCCACAACCGTTACGTCCCTCGCTCCGCCGAACGGCTGCGGGTCCCGGAACAGGAACCGCACGCGGACGGTGGCGCGCCAGGGCTGGGCCCCGCCGTCGCGGGCGAAGGCCGGGAACAGCTCGATCGTGACCGGCGCCTTCCGCAAGCCGGGCGCCACGCCGAAGCTGTGGCGGGCGAACGCGTAGTTCATCGCACCCTGCCCGACCTGCTGGCCCGTCGAGTCGAAGTCGGTGACCCCAAAATCGGTGAACTCGTCCCACTGCTTTCGCGGCATCTGGACGTCGATCATGGCCCGGGCGGCCCACTCAGGGACGCGGACGCTGATCGACTCGGCCGGGGCACCGCGGCCCGTGACCTCGAAGCCGCGTTCGGCCCCGATCAGGGCCTGCGTCAGCCGCACCGTCGCGCTCGCCGTGCCCGGATCGGATAACTCGAGCCCCCCCAGCGCCGGCGCGACGTCCACAGGGCCGAGCTCGGCTCGCGCGGTGACCGTCGCTGCCCCGAGCGGCGGCGCGGTGACGTCCAGCTCGTACACGCCGGGGATGAGGTCCTCGGCGCGCACCACGATGCGCGCGGTGCCGCTGCCGCCCCGGCCCACGTCGGTCTCCTCCGCGTCCCGGAACGGTTGGCCGTTCGGTTCGTACAGGCGCACGGTGGCCCGCTGCCCCGCGGAATCGGGGACCGTCACGGTGACGCGCAGCGTCGTCCCGGGCCGTGCGACGCGCAGGAAGTAGCGCTGCACCCGCGCCGGGCCAAGCGCGCGCTCCGCGTCGTACAGCGGCCGCGTCCCGAGGTCGAGGGGGATGCTGACCGTGTTGACCAGAGTGAACAGGGGCCCGGCGAGCGTGTCGCTGGGATTCCAGGCCGTCACGGTGCCCACGTAGACGCCCGGTCCGGGAAGGCGGGCCTGCGAGTAGATCACCGCGACCTCCGTCTCGCGCGCGCCCGCGGGGACCGTGGGCGGTACTGAGAGCCAGGGAACGTTGCTGCGCAACAGGAACTCCGCCGCCCGCAGCCCCGCGACGTGTCGCACGCGGAACAGCTCGATCGTGTCCGCGGGACCGGCGAATCCCTGCCGCCGGTACGCCGCCGAGGCACCGTTCGTCGCGTGGACCAGGTACTCGGATCCCTGGTGAGCGGCGATGAGCCAGCGATAGGCCGCTTCGAGCTGGGGCATGCCTGCACCCTGGTCGATCGCGCTCGCTCCCGCGAACGGCACGGCCGACACCCGCAGTGCCTGCGCGATCTCGGCTGCCCCGACCGCGCGGCCCTCCTGGGCGAGGGCCGAGACGAGGCAGGCGGCCAGCCCCGCCGCGTGCGGCGCCGCCATGCTCGTGCCCCCTTTGATCTCGTTACCGGTGTCCCAGCGCGGCACCGACGAAAACGCGAGCCCCGGGGTGACGATGTCGGGCTTCGCGAGATCGCCTCCTCGCGAGCTCCACCAGCCGACGACGTCGCCCGCGGGCGGCGCGCCGCCCTGCGCCGGGCGCGCGAACGCTCCGGGGAAGACGGCGCCCACCGACAGCGCCAGATCGGCCGAGCCCGGAAAGCCCATGGTCGACAACCCGGGGCCGTCGTTGCCCGCGCTGATGGCGAAGACGACCGTCGGGTGCCGCTCGAGAAACGCGTTCACGATGGAGTCGATCACCGCCCGGCCCTCGCGCTCGTTCCCGACGCCGAAGCTCAGATTGAGCACCAGGGGCAGCCCGCGCTGCTCCGCGAAGCGGGCCGCGTATATCATCGCGCGCTCCATGCTGCCGTTCACGGAGATGCCGCCGCGTGCGCTGTTGGCGATCTTGAGACCGATGAGCTGCGCGCCGGGGGCGACGCCGTCGAAGCCGGCCACGTTGAACAGATTGTGGCCCGCGGCGATCCCGGCCACGTGGGTGCCGTGGCCGCCGTTGTCGAACACCAAGTCGAGCGCGGGAACGCCGTTCGTCTCCTCGAGGTTCGCCGCCAGGGTGATGGGCTGCGTGCCCAGAGCAATCGTCTCCCGGCCCTGGCGGTAGTCGTGCAGCGGCATCTCGTCCTCGAACGAGCCGTTCAGATTCGTGTCGAGGAACGCGACCCACCCGTCCACGGCCTTGACGACGATCACCGGAAAGGCATCGGTGTTGGTGCCGTTCCCGTTGATGTCGGCCGCGGGCAGCTTGCCGAGGGGCAGCTCGCGGAACATGCCCGCGTACCACGTCGTGCCGGTGGTGAGACGCCGGATGCGCCCGCCGCCGACCAGCTTGCGGCCGCCCACCGCGACCGTCCCGTCCGCCGTGGGAACGACGGGCGAGAGCGCCACTCGGCCCTCGCCGGAGAAGTCCCGCAGATCCAGGATCTTCGGCGCGCCGGCGCTCGTCACGATCAGGCCGGGAACGGCGGGGTCGACCCCGGTATCCAGGATCGCGATGAGCACACCGCGCCCGTCATAGGTGGGGTGTTTCGCTCGGAACTGCTCCACGCCCGTGCTTCGCAGCGGCATCAACCCCGAGATGTAGGCGATTGCCGGCGGCAGCGCGGGCTCCGCCCCGGCGGCGGTCGCATCGGCCGGCTCCGGCGCGGGCCTTGCTGCCGGTGGCGCGGCAGGCGCGGGCGCCGGGCTGGGCGCGGGCCGCGCGGCGGCCCCGCCGCACGCCGCGCCGACGAGCGAGAGGATGGCGAGGCGCCGGGGCAGTCTCATGGGTCACCCAGAACCGGGGGGAGGACGAAGGCCCCGAGATGAGGCCCGGGGAACTGCGACGTGACCTCGAGCAGGAACGCCAGGGTATCGCGGGTCTCTTCGGGGGCGATGATCGCGTCCACGAAGCCGCGGGCCCCGGCGAAGCGGGCGTCGAGCTGATGCTCGTAGTCGGTCCGCATCGCCTCGACGGCCGCCGCGTTCCCGGAGTCGGCGGCGGCGGCGCCGAACACGGCCTGGACCGCCGACTCTCCCTCCATCACGCCCATGCGGCCCGTGGGCCAGGACACGACGAAGTCGGGATCGAATCCCTGCCCCGCCATGGCGTAATAGCCCGCCCCGGAGGCGTGGTTGACGGTGAGCACGAGCTTCGGCACCGTTGCGGTCGCCATCGCCTCGACGAAGCGAGCGCCCGCCCGAATGATCCCGGAGTGCTCCGCCTCCGTACCCACCATGAACCCCGAGACATCCTGCAGGAACAGCAGCGGGATCCGCTCCCGATCGGCATTCTCGATGAAATAGGCCACCTTCTCCGCGCTCTCCGTGTAGATGATGCCGCCGATCTTGGGGCTCGCTCCCTGCTTGCCCTTGATGACGCCGCGGGAGTTGGCGATGAGGGCGACCGCTCGCCCGGCGATCGCGCCGTGGCCGCAGATCATCTCCGGGGCGAGGTCCGGCTGAAATGGGTCCACGCGGCCGCCGTCGAGCAGGCATTCGAGCACCGCGCCCACATCGTAGCTCATGCGGTGATCGGCCGGCAGCAGCTCGTACAGATCCTTCGGGTTGCGCTTCGGCTTGACCACTGGGGGCGTCCTCAAGGACTCCCTGACGGTCGTGGGGCGTGGGGCGTAGGGCAGCCGTGCGACGTACTCGCGAATGCGCTCGAGGCACTCCTGGTCGTCCTTCGCTCGGTAGTGCCCCACGCCGCTCACGGCGGTGTGGGTGCGCGCGCCGCCCAGCGTCTCGGCGTCCACCGTCTGGCCCGTGGCGCCCTTCACCAGGTTCGGGCCACCGAGCCCCATGAACGACGTCCCTTCGACCATGAAGATCACGTCGGAGAGCGCGGGGAGATAGGCGCCGCCGGCGATGCACGGGCCCATCACCGCGGCGATCTGCGGGACGCGCAGGTAGCGCCGCATGATGGAGTTGTAGTAGAAGATGCGGGCGGCGCCGTACTGGCCGGGAAAGACACCCTCCTGATACGGCAGGTTCACGCCGGCCGAGTCCACGAGATAGACGATCGGGATCCGCTGGCGCATCGCGACCTCTTGGGCGCGCAGGATCTTCTTGATCGTCTCCGGCCACCAGGAGCCCGCCTTGACCGTGGCGTCGTTCGCGACCACCACCGCAGGCCGTCCGGCCACCGGGCCCAGGCCCGTGACGACGCCGGCGGCCGGCGCCTGGCCGTCGTACTGGTCGTGCGCCACGAGCAGCCCCAGCTCGAACCACGCACCGCCGGGATCGAGCAGCTTGGTAACGCGCTCGCGCGCGGTGAGCTTGCCCTGCTCGTGCTGACGGCGCACGCGCTCCGGGCCGCCGCCCTGCTCCAGGCGCGCCCTGAGCTCGCGGTATTCCGCCGTGAGCGTCTTGAGCCGGCTCACGCGCTACGCCGACACATGCTCGGCCGCCCACTCTTCGATGTACTTCACCAGATCGGCCGTCGGCGTGCCGGGACCGAACAGCTTCCCGATACCCTGGCGCTCCAGCGCCTCCATGTCCTCGGGCGGAATGATCCCGCCCCCCGTGATCAGGATGTCGCCGCGGCCTGCGTCGTCGAGCAGCTTCTTGATGCGGGGGAAGAGCGTCATGTGCGCGCCCGACAGGATGGACAGACCCACCACGTCCACGTCTTCCTGGATGGCCGCCTGGGCGATCATCTCGGGCGTTTGGTGCAGGCCCGTGTAGATGACCTCCATTCCGGCGTCGCGCAGCGCGGCCGCCACCACCTTGGCGCCGCGGTCGTGGCCATCGAGCCCGGGCTTCGCGATGAGGATGCGAACGGGGCGCTTGGCGGCGGGTCGGGCCATCAGCGGCGGAACCGCAGCAGCCCCGCCAGGCCGTCCACGACCTTGCGGGCCCGCTCGTCGTAGACGACGTCCACCTGCACCCGCTGCGCGAACGCGTCTTCCACTGCGTCGTCGATCCGCTGGTCGTCGTCCTGGCCGTCGGCGAGCAGGGTGCGCACCTGGCCGCGCTGCAGCGCCTTGAGCGACGGCTCCACGCCGTTCACGGCCCAGCCGCTCCCGAGTCCTTCCCGCACCGCCTCGGCGTGGGTGCGCTCCCAGGCGCGCTCGCGCTCTTCCCGGAGCAGCAGCGCCGCCTCCCGCACCTCCGCCGGCGTGACGCGTTTCGGGTTCAGCCGCACCACACCCAGGACGAGGTCGTGGAGGTAGCTGTGGAGGTGCGGGAGCAGCGCCGCCCCGTCCACGCCGATCCCAGCGGCCACGAGGCCCGCGAGGGGACGCTGGGTGTGGATCTGGAAGACGCGGTCGGCCACCTGGGCGTAGAGCCGCTGCTTCTCCGCGCGCATCCGCATGTGGTAGTTGTGCTCCCCGGCGCTGCCCACGTGGACGCCGGCACGGGCGATCGCCTGGCCGGAGCCGTGAAACTTGCCGCCGCGCGACGCGTCGAGCGCGGCCACTGCGGGGAGCTCCACCACGTCGAAGGCCGTCACCTCGAAGAAGCGGGCTCCCGTGCGGTCGCAGGCCGCGACGAGGATCGTCCCGAATTCCTCTTCCAGGGCCACGAGCTCGCGGATCAGCGGCACCGGCGCGAGCGCGAGGCGCGAACGATGCACGTGCGGCAGCGCCAGCGCCTGGAAGAGGTTGAGCTTGCCGCACGCGAACAGCGCGATGCCGCGCGCCGGCGGCAGGTGGGTCGGGTCCTCGAAATAGTGCAGCACGCGCGCCAGGTCGGCGGCCACCTCCTCGCGCTGCGCGTGGTCGAGCGCGCGCCGGGCGAGGTCGGACTCGACGCGCTTCACCCGGTTCTTCATCTTGATGAGGTACTTGCCCCGCTCCTTGTCGCGCGGCTCCAGCTTCAGGTAGCACGACAGGACCTGGAACGGACCGGGCTCGACGCGCGACAGCCGCTCGATGGCGTCACGCACGGCGTGTTCGCTCGGAACCACGGGGACGGCGGTCATGCGCTAGAAGAACACCGGCTCCCGGTAAGCGCCGTGGACCCGCTCCAGCGCGTGCCGGATCTCGTACAGCGTGCAGTAGGCGCGGGCGCAATCGAGCATCGGCCCGATCACGTTCTGGTCGCTTTCGGCGGCGTGCGTCAACGCGTCGAGCCGCCGTTGCACGAGCCCGGCGTCGCGTTCGGCGCGCAGTCGCCCGAGCCGGCGCCGCTGCGAGTCCTCGGCGTCGTTCGAGACCTTGAGGATCTCCACGGGATGGTCGTCCTCGCTCACGAAGTCGTTCACCCCGACGATGACGTGATTGCCGGACTCAACCTCCCGCTGATACGCCTCGGCCGAGCGGGCGATCTGGCGCTGGAACCAGCCGCTCTCGATCCCCTTCACGACGCCGCCGATCGACTGGATCTCGGCGAACAGCGCTTCGGCCTCGCGCTCGAGCTGGTCCGTGAGCGACTCCACGTAGGAGGAGCCGCCCAGCGGATCGATGACCTCCGGCACGCCGGTCTCGTGGGCGATGATCTGCTGGGTCCGGAGCGCGAGCCGGACCGCCTCTTCGGTCGGCAGGGCGAGCGTCTCGTCGAGCGAGTTGGTGTGCAGCGACTGCGTCCCGCCCAGCACCGCGGCAAGCGCCTGATAGGCGACCCGCACCACGTTGTTGAGCGGCTGCTGTGCGGTCAGCGTCACGCCCGCTGTCTGGCAGTGGAACCGCATCATCCACGACCGGGGGGTCTTCGCCCCGTAGCGGTCCCGCATGTGCCGCGCCCAGATGCGGCGCGCCGCGCGGAGCTTCGCGATCTCCTCGAAAAAGTCGTTGTGAATGTCCCAGAAGAACGACAGTCGCGGCGCGAAGCGGTCCACCTCGAGGCCGCGGGCGATGCCCCGCTCCACATAGGTGAAGCCGTTGGCCAGCGTGAAGGCGAGCTCCTGCGCCGCCGTCGCACCCGCCTCGCGGATGTGATAGCCGGAGATGGAAATCGTATTCCAGAGCGGCGCGTGCGCCGCCGCCCACTCGAACACATCCACGATGATCTTCAGGGCGGGCTCGACCGGATAGATCCAGGCGTGCTGCGCCATGTACTCCTTGAGGATGTCGTTCTGGATCGTGCCCCGGAGCTTGTGGCTCGCTACGCCCTGCCGCTCGGCAGCCGCGACATAGAAGCAGAACAGGATCGCCGCCGGGCCGTTGATCGTCATCGAGGTGGACACCCGATCGAGCGGGATGCCGCGGAACAGGTCTTCCATGTCGGCGAGCGAGGAGATCGCGACCCCGCACTTGCCCACCTCCCCCTCGGCGCGCGGATGGTCGGAGTCGTAGCCCATGAGCGTGGGAAAGTCGAACGCCACGGAGAGGCCCGTCTGGCCGTGGTCGAGCAGGAACTTGTAGCGCTCGTTCGTGTCCTCGGCCGCGCCGAACCCCGCGAACTGCCGCATCGTCCACAGCCGGCCGCGGTACCCCGTGGGATGGATCCCGCGGGTGAAGGGAAACTGTCCGGGCTGCCCGAGCTGGCGCGCGACGTCGAAGCGGCCGAGATCGTCCGGCCCGTACACCGGCTTCTTCGCGCCGTCGCTCATCGCCCCGCTCCGGTCTTCAGCTGGTCGAGGATTTCCGCCGCCACGTCATAGGGGCTGCGGCGACCGTCCACGAGGTCGTCCAGGCGCCGCGCCAGCAGCTCCTCCGCCTGTGCGGTCGCCGCGATCCACTGTCGCATCCCGCGCTCCAGCGCCGCCCGCGTCCGTTGCACCAGGCGCTCCCGCCGCCCGGCCGCGAGGCGGCCGCTCGCCTCGAGATGGCGGTGGTGCCGGTCCAGCGCGTGCGTCAACTCGGCCACGCCCTCACCACGCGACGCGATCGCCGCGATGACGGGAGGCTCCCAGGCGTCGGACGGTACGGGCTTTCGGTCCGACGATCCGACGGTCCGACTGTCCGACCGGTGGTGGGGGGAGATGTGGCGGAAGGCGTTCCCCCGCCGGATCCCCAGCATCACCTCGACTTCCGTGCGCAGCTTGTCCGCGCCCGGCCGGTCGCTCTTGTTGACGACATAGACATCCGCAATCTCCATCACGCCCGCCTTGAGGGTCTGGATGCCATCGCCTGATTCGGGAACGAGCACCAGAACGGTCGTCTCGGCGCTGCGGGCGACGTCGAGCTCCGTCTGTCCGACTCCGACGGTCTCGATGAGGATGCGGTCGAAGCCGAAGGCCTCGAGCAGGTCGGCCACCTCCTCGGTCGTGGTCGCGAGCCCGCCGTGCGCCCCCCGCGTGGCCATCGAGCGGATGAACACGCCCGGGTCGTGGCTCGCCGACTCCATGCGGATGCGGTCGCCCAACAGCGCCCCGCCCGTAAACGGGCTCGTCGGGTCCACCGCGATCACGCCCACGCGCAGCTCCTGCCCCCGGTAGTGCTGGATCAGGCGCTCGGTGAGGGTGCTCTTGCCCGCGCCGGGCGGGCCGGTGATGCCGACGCGGCGCGTGCCGCCGCGCCCCAGGCGCGCGTGGGCGTGAGACAGCACGCGCTCGTAGTCGTCGCGCTGGTTCTCCACGAGGCTGATGGCCCGGGCCAGCGCCGCGGGATCGCGGCGCTCGAGGCCCTCGAGGACGGGGTCAATCGCCATGCGCCATAACTATAACAGGAGTCACCCGCGCTCCTCCGCGCGGTCGAGCGGGACGGCGCGCACGGGTCCGGGGCGCACGGCCACCCGCTCGACCCGCGTCGCCGTGGCGGCGAGAATGTCGAACTCGAATCCCCGCAGCAGGAACCGCTCCCCCGGCCTGGGGATGCGGCCCAGCGCCTGGATCAGCAGTCCCCCCACCGACTGGACGCCGGGGCTGGCGAGCCCCACGCCGAACGCGGCTTCGATCCGGCCCAGGGGCGCATTCGCCTCGACCTCGAGCACGCCGGCCGGCGCCGCCGGCGCTGCCGCGGGCGCCGCCGCGCGATCCCCGAAGATCTCCTCCACCAGATCGCGCAGCAGGTCCTCGAGAGTCACGACGCCCGCGGTCCCGCCGAACTCGTCCAGGACGACGGCGAGATGACTGCGGCCGCGCCGCATCTCGAGCATCAGGTCGGCGGCCCGCGTGGTCGCGGGCACGACCAGGGCCGGGCGGACGGGGACGGGCGCGTCGGGCTGGAGGGCCAGCAGGTCGAATGCGTGGGCGACGCCCACCACATCGTCGAGCGATCCGCGATACACCGGATACCGGCTGTAGCCCGATTGCGCGCACACGTGGGCCGCCTCCGCGGCGAGGAGACCCTCGGGGATCGCCACGATGGCCGTCCGCGGCGTCATCAGCTCCTTCACGGGGCGGTCCGCGAAGGCGAGCACGCCGGACACCACCACCATCTCGTCGGCCGAGGCGAGCGCATCGGTGTCGGCGTTGGAAAGCACGGCGGCGAGGGTGGAGCGCGCCGAGGGATCGCGCCACGGGATGAAGGCCCCGAGGGGCCGCCCCAGGCGCTCCAGCCACGGCACCGCGTGCGCCACGATCGGCTCGGCCCAGCGCCGGCCCACCACGCGGGGGACCAGGTAGGCGGCGCTCACAAACAGGGGCACACCCACCGTCACGGTGAACACGCCGAGGAACGTCGCTGTGGTCTGGGCGAGCAGGGCCGGGCTCGAGGCGGCGGCGCAGATGATGCCCAGCGTGGTGAGGGCGTTGGCGGTGGCGAGCATCCGGCCCGGGTTTTCCAGCAGGCGCGCGGCCGCCCCCGCGCCGCGCAGCTTGTACGAGACCCAGCGCGTGAGCTCGACCTGGCTCACGGCGGCGGTCGCGACGCCCACCGCGGCCGAGGCGCCGGCGATGCCGAGCCCCACGAGCAGCACCGCGAGCGAGCCGATCATGGCTGCGGCTCGAACGAGACGCGGGTCACGCGACGCCGGTCCACCCGCTCCACCACGACGCGGAACCCGTCCAGCACGAGCTCCTCGCCGGCGCGCGGCACTCTCCCGAGCACCGAGTAGATCAACCCCCCGACGGTCGAGATGTCGGGGTGCTCGAAGGACCGCCCCAAGGCCTGCGACAGGTCATTGAGGCTGGCCCGCCCGTCCACGACGAAGCGGCTGCCGTCGCGGCGGATCGCGGCCGGAGCTTCCACGTCGTGCTCGTCGCGGATCTCTCCGACGATCTCCTCGAGGATGTCCTCCAGGGTGATCAGCCCCGAGGTGCCGCCGAACTCGTCGACGACGATCGCGAGATGGGCCGGCCCGCGCTGGAACTCGCGGAGCTGGCTGTCGAGAGTCTTCGTCTCCGGCACGAAGAGCGCCGGACGCACCAGGTCCTGCCAGCGGGCCGCGCCGCCGTCTCGTCCCTCACCCAGCCCCATCACGAACGGCACCAGGTCCTTGGCGTATACGACCCCGGCGATGTTGTCGGGGGTTCCGTCGTAGGCGGGCAGCCGCGTGTGCTGGCTCTGGCGCAAAGTGTCGAGCAGCTCTTCCCTGGTGGCGGACACGTCCACGGCCACCATGTCGAGCCGCGGCGTCATGACCTCGTCCACGGTCGTGTCGGCGAGCGTGAAGACGCCGAGCAGCATGTCGCGCTGCGCGGCGCCGAGGTCCGGCTGGAGCGGCCGCGGGATGGCGACGAGGGCGTGCAGGCCCCTGTCCACCCAGGCGAGGAGCCACAGCAGCGGGCCGAACGGCACCAGGGTGCGGCGCGCGAGCGGCAGCGCGGCGGTGGACAGCTCGGGCGCGAGACGGGCGATGCTGCGGGGCAGCGCGTCCCCCACGACGAACAGCAAGCCGACGGCCGCGGCGAGCTCGAGCAGACTCCGCTCCCACGGCTGCTGCCACCACCCGAGCGCGCGGGACGCGCCGACCGCGCCCAGCACCAGCAGCGCCAGGCGCGACACGTGCAGCGCGCGGTGCAGCGGGACGCGACCACCCACGGTCTGGGGAGGCGCGTCGCCCAGCGTGTGGAGCGCCTCGCCCACGGCTGCCTCCTCGGCCAGGGCCAGGAGGCCGGCCCAGAGCGCGGCGCCCAGGGCGACCAGCGCCCCGCTCAGGAGCAGCGCCGTCGAGCCGAGCATCACCGCGCTCCGTCGGTCAACCGGCGGACGTAGCGCTCCTGCCGGCGCCACATGGCCGAGCGCGTGCGGCCCGGCCCCTCGGGATGGTCGAACCCCAGCACGTGGAGGGTGCCGTGCACGGCGAGCCGCACCAGCTCCTCGTCCACCCCTTCCCCCTTCCCCTTTCCCCGGCCTTTGACCCAACGCTGCGCCGCGCCGGGACACAGGTACACGTCGCCGACGAGCTTCCCGTCGGGCTGCGGGAGCGCGAACGCGATCACGTCGGTGAGTCCCCGGCGGCCGGTGACCCGCCGGTTCAGGCGCCGCATCGCCGCGCCGCCCAACAGCGTGAGCTCCACGCGGGCGTGCGAGGCGCCTTCCCAGGCCAGCACGCGACGGGCGACCCGGGCCAGGCGGGCCTCAAGTCTTGGCCGCCGGCTGCCACGTCGCCGTGATGCCGCCACTGGATTCCGGATACTCGATGCGGTTGTGGTACATCCCGGTGATGATGCGGACGAACTCCTGCTTCACCTGCTCGAGCTGTTGCAGCGTCATCGGAGCCTCGTCGAGCTGCCCCTGGCTGATTTTGGTCCGCACGATGTGGTTGATCACTTCCTCGATCTTGGTCGGCGTGAGATCCTCGAGCACGCGGAGCGCCGCTTCCACCGAGTCGGCCAGCATCGTGACGGCGGTCTCCGTGGAGCGCGGCTTGGGGCCCGGGTAGGTGTAATCAGACGTCTTCAAGCCGCCGCCGTCCCCGCTCTTCTTGGCCCGGTCGAGGAAGTAGGTGATCTCCGTCGTGCCATGGTGCTCGGGGATGAACGCGGCCACCGCATCCGGCAGCCCCGCCTCGGCGGCCAGATGCAGGCCGTCGGTCACGTGGGCCTTGATGATCTGCGCCGACTGGAACGCCTTGAGGCGGTCGTGCGGATTGTTGCCGCGCGTCTGGTTCTCCACGAAGTACTGCGGGTTCTTCACCTTCCCGATGTCGTGGTAGTAGCACCCCACGCGGCCGAGCAGGCCGTTGCCGCCGACGCGGTTGCAGGCCGCCTCGACCAGGTTCGCCATCGCGATGCTGTGCGCGTAGGTGCCCGGCGCCTCGAGCGACAGCCGCCGCAACAGGGGCCGGCTCGGGTCGGAGAGCTCGAGCAGGGTCAGGTCGGTCGTGATCTGCGTGAGCGCCTCCGCGAGCGGCAGCAGCAGGATCGTGAGCGACGCGGAGACGAGGCCGTTCGCGATGCCGGCGAGCGCGCCCCGGCCGATGGTTGCCGCCGTCCACGCCCCCGCGAGACCGAGCGCCAGCGCCCCGAGCAGGTAGCCGGCGCCGACCACCAGCACGGCGGCGTAGAGGTGGCTGCGCCGCCGCAGGCTCTTCACCGAGAGCGCCGCGGTCACGCCGCCCACCACGCAGAGAAACAGCGCCGGGGTGTCGTGGTAGACCGGCTGCAAGGCGATCACCACCGACAGGATCAGGGCCGCGATCATCGAGACGCGGCCGTTGAAGAGCACCGTCAGCAGCATGGCGAGGAACGGGAGCGGCACCAGCTCGGGATGCTGCGGCAGCGTCCGCGACACGGCGGCCGCGCCGGCGATCACGATCGCGAACAGGCAGCCGATGAGGGTGATCTGGCGGCGCTCGCGGTACGTCTCCCGGCGGTAGAACAGCATCAGCACCCAGAAGATCGAGAGCACCAGCCCGTCGCGCAGCAGGGAGCCGAGCAAGCCCCCGACCGAGCGGCCGGTCGCCGCGCCGCGCCGCACGAGATCGTTGCGCAGCGCCACGAGCTTCTCGTGCGCTTCGCTCGTCACGACCTCGTGCGCCCCGACGATGCGGTCACCGGCGCGGACGATGTACTTGCTCGGATCCACGCTCTTGCGCAGCTCGTCGCGCCGCCGTTCGGTCTCCGGCGCATTCGGCACGAGCGTGGGCCGGAAGAAGTGACCGGCCAGCTTCAGGTACACGGCGTCGCCGACGCTCGATCCCTTGTCCGGATGCACGGTGCGCGCGCGCGTCAGGTACAGCGCGTAGGACATCACCTGTTCGCGCGGCACCGACGTCTCACCGGACCGCCGGCGGATGATCAGCTCCTGGGCCTGCTCCACCTGCAGCACGCCCGGGCCCGTGGCGCCGAGCGCCAGCGTGCGCTCGATCAGCTCGTCGAGGGCCTTCTCGAGGTTGCGCCGCTTGCCGCCCTTCGACAGATACGCGGCCTCGCCCAGCGTGAGCGTCACCCCTTGCTCCCGCGCTGCCTGGATGATCGCCTGCGGGCCCCTGTCCGCCGCGGCGTCCACGGTCGCGAAGAAGGTGTGGACCGCCAGGCGCGCGCTGTCGAGTCCCCGGGGCTGAAACTCGTAGATCGGCTTGACCGTGGCCGCCAACTCTTCCGCCTCGCGGGCCAGCTCCTCGTCCGACTTGCTGACCGCGAACGTGAACGGCGCGATCAGGTCGCGGTCCGCGAACTTGCCGGTCTCGAGCAGCGGTGCCGCTTCGCCGGCGCTCGAGGGGAACGCGAGGTAGGCGAGGAGGGCGAGGCCGAGCACCCACGCCCAGCGCTCGCCGTGATAGCGCACCTGATCCTTCGTCGGGAGGTTCATCTCAGCCCTGAGCGTCCTCGGCGTAGGCGCGGATAATGTCGCGCACCAGCCGGTGGCGCACGACGTCCGTCTCCGTGAGGTAGCAGAAGGCCACCCCCTCGATGCCGGGGAGGATGCGCTCGATCTGCAGCAGCCCC
The DNA here is from genome assembly GCA_003222115.1 of Gemmatimonadota bacterium. Lineage (GTDB taxonomy): Bacteria > Gemmatimonadota > Gemmatimonadetes > Gemmatimonadales > GWC2-71-9 > AG29. Next base: position 38,239 of record QHUL01000060.1, on the reverse strand, counting down.
GAGTCCTCGCGGTTGGACAGGTCGATCTGCGTCTTGTCGCCGGTGATCACCGCGCGGGAGTTCACACCCAGGCGCGTGAGGAACATCTTCATCTGCATCCCGGTGGCGTTCTGCGCCTCGTCCAGAATCACGAATGCGTCGCCCAGCGTCCGGCCCCGCATATAGGCGAGCGGCGCGATCTCGATGACGCGGCCGTCGATCGCCTTCTGGACGCGGTCGCGCGGCATCATGTCCTCGAGGGCGTCATACAGGGGCCGCAGGTAGGGGTCCACCTTCTCCTGCAGGTCGCCGGGCAGGAAGCCCAGGCTCTCCCCCGCTTCGACCGCCGGCCGCGCGAGCACGATGCGGCGCACCCGCTTGCGGGACAGCGCGTCCACCGCGGCGGCGACCGCCAGGTAGGTCTTGCCCGTGCCCGCGGGCCCGATCCCGACCACGATGTCGTGCTGGGCGATCGCCTGGAGGTACTCCCGCTGCCCGGGCGTCTTCGCCTGGATCACGCGCCGCAGCCCGGGCAGGATGATCTTGTACTCGCCCGTCGCGGGCGCCCCCAGCGTGCCGCGCGCTCCTTCACCGACGACACGCTCCACGTCCGTGACCTCCAGCTGGTCCCCCATGCGGGCCAGGTCGACCAGCGCTTCTGCCACCTGCGCCGCGCGCTCCACGGCCGTCACGGCTCCCTGCAGGGTAAGCGTGTCCCCGCGCAGCGACACCCGCACGCCGAGGAGCTTGGCGAGCTCGATCAGGTTGCCGTCGTTGACCCCGGCGAGGGCGAGGGGATCGACGCCTTCGGCCGAGACGCGGTGCGTGACGTCGTCGCTCATCGCTTCACCTCGATGTGCAGCGTGGCCAGGTCCGCCGGAGCGGCGGAGGCCGGCGCGCCCTCGAACAGGGCGCGCGCGGCGGTCGTCTTCGGGAAGGCGATCACGTCGCGCAGCGAGGCCGCGCCGGCGAGCAGCATCGCCACCCGATCGAAGCCGATCGCGAAGCCGCCGTGCGGCGGCGCACCGGCGGCGAGCGCCGCGAGCAGGAAGCCGAACCGCGCCTCCGCCTCTTGCGGCGTCAGGCCCAGGTGCCCGAACACGCGACGCTGCACGGCGGGGTCCGTGATGCGAATCGAGCCGGAGCCCAGCTCGTGGCCGTTGTAGACCGCGTCGTAGTGCAGCGCCCGGCAGGCCAGTGGGTCGGCCTCGAGCTTGGCGACATCCTCCGGGTGCGGCGACGTGAACGGGTGATGCGCGAACACGGGTCGCCCCGTTTCGGGGTCAAGCTCGAACAACGGGAAGTCCACCACCCAGCAGAACGCGTGCGCCGTCTCCGGTCGGGGCGCGAGCCGGCGGATCACCTCCTGGCGCACCTTGTCGAGTACGGGCGAGGTGATGCGGTCGGGGCCCACCGTCATCAGCGCCACGTCCCCGTCGCCGACCCCGAGGCGGCCGAGCGTCTCGGCCGTGAAATGCTTCCCGACCGAGCCCGAGATCTGCTCGCCCTGGCGCTTCACCCACGCGAGCCCGGCGCCGCCCAACTGCTTCGTCACCGCGGCGAGCTGATCCACGTCCTTCCGCGACAGCGCGCCTCCCCCTTTCACGGCGAGCCCGCGCACCCGGGAGCCGTCCTTCACGGCGGAGTGAAAGAACGGCACCCCCAACGGCCGGACCAGCGCCGTCCAGTCGGCGATCGCCAGGTCGTAGCGCTGGTCGGGCTTGTCCGTGCCATAGCGCTCCATCGCTTCACGATGCGTCAGTCGCGGGAAGGGCCGCCCGATCGCGTGCCCCCCCTCGTCCCATAGCGCCGCGAGCACCGCCTCCACGAACCCGAGCACGTCCTCCTGTCCGACGAACGACGCCTCGAGGTCGATCTGCGTGAACTCGGGCTGGCGGTCGTAGCGCAGATCCTCGTCCCGGAAGCAGCGCGCGATCTGAAAGTAGCGGTCGAATCCGCACACCATCAGCAGCTGTTTGTAGATCTGGGGCGATTGCGGGAGCGCGTAGAACTCGCCCGCATGCAGCCGCGAGGGCACGAGATAGTCCCGGGCCCCTTCGGGCGTGGGCTTCGTCAGGATGGGCGTCTCGATCTCCAGGAACTCGAGGTCGGAGAGGGTCTTGCGAGCGCGCTGCAGCAAGCGGTGGCGCAACACCAGGTTCGCCTGCATCTCGGGACGTCGCAGGTCGAGGTGGCGGTACTTGAGGCGCAGCTCTTCCGCGGGCAGCTCCTCTCCTTTGGCGCGCGCGACGGGAATCGCGGGCGTCGCGGCGGGCCCCAGGATCTCGAGCTCGGCCGCATGCACCTCGACGTCGCCGGTCGCGAGGTCCGCGTTGCGCATGTCGGGCGGGCGTGCCACCACGTCTCCTGCCACGACGACGACTGTCTCGCTGCCGAGCCCGCCTGCTCGCGCCAGCACCTCGGGCGGCGACCACCCGGGCCCGAAGGCCACCTGCACGAGCCCCGCCCGGTCGCGCAGGTCCACGAACACGAGGCCCCCCAGGTCGCGCCGCCGGTGCACCCAGCCGCCGAGCCGCACGCGCTGCCCCGCATGCGTCGCGCGTAGCTCGCCGCAGCGATGTGTGCGCCACCCCGTCCGGCTCGGGGTCACGCGACTTCCGCCTCCACCAGCGCGCGGTGAAACTCCTCGGCCGTCCGGGCGGCGAGCAGCCGCCCCCGCACCGGTTCGCGCCGCACCAGGCGCGAGATCCGGCTCAGAGCCTTCACGTGAACGCCGGCATGGGACTCTGGGCCGGCGAGCAAGAAGAACAGGCGCACGGGCTCTCCGTCGATCGTCTCGTAGGGAATCGGGGCTGGCGTCGTGCCGGCCACCACCACGAGGCCGGACAATGCGGGACAGCGGCCGTGCGGCACCGCCACCCCATAACCGATCCCGGTCGGGAACTGGCGCTCGCGTTCGAGGATCGCCCCCAGAATCTCGTCGGCCTGCGCCGCACTTACCCCTCCACCCCCGCCTGCCCGCGCGCCCCCCGCGCCCCCCGCCGCACCCCCGTTTCCGGCAAGCATCAGTCCCACCAATTCCCGCAGGATCCCCTCCTTGTCGCCAGCCTTGAGGGGTACCCGGATGCGACTGGGTGACAACAGCTCGGAAAGGCGCACGTTGGCTCAAGTGTCCTAAACGCTTGAAGATAGTTAGGTTGGTGACCGAATGCCACGCGTTCCCTTGCTGCTCGGCGTGCTCGCCCCGGCGGCCCTTCTCGGTCAGGAGGGAGCGGGCGCCGAGCTGTGGCGGTTAGCCGCCACGACGCTCGCCCAGCCGCCGGCACTCGCGACGGGAGGTGCCGCCGGCTTTTGGAACCCGGCCCAACCGGCGACGGGGGAACGGGCGGCCTTCGGGCTCGAGGTCGTGAACACGCCGTCGGCCGTGGGAGCGAGCGGCGTGCTGTTCACGGCGCGCGCCCGGGTGAGTCCCGTGGGGCGCGTCGGCATCGTGTACGGCAGGATGAGCATCAGCGACTTGGTGCCCACGTCCCTCAGTCCGGATCCGGACGGTGGCTCGATTCCCTTCTACACGCAGACCGTCGGTGCCAGCTGGAGCGCCACCCGCGGCGCCAGCGCGCTCGGGGCCACATTCGCGTACCGCACCACGACGCTCGACCTCGAGGATTCCAATCGCTGGACCCTCGACGTGGGCGTGCGGTACGGCGTCACGGGGACGCTCACCGTGGCGTTCGCGACCCGCTCCTTCTCGCGCTTCGCCGCGAGCGACGCCGCCCAGGACCTCTCGGCCGGAATCGACTACTGCGTGTGGCGCGGTGCGCCGTGGCGGGGCGGCGCCGCGGCCTCGGTGCACGGTCGCTACGGGATTACGTTGACGCGCGGCTTCACCCAGGACCACCAGTTCGGCGCGGGTTTCGCGCTGGGCGACCTCTTTGCCACCGATCTGCTCCTGGTGCGCGAGGGGAGCTACAGCGGGGCCCGCTGGCGCTTCGTGGCTGGGCTGGGGCTCGTGATCGGTCGCTACCGTCTCACGCTGGCCGAGAACCCCGGCGTCGCCGGCGTCGGCGCATCGTATCGCATGGGCGTGGAGGCCTTGTTCCGGTGACGGACCTGCTGTCGCTCCCGCCCGACGCGGCGCGCGCCGCCATCGCCCCGTGGCTGACTGCGCGGAGCGAGCCGGCCTACCGCGCGAAGCAGATCCTGGCTCGCCTGTGGCAGCGTCCGGTGGCCTCTTGGGAGGAGGCCACGGAGCTGCCCGCGGCGCTGCGACGGGCCCTCGCGGAAGCGTTCCCGCTGCGCCGGCTCCGCCTGGTGACGCGGCAGGTGTCGCGCGACGGCACGGAGAAGTTTCTGTGGCGGCTCGACGACGGTGAGGCGATCGAGTCCGTGCTCATCCCCGAGGGCAAGCGGCGCACGCTGTGCATCTCGTCGCAGGTGGGATGCGCGCTGGGGTGCGTGTTCTGCGCCACGGGGCGGATGGGCTTCCGGCGCAACCTCGCGCCGGCGGAGATCGCGGGCCAGGTGCGCGAGCTCCTGCTCGACGCGGCGGGCCAGGCGCCCACCAACGTCGTGTTCATGGGCATGGGCGAGCCGCTCCTCAACTGGGAGGCGGTGGACGTGAGCCTGACGATCCTGAACCATGCGGAGGGGTTCGGGATCGGGGCGCGGCACATCACCGTCTCGACGGTCGGGATCCTCGCGAACCTGGCGCAGCTCGCCCGCCGCCCGGAGCAGTTCCGCCTCGCCCTCTCCCTGCACGCGCCGACGCCGGCGTTGCGGCTCGCGCTGATGCCGATCGAGAAGAAATACGCGCTTGCGGACGTGGTTCAGGCGCTGCGGCAGTTCCGACGGCGTGTGACCCTCGAGTACGTGCTGATCGACGGCCGCAACGACGCTCTCGAGGCGGCCGATCGCCTGGCGGAGTTGGCGAAGCCGCTCGGCGCGCTGGTGAACCTGCTGCCCCTTCACCCGGGGGGAGCGCCCGACCTCACGCCGAGCTCACGCCGGCGGATGCTCGAGTTCGAGCGGCGGCTGCGCAGCCGGGGAGTGGCGGCGGTGCTGCGGAGGAGCCGCGGGCTCGACATCAGTGCCGCGTGCGGGCAGCTACGGGTGGAACTGGAGCCGCGGCGCAAAGTCCGCACCGAGGAACACGCTCGCGTCGAGTAGCTTCGCGGTATCCGCCTCCACGATCACGCGCCCCACCCCCAACGCTCGGCGTACCTGGTCACCCACGGCTGCGGCGGGGCGCCGCACCACGATGCGCGTGGAATCGAGCGTCCCGACGGCAGCGGGCGCATTCCCGAAGCTCACCACGTCGATGCCCGCCTGTCGCAACACGCGCACGCCGCTCCTGGCGAGCCCGCTGCGGCCGCTCGCGTTCAACACCTCCACGGTCACGCGCCGGCCGCCCTCGCCCGGCACGCGGAGCGTCCCCGCGCCGGCGCCGGCGCCGCCGCCGCAGCCCGCGAGACCCACCACCAGCGCGCTCAGCGCGAGACGAGCGAGTTCCAGAACTCCACCGTTTCCCGCGGCAACGGCCACCCGGCGCTCAGGGCCCGCGTGATCCGCCGCCTCACGACCTCGACCAACACCGCATGCCGCTCGCCCGGGACCCGCGCGGCGAGCGCGGCCCGCTCGCCGCGATCGAACCCCCGGCCGGGCTCCAGGTAGTCGGCGAGGTACAGCATCCGGCCGACGTCGTCCCAGAGTGCGGAGCCGAGCGAGTGGTAGCGTACGGCGTCGAGTACGCCCGGGTCCGTCTCGCCGTCCCGGGCCGCGCGATCGGCGGCCATCGGTCCATGTGCCAGCTCGTCCGCCGCCGGGGCGTCGCGCAGGGCATCGTGCAGCCAGGCCGCTCGCAGCCACCGCTCCCGCTCGGCCGGGGCGACGTGCAGCGCGTGCGCCCAGTCGGTCTCGAGCTGCACGACGCGCTCGATGTGCGCCCGGCGCTCCGGCGTGACGACGGCCCAGGGAGGGAGTGTCGCGGAGGTCACGCCCGGCCTCCCACGGCGACATCGCCGGCCACGCCTTCCCCCAGCACCACGTTGTCGATCAGCCGCGTGGCCCCGACCCGCGCCGCGATCACCACGACGGCGCGGGCATCGGCCTGCTTCACGGGCCGCACCGCCTCGCCCACGATGGCCAGGTACTCGGGCGTCACCCCGGGGATGCGGAGCACCTCCATGCCGCGGCGCTCGAGCACGACGGGGTTCGATTCCCCGCCCCGCCACGCCTGCTCGACGGCGCGTAGCGCACGCGACAGGGCGAGCGCGGCGCGGCGCTGGTCGGGGTCAAGGAACGCGTTGCGCGAAGAGAGCGCGAGGCCGTCCAGCTCCCGCACCGTGGGTGCGACGTCGATCTCCACGGGGAAATCCAGGTCCCGCACCATCTGCCGCACGAGCACGGCCTGCTGATAATCCTTGCGGCCGAACACGGCGAGGTCGGGCTCGACGATGTGGAACAGCTTCGCCACCACCGTGAGGACTCCTGCAAAGTGGCCGGGCCGCGCCGCACCCTCGAGCGTTTCCGCGGTCGGGCCCGGTGAGACGCGCACCAGCGGCTCGGCGGCGTGCATCGCGGCCGTCTCGGGCACGAACAGACAATCCACCTCGCGCTCGGCGGCGAGCCTGCGATCGTCCGCGAGACTGCGCGGGTAGCGCTCGAAATCCTCCTGCGGGCCGAATTGCAGCGGATTGACGAAGACGCTCAACACCACGCGATCGGCATGATCCCGGGCGCGGTCCACGAGGCGCAGGTGGCCCTCGTGGAGCGAGCCCATCGTGGGGACGAACCCGATGCGGCGGCCTTTCGCGCGCTCGGCGCGCGACCAGGCGCGCATCTCCCGTGGCTCGGTGATTTCGTGCACGGCGGGGCTACGCGACCGCGGCGACTTCGTCCGATGCCGGGGGACGCCGGGTCACTTCGGGAACGAATGCTCCGGCCCGGGATAGCGCCCCTCGCGCACTTCGGCGGCGTACAGCCGCACCGCCTCGCGCACGTCCTCGGCCAGCGCCGCGTAACGCTTCACGAACTTGGCGGCGAATTTGTCGTTGAGACCCAGCATGTCGTGCAGCACGAGCACCTGGCCGTCGCACGCCGGCCCCGCCCCGATACCGATCGTGGGAATGGTGAGCGACTTGGTGATCTGCGACGCGAGCGGCGCCGGCACGAGCTCCAGCACGATCGCGAACGCGCCCGCATCCTCGAGCGCCTTGGCGTCCTCCTTGAGCCGCTCGGCGGTCTTCTCGTCCCGTCCCTGCACCCGATGCCCGCCGAGCGCGTGCACCGACTGCGGGGTGAGGCCGAGATGGCCCATCACGGGGATGCCCACGTCCACGAGCGCCCGCACCGTCTGGGCCATCGGCTTCCCGCCCTCCAGCTTGACGGCGTGACACCCGGTCTCCGCCATCGCCCGGCCGGCATTCCTGATCGCCTCCTCCCTCGAGATCTGGTAACTGAGGAACGGCAGGTCGCAGACGACGAGCGCGCGGCTCGTCCCGCGCCGTACGATCCTCGTGTGGTAGATCATCTGTTCGAGCGTCGCCGAGAGCGTGCTCTCCGCGCCGGCCAGCACCTCGTTCACGGAGTCTCCGACGAGCAGGATGTCCACCCCGCTCTCGTCCAGCAACCGCGCGAACAGGGCGTCGTAGCAGGTGAGGCACACGATCCGCTCGCCCCGCTCCTTCATGGCAAGCAACTCGTGCACGTTGATGCCCTTGGGCTCGGGGCTCACGGCGCGTCCAGGTCGGCCAGCTCGCGCTGCCAGAAGTCCCGATGGGCCAGCTCGGGATGGGGAATCGTGAGCGCGGCATCGCGCACCACGCGGTCGCCGAATTTCACGACGTCGAGGTCAAGAGTGCGCGGCCCCCAGCGCGCCCCCCGCACGCGGCCGCGCTCCCGTTCGATCGCGTGTAGGTGCGCGAGCAGCTCCGCTGGCTCGAGCTCCGTCTCGAGCAGCACCATCTGGTTGAGGTAGGGTCCCTGGGGGACGGGGCCGAGGGGGGCCGTCTCTTCCACGCGCGAGCTCTTGAGCCAGCGGGTGCGGGGCAGCGCCCCGAGCCGAGCGCGGGCGTGGGCCAGGTGAGCCTCGCGGTCTCCCACGTTCGACCCCAGCGCCACGTAGACCCGCTCCCCCCTGGGCACCGCGGAATGGTAAACCCGCTAGGCCACGCTGGCAAAGCCGCGGGTCAGCTCGCGCAGCATGGTCGCCACTTCCTCGAGCTCGCGCGTCGCCCGCTCCAGGTCGGAGAGTCCCTGGGCCGCTTCGCTGGCGCGCGTGGCGACGTCGTCCGCTTCCGTGCGGTTGCGGCTCGCGATCTCGGCCACCGCGTGGATCCGGCGCCGCAGCTTGCCGAACGCGCGGTCCTGCTCCTGCGCGGCCTCCGCGATGCGCTTGGCGTGCGCCGTCGCCTCCGCCGTCGCCGCCACGATGGCGTCCAGCGCTTCCAGCGCCGCCGCCGAGAGGTCCTCGACGCCGCCCACGTTCACCTGCCCGCGGCGCATCTGCTCGACCACCTCGCCGACCTCGCGGTGGATGTCCTGGACGAGCCCGCCCGCCTCCTCCGCCGCGCTGCCGCTCTGCTCGGCGAGCCGCCGCACCTCTTCGGCCACGACCGCGAACCCCTTGCCGTGCTTCCCGGCCCGCGCCGCCTCGATCGCCGCGTTCAGCGCCAGCAGGTTGGTCATGTCGGCGAGCTCGCGGATCGACGCGATGAAGCCCGTGATGCGGCGGCTCAGCTGGCCGAGCGCCTGCACCTTGGCCGAGCTCTCGCCGACGAAGCCTTTGAGGGCCACGAGCCGCTCGATGGCGTCGCGGATCTGCTGGCGGTTCTTGTTGGCGACCTCGCTCGCCATGCTCGACGCCTGGGCGGCCTCGCTGCCGTCCTCCGACACGCGGCGCGACACCTGCGCGAGGGTCTCCGTCGCCTCCAGGCCCCCCGACACCTCGCCTTGCTCGGAGACCACTCCCTCGCGGATCGCGCGGGTGGACGCGGCGACGGCACCCGCGACCTCGCGCAGCGCCTCGGCTGCCCGCACGAGCGTCGCCAGCTGCCGCGTCAGGCGCTCGACGGTCTCGACCAGCGGCCGGCGCAGCTCGGTGATGTGAATCGCCGTGGCGAGCTGGTTCGCGAAGGTCGTGATGGTGAGCAGATCCTTGGGCCGATAGGTCTTGCGCTTGTGGTGCTCCAGCTCGAGCGTACCGATCACCTGGTCCCCGAACCTGAGCGGTACGATCACGAGGCTCTGGACCGCGAGCGGCGCGTCGGCTACCCGCTCGTCGCGGCTGACGTCGTCGATCGAGACCGTCGCCCCGCTCTGCACCACCTGGCCGCGCAGCGCCACCGTGTCCGCCGACGGCTCGCTCCGGACCGCCCAGCCGATCGCGCCCCGGTAGGCCAGGCGCAGCTCGCCCTCGTGGCGGCGATAGATGCGGAAGTCGCCCCAGTCCACGAGCCGATGCGCCAGGCCCTCGATGCGCGCGAACGAGTCATCCAGGCTGATGTTGCTCGTGATCACGGCTTCCATCGCGTGGATCTTGTTCAGCTCTTCGGCGGAGATCGCCTCCTCGAGCATTCCCTTGAAGAGCAGTCCGAGGAACGCGAGCAGCACGCCCACGATGCCCCACACCTCGGGCGGCCAGGCGACGACCGTGCCGATGATGGTGCCGCCCACGATGATGGTCGCGCCGTAGCTGATGCATTCGTAGCGCAGGATGAACATGCGCTCGCTGCGCTCGAGCTTGGCCCGCAGGATGAGACTGAAGTAGAACAGGATCCGGCTGAGGGCGAAGTAGGCGATGGCGTACGCGAACAGGGGCAGCAGCAGCTCGACGCGCAGGCCCGACGCGGCGAGGCCGAGCGCTGCGACGAGGGCCGCGTACACGCCGAACGCCGCCACCAGCGCCACCACTTCACGGCCGGCGTTGATCACCGCGGCGCTGGGCGTCTTGCGCTGCCATGCCCAGTCGGCGCACAGCGTGCCGGCGGCGACGGCGAGCGCGGTCGCCGGCAGGCCCACCAGCAGGCTTCCGGTGAGCGCCACGAGCCCCGTCTGGGTGAGATAGGAATACTTGCTGAGGGGGATCGGCGCACCCCGCAGTCCCACGCAGCACGCCGTGAGGAACAGGACCTCGAGGGGCTGGCTCATCCAGCGGCGGTCGGCGACGAGCACGGCGGCGAGCAGCACCGGCCCCCCGTACAGGAGCGCCCGGCTGTACAGCGTGATCATGCGGTTCGCGGTCATGGGTCGCGCTCCCGCACGGCCCGCGCGAACTCGCGCAGCAACCGCTCCCCCGCGGCCAGCCCCGCCGTGGCGAGCACGTCCACCAGGGCGCTGCCCACCACCACACCGTCCGCCGCTCGGGCGGCGGCGCGCACCTGCGCCGCGGTGCTGATGCCGAAGCCCGCGGCGATGGGGAGCGCAGTGACGGCCCGGACGCGCGCCACCTGCTCGGCGAGATCGGGCGGGATGCGGTCGCGCGCTCCGGTGACGCCGAGGCGGGAGATGAGGTAGATGAAGCCGCTCGCGCCCCGCACCGCGCCCGCGAGCCGCTCGTCCGTCGTCGTGGGCGCGATGAGCCGGATCAGCGCGACCGGACTCGCCGCCACCGCGCGCTCGAGGGTAGGATCGGCCCCTGCCGGGAAGTCGGTGAGGAGGAGGCCGGACGCCCCGGCCGCGTGGGCGTCCCGCAGGAAGCGCTCCAGGCCGTAGGCGAGCACCGGGTTGAGGTAGGTCATGATGACGACCGGCACGCGCAGCCTCGCGTCGTGGATCTGCTGCAACACGCCCCCCGTGGTCATCCCCTGCTCGAGGGCGGCCTGCGTGGATCGCTGAATCGTGGGCCCGTCGGCGAGGGGGTCGCTGAATGGCACGCCCACCTCCACGACGTCCGCCCCGGCCGCTTCCGCCAGGCGCAGCGCGTCGAGCGAGGCGCCGGGTGTGGGAAAGCCCGCCGTGAGATACGGAATCAACGCCGCCCGCCCCTCGCCCCGAACCTCGCGCCAGCGCGCGGCGATGGGGTGGTCAGACAAAATGGTCGCTGACGTTGATGCCGTACTTCGCGGGGTCGGTGACCTTGACGATGGTGCGCGGGAAGTTGCCCTGCTCATCACGGTGCGCGAGATCGGCGAGGAACGTGGGCTGGCGCAGCGCGCCGTCCGGCGCGGTCACGATCCGCACGACCGGCCGGTGCACGTGGCTCACGTCCGCGTTGGCGCTGTGGACGATGGCCACCTCGTAGGTATCGAGGATGACGCACGTGCCCACGGGGTAGATGCCGATCAGGTTGACGAACGCCTTCACGACCACGGGGTCGTAGCCGCGCCGCGGGTTCTCCCACATCTCCTTCAGCACCTGGTCGGGCTGGATCGGCGTGGTCTGGTACACGCGGCGGCTCGTCGCGGCATCGAACCCGTCCGCGACGGCCACGATCTTCGAGTAGATGGACAGAGTGCGGTCGCGGATCGACTTCGGGTAGCCCGTGAGGTCGTTTTTCATGTGGTGCTCGTAGGCCACGACCATCCCGCGATAGGGGATCTCCCCGTAGCCGCGCAATCCGAACAGCGTCAGCACCCCGAGCCAGGGGTGCGCCTGCATGATGCGCCACTCCTCTTCGCTCAGCCCGCCCTCCTTGTTGAGCACCTCCAGGGGCACCCGCGATTTGCCCACGTCGTGGAACAGCGCCGCCATCCCGAGGTCGTACAGCTGCAGCTTGGAGAGGCCGAGCTTGCGGCCGAGGGCGACGGAGAAGATGCACACGTTCACCGAGTGGGTGAACGTGTACTCGTCGTAGTCCCGCAGGGTCGTGAGCCCGACCAGCGAGCCCTCGTTGTTCAGCACCTGATCCACGATCCCCTGCACCGCCCGCTTCACCTTCTTGACGTTGGCCGTGCGGCCCATGCGGATGCTGTTGATGACCTCCTTCGTCACGGCGACCGACCGGGCGTAGGTCCGTTTGGCTGCCTCCTTCTGCCGCTCGACGTCCTCGACGTCCTCGTCGCTCTCGAGCGGCGCCTCGACGCCGATGTGCGACACGCCGGAGTCCCCCAGCTTCTGACTCAGCTCGTGGACCTTGTTGGGCGTGGCTTCCTTCGCGCCGTAGGAGAGGAGCAGCGACACGAATTGCTGCAGCTGCTTGCGGTCCACGCCTTCGTCGATCCGCACCGCGCCGATGCCGCACTGGCTCAGCACGCTCAGGATGTGGGAAAACGAGGCGTAGTTGTCGAGGTCGAGCCGCAGCCGAGTCGAGTTCACGAAGATGAACTCGCCCTGCAGCCGCACCTCCAGCTCCTTCTCGATCTCGAGCAGGTGCTTCGTCGTCGCCCAGAGGTCGTCCAGCGCCTTCTGCACTTGATTGTTCTCGAGCGGATACAGCTTCAAGGAGCGGAAGGCGGTGTAGAGCACCACCAGGAACTCCCGCCCCGCGTGGCGCAGGAAACCGTCCGTCGTCTGGACGGTCTCCACCATCGAGGCGCGCCGCGCGCCGCCCTCCGGGGCCGTCACGCGCCGACCTCCCGCAAGGCCCGGCTCACGGCGTTCCGCACCAGGGCCTCCTTGTCCTGCGCCGCCTTCTCCAGCACGCCGCGGGCCTCGGCGCTGCGGATCTTCCCCAGCGCCATCGCCGCGCAGGCACGCGTCTCAGGGTCCTCCTTCTTCGAGAGCAGGCCTTTGGCGAGCAGCATCTTCTCGAGCACGGCGATCCCCTTCGCCCCCGCCAGCGATCCGTAGGCTTCGAAGAACGCCATCTTCTCCGTGAGGTCGGCGTTCTTGAGCTTGCTACCCGTCACGGCGGCTTCCACGCGCGCCAGCGCGTTGCGGTGCCCGCGCTGCGCCAGGAAGCGCACGCCGGCGATCCGCACGTCGCGATCCCCGTCGTCCACCGCCTGCTCCAGCAGGCGCATCGCGCCGGGACTCGCGATCGCGGTCAACGCCTCCACGACCGCGAGCTTGAGCGTTCGGTCCCCGCCTTCGAGCAGCGGGCCCATCCCCTCCGGGGCCCCCGGGAGCTTCAGCCGCCCGGCGAGCCGCACCATCTCGAGCTGCGTCGCGCCGTCCTCGCTGGCCAGGGCCTTGAGCACCTCCGCTGCGTTGGCGAGCGCCAACCGCTCCGCCGCTTTGTGCACCAGCTCCTTGACGCGCTCGTTCGTGAGCTTCGGGACCCATCCCATCAGCGTCGCCAACGCCTCGGGCCGCAGCTCCTGGAACAGCTCCGACAGCTCTTCCTCCGTCGGATGCACGGACGCTTCGTCCAGCGACTGCACCAGCTGCGACAGCGCATCGGCCTGCGACAGGCGCGTCGGCAGGTTCTCGAGCGTCTGGCGGTGCTCGGGGGTCAGTTCGCGGGCGCGCTGCAGGATGACGTGCGTCTCGCGCAGGATGAAGGCCACCGAGCGAAAATCGCCGGCGCCGAGCAGATAGGGAATGAAGTTCTCGAGGATCGAGATCAGCTCGGCCCGCACCGTGGCGTAGCTCTGGAGCTCCAGCAGGTCGAACAGCATCGACAGCACGTTGCGCCGCAGGTCCTGCTGGTACTCCCGCTCCGCCTCGCTCTTCAGGTACTCGACCTCCTTCTCATCCAGGAAGTAGAGCGTGGTATCGAAGTCGTCGATCGAGACGAGCCCCTCCCGCTTGGGGGGCGCCTCCTCCTCCACGTGCTGGCGCACGGCCGTCGGCGGCGTCGACGGGATCGTCTCCCCGGCCTCAATCGGCACCGCGTCCTCGCTGACGAGCTCGCGGAACGTGTAGCTCACGAACTGGAAGTCCTGCGTCCAGAGCAGCGTGAGGAGGTCCTCGGGGGCGTCCGCCAGGAGGTTCTTGGCGTGCTGCAGCACGCCCAAGAACTTGACGATCTCGCCGTCCTCCACTCCCCGCTTGAAGGTGAGTGAGCGGACGCCGTCCTTGTACAGCGTCCACGCGATACTCTCGCTGCGGTTGTCCTGGCTGTAGACGACCGCGTTCTCCCAGCGGAGCTCGGTCTCCCCGATGTCGAAATGCAGGTCGTCGGTCGCCTGCCACACCTGCCGGAAGGCTCCCTTGATGTTGTCCACGGCGCGCTGGTAGACCGGATTGTTCGGGAGATACAACTGGGTGGCGCGCAGACCCTTGACGACGACCTGCATCAGCTCCTCGACCTGGGCGGGAGGCAGCGCCAGCTCGGCCGGGGGCTCACTGGGCGGGACCCGGCTCACCCCGGTCAGAGCTTCGCTCCAGTCAGTTCTGCAACCATAGCGACGTCCTTGTCGCCCCGACCGCTCAGGTTGATGAGCACGAGGTCGCCCGCACGCCAGTTCCCCCGCCGCCCGAGCACCCACGCCACGGCGTGCGCGCTCTCCAGGGCCGGCAGGATGCCCTCGAGCCGGGACAGCGCCGCGAAGGCCGCGAGCGCCTCCTGGTCCGTGACCGCAACATACAATACCCGGCCGGTATCTTTCAGGTAAGCGTGCTCGGGGCCCACTCCCGGATAGTCGAGCCCCGCGGAAACGCTGTGGGCGGGCTGCACTTGGCCGTCGCCGTCCTGGAGCAGGTAGCTGAGGCTTCCGTGGAACACGCCGGGACGCCCGCGCGCGAGCGAGGCGGAATGGCGACCCGAGGCGAGTCCCTCCCCCGCCGCCTCCACACCCACGAGCTCCACCTCCCGGTCGTCGAGAAAGGCGTGGAAGATCCCGAGCGCGTTCGATCCGCCCCCCACGCACGCCGCCACGGTCGTGGGAAGCCGGCCGTAGCGCTCCAGCACCTGCGCGCGCGCCTCGCGCCCGATCACCGACTGGAAGTCCCGCACGACGCGCGGGAAGGGATCGGGCCCCACGACCGACCCGATGATGTAATGCGTAGTCGTGACGTTCGTCACCCAGTCGCGCAGCGCCTCATTGGTCGCATCCTTGAGGGTGCGCGTCCCCGCCGTGACCGGCACGACGCGCGCCCCCATCAGCTCCATGCGGTACACATTGAGCCGCTGGCGGCGCATGTCCTCCTCGCCCATGTACACGACGCACTCCAGGCCGAACTTCGCGCACACGGTCGCCGTGGCGACGCCGTGCTGCCCCGCGCCGGTCTCGGCGATGATGCGTCGCTTCCCCATGCGGCGCGCCAACAGCGCCTGACCGAGCGTGTTGTTGATCTTGTGAGCGCCCGTGTGGTTCAGGTCCTCCCGCTTGAGCAGCACGCGCACCTCCCCTCCCACCCCCCCGCCCACTCCCGCCTCGGCCGCAAGCCGCGGTGCCTCGGTCAGCGGCGTGGGCCGCCCCACGTAGTCCCGCAGCAGGGCGTCGAGCTCGGCCCAGAAGGTGGGGTCGCGCTTCGCCTCGTCGTGGACACGCGCCAGCTCCTCCAGCGCGGCCATCAGCGTCTCGGGGACGTAGCGGCCGCCGTAAGGGCCGAAGCGGCCATCCACCGCCCGTTCGACAAGCTTGGGGATGCTCACTCGTGCATGTTCCTCTCAGAGAGTGCGGAATGCGGAATGCTGAAAACTCCGCGTTCCGCACTCCGCACTCCGCATTCGCATTACCGGCTCCTCCCAATTCTCCGCACGCCCGTCAGGGCCCGCACCGCGGCGGCCGGATCGTCTCGCCGGGCCACCGACGTCCCCACGAGCACCAGGTCCGCGCCCGCCGCCGCGACCCGCTCCACGTCCGCCCGCGTTTCGATCCCGCTCTCGGCCACCGCGGGAATGCCCTCGGGCACACGCGCCAGGAGCCGTACGGCCCCCTCGAGGTCGACGGTGAAGCTCGCCAGGTCCCGACTGTTTACGCCGATCGCCGTCGGGGAGGCTGCCACCGCCCGCTCGAGCTCCGCTTCGGTGTGCACCTCGACCAGGATTCCGAGCCCCTGACCCCGCGCCGCGGCCGCCAGGGTGCCGAGCCGCCGACCCGCGAGCGCCCGCACGATGAGGAGCACGGCGCTCGCGCCCGCCGCCCGCGCCTCGAGCAGCTGCAGCTCGTCGAGGATGAAGTCCTTGCGCAGGGTGGGCAACGCCACCTGCTGCGCCACGCGCGCCAGGTCGTCGAGCGAGCCGCCGAAGTGCGCTTCGTCCGTCAGCACCGACACCGCGACCGCGCCGCCGCGCGCGTAGGCCCGCGCGTGCTCCACGGGATCGAGGTCTTCCCGGATCGTTCCCGCGGACGGGGAGCGCCGCTTCACCTCGGCGATGACCCCAAGCGTGCTGCCTGCGAGCGCCTGTTGGAAGGGACGCGGCGGCGGGGCGGCGGACGCCCGGCGCTCCAGATCTCGCGCCCGCGGCCGCAGCTGGGCCACGCGCGCCCGCGTGACGCTCAGGATCTCATCCAGCGTAGCCGGGGGCATGCTTGCGTTCGGGTGATTTTCGGGTAGATTAGCTTCGGGTTATTTTCGGGACTCCTGATGCCGCTCACACGCCGCCAGCGCGAAATCCTCGACTTCATCTCGACGCACATCGAGTCCAAGGGCTACGCCCCGAGCTTCGAGGAAATCGCCCGCCAGTTCGGGTTCCAGTCGCTCGCCACGGTCCACGAACATCTCACCAACCTCGAGCGCAAGGGCTACATCCGGCGCGCCCACAACGAGAGCCGGGCAATCGAGGTCGTGCCGCCGAAGGGACAGACCGGCGCGACGGAGCTGCCCCTGCTCGGGCTCGTGGCGGCCGGCGCACCCATCGAGGCGATCTCGGGCGACGACGCCATCGCGGTCCCCGACGAGCTGATCCCGCGGCGCGGCCGGAGCTACGTGCTCAAGGTCCGAGGCACCTCCATGATCGACGAGCACATCAAGGACGGCGACTTCATCGTCGTGCACGAGCGCAACGCCGCCGACAACGGGCAGACGGTCATCGCACTGGTGCACGGCCAGAACGCCACCGTGAAGAAATTCTATCGCGAGCCGGGCGGCTGGATCCGGCTCGAGCCCGCGAACCCCGCGATGACCCCGCTGCGCGTGAACGAGCGCGACATCCTCGTGCAGGGGATCGTGGTGGGGGTCATCCGGAAGTACTAGCGGCCCGCAGCCGCTCGAGCGCCCGGCGCGCGGAGCCCGAGCCGAGGGCCTCGCGAGCCCGCGCAAGGCCGTCGTCGTAGGTGCGGGCGAGGCCCGCCACGTAGATCGCGGCGGCGGCGTTCAGGAGCACCGCGGCGGCGCCGGCCGGGTCCCCCGGCTCATTCCGGAGCAGGCCTTCCACGCGTTGCGCGTTGACGCCGGGTTTTCCCCCACGCAACGCCGCCACGTCCGCGATCGCGAGCCCGTAGCGGGCTGGATCGAGCCGCCAGCTCGTGACGGCGCCGCCCCGCACCTCCCACACGGCGGTGGCCCCGGTGGGCGAGATCTCGTCCATGCCGACCTCCCCGTGCACCACCAGCGCGTGCTCCGTGCCCAGCCGGGCGAGGGCCTCCGCCATGAGCGGGGCGCGCTCGCGATCGGCGACGCCGACCACCTGGCGGCGCACGCCCGCGGGATTCGCGAGCGGCCCGAGCAGGTTCATTACGGACGGCACGCCCAGCTCCCGCCGCACGGGAGCCGCGTGCTTCATCGCCGGATGGAAATGCGGAGCGAACAGGAACGTGATGCAGGCTTCCTGGAGCGCGTGCGCGGCCTGCGTGGCGTCGAGGGCGATGCGCACTCCCAGCGCCTCGATCACATCCGCCGACCCGCATTGCGACGTGAAGGAACGGTTGCCGTGCTTCGCCACGGAGGCGCCGGCGCCCGCCGCGACGAAGGCGGCCGCCGTGGAGATGTTGAAGGTCGTGATCGCGCCGCCGCCCGTGCCGCAGGTATCGACGAGGTGGGCCCCCGCCGCGGGGACGCGGATCATCGCGGCGCGCAGCGCCCGCGCGGCGCCCGCCACCTCTTCGGCCGTCTCGCCCTTGACGCGGAGCGCCAGGAGGAGCCCGCCGAGCTGCGCCGGGGTCGCGTCGCCGCGCATCACGATGCCGAAGACGTCGCTCGCTTCCTGCTCGCTCAGGGACTGGCGGTTGGCGAGCGCCACGAGCGCCCGCTGGAGCGGCGCAGGCTGGGCGGCGGTGGGGGTAGCGGGGATGGCGGCGGCGTGGTCGGGCATGGGTTCGCGACTCGCCAAAGCTACCCCGAAAAATCGTCTTTTGTCAAATGGGACAACGGGTTGCGTGGCTTGATTGACCCCCCCGTTTTCTCTATCTTTCGCCCGTGACCAGCCGGCCCTACCTCGCCGTGGTGCACTACGATGGGGCGCGGTTCGTGGGCTGGCAGCGGCAGCGGGAAGGGCGCACGGTACAGGGGGAGTTCGAAGCCGTGCTCGAGCGCCTGATGGGCAGGCGGACGACGGCCATCGGCGCTGGCCGGACCGATACGGGGGTTCACGCGATCGGCCAGGGCGTCGGCTTCACGGCGAGCGAGCGCTGGGCCGCCGATGTCGCCGGGTTGCGCCGCGCCCTGAACGCGCTCTCGCCACGGGACGTGTGGGTCGAGCGGGTAAGCCCGATGCGGCCCGGGTTCCACGCCCGCAAGAGCGCCACCGCGCGGCGCTACCGCTACGTGATCGGAACGGACGACGCCGCGGGGTCGCCGTTTCGCCGGCCGTACGAATGGGCCCTGGGCCGGCCGCTCGATGTGGAGACGCTCGCGCGCGCGGCCGCAGCGCTCCCCGGGGAGCACGACTTTCGCGGTCTCGCCGCCCGCGACGCGGCGAAACCCCACTACCGATGCCGCGTGGCGCTCGCACGCTGGGCGCCGCGTTCGGACGGGGCGGGGGTGAATTTCACGATCGAGGCCGACCGATTCCTGCACCGCATGGTGCGCTTCCTCGTGGGCGTGATGGTGGACATCGCCCTGGGGCGGCGGCCGCCGTCCGACCTCCCCCACTTGCTCGATGCGACGGACAATCAGGCGGCCGGCCCGCCCGCCCCACCCCAGGGGCTGTACCTGGAGGCCGTGCGGTATCCTCCTGACCTCTACGCCGAGGACTGAGCCATGAAGTTTTTCCTCGACACCGCCAGTCTCAAAGACATCAGCTGGGCCGCGCAGGCGGGCCTGATCGACGGCATCACCACGAACCCCTCCCTGCTCGCCAAGCAAGCGGGGGACCTCGACCCCAAGGACGTGCTCAAGGAGATCTGCTCGCTCGTGGAGGGCCCGGTCTCCGCCGAGGTGGTTGCCGTGGACGTCGACGGGATGCTGAAGGAGGGGAAGGAGCTCGCCAAGATCGCGGAGAACATCGTGGTCAAGATCCCGATGATCGAGGCGGGGATGATCGCGGTGCGGCGGCTCGCTACCGACGGCATCAAGACCAACGTCACCCTGTGCTTCTCCAGCGTGCAATGCCTGATCGCGGCGAAGGCGGGCGCCGCCTACGTCAGCCCCTTCATCGGCCGGATCGACGACGTGGGCCAGGAAGGGATGGACGTGATTCGCGAGGCCAGGGTGATCTTCGACAATTACGGCATCGAGACCGAGATCCTCGCCGCGTCGATCCGCCATCCCCGCCACGTCGTGGAGGCGGCGATGATCGGCGCGGACGTAGCGACGCTGCCGCCCGACGTGCTGCGCAAGCTGCTGCTGCACCCGCTCACGGACCGTGGCCTCGATCAGTTCCTCGCCGACTGGAGCAAGCTGGTCGCGCGCGCGAAGGCCGAGGTGTGACGTACCTGTCGCCGCTCTCCCTACGCTATGCCTCGCCGGCGATGCAGGCGTTGTGGGGCGAGCGACGCCGCATCGGTCTGTGGCGCCGCCTCTGGCTCGCCCTGATGGAGGGTCAGCGCGAGCTGGGGCTCGCCATCCCGGACGACGCCCTCCGTCAGCTGCGCGCCCACCTCGACGACGCGGATCCGGACCGCGCGGCGGAGCACGAGAAGCGCCTCCGCCACGACGTGATGGCGCACATCCATCACCTGGGCGAGCAGGCGCCGGCGGCGCGGCCGTTCCTGCACCTCGGCGCCACGAGCGCCTACGTCACGGACAACGCCGACCTGCTGCTGATGCGGGAGGGGATGCAGCTCTTGCTCGGACGGATCGCCGCCGTGCTGGTAGCGCTCTCCAAGCCGGCACGCCGCCACCGCGCCCTCCCCTGCCTCGCCTACACCCACTTCCAGCCGGCGCAGCTCACCACCGTCGGCAAGCGGGTCACGCTGTGGATGCAGGAGTTTCTGCTGGACGCCGAGGAGCTGCTGCACCGGCTGGCGACGCTGCAGTTCCGCGGGGTGAAAGGTACGACTGGCACCCAGGCGAGCTTCGTCGAGCTGTTCGAGGGCGACGTCGAGAAGGCGCGCGAGCTCGACGCTCGGGTGGCAAAGAAGATGGCGTTCACGCGCGTGTTCCCGGTCACCGGTCAGACCTACACGCGCAAGGTGGACGCCCAGATCCTCGCCGCGTTGTCGGGGGTCGCCGCGTCCGCGGCCAAGTTCGCCACCGACCTACGGCTGTTGCAGCACGAAGGCGAGATGCTGGAGCCGTTCGAGAGCGAGCAGGTCGGCTCCTCCGCCATGCCCTACAAGCGCAACCCGATGCGGGCCGAGCGGATGACGAGTCTGGGCCGCTTCGTGATCGAGCTCGAGGGCAACGCCTGGCACACCGCCGCCAGTCAGTGGCTCGAGCGCACGCTCGACGACAGCGCCAACCGGCGTCTCGTTCTCCCCGAGGCGTTTCTCGCGACGGACGGGATCCTCGTGCTCGCGACCAACGTCGCCGCCGGGCTCGAAGTGCGGGAGGCCGTGATCGCCCGGCGGGTAGAGGAGGCGATGCCCTTCCTCGCGACCGAGCGGTGGCTCGTGCGGGGGGTGAAGGCGGGCGGAGACCGCCAGCAGCTGCACGAGGTGATCCGCGGTCACAGCCTCGCCGTGGCGCAGGCCGTGGCGGAGACGGGCGTGGCGAACGACCTGCTCGAGCGGCTGGCCCGGGACCCCGCGTTCCGGCGGCTCGGGATTCGCGCCACGCCGGACGAGCGCGAGCCCATCGGCTACGTCGGCCGAGCGCCCCAGCAGGTGGACGAATTCCTCGAGGAGGTGCTGCCCCCCGTGCTGCGCCAGATCGAGGCCGTGGCCCCAGTAGCGGCCGCTGCCGAGGTGACCGTCTGACCGCTCCGCTCGTCGCGAGCGCCCTGCCGCTCCCGCTGCTGCGCCGTGGCAAGGTGCGCGAGGTCTACGAGGTGGACGCGGACACGCTGCTCCTCGTCGCGAGCGACCGCGTGAGCGCGTTCGACGTGGTGCTGAAGGAGCCCGTGCCGCACAAGGGCGCGGTGCTGACCCAGCTCAGCGCCTTCTGGTTCGGGAAGCTCGCCGCCGTGATGCCGAGCCACTTCCTGACGGCCGCCGCGGACGAGATCGCCGAGCGGGTCCCGGCGCTCTTCGGGCAGGAAGGGGCGCAGCACGCAGCTCCCCTGCTCGCCGGGCGCGCCATGCTGGTGCGCCGCACGACGCCCGTGCCGTTCGAGTGCGTCGTGCGGGGCTACCTCGCGGGCTCGGCCTGGGCGGAGTACCGGGAGCGGGGCACGCTCGCGGGCGAGCCCCTCTCCGAGGGCCTGGTCGAGAGCGCGCGGCTCGATCCGCCGATCTTCTCCCCCGCCACGAAGGCCGAGACGGGGCACGACGAGAACGTGACCTTCGCCCACGTGGCCGCGGCGCTCGGCGCGGCGCTGGCCGAACGCCTCAAGCGGGCGAGCCTGGCATTGTACGAGGCGGGGCGCGGCTATGCGCGACCGAACGGCATCATCATCGCCGACACCAAATTCGAGTTCGGGACGACCGCGACGGGTCAGCTGCTCGTGATCGACGAGATCCTCACGCCCGACTCGTCCCGCTTCTGGCCCGCCGACCGGTACCAGCCCGGCAAGAGCCAGCCGAGCTTCGACAAGCAACCGTTGCGCGACTATCTGGCCGACCTGAAGAAGCAGGGGAGGTGGAACGGGAACCCGCCGCCGCCGCCGCTCCCACCCGATGTGGTGCGCGCCACGAGCGAGCGCTACCTCGATGCGTACCGCCGCCTGACGGGACACGCCCTTGCGGTGCGCTGATGCGGATCGCCCCCGAAGGCTGGCCCTTCATCCTCCCCGGGTGGGCCCTCGTGGCGATGGGGGCGTGGGGCGCGGGCACGTGGGGGCGGTGGCTCTGGGCGCTGGAGGTCGTGCTGCTGCTCCTCGCCTTGTGGCTGATCGTGTTCTTTCGAGATCCCGTGCGCTCGGGGCCGCGCGGGGAGCGATTCGTGATCGCGCCGGCGGACGGCAAGGTCGTGGCGGTCGCGCGCGTGGAGGAGCCCATGTACCTGGGCGCACCCGCCACCCGGCTCTCGATCTTCATGAGCGTGTTCGACGTACACGTGAACCGCTACCCCGTATCGGGGACGGTCGAGCTGGTGCGCTACCATCCGGGGAAGTTTCTGCACGCCGCGACGGACAAGGCGAGTCTCGACAACGAGCAGGCGTCGGTGGGGATCCGCGGGCTCCACGGCAGGGTGCTGGTGCGTCAGATCGCGGGGCTCGTGGCACGGCGCATCGTGACGGACGGTCGGGAGGGTGAGCGCGTGACGCAGGCGGAGCGCTTGGGCATGATCCGGTTCGGCTCCCGGGTGGACGTGTTCCTCCCCGCGGCGCTGCACCCCGTGGTCCGGGTCGCGCCGGGCGACCGGGTGCGGGCGGGCGCCAGCGTGCTCGCGGAGTATCCCGAATGAGGCCGCCGGTCCGCTCGGGCCGCATCCGGCGCGTGGTCGTGGTCGTGCCGAGCCTGTTCACGCTCTTCAATCTGTTCTTCGGCATCTGGTCGATGGTGCTGGCGGCTCGGGGCGAGTACTACCGGGCGGGCTGGTACATCTTCTTCGCCGGCATCCTCGACGCGCTGGACGGCCGCGTGGCGCGCCTCTCCAACACCGGGTCGCGCTTCGGGGCGGAGCTCGACAGCCTGGTCGACGTGGTGAGCTTCGGCGTCGCCCCCGCGTTCCTGATGTACCAGCTCGAGTTCTCCACCGCCGGCCAGGCGGCCTGGATCTTCTGCTACTTCTACGTGATGGCGGCGGCGATCCGGCTGGCCCGCTTCAACGTGACCCAGGCGGGCACCGCGAAGACGGCCTTCATCGGGCTGCCCTCGCCGGCCGCCGGGATGACGCTCGCGACCTACTACCCGTTCACGACGACGGAGCTGTACCAGGCCTCGCTGCGGCTGCTGCCGTGGCACCACCTGCTGCAGCTCCTCATGATCCTCCTCACCATCCTCATGGTGAGCAACGTGCGCTATGCCACGGTGCCGCGCGCCGGGGTGCGCAGCGTACGCGGGCTCCTGGGCCTGGCGACGATCCTGTTCGTTCTGGTGTTCGGCATTCTGGAGCACGACGCGTTCTTCTTCCCGCTGGGGATCGCCTACATGACCTATGGAGTGCTGCGGGCCGCCCTGCTTTCCTTCTTCGCCGAGTCCGAGGAAGACGAGGAAGCCGAGGTGGCGGGGCCGATCGTCTTGAGCGACGCCGAGCAGGGCGAGGACCTCCGCGGGATCTCGAGCGGCGGCGGGGCCGCATGAAGGCGTTCCGCGTGGAGGTCCGCGTGATGCCGCGGGCCACGCTGCTTGATCCCCAGGGCCGGGCCGTCGAGCACGCCCTGCACGCGCTGGGGTTCGACGAGGTGACCGCGGTGCGCATCGGCAAGCACCTCGTCCTCGACGTCACGGCGCCCAGCAAGGACGAAGCCGCGGCGCGGGCCCGCGCCATGTGCGACCGGCTGCTCGCCAATCCCGTCACGGAGGACTACTCGGTGCTGGTGGAGGCCGCCTGATGCGCCGCGTCGCGGTGGTGGTGTTCCCCGGATCGAACTGCGACGCCGACACGCTCCACGCCGCCCGCGCTGCCGGGTGCGAGGCATACGTCGTGTGGCACCGCGAGCGGGACCTCGGGCAGGCCGACGTCGTGATCCTGCCCGGCGGCTTCAGCTACGGCGACTATCTTCGCTCCGGGGCGATCGCGCGCTTCTCGCCGGTCATGGCGGCCGTCGCCGAGCACGCGCGGGCGGGAGGGCAGCTGCTCGGGATCTGCAACGGCTTCCAGATCCTGTGCGAGGCCGGCCTGCTGCCGGGCGCGCTGATGCGGAACGCCGGACTGCGCTTCCTCTCCCGCCCCGTGTCGGTGCGGGTGGAAGCCACCGACACGCCGTTCACCTGCCTATACGAGCGCGGCGAAGTGCTCGAGCTGCCCATCGCCCACGGCGACGGCCGCTACGCGGCGGACCCGCGCACGGCGGCCGAGCTCGAAGCCGGCGGGCAGGTGGTGTGGCGCTACGTGCGCGACAACCCGAACGGCTCGACGAACGACATCGCCGGCATCTGTAACGCCGGCCGCAACGTGGTCGGGATCATGCCCCACCCGGAGCGACGGATCGCCCCGGTCCTGGGCGGCCAGGATGGTGCCCGTCTCTTTCTCTCGATGGAGGCTGGACATGCGACGCAGCACGCTGTGGGTGTGCGCGCTGTTGGCGACCGCCACCCTGGGGTGTAAGCAGGTCAACGAGCAGGTCGCGAAAGTCCGGGAGAAGATCGCCGCGGCGCGGGAGCGCTTCATCAACCGCGGGCGTCCGGCGCAGCCGGTCGCTCCCCAACCGCAACCGCCGGCGCCCGTCCCCGCCGAGCCCAACCCCCTCAGCCCCGGGGCCAGGCCTGCGCCCGCGCCTCCCTCCAAGCCCCCGGCTCGACCGCCGCGCCTCCCGGCCACGGCCCGGGCACCCGACATCCCGCGGCCGTCGCGCGACGAGCCCTACGTCTCCGACGACACGGGCACCATCGCGCCTGGAATGAGCGAGACCGATGTGTATTCCCTGTGGGGGCCGGCAGCCGCGGTGCGGCATTCCGGCGAGTACACGTACCTCTACTTCAGGAATGCGTGCGAGTACTCGTGCGGCATGCTCGACCTGGTGACGCTCCAGAACGGCCAGGTGGTCGATGCCGTGCTGCGGTGGGAGGGTCACCGCTACAGCGGACAGTCTTCGTCGCCGAAGGCGACCAAGCCGCACTACACGCCCGGAGGCGACACGCTGACCGTGCGTCCACCCTCCACACCCTGAGCCATGGCGGAGAAGCCCAGCAAGAACGAAGAGGAGTACTTCGCCCGGCGCGACGCCGAGCTGCTACGCCAGCAGCGCGAGGCCGCCAGGAAGGCCCAGACCGAAGCCGAGCGGCGCTCGCACCACATGAAGTGCCCCAAGTGCGGTTACGACCTGATCACGGGGGAATGGCATGGCATCCAGGTCGACCAGTGCACGCACTGTCATGGCGTGTGGTTCGACAAGGGCGAGGTCGAGACCCTGCTGCAGCACGAGTCCGGCATCATCAATCGCGTCTTCCGCACGGTGATGCGGGGCGTCACCGGGGCGAAGGTGCCGGACGCGTGACCCGGGCGACCCCCTTCCCCGGCGATCCGCCGATCACGCCCGAGCTCGCCCGCGAGCACAACCTGACCGCCGCCGAATACGCCCGCATCGAAGCACTGCTCGGGCGTCCGGCCACCTTCGCCGAGCTGGGCATCTTCTCCGCCCTGTGGAGCGAGCACTGCTCCTACAAGCACTCCAAGCCGATCCTCAAGACGCTGCCCACCACGGGCCCCCAGGTGGTCCAGGGGCCGGGCGAGAACGCGGGGGTCCTGCGGCTCCCCGACGGCTGGGCCGTGGCGTTCAAGATCGAGTCGCACAACCACCCGTCGGCGGTGGAGCCCTACCAGGGCGCCGCGACCGGCGTGGGCGGCATCCTGCGCGACGTCTTCACCATGGGCGCCCGCCCCGTGGCGCTGCTCAACAGCCTGCGCTTCGGCGCGCTCGACGAAGCGCGCAACCGCTACCTCGTCACGGGCGTGGTGCGCGGGATCGGGGATTACGGCAACTGCGTGGGCGTCCCCACGGTCGGCGGGGAGGTGGACTTCGGCCCGGGCTATGCGGGGAACCCGCTCGTGAACGCGATGTGCGTGGGCGTCCTGCGGGAGCGGGATCTCATCACGGCCGCGGCGCACGGCGTGGGCAACGTGCTCCTCGTCGTGGGATCGCGCACCGGGCGCGACGGCATCCACGGCGCCTCCTTCGCGTCGGAAGAGCTGACGCACGAAAGCGAGCGGCGCCGCCCCCAGGTCCAGGTGGGCGACCCCTTCACCGAGAAGCTGCTGCTCGAGGCGAGCCTGGAGCTCATCACCTCGGGGCACATCGTGGCCATTCAGGACATGGGGGCGGCCGGCCTGACGTCGTCGTCGGCGGAGATGGCCGCCCGCGGCGGGGCGGGCGTGGAGATCGACGCGGCTCTGGTGCCGGCGCGCGAGGCCGGGATGACGCCCTACGAGATCCTGCTCTCCGAGTCGCAGGAGCGGATGCTGGTCGTGGCGAAGGCCGACCGCGTGGCGGACGTCCAGGCGATCGCCGCGAAGTGGGAGCTCGAGGCGACGCCGATCGGCCGCGTCACCGACGACGGGCTGTACCGGGTGACGTGGCGGGATCAGGTCGTCGCCGAAATTCCGGGCCGACGGCTGATCGAGGACTGCCCGGTCTATCATCCGGAGGCGAAGGAGGATCCCCGGATCGTGGCACTCCGCCGCCAACGCCCTACGCCCCACGTCCCCACGCCCCCGCCCGACGAGGTCCTTCTCCGCCTCCTCGACCACCCGCCCATCGCGTCGAAACGCTGGGCGTACGAGCAGTACGACTCGACCGTGCAAGCCGGTACCGCCCTCGGCCCGGGGGGGGGCGACGCGGCCGTGATCCGCGTGCGCGGCGCCGACTGGGGCCTCGCCGTGTGCACGGACGGTAACGCCCGCTACGTCCTGCTCGACCCCTATGAGGGCGGCAAGGCCGCGGTCGCCGAAGCCGCCCGCAACGTCGCCTGCACCGGCGCACGGCCCCTCGGCATCACCGACTGCCTCAACTTCGGCAGCCCCGAGCGGCCGGCGGTGTTCTATCAGTTCCAGGAGGCCTGCCGCGGCATCGCCGACGCCTGCCGCGCGCTCGGCACGCCCGTGACCGGCGGCAACGTGTCCTTCTACAACGAGAGCCCGACCGGTGCCGTGGATCCCACGCCGGTCGTCGGGATGGTGGGACTGCTCGGCCGGGCCGACCGCGCCGTCCCGAGCCACGCGCGGGAGCGGAACGACGTCGTCCTTGTGCTCGGGGAGACGCGGCCCGAGCTGGGCGGCTCCGCGCTGTGGGAGGTGATGCACGGGGCCGTGTGTGGCGAGCCCCCGCGGGTCGACCTGGAGGCCGAGCGGCGCCTCATCGACTTCCTCGTGGCGGCCGCCGTCGCGGGGGGGGGGCTGGTGCGCTCCGCGCACGACTGCTCGCACGGCGGGCTCGGCGTCGCGCTCGCCGAGATCGCGATGGGCGGGCCGTACGAGCAAACCGGCTTCGGGCTCGAGGTAGATCTTACGACTTACGCCTTACGGCTTACGGCTCTCGATTTGCTCTTCAGCGAGTCTCACGGCCGAGCCGTCATCACATGCTCCCCCGAGCGCGCCGCCGCCGTGACGGCGCTGGCGCAAGAGCACGGCGTCCCGATTCACCGCGGGGGGACCGTGGGCGAGCGCGGCGGACGTGTGCGGCTGCGACTGCGCGACGCCACGATCGACCGCCCCGTTGGGGAGCTCCGCGAGGTATATTTCACGGCGATCCCTCGTCGCCTAGGAGACTGACGGCACAGATGTGCGGCATCATCGGCGTTACCGGAATCCCCGACGCGGCGCGGCTCGCCTACCTCGGCCTCTACAGCCTGCAACATCGCGGCCAGGAGTCGGCGGGCATCGTCGCGGTGGACGGCGCAGGGGTGGCGCGCTCCCACCGCGGCATGGGGCTCGTGTCGGACATCTTCGCCGAGCCGGTGCTGGCGGGCCTCGCGGGGGACGTGGCGGTGGGGCACACCCGCTATTCCACCGCCGGCTCCTCGGTGCTCGCCAACGCCCAGCCAATGCTCGCCGGCTACCGCGAGGGGCCCCTCGCCCTGGCCCACAACGGCAACCTGACGAACGCCGTGCAGCTGCGCGCCGATCTCGTCACCAAGGGCTCCATCTTCCAGAGCTCGTCGGACAGCGAGGTGCTGGTGCACCTGATCGCCCGGTCCGAGGCGCGAGAGCCCGAGGACCAGATCCTCGACGCGCTGGAGCGGGTGGAGGGCGCCTATTCGCTCGTGATCACGATCGGGCGCACGCTGTACGCCATCGTGGACGGGCGCGGCTTCCGGCCGCTCGTGCTGGGCCGGCTGGGGCGGGGGTGGGTCGTCGCCTCGGAGACATGCGCGCTCGACATCATCGGGGCGACGCCGTGCCGCGAGGTCGAGCCCGGCGAGTTCCTGCGCCTGCACGGCGACGAGCTGGACGAACTGCCACGGCTCCCCGTCAAGCCGTCGCACCGCTGCATCTTCGAGCTGGTGTACTTCTCGCGGCCCGACAGCACCGTGTTCCACCGCTCGGTCGATCGCGTGCGCCGGGCCCTGGGGCGCGAGCTGGCGCGCGAGCATCCCGCCTCCGGCGCGGACTGCGTGTTCTCGGTGCCCGACTCCTCGAACGCCATGGCGCTGGGCTACTCCGAGGCCACCGGGATCAAGCTCGAGCACGCGCTGATCCGCAACCACTACGTGGGCCGGACGTTCATCCATCCGGCGCAGGCGGGTCGCACGGCCAAGGTGAAGATCAAGTTCAACCCCGTGCGGGAGGTCCTCGCAGGGAAGAAGGTCGTCGTGGTGGACGACTCGATCGTGCGCGGCACTACGAGCCGGGCGCTGGTGCAGCTGATCCGCCAGGCGGGGGCGACGGAGGTGCACTTCCGCGTCGCGTCGCCGCCCATCACCGGGCCCTGCTACTACGGGATCGACACGCCCACCAAGGGCGAGCTGATCGGCGCCAGCCACTCGATCGCGCAGATCCGCGAGCACCTGGGCGTCGACTCGCTCGGCTACCTCTCGCTCGAGGGCATGCTGCGGGCGGCGGGGGGCGAGCCCGCGGAGTTCTGCCACGCGTGCTTCTCGGGCGACTACCCCACGGAGATCCCCGACGACCTGGAGCGGGCGCGCCACGCCGCGCCGCTCCTCGCCGCCATCAGCTCCTGACCCACCGTGCCGTCGGTCGAGCGGTGGGTCTACTTTTTCGGCACCGGGCGCGCCGACGGCTCCGCCGCGATGCGCGACATCCTGGGCGGCAAGGGCGCCGGCCTCGCCGAGATGGCGAACCTCGGCCTCCCCGTTCCGCCCGGCTTCACCATCTCCGCCAAGCTGTGCCTCACCTACCTCGAGCGCGGCACCTTTCCTGACGGGCTGAAGGAGGAGGTCGCCCGCCACCTGAAGCAGCTCGAGCGCGCCACCAAGCGGAAGTTCGGCTCCCGCGACGGGCCCCTGCTCGTCTCCGTGCGCTCCGGCGCGGCCGTGTCGATGCCCGGCATGATGGAGACGATCCTCAACCTCGGGCTGAACGACGAGACCGTGCAGGGACTCGTCGCGGACTCCAAGAACCCGCGCTTCGCCTACGACTCCTACCGCCGCTTCGTGCAGATGTACGGCGACGTGGTATTCGACCTGGGGAGGCAGCCGTTCGCGGAGGTGCTCGAGGAGTACAAGCTCCGCCGCAAGGTGGAGCGCGACATCGACCTCCCGGCCGAAGACCTGCAGGCGCTGGTGCGGGAGTTCAAGGCCATGGTCCAGGCCAAAGCGGGAACACCCTTCCCTGACGACCCGATGCAGCAGCTGTGGGGGGCGATTGAGGCGGTGTTCCGCAGCTGGCGCACCCGTCGCGCGGTGGATTATCGCCGCATCCACGGCATCCCCGAGGACCTGGGGACGGCCGTGAACGTCGTCGCGATGGTGTACGGCAACATGGGCGAGGACTCGGGTACGGGCGTGGCCTTCACGCGCGACTGCAGCACCGGCGAGAAGGTCCTGAACGGCGACTTCCTCGTGAACGCGCAGGGTGAGGACGTCGTGTCCGGCGCGCGCACGCCGCAGCCGATCGCGAAGCTGGGGCGGGGCCGGTTGGCCCGCGTGTCCCGCGAGCTCGAGCGGGTGGCGCAAAAGCTGGAGCGGCATTTCAAGGACGTGCAGGACATCGAGTTCACCTTCGAGCGCGGCAAGCTCTACATGCTCCAGACCCGGCGCGCCCAGCGGACGGGGCTCGCGGCGGTGCGTATCGCCGCGGACATGGTGGACGACGGGCTGATCTCCGCGGATGAGGCGGTCCAGCGCGTCCCGCCCCGCGATCTGGACCAGCTGTTCCATCCGATGGTCGATCCGCGGGCGTCCGCGACGCTCGTGGCGAAAGGCCTGCCGGCGTCGCCGGGCGCCGCGATCGGCGAGGCCGTGTTCGACGCCGACCTGGCCGTCGCCCTCGCCAAGAAGGGCCGCAAGGTGATCCTCGTCAGGCCCGAGACGAGCCCCGAGGACTTCCACGGCATCGTCGCGGCGCAGGCCGTGCTCACCGCCCGCGGCGGCATGACGAGCCACGCGGCGATCGTGGCGCGCGGCATGGGGAAGACGTGCGTCGTCGGCGCCAAGGACATCGAGGTGGACCCCCACGGCGGCCGCTTCCGCGCCAACGGCCGGGTGGTGAAGCAGGGGCAGGTGATCACCGTGGACGGGACATCGGGCCGGGTGTTGCTGGGCGCCGCGAAGGTCGTCGAGCCGAAGGCGGGCAGCCACTACGCGAAGCTGATGGCCTGGGCCGACCAGCGCCGGCGCCTGCGCGTGCGCGCCAATGCCGACACGCCGGCGGACGCGAAGCGCGCGCGCGAGCTCGGCGCCGAGGGCATCGGGCTGTGCCGCACCGAGCACATGTTCTTCCAGGGCGACCGCATCACCGCGATGCGCGAGATGATCGTCGCCGCGGACGAGGCGGGCCGCCGCCGCGCGCTCGCCAAGCTCCTGCCGATGCAGCGGCACGACTTCGAGGGGATCTTCGAGGCGATGGCGGGTCTCCCGGTGACGATTCGCCTGCTCGACCCCCCGCTGCACGAGTTCCTCCCTCACACCCCGGAGGAGCTGGCGACGCTCGCCAAGGAGATGAGGCTGCCGGTCGCCAAGCTCAAGCGGCTCGTCGGCGCGCTGGTCGAGGCGAACCCCATGCTCGGGCACCGCGGGTGCCGGCTCGGCATCACTTACCCGGAGATCACGGAGATGCAGGCCCGCGCCATCTTCGAGGCGGCGTGCCGGGTGGGAGGGCGCGGCCACAAGGTCATGGTCGAGGTCATGATCCCGCTCGTCGCCGACGTCGAGGAGCTGCGGCGGCAGGCGGAGATCGTGCGGCGCGTGGCCCAGGAGGTGTTCGTGGCCGCGGGCCGGGGCGTCCCCTACCTCGTGGGCACGATGATCGAGCTGCCGCGGGCGGCGCTCACGGCGGACGAGATCGCCAAAGAGGCGGACTTCTTCTCGTTCGGGACCAACGACCTCACCCAGACCACCTTCGGGCTGTCGCGGGACGACGCCGGCCGATTCCTGCCGTTCTATGTGGAGCGCGGCATCCTGCCGGAAGACCCGTTCCAGGTGCTCGACCAGGAGGGGGTCGGCAAACTGATCGAGATCGCGGTGCGGCTGGGGCGCGGCACGCGCACCGATCTGAAGGTCGGGATCTGCGGCGAGCACGGCGGCGAGCCGGCCTCGGTGAAGTTCTGCCACCGCGTCGGCATGAACTACGTGTCGTGCTCGCCGTTCCGGGTGCCGATCGCCCGGCTCGCGGCCGCGCAGGCGGCGCTCGAGGAGCAGGGCGTCATCAACCGCACGAAAGCGACGGTCTAGGGCTCCACGCTCACGACTTCGCGCCGGGGCCGAGCATCGCGAACCCCGCGCCGATCAGCGTGCCGATCAGGAACGCCACGGCCGCCACCGTGTACGCCGTCCCCTTCGACGTGCGGTGGGTTGTCTGGATGCCGATCGCGGTCAGAATCACGCCCCAGATCGAGAACGGGTTGAATGCCTTGAGCAGCGCCGTCGTGAAACGGCCGGCTTCGGGAACGAGCAGATCGAGTCCCAGCGCGGGTTGCAGGTCGGCGGGCGACGTGATGCCCTGCACGCCCTTGAGCATCAGGGTCGCGAGGCCGGCCACGCTCAGCAGCACGAACGTGATGCCCGCGTAGGTCGTGACGCTGAGCAACGTCGCGAACTTGGCGTCGCCCGCGAACACCGAGGTCAGCACCCACAAGAGCGCCGCCAGGATCAGGAAGATCAGCAGCAGGCCGATGGGGAGGAACAACAGGCCGATCATGGCGAACTTGGACGGGTCCGGCGCGCTCGCCCCGCCGCGGGCTGGCATCACGGCAAACTGCGCCGCCATCGCAGCCTTCGTATAGGGTAGCTGGAGCACCCCCAGCACGAGCTGCACGACGCAGATCGCGATGAACGGCTGCCAGAAGCTGGGCTTCTCCCGGAGTCGCTCGAACACCGCGCCCGGCTCGTACAGGACCTTCACCAGATCGAGCACCGCGTTCATCTCGACCTCCCTTGCGAACGAAAAAAGGGGGAAGGGTAACCGACGCTACCCTTCCCCCCGACCGTAGGGAGCCCTTTAGGGTTCCCCGGCATTAGCCCGGCCGTTTCCCGGTGTTTAGTGGAGGCGCGGGGAATCGAACCCCGGTCCGAGCGTGACTCCGAATGCGCTTCTACGTGCGTAGGCGACGCTTGAAAGGTCTCGCATCCTCGGCGCCTCGCCGGCCTTGGATGCGACCAGCCCTTACCAGCTCTCGCGCGACCCGTTCGGGCCCCGGATCACGCCAGCCCGACTTTGCGATACGTGAGCGCCGCCTCAGGCGGGCTGCCACTCACGCAGGTGCGTGAAGCCGAAGCTTACGCAGCCAGTGCCAGGTTTGAATTGGCAGTTGTAACGTTTCTCAGCGGTTTTACCAGGAACCGAGACCTGGGCACGCCGCGACATCCTCGTCATACCCGTCGAAGCCTGTCGCCCCCTCGCGGGGCAAGCTAGCTGGCCGCGGTGGCTTTTTCAACTCGGTTGCGTCCCGCCTGCTTGGCCCGGTACAGCGCGGCGTCCGCCGCGCCGCGGAGATTCGCGACATCGCGCACGGGATCGGGGAACCCGGCCACGCCGCACGAGATCGTGATGGTGTGCGTCCCGCCGTTCCAGCGCCACGCCGTGCCCTCCACACCCCGTCGGATGCGCTCGGCGACCTCGAGGCCCTCTGCCAGCGGCGTACGCGGCAGCCACACCGCGAACTCCTCGCCACCGATCCGGGCCACGAGATCACCGTCCCGCACCGCTCCCTGGAGCAGGCCGGCCACGTGCCGCAGCGCGGCGTCGCCCGCCGCGTGCCCGAGCGTGTCGTTCAGCCCCTTGAACCGGTCCAGATCCGAGTAGACCAGCGTGGCCGGCTCGAGCTTAGTCTTGACGTCAGCGCGGTACCGGTCCAGCACCCGCTCGAACTCCCGCCGGTTGCAGAGCCCCGTCAGCGGGTCGAGCAGGCCGCGCCGCTCCGCCTCGTGCAGCGCCCGAGCCGCCGCGAGTCGGGGGCCCAGCTCCGACATGAGCCCGCCCAGCTGATCGGCGACCGGCGCGTCCGGGTCGAGCGGCGGACCGATCAGCACCAGCGCCCCGACCACGACATGGCCGTCGAGCAGCGGATACGCGGTCCCGGCGCGCTCCCTGCGCCGGCGCTCCGGCACGCCGGGACCGAACACGTCCTCGCCCCCCTCTGTCACGACTGGGAGGCCGGTGTGGATGGCGCGGGCGACCGGCGCCTCGGGAGACAGCGTCAGGCCCGCGAGCCGCTTATCCACCAGGTTGGAGGTGGCGACCACGTGCACGCCGGCCCCCGCCCCCTCGAGCGTCACGACGGCCGCACCGCGCTGCGCGAGCGGCTGCGCCAGCTCCACGGCGGCGCGCGCCACGCCCTCGAGCGTCTGCGTGCCTGACGCCGCGAGGGCGAGCTGCTTCGCGACGACCAGCCCCTGCGCTTCCGGGAGCTCGAGCTCCGCGAGCCGCATGGTCGCGACGAGCCGGCGCAACTCGTCCGCCACAGGATCGGTGAACTCCGCGCCGGCGTCCGGCCACGCGAGCAGGACGCCCGCCCCGTACGGGAAGTCCCCCACCGCGACGTAGGTGCCGTGGGGCTCCCGGGAGACGTGGACGCGCCCGTCCACCGACGCGAGCTGCGCCAGGGCGGCGCCGCGCCGGCGCCGATCCTCGTGCACCTCCCGCTCGCCCAGCGACTCGACGTCCCCCTCCCGTAGCCCCACCGCCCAGCAGGCGTGGGCGTCGTGAGCGCGGCGCAGCAGATCGAGGGTGTGGGAGAAGTCGAGCGCGCGGGCGCGGGGTTTCCGGGGAAGCCGCCGCACGAGCGCCGGCACGGTGAGGCCGCAGACGAAGGCGGCGCTGCCCGCCGCGGCGACGAGCGCCCACCGCCCGCCACGAGCGACCGCCAGCGCGACGCCGGCGAGGCCGAGGATCAGGAGTGCGGGGGCGAGCCACCCCCCGCGGCGGTTCACGAGTGGTTGATGCGGCTCGCGGCGGCGGCGGCGCCGAACCCGTTGTCGATGTTCACGACGGTGACGCCCGACGCGCACGAGTTGAGCATGGCGAGCAGCGCGGCGAGGCCGCCGAAGGACGCGCCGTACCCCACGCTCGTCGGCACCGCGATCACGGGCACGCTGACGAGCCCGCCCACCACGCTCGGTAACGCGCCTTCCATCCCGGCGACCACGATGATCACGGCCGCGCTGCGCAGCGCGTCGGTCTGTGTGAGAATGCGGTGAATCCCCGCGACGCCCACGTCCGTGAGCCGCTCCACGCGGTTGCGGAACGCGCGGGCCGTGACAGCCGCCTCCTCGGCGACGGGCAGATCACTCGTACCCGCCGTCACGACGAGCACCGTGCCGCGCCCGGTGGGGGCGGGCTCGGGATCCCGCGGGAGATAGACCGTGCGGCCCAGCTCGCTCCACTCGGCGCGCGGAAAGCGGGCGATCAGCGCGTCGCGCTGCGCGGGCTCCACCCGGGTGGCGAGGAATTCGCCGTTCGCCGCCTCGAGCCGCTCGGCAATGGCGACCACCTGCGCGGCCGTCTTACCGGAGCCGAAGATGATCTCGGCGTGGCCCTGCGTCACCGGGCGGAGGTGATCGATCTGGGCGAATGGCAGCTGCTCGATCAGCCGCCCCAGCTCGTCCAGCCTCACGCCGCCACCTCCACGGCCGCCTCCTCGAGGTAAGCGGCGAAGATCGCCTCCGCTTGCTGCATCGAGTCGATCTGGAACAGCCGCTCACGCAGCTCGGCCGCGCCCGGCACTCCCTTCGTGTACCAGCCGAAATGCTTGCGGAACTCGAGCGCCGTGCGGCGGGAGTCGCCCTGCAGCCGCAGCGCCAGCCGCGCGTGCTCCAGCGCCACGGCGAACCGCTTCGCCGGGTCCGGGTCGCGCCGCCGGGGCCGCCCCGCCAAGAGATCGCGCCCCTGGGCGAAGATCCACGGGTTCCCGAACGAGCCGCGCGCGATCATGATGCCGGCGCAGCCCGTGTGCCGCCGCATCGCGAGGATGTCCTCGGGCGTCCGGATGTCCCCGTTCCCGACCACGGGGATGTCGAGCCGCTCCACCAGCGCGGCGATCTCGTCCCAATCAGCGGTGCCGGAGAACATCTGCGTGCGAGTGCGCGCGTGCAGCGTGATCGCCTGAGCGCCGGCCTCGCGGCAGCGCAGCGCGATCGTGAGCGGGTCGCGCTGAGCGTCGTCCCAACCGCTGCGGATCTTCACGGTGACGGGGAGATGGGTCCCCCCGCGTACGGCACGGATGATCGCTTGCACCTGCCCCAGGTCCTTGAGGCACCCGGAGCCGCCGTTGTTCTTCACCACCTTCTTCACGGGACAGCCGAAGTTGATGTCGATGAAGTCGGGCTTGCAGACCTCGGTCACCATCTCGGCGGCCCGCGCCATGACCGTGGCGTCGGCGCCATAGAGCTGGATCCCGATCGGGCGCTCGGCGTCCTCGAAGCGCATGTCCGCGAACAGCGAGGCGATCCCCCGCGACACCCCTACGGCGGAGATGAACTCCGACACCACGACGTCCGCCCCGAAGCGGCGGCACAGCAGCCGGAAGGGAGACTCCGACACGCCGGCCATCGGGGCCAGGAAGAGCGGTACGTCGGACGCGACGCGGTAGGGGAACTGCATGCGCAACAACGTAATGGCGCGTTGCATTGGGAGCAACCAGTCATTACGTTGTGGCGCCCGATACGCGAGGAGCGGAGACCCGTGCAGCTGCGCGAGTTCTTTTCCGAAGACGCCGTCAACCTCCAGCTCACGAGTACGACGAAGGACGAAGTCTTGAAGGAGCTCATCGGCCTCCTCAAGCTCGACGACAAGGCCGACGCGACGCTCTACAAGATGCTGCGGCGGCGCGAGACGCTGGGCTCGACCGGCATCGGCCAGGGCATTGCCATTCCGCACTGCCGCTCGCTCGTCGTGAACCGTCTGCGCGTCGCCTTCGGCCGCAAGCTCGAGGGGATCGACTTCAAGGCGATCGACGACCGGCCGGTGCACTACTTCTTCCTGATCGTCGCCCCCCCGCTCGAGGTCTCCAATCAGTATCTCCCCGTCCTCGGCAAGATCGCCCAGTTCGCGAAGGAGCCGGATGTGCCGGACCGGCTCGCGAAGCTCGCCACCTCGCAGCAATTCCTGAAGCTCCTGGAAGAGAAGAACATCTGAACCCGCCGCCTGAAGGCGGCGCTCGGCCCTGGGCGCGTCCTTAAGGACGCACTTGCGGCCGAGCCCGGGCTTCAGCCCGTGGACACGAGACGCGCGGCCTCAGCGTCCTCGCTTCTCCGCATCGCCCCGCGCCCGCCAACACGTCCGCCGCCGCGTCCACCACACTCTCCTCCTCAGGAAACCGCCGCGCCGCCATAGCAGCTGCGTCTCCCGCCCCAGTAGTATCTCCCGCGCCGAGCAGTGCCCGGGGCAGGAGCCCCCACGGCGGCGCGCGCCCGCTGTCCACGGCGATCGACGTCCTCAGCTGCTGCACCGCGGCCGCCCACAGCCCCGCCGCGAGATAGGCCCCGGCCAGGTCGTCCCGCGGCCCCGCCACCTCGGGCGCCGCGACGACGGCGGCTTCGAGCAAGCGTTCTCCCCGAGCGGGCTGACCTTGTCGAAAGGCCTCAAGTCCTTCAAGCCACAGCGTCCGGAAGGAGCGCGGCGCATCGCGCTGCTGTGC
Source organism: Gemmatimonadota bacterium (assembly GCA_003222115.1). GTDB lineage: Bacteria > Gemmatimonadota > Gemmatimonadetes > Gemmatimonadales > GWC2-71-9 > AG29. The sequence continues at coordinate 1,260 of QHUL01000060.1, read as the reverse complement.
GGCGAAGAAGCTCTCGTCGTCGCGCCACACCGCAATGCGCGCGCCGCTGCGCACGGCCCCGACCCCGAGCGCGAGCGCCAACAGCCAGGCTTTCGCCCGCCGGGGCCACGGCACGCTCGCGCCCAGCGTTGCCAGCGCCAGCATCACGCCCCACGAAGGGAGAAATAGCGTGCGCTCGGCGACGATCACCTCCGTGGGGACGATCACGTTGGACACGGGAAGGATCGTCAGCACGAGCCAGACGAGCCCCACCGCGACGCCCGGGACGCTGGCGCGGAGCCGCCACGCGGCGAGCCCGGCAACGATCCACACGACTGCCGCGAGGCCGTGCCGCGCCGTGAGGGCCGTCGTGACCACGAGCTGGGCGGGATTGTAGTCGGCTGAGAGCCGCACAGGGAACAGCAGCAGTCGCCACCACTCGAGCGAGATCGCGAGCATCGCCCACGCCCGATCCACCAGGTCGAGGCCGCGTAAGCCCGGCGCGAGGCCTCCCGGCGTGAACGCCCCGCCCGCCACGGCACGGCGCGCGACGAAGTACAGCATGACGATCACCGTCGCGCAGGCAGCCGCTGGCGCTGCTGCCGTGAGCGAGCGGCGCCAGCCGGCGCGTCCGAGGTCGCGGGCGAGAAACACGAGCAACACCGCGGCGGGCAGCGTGGCGGCGTGCTCCTTCGCGCCGATCGCGAGCGCCGCTCCCAACGCCACGCCCACAAGCCAAGCCGGGCGTTGCTCCGAGCGTAGCGCGGAGATGAGGGCGAGCGCGTAGCCCACGGCGGCCACGAGCTCGGCCCGCCCCACGACGCTCGCCGTCGCCTCGACGTGGACGGGATGCACGGCGAAGAGGAGCCCCGTGACGAGGCCCACCGTGGGACCCGCGATCAGGGTGGCGAGGAGGGCGAGGGCGGCGGCCGCGGCGGCCGCCCACAGCACGTTGACCGCGTGGAACCAGTGCGGGTTCGCGCTGATGCGGTAGTCGAGCGCGTAGGAGGCGAGCACGGCGGGACGCCACAGCACGCCGCCGAAGCCGCGGGGCCAGTACGGCTCCGTCAGAAGCGCGGCGAGCGACCCCGGGTGCTGCAGGAACGGCCGCTGCTCCACCACCCAGTGATCGTCCTGGACGAACCCGTTCCGGACGGACGGCGCGGCTACGAGCGCCGCCACGAGCCCCGCTGCGAGCGCCGCCTGGCGGCCTCGGAGCTCCACGCCGTCAGGCCGTGGCGCTCGGGAGCAGCACGGCGGCGCCGCGCAGTCGCCCGCTCC
>QHUL01000045.1 GCA_003222115.1 Gemmatimonadota bacterium | reverse complement strand
CCAGGAGAATGGCGAGCGGGAGCGCGGCGGCGCCGACGCGCCACCCTTCAGCCGGCATCGTGGTCAGCCGGGTCGCGATGACAGATTAGGTACAGGTGCACCCGCGGCGGCGCTGGCTCGAATAAGACGCCGGCAGAATCACGGAATGGCCTCAGCGGGGCGCCCTGGAGGCGGGCGTCTCTTGCCGATCCCGCCGGTCACCACGGGGAGCAAGAAGAGGGCCGCCGCCAGCAGCAGCAGCGCCACGGATACCGGCCGGGTGGCAAAGATCCCGAGGCTTCCATGGGACATGATGAGGCTGCGGCGAAGTGCGGCCTCGGTATCATCGCCCAGGACGATGGCCACGACCATCGGGGCCAGCGGATAGTCGAGCTTCTTGAAGAGAAAGCCGATGAGCCCGAACACCATGACCATCCACATCGTGAACAGCGTGTTGTTTTCCGTGTAGCCACCGATGAAGCATAGGAGCGAGATCAGGGGCACCTGCACGGTGAAGGGAATCCGCAGGATCTGAGTCCAGATCGGAATCGCAAAGAGGTTGAGCGTGACGGAGATGATGATGGCGATGTACATGCTGGCGATGAATCCCCACACGACCTCGGGGTGGTCCCGCATCAGCAGGGGGCCGGGCTGCAACCCCCAGATCAGGAGAGCGCCCAGGATCACGGCCGCCGTGGGCGACCCGGGGACGCCGACCGTGACCATCGGCAGGAGCGCGCCCACCTCGGCGGCGGAAGCCGCGGACTCGGGAGCCACGACGCCTTCGAGAATCCCCGTGCCAAATTTCTCCGGATGTTTAGAAAAGCGCTTGGCCAGCCCGTACCCGACGAAGGACGCCGGCGTCGCTCCGGTGCCCGGAAGCACGCCGATCCAGAACCCGCTAATCGTGGATCGGAGAAACGTCTTCCAGTACGCCCGCATCTCCTTCAAGGCATCAAAGACATTCGCCCAGCTGATCCGCGCCGCCACCGCTCCCTTGGTCATGATATTCTCCTCGGCGGCCCGCAGCAGTTCACCGATCCCAAACGCGCCAACCACGACGACCAGGAACTTGATCCCGGCCAGGAGCGCGAAGGTACCAAACATCAGGCGGAGCGTTCCGGTGATCGTATCCGTCCCAATCTCCGCAATGATCAGGCCAAACAGGACTGAGATCACGCTCTTGAAGATGTTCGCCCCCCCCAACCCCACCAGCGCGGCGTAGGCAAGGAGCAGCACCGAAAAGTATTCTGGCGGACCCCAGGTCAACGCGTAATCCGCCAGGGGCCGGGCGAACAACGTGAATAAGATGATGCACACGGTCCCCGCAATGAACGCCGAGAGCGCGGAGCCCGCCAGAGCCCGAGACCCCTGACCTTTCAACGCCATGGGATACCCATCAAAGGCGCTAGCCACCGACATCGGTGTCCCGGGGATGTTGAAGAGAATCGAGGTCACCGATCCTCCGAAGATCGCACCCATGTACAGGGCCGAGAGAAAGATCAGACCAGTGTGCGGCGGCAGCCTGAAGACGACGGGCAGGAGGAGTGCGGCGCCCTGGGTCGGCCCCAGGGCCGGGATCACGCCGATGATGGTGCCGACGATCACACCCGCCACACCCGCGATGAGGTTGACCGGCTGCGTGGCGACGCCGAGTCCAAAAAGGAGATCGTGCAGCGTTCCGGTCATCGCAGCGCTCCCTGGTCAGCCGGTGCTCACCCGAAGAACGGGATGATGGTGTAAATGCCTCGCGGCAGCAAGATCGCCAGCACGCGCTCGAACGCATAGAAACTCCCGAAGGAAATTACCAGGCTCAGCGCGACCGCGACGACCCAGGAGTGTCTCCCCACAAACCGGGTGTAGGCGAAGACATAGACCATTGTCGCAGTGTAGAACCCCACGAGATAGATCAGCACCAGCATGCCGATCGCGGACACGCTCACTTTCAACACAGACGCCAGCCCGGTCCGACCCTCAAAAAATGTGAGAGGAGAACGCGTCTTGCTCAACAGCGCCTGACCCAAGACGACGACACCGCAGATGCCCAACAGCAACCCCAACCAGAACGGTAAGAATCCTGGCTGGGGCTGTCCCACCGACCAACCCGATCCGACGGACCTCGCCTGGGCCACGATGGCAAGCGCAAACGCAATGAATCCCAGCGCCGTGAGGATCTCCGCGCGTCGCATTGGCGTCCCTAGAGATCGTTACCGCTTGCTGATGGGACTGAGCAAGCCGCCCTTGGTCATCAGGTCTCGATGCAGCGCGTTGGCTTCCTCGAGCCACTTGAGAAACGGCGGCCCGGTCATGAACTGACCCTTCAAGGCGTTGTCGTCGATATACTTCTGCCAGTCGGAGGATTGCGTGACGCTCCGCAGCAGGTTGATGTAGTACTCCTCGGCTTCCTTGGGGATGCCGGGCGGGGCAAAGATCCCGCGCAGCATGAGGTAGGACACATCTTTGCCGGTGGCATCCTTCATCGTGGGGATGTCTTTCCAGTCAGGCAGATCAATCCGCTGGTTGTACAGCACGGCCAGGGGCCGGACGCGGCCGGCCTTCCAGTGCCCCACGCATTCTGACGGGTTGTTGACCGTGGAGTCGACCTGCTTGCCGACCAGGTTGGCGCAGACCTGCCCGCCGCCGGAGAGCGGGAGATAGGTAAATTTGACGCCGAAGGCCTGCTCGAGTTGAACGGTGAGAATCTGGTCTTCCTGCGCCGAGCCGGTTCCGCCCATCTTGAACTCGCCGGGCTTTTGCCGCACCGCGTCCATGTACTCTTG
>QHUL01000015.1 GCA_003222115.1 Gemmatimonadota bacterium | reverse complement strand
AGCACCCTCGCGATGCGCAGACCCTTGTCGCCGGTGGCGAAACTGAGGCGCTGACGGTCCCAGTCACCGGCGAACCACGTGTAGAGAACCCAAGCGGCCGCCGCCATCACCGCGGTGTCACCGCTGGCCCACCAAGCAACCGTGGCACTAGGAGCGCGGACGATGAACGTCACCCTAAACAGCAGCAGCCAAACCAAGAGAGAGGTGAGCAGCACGCGGGATGCGATGACGGCTGCGCGCCGCCAGAGTAGGCCTATGCCAGATACCAGAGAGATGAAGGCGCACAGATAGGCTAGTGCCTCGCGCGCGGGAAGACCCTTGGGCACCCCCGACCATGTCGGGGTGAAACCGCCTTGGATCAGGCCCAAGATTCCGAGGGCGACCATGGTCGCAGCAAAGACCGCATGGCCCACGCTTGCGATGCCCATCGCCCTCGCACCGGTGCTATTCCAGTTCACTCGATCCGCTTCCTGCATGCTCACTCTCCGGCCTAACGGCTTCTGAGTCTCAGCGGCGTGGCCGGCTGGCTGGTCTTCTCATCACCGAGATGATGAGGATCGCTCGCGCCGCCAGCTTCGAGCGCTGGTTAGGCGGCGCCCTGCTCCTTCGCCGCCACGACGGACGGCCGGCCCGCGGCAGGGCCGGCAGTCGTGGCATCAGCGCAAAGAGTCGTGAGGTGCCGATCGAATGTATCGCCAGAGCGCCCGGAGCTCGTCGTCCGTCATCTGCCCTCGACTGACCCAGGGCATTGCCGGACCGATGCGCGTTCCGTCGGGCCGCGCGCCGAAGCGCATTGCCCGAATGAAGTCGTCCTCGCTCCACGCGCGCACCGCGGCCGAGGTGAGGTTGGTGGCCCGTGGCGGTGGCCCGCCGCCCCCGGCCAGATCGGGTCCGTGACAGCCGTGGCAATACGCGATTCGGGCCAGATACTTTCCATATTCGACAGTCACGCCACGTGGTGGCGGAGGCACCGGGGGCCTCGAGTGGTCGACCCACTCGGCGGCGATCAACGGGCCCATTGTGCGCTCCAAGATGCCGGTTGGCAGCAACACGCGCCCGAGGAGGCCGAATCGGGAAGGCGGCAGTTCACGGTCCACCGGCGGCACGGATTTGAGAAAAACGATCAGCGCCGCCAGATCCGCATCGGCCATGTCGCGGAAGCGTCGGGAAGGCATCCACAGCAGGCTGCGGCCGTCAGGCCCTACACCATGCGTAATCGTCCGCACCCAATCGGCGTCCGTGTACCCAGCGACGACCCCGCCGCGACCAGACGTGATGTTGTCGGCGACAAGCCGTCCGAGCAGCGGGGTGTCACCCAAGACGGCTCCGCCGAAGTCGTAGCCGTGACAATCGACGCAGCCGGCGACCGCTAGGGCAAGGTGCCGGCCTCGCCGGATCACGGCCGAATCGCTGTGCAGGACAGGCACGACCACGGCGACGGCGTATTGGCGGTTGATCCGGCGGTTCGCGACAACCGACGAGACCACGCCGGCGGTCAAAGCGAGACCGGTAATCCCAGCAAGGGCCAATGAGATCACTCGGAGCGACGGCTTCACGGTGGCCACGGCCGATTCCTTATATGAGCAGGCCCGCCAGCTTCAAGCGCATGTTAGGCAGCACGAACAATCCACATTAGTGGTGTTGCGGCGGCGGCACCCGGGCGCGCAGGGACTCGGGAAAACACTCTGCGTGAATGAACCATCTCCGGCCCGGAGGTGGCTCGTGAAGCGTCACCGCGTATGGATGCCGACCGATGACAGGTAGACGCCGCCCACAGGCGCCACACGCCGCGTCACCGGGGGGCGTTCGTTATGGGCGGGGCTGACAGTCGCATACGGCACAGCCCTTGTCGAATACGACTCGCCACCGGCCGTCCGCCTCGCGACGCCAGATCGAATTGAACGTCCCGATTTGGCGGCCGCTGGGATCTCGGACAGGTCCGCTGCTGAGGGCAAGCGTTCCGGACTCGAGAACTTCGACAATCTGGGGACTCCAGGAGAACGGGGCTGCGGCACCTTCAAAGAAGGGGTGCCAGCCTGCCACCACAGCTGCTCTGCCACGAAGCGTATCTCGGCGGCTAAAGAAGACCGCGTCGACAGCCACGTAGGTCGCGAACGCCTGGGAATCACGGGCCGCGAGAGTTCTGGCAAAACCGCTCTCAGCTTCGAAAACCTGCCGAGCCAGTCCTTGCCGGCCGCTCGCCTGGGCGCTGGCCATGGTGGTGGGGATGAGCAATGCGAGACGCAGGAGGTAGCGCAATTTGAACCCTCCGCAAGTGGAGGCTAGCGTCGAGAAAGACGAGAAAGGCCGACAACGTCGCCGCCTAACGGATCGCGCTTAAGGTGCGGCGCAGCTTCAAGCGCTGGTTAGGCGACACGCGCTCAAGAACTCCGCCGCCAACCGCGTGCCACCCCTACACCCAGAAGCAAACCGACACTGGCCAGCCCACAGATCAGAACGGGTATTACGGGGGTGTGGAGATTCGTCACGGCGATCGGGGCGGCGACCGCGAATCCGGCAATCCCGCCAACGAACGCGCCACGGCGATCCTCGGCCAAGAGCCACTGCAGCTTGGTGAGTGCGAGAACCGCTGCCGTCACCCCAAGGACGCCGCCGACCACGGCGCCGCCGAACAGCCCGGGCTTCCCTGCCGCGCTGCCAAGGACGGAACCAATCACGGCGCCGAGGCCTGCCAACGCCCAGGTAGCGATGAACACAGGAATCGGCTTCAGAAGGGCTCCCCTGCTGCCGAGGGCCGGGTGTTCGGCTAACGGATTGCGCCTAAGCTGCGGCGCCACACGGTACGGTGCACAAACGCAATTCTACCACAGACGACGGGCGCCGCCAGCGTCAGGCGCGTGTTAGGCGGCACCCTCAACGTTTCCATCATGGGGCCCCTCGCGCTGGCTCCAGGCGCCGGCGAGCGACGCGGCGACCATCCCGACGAGATTCACAACCGAGTCCGAGACGATTACGCGAACCGAAAGCGACTGGGACAAGCTATAAGCTCCCATCGCGACGGTCAGCAGCAACCATACCGCTGTCCCAGCAGCCACCGCCGCGGTGTAGCTCGAACTGGCGCGGCCTGAAGCGTACGCCATAATTGCCACGCCCATTGGCACGGTTAGCACGACCCAGAGAAACCACACTTCGGCAGTCCAAGGCGATGTACGCCCAATCGCAGCGACCGCCTCCTCCCATTCCTGGCGCATGAAAACAAACCAGGCCACGCCCCACACGACGTTGTAGACCAGCGTCCACACCGCTCCGCTGGCGACAACTCGCCGCCAATTGGTACTCCTCACACGCTCTATGAGTACTTGTGGGATGGGATGTGCCGCCTAACGGATCGCGCTTAAGCTGCGGCGCGCTGAAGAAGAAGGATTCATTTCCCTAATCTACGCGCGCCGTCAGCTTCAGGCGCGTGTTAGGCAGCCCGCGCCCAGACATTCCGAGCTCGGCTACTTCACCGGGATCAAATCAAACTTGCCGAACGTCTCCTGATAAAAGAGCGCCCCTTCCTTGGGATCTCCACCGCTCCAGTGTTTGTGACCGCCTGGAATTCGCATGAAATCGCCCGGGCCGACGCGCTTGGCACCTGCATCGTCTCGGTAGAGGTAGGCGCCACGTAAGACCACAAGCAACACGTCCGCGGTATGCGTGTGCATCCCTGCATCGAATCCGGGACGGAACCTCGTAAACCCTCCGAACGGACCCTTAGCGGTATCGCCCCAGGCCACGTAGCTCGCGACACCCGGCATCATCGGCGAGTATTTGACGGTCCGTGAGCTTGCAAAAATGACACCGGTACGTTGCTCCTGGTCTGCAAAGACGACCGCCGTCGTCAACGCCACAGCGACGGCGACTGCAGCGAGCGTCCACGCGCGCTTCATTTGACCCCCCGGTTCGTGGGTGGATGCAGTGATCATTCGCGGGCGAGCAATTAATTCTGCTGCATATGTGTCATCCCGTCGAGGTCGAGGACGACACCAGTTCTTCAAGGGGCCGCCTAACGGATCGCGCTTAAGCTGCGGGCGACTCGCCCGCCGGCGCAAGGCCGTTGGACGACAGTCCGTGCCCGCCAGGGCACAACCCATTCCTGCAGAGCGAGAGCGCCGCCAGCTTCAAGCGTCGCCATTATGAACTCCTTCGACGCCGACCGCCTCATGGGGGTCGTGTGTAGAGGGGCTGCCCACCCGTAGCAGCCGAGTACACTCAAAACGTGATGTACGTGGGCCCGTTCAGTCCCGTGTTGCCGCCCGCGATCGTAACCGCAGGGGTGGCGTCCCCGGTCGCGCCCGCCGCGTACACGGTGATGCTGTAGAGATGGTTGGTGCTGGCGGCATTGGCGACATAGATCTGGCCCACCGCATCCAGGGCTATGCCGGACGGGTAATTCAATCCCGTGCTGCTGCCGGCAATCGTGGCGGTGGGGGTGGTGTTCCCGGTCGCGCCCGCGGCGTAGACGGTGATACTGGGAGTGCTCGCGCCGTAGTTGGTGACATAGAGCCGGCCGGCGCCATCCAGGGCGATGCCCAGGGGTTGGTTCAGCCCCGTATTGCCGCCCGCGATCGTGGCCGTGGGGGTGGCGTTCCCCGTCGCGCCCGCGGCGTAGACCGTGATCGTGCTATTGCCGTTGTTGGCGACGTACAGATGGCCCGCCGCATCGAGGGCGATGCCCTCCGGGCCGCTCAACCCCGTGTTGTTCCCGGCGATCGTGGCCGTGGGGGTGGCGTTCCCCGTCGTGCCCGCGGCGTAGACTGTGATGCTGTTGTTCGACACGTTGGCGACGTAGAGATCGCCCGCCGCATCAAACGCGATGCCCTCCGGTTGGCTCAGCCCGGTGTTGCTCCCTGTGATCGTGGCCGTGGGGACGGCGTTCCCGGTCGCCCCCGTCGCGTAGATCGTGACGCTGTCGATAAAGGTGGCGACGTAGACCCGGCCCGCGGCATCCAGGGCGACGCCAGATGGCTGGTTCAGCCCGGTATTACTGCCGGCGATCGTGACCGTGGGGGTGGCGTTCCCCGTCGCGCCCGCCGCGTACGCCGTGACACTGCTGCCGTTGTAGTTGGCGACGTAGAGCGGTCCTGGCGGGACCGGTGAGGGCGGCGCGTTACTGGATGAGCAGGCAGCTACGACCGCAGCCAGCGCGAGACGCGCGGCGAGACACCAGGTCGCGGAGGTACGCATCCTTTCTCCTTCCTCGCGGCGTGAAGTATCCTTCCTCGGCGAAACCGGGGCAAGACGGCGGCAAGCCTGAAAACGACAAGCCCCCAGGATCTCTCCCGAGCGCCGTCGTCACTAGCCGCCTATCCGTCTAACCGTCTAGTCAGCCTCCACTTCCTCCGGGAACGGACTCGGCACCGCCCCGGGCGCCGGCTCCACGGAAGCCTGCGACGACACGGCGCACAAGAACGGTCATGAGCCAACGCGGTGGCGCCGCCTAACGGATCGCGCTTAAGCTGCGGGCGCAGAGCACGCGGGCGCGCCGCTGCCTTCTTTGGTGACCGATACTCAACTGGTGCACAAATGGAATTCTACCCTACTTCGTCGCGCCCGCCAGCTTCAAGCGCTTGTTAGGCCGCGCCGCTGTGTCAGCAGCGAGGACCGTGTGCAAGAATGCGAGGACCTCGGCTTCATAAAGCGGGGCGTTCACGCGATATGTGTTGTTATGCTCAGCACCGGGAATGATAAGCAACCTCTTCAAGGGACTCGGCGCCGCGCCATACATACGGCGCGCGTTCTCTGGAGGCACGACGGAGTCGCGCTCACCCGCGATGAAGAGCACAGGCCGCGCTCCCAAACCCAAGATCGCCGATTGCGCCGACGCTCTTTCGAGCTGGAGACGGTGTCCGGTGCGCAGGGCGTACATCGGCAGAACCACCGCCACCTGAAGGGTACGGGAGGCAGCCAAGCGGACGCCAAGCTTCCTCCAGATCGAAGCGTTGGGATCGTTCGCGACAACGTTCGCGACACCCCTCATCATTGCCTCGGGGCTGATGAAGGCGCCGTCGGCGATGACCGCAGCGACGTCTGCAGACTGGACGGCGGCGTGTAAAGAGGCGACTGCACCGGAGGAGTGCCCCAACAAGATGATCGGCCCGCGCTCCCCTCGGTCCCGCGTATAGGTGGCCGCACCAAGGAGATCCTGCGCTTCGTAGTAACCAGGCGACATCCACTCCCCGCCGCTCTCGCCGTGCATCCGCAGGTCCACGGCCAGGACATTCCAAGCGTTACGGACAAGGAACGCCGCACGCGACAACATGTGGGAGCGGTTACCCGCGCCACCGTGGGCGAGAATCACAGTCCCGTGGACCTCCTCGGGTTCGGCGCGAGCGGGCAGCCACCAAGCGACCAGCGGTATTCCGTCCGTTGCAGCGAACGCTACCCGCTGAGCTTGCAGGCCGTAGTCTTGCGGCTCCGCAACCATAATGCGGAGTTCCTGATGATTGCCGACGACGGGGTTCGTGGCCAGCCAACCAAGGGTGATCCAGAGCGGCGCTGCTAGGCCAAGGATGAGGAGGACGCGGGTGTTACGCACCCGTTTTGTAACGCGCCGCCATCCCGCCCGCTGAAGGGCGTCCCCAGAGGAAGGTGAAGCCGAGCACGCGAACATTGTAGCCGCCTGCAAGCAGGAGGTTCGCAATGAGAAGCCCGGTTCCTCGAGTTCCACCAACTACCAGTGCGCGCTCGGTCTTTTGCATAGCATTCGTCCTGCGCCGCGGTCTAACGGATCGCGCTTAAGCTGCGGCGCGCCGGCAAAAGATTCATTCCTTAATCTACGCGCGACGACAGCTTCAAGCGCTTGTTAGGCAGCCGCTTACCTTGCCTGCGACAAGACCGTATCGGGCCCAAAGCCAAGGCGCCGAGTTTGTATGACGCCGTCGGTCCAGCGGAGGAATTCGAGGTACGCAGCGTCGTCGTCACCGAGACGCAGGAAGGCCTGGGCTCTGGTCCGACGATCCAAGATCCGCACGTAGGCGCCGCCCCGTTCATCGGCAACCAGCGTGATGCGCTCGCGATTGCGATCATCACCGGTACGGGGCGGCGCATCAAAACCCATCGTGAACCGCCCATTCGACTGGAGCCCGAGCCCAAAGCGTTCGTTGCCGGCCGAGTCGTTGACGGTGAGTCCGACGGACGGCGAGATCCGCTTCCCTTCCCGCGGGTCGGGCACTGGCGCCCCCAGAAGAATCCGGTCACGCCCTGCCGAATCCACAACAATGAGACCTCGGACGCGGAGCACGGAGGGTGCCTGGCCCGTTACGGCGGCGAGGCTCGCGAGGATCAGACCGCCAACGGCCAGAGCCGCCGCTAGGCGTCGCCACCATCGTACCTGGACCTCGAGTCTTTCGACTCGATGCTCAAGTAAGCGAGTTGTCATGAGGAGGCCTCCAGAACATAAAATGCGGCCGCCTAAAGGCCGCAGCGCACATCCTATTTGAACCTCTTGCGCAGTTTGTCCATGTCGGCGGACTGATGGAACAACCATGTCGTGTGCTCTCGAGCAACGGGTTGCAGCTCCGGTCCGATTTGGGCCTTCACCACGCGATTGTTGTCGAGAATAAGCGTGGAAAGCCAGTTGTTTGCCAGGTTTACCCACGTCGAATCGAAGGCGCGACCGACCTTGCCATCCAGGCTGCTGCGCGCCTGCTCGAGGAGAACGGTCGAGGTATCGTGCTCAGGCGGCGCAAGCGTAAGGTGCCGCTCAGTCGCGATCCGTTCCAGCTTCTGCCGTGCATCACCATGGGCGCGGACTAGATTCTCGGCAGCCTTCCGCACCTCACTGTCCGCAGCCCGTGTCACGGCGAGATTCGCGAACGCGATCGTCGCAGCGTGTCGCCTCGCATAGAGGGAGTAGAGCGCCGTCTCGTTCAGCGAGCCACCGCTGGGTGCCTGGGCTGGTAAGTTGGGCGTGACGCTCATGACGGAGATGAACAGACACAATCCGACGGCAACCTTCACGTGGCCTCCAGTGCGCAGGACGTTGAGTTGCTGCGGCCTAACGGATCGCGCTTAAGCTGCGGGCGACTCGCCCGCCGAGCGCCGTGTCGTTGAACGATAGTTCGTGCGCGCCAGCGCACAACACTCCGCTTCCCTTAAAGCGATCACCGCCCAGCAGCTTCAAGCGCTTGTTAGGCCGCAGCCCCATGAGGCGCAAGGTATCACTGGGAAGGCGCACGGTTGATGAGCCAGTTGAGGAGGCGAACCATGCGGCCGCGCCAGCCGCCGGTGGCATCTGCGCATTGGGCGCAGAGATGTTGGATCCGCTCTTCGGCGTTCGTGGTGACGGAGATTCGCACCGTGGCTTCGCGGTGGCGACAACGCTCACAAAGGGTAGGACTGTTCACGGCTTTGAGGCTGCCGGCCTAACGGATCGCGCTTAAGCTGCGGCGCGCTAAAGAAAAAGGTGTCATTCCATATCCTACGCGCGCCACCAGCTTCAAGCGCTCGTTAGGCGGCGCGCTACCGCCCCGCCCGAGGGCAGCGACGTGCCCGGACTTCGTTGGGATCACTCCACACCCAGACCGACGTGACTCGTACCGAATCGGCGAAGCGTGTGCCGTTGATCTCGAAAGTCATGCTGAGCGCCGGAACGACAACCGAGTGCCCTTCTTCCCGATTGAGGCGGACGTCGTACGCACGCCGCAGCTCCCCGATGGTCGAGCCAACCCCGACTCCTTCGCGCGTGCGAAAGCGCGGATCGTACACCGACATCCCATACAGGGCGAACTCGCCGCACGGAACTTCCCTGATGGGAGCTACCAGTGCCGGGGTGGCGCGTGAGTCAACCAGAACAAGCTCAATCGCGGGAGTGAAGTGCCCTTCAAGTTGCAGATCCACGAGCCGCACACGATCCCGGCCGAATACACGCAGAACCGAATCAACGGGCAAGCCAATCTCAAGGGCGCCAGCGCGCCCAGGGGCGAGAAGAAAGGACGTGCTCTGCGCGGCTGCTGGCCTGCCGACCGAGAGCAGGGCGAGGAGGCCAGCACAGCACGCTAGCTCGATCTCACGTGAAACGTTGGGTACAGGACGCTTCATCGGGATGCGCCGCCTAACGGATGGCGCTCAAGCTGCGGGCGACTCGCCCGCAGGGCGCAGCGTCGTTGAACGATAGTCCGTGCCCGCCAGGGCACAACGCTCCGGTTCCCTTGGAGCGAGCACCGCCCGGCAGCTTCAAGCCCTTGTTAGGCGGCAGCCTCCATGGTACGACGGAACTCATCAGTGGCAGCCCGGGTCGCACGCCACGACGCCGATCAGAAACGCCCCGAACGCGAGGGCGGCCACGCCCACGCCGAGCCCTATTGTACGGCCTGCGCTAAAGCCGCGAGTGGCCACCTGTCGTACGTGGGTGAGCGGAACGCGCACCTCATCTTGTCCAGTCCAGCGCGGCCTGGTGCCTAAGAGTGTATCTCCCCGCAGGACGGGATGCTCCAGGACGATCTGCGTGCCGTCGGTGTGGATGACCCGGAGCTTTGTGGGGTGGCGAGTGAGAAGCGACTCTGGCGCAATGCGCTCTGTGCGCCAAGCCTGACAGGCCGAGCCGCAGAGCATCGTCATAAGCAGGACGACGGCGACACGGTGCCGTACGCCATGGCTGGCAGGACACATAATGCCCTCGATCAGCGCGGCTGTGCTGCCGCCTAACGGATCGCGCTTAAGCTGCGGGCGAGTCGCCCGCCGGCGCAACCGTTGTTGAACGATCGGGGGTGCGCGCCAGCGCACAACACTCCGCTTCCTCTAGAGCGATCACCGCCCGCCTTCAAGCGCTTGTTAGGCAGCGACAAAGTGCGGATTCTCAATGAGTCCCATGAGATTCCCAAAGGGATCCGCAACCGTAGCGACCCGAATGCCCTCTCCCACGTCTCGCACCGGCGATTTGAGACTCGCACCGGCCTGAACAAAGTGTTCAACAGCTTTGTCGGCGTTCGCCACCCCCCAGTATGCCACCGTACCGCCCGGCCCGGGCTTGACGCCCTTGATATCGGGGTCCAATCCGAGTTCAAAGCCACCAATGTTGAAGCCGACGTAAAATGGCTCATCAAAATACGGCTTGACGCCGAAGGCGGCGCTGTACCACTGCTTGGCGCGTGGGAGGTCGGGGACATGATAGATCACGGTGCGTAGGCCAAGAACCATCGTCTGCTCCAAGCGATGTGTGAGGAGGCGTTTGTGTCGCTGCCTAACGGATCGCGCTTAAGCTGCGGCGCACTGGTGAAAGATCAAATACCCCTACGTGCGCTGTCAGCTTCAAGCGCATGTTAGACAGCCGCCTGTGCGAATGCCTTCTTTCGGATCGCATCCACGGACCAGCCGCCTGCGCCAAAGGCGATCAGGGCGATGCAGCCGGCAAGGATGAGGAGATTATAGTCCAACCCCGTGCCCTGCGGTCTCGTAAAGAGACCGGCGTGCAGCGCGAGCCTCGCGAAGAAGATCGCCCCCACCATGATGATGCCGAGTCCCCCAGCAGCCCAACGCGTCAAGACTCCCAGAACAAGCGCCAGGCCGCCCAACGGCTCGACGATGGAGAGAAACTTCAAGACATTTAGTAGGACGACAGACATGCCCTCGGGCGGTGCGGACCAGAAAGGCCATTTTGCGGAACCCGCGTACAGGAAGATCGCCGCGACGACCAAGCGCAACACGAGCAGCGCGGTGTCCTGGACCTTGGTGTACGGCTGCATACCTCCCACGCCGGCCCCTGGCCCGACACTGTCCACCCTAGATACGCTCATCCTCGAGTTTCCCCTGAGTTGATCATCGAAGCGGCTGTCTAACGGCCTCGAGATGAGCCGCCCGGCCAGCTCTTAGATGGCATCTGGAATTCGTTTTCCCGCAGCTGGCCGGGTCGACTCCATCGAGTTGTTAGGCGCCGCTTTGACTATCCATTGAATGGCTCGTAGCGAAGAATCACGCAGCCCGACTTCAAAGGTCTTGCTTCCAGCAGCTTCATTCTTGAGCTCTTCGGGGCGACTTTGAACAGGGGATTGCCAGCGCCAAGGACTACGGGTGTGAGTCCAAGCCGGTATTCATCAATCAAGCCGTGCGCCATGAGGCTTGATGAGAGGGCGGCGCTCCCGAAGATGAAGAGATCCTTGCCGGACTGCTGCTTCAGAGCCGCAACCTCCGCCTGGGCGTTGGCCTTCACCAGGCGGGTGTTGCTCCATTCTGCTTGGTGGAGAGTCGTTGAGAAGACAACCTTGGGGATGCTGTTCATGAAATTGGCAACTTCGCCGGTAGCGGTAGGCCAGTAGCTGGCCATTACCTGATACGTCACTCGGCCGAACAGGAGCATCCCGGCGGATTTCAGTGTCTCTGTGGAAAACCGCTTCAATTCCTCGCCCCAGACATAGTCGTGCCAGGCAATGTCTCCAGCCTTTGGGCCCTCGAAGAAGCCGTCAATGGTAACCATGTTCCACATGATGAGCTTTCGCATCTCTACCTCTCGATCTGTCGGTAACCCAGGTCGGGTGATCGCGGTCAACTGAAGCGGCGCGTAACGGATCGCGCTTAAGCTGCGGGCATCTCGGCCCGCGGGCGCAGTGGTAGCTGAACGAAAGCTGATCCCACGTGCGCACAACACAACGATTCCTTTGAAACGATACGCCCGTCAGCTTCACGCGCTTGTTAGGCGGCATCTGTTTCATCGGGGCGCGGTCAAGGGTGCCGCGGAACCATCACGCGTCCGAAGTTCGACCTGCCCCTCGCTTGTAACCGCGAGTCCTGTGACGAGAGGCGGACGATTCTGGATCCAGACCCGCTTATCGAGCGTCCCGTTCGGGCGGATGCCGTGGAAGCGATAAATTGTAATGTCGGTGGCCGTTAGCGCCACCAAGTACTGAACGCCGGCGGTTCCTGAGAGCGTCCCCGCAGCCAACCCTTCAACGAGGCTAAACTCGAACTCCTCACAGGTCTTGGTCTGTGGGCGCGGAAGGGCGCGATCGGACAGGTCCACGAACGTTACGAACCCGTTCCGCCCGTCTGTATGTAAGAAGGTCTTATATCTCACCAGCGACAGCTCGTTCTTCACGGCAGACGTGATCAGACCATCGTCAAAGCGGTCCACGCTCAGGTCGACGCCGAAGCCCATAGTGTGGTCGTCTACGAAGCGGCCAGACACTGGGCGGAGCTGTCCGGCGACAAGCCCTTCCAGGATGCGATGCGGCCCAGTGCGAGGGTCGTAGGTATAGACAAGGATCGTGGGGGTCTGTCGAACCGAGGGATCGATCCACACGAAAGCCTCAGGCGACCCGTCGCCATCCACGTCGAGAAGGCGGACGTCGCGGATGCGCACCGACCCTTTGGCATTGCCGAACACCTCGATAGGCTCATGCTCGGCAGCGGCGTGGACGGCCGCGATCATGGCGTCCTGCTGGAGCGTGACTGCCACCGTGGCAAGCACCACCGTATGAAGCACTGGGATCTCACCCCAACAGTGTGCAGATGCCGTCTAACGGATCGCGCTCAAGCTGCGGGCGAGTCGCCCGCCGGCGCAAGAGTAGTGGACGAAGTCCCGTGCCCGCCAGGGCACGACACAACGGCTTCCTTTCGAACGAGAGCGCCCGGCAGCTTCAAGCGCTTGTTAGACAGCCGCGCGGCCGGAAGTTCGTCAGGTACGACGAATGGGAGGTACGCCCGTGCGCACCGTGCTGACCCGCATGAGCACGTCAGTGTAGTGATTCGCGGTGATGTGCTCGAACAGGGTTCCCGTGACGACGACTTCTCGACCGATGACCTCCGGAATCACAACTGGCCGTAGAGCGGAATAAGGGAGGCGAATGCGGCCGAGAGAACTGCGACCCGGACCGAGGGCGACCGTTGGCGGACCGGCGCCGCGTGATCTCCGAGAAATGAGCTGGCAAGATGGGCCACGGTGCTAGTGCGGCTGCCTAACGGATCGCGCTTAAGCTGCGGGCGAGTCGCCCGCCGGCACAAGAGTAGTGGACGAACGTCCCGTGCCCACCAGGGCACGACGCAACGGCTTCCTTTCGAACGAGAGCGCCCAGCAGCTTCAAGCACTTGTTAGGCAGTGCGCCACTTCCTAACGCTTAGTCCGAGTCTTGAGGATCGTGCGCAGGGCATCGTTGACGGACTGGGAATCCTTGAACTCCGCAGCCACATCGGGATCGAGCACGACGATGTTGGTCCCCTGGCGGAACCGCTCGACGTACTTGCCGCGTACGCCGCCGCGAAAGTCGTACTCGGGACGGAGGTCGTCGCCGGAATCGGAGGGTTTACTGGTCTTCTTCATAGTTCTGGCGCTCGCGGCGCGTGGCCGGTCGTGCACCAATGATCCGAATCTCATCACGGTGTTCTGTATGCGCAACTACCAGAAGACGTCCTGTCGCGCTCTGACCCAGCAGGAGCCATCGCTCCTCACCGACCGAGTGTTCTGGATCAGTGATGGTGATCGACAGCGGATCGCCGAACGCGGTGGCCGCATCGTCAAAGGAGACCGCATGCTTCCGAAGGTTGGCAGCAGCCTTCTCGCGGTCCCAGACGAAGCGCAGCATCGGCCGAATGTAGGCGAGGACACCGAGCGGCGCATCTGCCTAACGGGGTGCGCCTGAGCTGCGGCGCCTGACTGGAATGATCACAAATGGAATTCTACCTCGGATGACGGGCGCCGTCAGCTTCAGGCGCTTGTTAGACGCCAGTTGGTAGACTACGTGAGGAACATCCAGCGCTACTGCGCTCGCCATTCTTGGATCCCGAAGTCACCCCCGAGCATCCTCAGTCGGGCGCGTGCCAATAGAACGACTCGCGCGCGGAGAACAGAGTCTCACCGCGCGTATTGGTGATCGTGATCAAGGCACTTAGGACCGGCGTGTCGAGGCTGCTCGTGACAAAGCGTGACGTGAACCGGCCATCGATCGTGACCACGCCAACGCGCTCGAGCTCGCAGCGCAGGTGCACCGCATCCTGGCCAATCCGTGCATCTTCACACCCCACTTCCTGCCGTGTCCCGATACGCGAGAACGTGACAAAGGGTTCGGGACGCAGCGTCAGGCGAGTGAAGCGCCGATCGGAGACCGTGAACTGGTAGGTCGGCTCGTAGTACCCCTCGGCCTCTGACTGGAGGGGCCGAGGCGGTGGGCGCTGTGGGGG
>QHUL01000037.1 GCA_003222115.1 Gemmatimonadota bacterium | reverse complement strand
CGCGAGTGACTCGACGATCTGGGGCGTGCAGATGAACATCCTGGCGCAGAAGATCCAGGCCGACCTGTCGGCCGTCGGCATGAGGCTCGAATTGAACGGCTTGCCCATCAGTACCTCCCTCCAGCAGTACCGGGACGGCAAGAACCAGGTCGGCGTGTGGAGCTGGGCCGCCGACTATCCCGACGCGAGCGACTTCTTGGTCTATCTCCCTGGGAGGACCGTGGGTAAGCGCGCTGGCTGGTTCGCCGATGCCAGCCCCGCGGCGAAATCGCTGGCGGATCTGGGGGATCAGGTCGAAATGGAGCTGGACAGTGCCAAACGCCTTGCGCTGTACCAGAGGATCGACAGGCAGCTCGCAGAGATTGGTCCCTATGCGCCGCTGTTCCAGCCGGCCGTACCCTACGCGTTTCGATCCAATGTAAGCGGGGTGACGTTCAACAGCGTCTGGGGCGTCGACTTCTACGCGCTGACCCGGACGACCTAGCTCCCACCATTTCCCGTGACTCGGGTGTCACCGAGGCGAGGGTGACCGGCGCGGCTACGTGAATATCGGCTGGTATGTCATTCGGCGGCTTCTCCTCATCCCGCCAATGCTGGTGGGAATTACGCTGCTGAGTTTCATCGTGTCCCACGCGGTCCCAGCCGATCCCGTGACGGCCAACCTGGGAGATCAGGCTGCTGCCAACCCGGAAATCGTGGCCGCGTTCAAGCATCGTTGGGGACTTGACCGGCCGCTTCCCGAGCAGTACGGGATATACCTGTGGCGGGTCATCCACGGAGATTTCGGCGTTTCGATCTCCACCCGCCAGCCGGTGGCCGTCGACCTGCGGCAGCACCTGCCCCCGACGATCGAACTCGCCCTGGCCGCCATCATCCTCGGGCTCCTGGTCGGGATCCCCCTCGGGATTCTCTCGGCCGTGCGTCGCGATAGCCTCTTGGACCAGGTCGGTCGCGTGTTCTCGCTCGTCGGCACTTCCGTCCCCGTCTTCTGGCTGGGCCTGGTCACGATCCTGGTGTTCTACGCCAGACTCGAATGGGCGCCTCCTCCAGGACGGCTGAGCGCGCGCATCACAGCGCCGCCGTTCATCACGGGTTTCGTCGTGCTCGACGGGCTCATATCCGGACGCTTAGACGTTGCCGCCGACGCGCTGAAGCATCTCATCCTCCCGGCCCTCGTGCTGTCCTCCTACAGCCTCGGGATCATCGCCCGGATGATGCGGGGCAGCATGCTCGAGG
Source organism: Gemmatimonadota bacterium (assembly GCA_003222115.1). Classification (GTDB taxonomy): domain Bacteria; phylum Gemmatimonadota; class Gemmatimonadetes; order Gemmatimonadales; family GWC2-71-9; genus AG29. The sequence continues at coordinate 2,702 of QHUL01000037.1, read as the reverse complement.
TGCTCGATGATGATTACGTGCGGACCGCGCGCGCGAAGGGCCTCCCGCGTGCAGCCGTCCTGCTTCGCCACGCGGCCCGAAACGCGCTCATCCCGGTCCTCACCGTCGTTGGGCTGAGCTTTGGCGGTCTCCTGTCCGGCGCCGTCGTCACCGAAACAGTGTTCGCGTGGCCGGGCCTCGGATCATACGCCTTCCAAAGCTCGACGTCGCTCGACTTCCCGGCAATCATGGGCGTCGGTATCGTCGTCGCCACCGTCTACACCGTCGTCAACCTGCTCGTCGATGTTGCCTACGCCATGCTCGATCCGCGCGTCCGCATTGGCTAGAGGCGGTGTCGCGGAAGCGCTCGCGCTCCGACCCCGGCGGCGGCCGCTCCTGGCCCGGGCGCTCCCCCGCCCGCTCGCAGGCTCGCCCCTCGCGCTCCTCTCCTTGGGAATCGTCGTCCTCTGGGGCGCAGCGGCCGTGGCGGCTCCTCTGCTCGCTCCCTATCCGCCACTGGATCAGGACATCGTTCGCCGGTTGGCCCCGCCGAACACTGCGCACTGGTTGGGGACCGATCCCCTGGGCCGAGACATCCTCAGCCGCATCGTGTACGGAGCGCGGCTCTCCATCCCAGTCGGCATCGCCGCGGTGGGGCTCGCAGTCATCCTGGGCATGATTATGGGCAGCACCGCCGGCACGCTGGGCGGGGCCGTGGACGAAGTGATCATGCGCATCACCGACCTCATGCTTGCATTCCCCACGGTGATCTTTGCCATGGTCATCACAGCCGCGCTAGGTGCTGGCATCCGCAATGCCGTTGTGGCCATCATGCTGGCTTGGTGGCCGTCCTACGCGCGGCTTGTCCGGGGGCTCGTGCTGTCGCTTCGTGAGCGCGAATATGTCGAGGCGGCCAGAGCGCTCGGCGCCTCCCGCACCCGGATCTTCCTGCGGCACGTCCTGCCCGGGATCACGTCTCCGCTCGTGATCATGAGCACGCTCGACATTGGCCACGCGATTCTGACGTTCGCGTCCCTGAGTTTCTTGGGGCTCGGGCCGCCTCCCGAGATCCCCGAGTGGGGGTCGATGATCGCCTCGGGGCGAAGCTATCTGGACCAGTGGTGGATCAGTACGTTTCCGGGTCTGGCGATCCTCAGCATCGTCGTTCCCCTCAACGTGATGGGCGACAGTCTGCGCGATCTGCTGGACCCTCGATTCCGAAAGGGTTGATGTCCATGCGCCGCACAACGATGCGCGACGAAGTCACTCCCATGCTCCCGCCAAGAGAGCGCGATCCCTACATCGCCTGGCGGCCTCCGTTTCCCGAGCCACCGTTCGAGCGCGGCCACACGGCGCTCCTGGTAGTGGACATGCAGTACCTCGACGCGCACTGGGACTACTCGATGTGCCGCAAGATCCGTGACGCGGGCTTCGAGCGGGAACTGCTGTACTACAAAGACCGACTGGACTTAATTGTTCCCAACATCCGGCGGTTGCAGAATGCCTTCCGAACGGCCGGGCTCGAAGTCATGCACGCGAGAATTCAGTCCATGACCGGCGACGGACGCGACAGGGGCCCGTCCCACAAGCGCCTTGGCCATTTTGCCGCACCACAGTCCCGCGACGCCGAGATCCTTGACGATCTGAAGCCGGCAAGCGACGAGATGGTGTTCAGCAAGACGGCTGGATCGGTCTTCAGCAGCACGAACATCGAATACGTCCTGCGCAACCTGGAGATCCGAACGCTCGTCGCCACCGGCGTTGTCACCACGGGATGCGTGCACACCGCGGTGACAGAGGCGGCCGATCGCGGATTCTCGGTCGCGCTGGTGGAAGACGGATGCGCGGCGCTCACAGAGGAACTCCACCGGGCGTCGATCCGGATCCTGCGGGACGTCTACGCCAAGATCATGCGCACCGAGGACGTCCTCGCGCGCATCGCCGCGATCTCAAGCGGAGCGCCTTGAAGTGACGGCGGGGCCTGCGGTGATCTTGCCCGCTTTGAAGTCCGAGACGAAGCGGTCGATCTGATCGAGCCCCGCCCGCATCGTCTCGGCCGGCGTGCCTGGGCCGAAGCCCAGCCGCACGTACCCCTCGTACCCGTAGCAACTACCTGGAACGAGATACGTGCGGTACGGCGCGTCGAGCAGCCGGAGGCACATGTCCCAGGATGGGAGGTCGAGGTCGTAGCTGGGGAACGAGAGGAAGGCCCCCTGCGGCGCCACCCAGTGGAAGGTCCCGTTGGTCGTCATCCACTCCGAGACAATGGCAAAGTTCACCCGGGCGGCCTTCATGGTCCGGTCGATGAGTTCGCGGTAGCGGGACGGCTGGAGGGCGGCGAACGCCACGGTCTCATCCAGGCGGCTCTGCTGGTGTAGGCTGATGTAGTATTTGAGTTCCATGCAGCGTTCGAGAAAGCCCCGATCCTGCGTCGCCAGCCACCCGAGGCGCAGGCCGCCCATCCCCAGGGCCTTGGACAGGCTGCTCGTGCTGACCCCGCGTTCGTAGTGATTGGCGACGGAAGGGGTCGGCTTGCCGGTCCACTCGAGGCCCTTGTAGATCTCATCGGAGAGGACGTAGGCGCCGTGCCGCCCCGCGATCTCGCAGACCGCGTTGAGTTCGTCGGCGGTTAGCACCGCACCCGTCGGATTGTTGGGATGGCAAATGTAGATCACCTTCACTTTGGGCGACGCCATCGAGGCCATCTCGTCGAGGTCGAATTT
>QHUL01000036.1 GCA_003222115.1 Gemmatimonadota bacterium | reverse complement strand
ACGCTCACGCCGATGATGTGCGCGCGCTTTCTGCACAAAAAAAATGATTTTCAGGAAAACTCGTTTTATCGCACCACCGGTCGCTGGTTCGACGCCGTCATCGCGCGCTACGGGCGCGCGCTGGAGTGGGTGCTCGACCGACAGGTCGCGACGCTGCTCGTCGCCGCGGGGACGCTCGGGCTGACGGTCGTTCTTTACCTCGTCGTGCCCAAGGGGTTCTTCCCGGTGCAGGACACGGGCGTCATCCAGGGCATCTCGGAAGCGCAGCAAAGCGTGTCGTTTGCCGCCATGGCGGAGCGCCAGCAGGCGCTCGCCAAGGTCGTGTTACGCGACCCGGCCGTCGAGAGCCTGTCGTCGTTCATCGGCGTCGACGGCAGCAACGTCACGCTGAACAGCGGCCGCATGCTGATCAACTTGAAGCCGCTCTCGGTCCGCAAGATCCACGCCTCCGACATCATCCGGCGCCTGCAGCCGGAGCTGGCGAAGGTCCCCGGCATCACGCTGTACATGCAGCCGGTGCAGGACCTCACCATCGAAGACCGGGTCAGCCGCACGCAGTACCAGTACACCCTCGAGGCCGCCGACGGCGCATTGCTGGACGAGTGGGTGCCGAAACTGATGCAGCGCCTGAGCTCGCTGCCCGAGCTCACCGATATCGCCTCGGACCTGCAGAACCAGGGGCTGCAGGCATACGTGGACATCGACCGCGACAGCGCCGGGCGCCTGGGCATCACGCCCGCGGCCATCGATACCGCGCTCTACAACGCTTTCGGGCAGCGCCTGATCTCGACGATCTACACCCAGGCGACGCAGTATCGCGTGGTACTCGAGGTGAAGCCCGAGTTCCGCGGCGGTCCGGACGCGCTGAAGGACATCTACGTCGCTCCGGCGAGCGGCCCTCAAGTCCCGCTCTCGTCCATCGCGCAGTTCACCACGGGCACGGCTCCACTCGCGATCAACCATATCGGCCAGTTTCCAGCGGTCACCATTTCGTTCAATCTCGCGCCGCGCTACTCGCTCGGTCATGCCGTGGACGCGATCCAGGCCGTGGAGCGTGAGATCGGCCTGCCGGCGAGCGTGCAGACCGCCTTCCAGGGCGCCGCGGCGTCGTTCCGCGATTCGCTGAGCAGCACGCTGCTCCTCATCCTTGCCGCGGTGGTGACGATGTACATCGTGCTCGGGGTTCTGTACGAGAGCTACATTCACCCGGTCACGATTCTCTCGACGCTGCCCACCGCGACGGTTGGCGCCCTGGCGGCATTGCTCCTCGCGGGCAGCCAGCTCGGCGTGGTCGCCATCATCGGCGTCATTCTCCTGATCGGCATCGTGAAGAAAAACGCGATCATGATGATCGACTTCGCGCTGGAGGCGGAGCGCCACGAGGGCAAGAGCCCGCGCGAAGCCATCTTCCAGGCCTGCCTGCTGCGCTTCCGGCCGATCCTGATGACGACCTGCGCGTCGCTGTTCGGCGCGCTGCCGCTCATGCTCGGCACCGGGGTCGGCTCCGAGCTGCGGCACCCGCTCGGTTTGACCATGGTCGGCGGGCTGATCGTGAGCCAGGTGCTGACGCTGTTCACGACGCCCGTGATCTATCTAGCTTTCGACCGCCTCGCGCTGCGCTATCGCCGCGGCAGGCAGGCTGAGGCGGGTGCATGAACCCTTCCGCGGCATTCGTCGCGCGCCCGGTCGCGACGACGCTGCTCGCAGCCGGTCTTACGCTCGCCGGCGCGGTCGCCTTCACGCAGCTTCCCGTGTCGCCGCTGCCGCAGGTGGACTACCCGGTGATCTCGGTCAGCGCAAGCCTGCCCGGGGCCGATCCGGAGACGATGGCGGCAACGGTGGCGACGCCGCTCGAGCGTCAGCTTGGCCGCATCGCCGGCGTCAACGAGATCACCTCGTCTTCGTCTCTCGGCTCGACCCGCGTCACGCTGCAGTTCGACCTCAACCGCAACATCAACGACGCGGCGACTGAAGTCCAGTCCGCGATCAATGCGGCGCGCAGCCAGCTTCCCAGCGGCATGCCCAACAACCCGACCTACCGCAAGGTGAACCCCGCCGATGCGCCGATCATGGTGATGACGCTCACCTCGGACAGCATGAGCCGCGGCCAGATGTACGACGTCGCCTCGACCGTGGTGGCGCAGAAGCTTTCTCAGGTGCGCGGCGTTGGGCAGGTCACGGTCGGCGGCAGCTCGCTGCCCGCGGTGCGCGCCGAGCTCAACCCGGCCACGCTCAATGCCTACGGCATCGGCTTGAGCGATGTGCGAAATGCCCTCGCCGCGGCCAACGCCAACCGCCCGAAGGGGCTGGTCGAGGACGGCGAGCGGGTCTGGTGGCTCTACGCCAACGACCAGGCGCGCAGCGCCGCGGAATACCTGCCGCTGATCGTCGCCTACCGCAACGGCGCCGCGGTGCGCCTGTCCGACGTGGCCGAGGTGAAGGACTCGGTCCAGGACCTTCGCAATGCCGGCGAGGCGAACGGCAGGCCGGCGGTGCTGATCATCATCAACCGCGAGCCCAACGCGAACATCCTGCAGACCGTGCAGCGCATCCGCGACCTGATGCCTTTCCTCGTCGCGTCCATTCCCGCCGCCGCCGACCTCGGCGTGGCGATGGAGCGTACCTCGACCATCCGCGCGTCGCTCTACGAGGTGGAGAAGACGCTGCTCATCGCGGTCGCCCTGGTGATCCTCGTCGTGTTCGTCTTCCTGCGCCGGGCACGAGCGACGCTGGTTCCGGCGGCTGCGGTGCCCGTCTCCATCATCGCCACCTTCGGCTTCATGTACCTCGCCGGCTACAGCCTGAACAATCTCTCCCTGATGGCGCTGATCGTGGCGACCGGGTTCGTGGTCGACGACGCGATCGTCGTGCTCGAGAACGCGACGCGCCACATCGAGGCGGGAATGCCCCCGGTGGCCGCGGCGCTGGCGAGCGCGCAGGAGGTCGGCTTTACCGTGGTCTCGATGAGCCTTTCGCTGATCGCCGTTTTCATACCGATCCTGTTCATGGGCGACATCGTCGGCCGCCTGTTCCGCGAGTTCGCGCTGACGCTGTCGGCGGCGATCCTGCTGTCGCTGGTCGTGTCCCTGACGCTCACGCCGATGATGTGCGCGCGCCTCCTGAAGCAGCAGGAAAAGAGCGTCCTCCACCGCCGCAGCGAGCTGATCTTCGAGACAGTACGCGCCGCGTACGGGCGAAGTCTCGGCTGGGCGCTGCGCCATCCGCTGCTCATCGTCGCCCTGCTTGCCGCCGCTATCGGGCTCAACGTCTATCTCTGCATCGTCATCCCGAAGGGATTTTTTCCGGAACAGGACACCGGGCGCATGATGGGCTTCATCCGCGCCGACCAGACGACTTCGTTTCAGGCGATGCAGGAGAAAATGTCGCAGATGGTGCAGCTCGTGCGCGCCGATCCGGCGGTCGATACGGTGACCGCGGTCACGGGCGGCGGATTCGGGGCGCGCAACTCCGGATTCATGTTCATCGCGCTGAAGCCGCTTTCCCAGCGTCCGTCGGTGGGCGCCGTGATCGCGCGCCTGCGGCCGCAGCTCGCGCGCGTTCCCGGCGCCAACCTGTTCCTCGTGCCGGTGCAGGACGTCCGCATCGGCGGCAGGCAGGGCACCGGAACGTATCAATACACCCTGCAAAGCGACGATCTCGAGGCGCTGCGGCTGTGGACCTCGCGGCTGCAGGCGGCGCTGCAAAGCGTGCCGCAGCTCGCCGACGTGGCGAGCGACCAGGAAACGCGCGGGCTGCAGGCGACGCTGGTCATCGACCGGGT
>QHUL01000035.1 GCA_003222115.1 Gemmatimonadota bacterium | reverse complement strand
GGGCGCGCGCGACGACCGCGTCGCGGCGGGCATCGCGAGCCGTGAGCCGTGCCACGGGCTGGGGCAGGGTGAGTGAGCGCTCCAGCTCGTTCATGCGGCGGATGACGTCGGCGGCGGCGCTGCGTTCGGTGGGGGTCTCCTGGGCGGCGGCGACCGTTGGAAGGGCGAGCACGACGACGCTGGCGACGCGGAGCGCACGGTGCATCGGGCTACCTCGGGTCAGGGCGGTTGGACTGGGACATGTGACGGGCCGGCCGCGGCTGACGGTGGCCGAGGGCTCGTCGGCGACGGCGAGTGCGACCGGAGGGACTCGAACCCCCACGGGTTGCCCCACAGGATCCTAAGTCCTGCGCGTCTCCCAGTTCCGCCACGGTCGCGGTCGTGACTCTAGAACTTAACCGCGGCCCTGGGGATCGTTACTGCCCGGCAGTCGCCTTCGCCTGCCACTGCTCCCGCGTGAGCACGCGGATCGGCTCGAGCTGCTTCGTCCCGAGCGCCGTATTGAGCCCGCCCAGCTCCTTCGCCGACCACGCGTCGAAATCGCGCACCACGTCCGCCAGCTCGCGGGCGATCACGTCCGTGCGCTCCACCTGAGTCTGCGACGGGCGCCCGTCGTAGAAGATCACGTTGCCGTAGAGGTCGGCCAGGTTCTCCCGCAGCCGCTCTTCGCCCGTGATCATCCCGCCCTCCTTCGTAGCGACGATCTTCTTGCGCAGCTCGTCCACCGCCGCCGAGGCCGCGCGCAGCCGCGCCGCGAGCGAGTCGCCCGCGCCAAGCTTCGCGGCCCGGTCGTCCAGCGCCAGGCGCACGCCGTTCATCCGCTCGACCGCGAACGTCATGTCGCCGAGCAGGTTGTAGAGCTTCATCGCCAGGTCGAACTGCGCCTGGCGATCCGCCGCCGTGTGCCGCGCGCGCGGGTCCGGGAGGACCGACAGCTGCGTGGTGTAGACGTCCTTGTCCTTCGACATCTTCACCGTGTACGTCCCGGGCAGGAGGCGGGGACCGAACGCCGCGCCGAACGCCGCGCTCGCCGCGGGGGGCACGCGGGGCGCCGTGATGCGCATCGACCACGTCACGCGCGACAGCCCGCGCCGCTTGCTGCTCGGCACCGTGCCCACGAGCTTCCCGGCCTGATCGAACACCTCGATCTTCAGGTCCCCGAAGATGTGACGCTTCTTCTGGTAGTACGTGATCACCGCGTCGTCCGGCGGATTGGGTCCCACGAAGGCGGCGTCGCCGTTCGCCCAGCCGCCCTGGGCCGGAATGCGCTGGACCACGGGCCGCGCCTGCATGAACACCGCGTTGCTGGCCAGCGTGGCCGGCGTGAGGGCACGCAGCGGCGTGATGTCGTCCACGATCCAGATGCCCCGGCCATGAGTCGCGATCACGAGGTCGTTGTCGCGCGGGTGGATCGCGAGATCACGCACGGCGACGTTCGGCAGATCGTTGCCCTTGTAGTGCGCCCACTGCTGGCCGCCGTCCACCGATACCCACAGCCCCAGTTCGGTGCCGAGGAAGAGCAGGTCCTTGTTCACCAGGTCTTCCTTGACGACGTGCGCGTAGCCCTTGACCGGACCGTCCGGCGCCGCGAGCGCCGACCAGGTCCTGCCGAAATCGGCCGACCGGTACAGGTACGGGCGCATGTCGCCGAACGTGTGCAGGTCGAACGTGGCGTAGACCGTGCCGTCGTCGAAGTGCCCCGCCTCGAGCGAGGACACCCAGGCGTTCGCCGGCAGTCCCTTGATGTTGGTGACCACGTTCGTCCAGGTCTTACCCCCGTCCCGCGAGAGCTGCAGGTTGCCGTCGTCCGTGCCGACCCAGAGCACGTTCGGGTTCTTGGGCGACTCGGAGATGGCGTAGATCGTGGTGTGCGTCTCCGCGGACGAATTGTCGATCGTCACGCCGCCCGACTGCTCCTGCCGCTGCTTCGCCGGATCGTTGGTCGTAAGGTCGGGGGAGATGCGGTCCCACGTCTGCCCGAAGTCACGCGAGCGGAACAGGAACTGGGCGCCGATGTAGATCGTGCCCTTGCGCGTCGCACTCACGTGGATGGGCGTGTTCCAGTTGTAGCGCAGCTTGCCCTCGGCATAGCGGGGGAGGGGCTTGATGTTGCGCGATTCGTGAGTCTTGCGGTTGACCCGGCCGATCTCACCGCCCTGGTATTCGGCGTAGATGTAGTCGGGGTCCGTGGGATCGACGAACATCCAGAAGCCGTCCCCACCGTACATGTTCTCCCACCGGCTGCTCGTGATGCCGCCGGGATACTCCGACTCGCCGACCCAGGAGCTGTTGTCCTGCAGACCGCCGTACACGTGGTAGGGGCGGTCCATGTCCACGCTGACGTGGTAGAACTGCGAGACGGGAAGATTGTCGGCCTTCCACCACTTGTTGCCCGCATCGTATGAATACCACAGGCCGCCGTCGTCGCCGGCGATGAGGTGGTCGGTGCTGGTGGGATCGACCCACACGTCGTGGAAGTCGCCGTGCGAGCCGCCCCCGATGTTGCTGAAGCTCGTCCCCCCGTCGGTGCTGACGATGAGCGACAGGTCCGGCTTGTAGATCCTGTTCTCGTTCTTCGGGTCGACGATCAGGTTCGCGAAGTAGAAAGGCCGCCAGATCATGAGCTGGCTGCGATCGCGGGCTTCCCAGGTCTTGCCGCCGTCCTCGGAGCGATACAGCCCGTTCTTGGGCGGCACCGCCTCGATGAAGGCGTAGACCACGTTGGGCTTGGACGGCGCCACGGTGACCGCGACCCGCCCCCAGGGCTTCGACGGCAGTCCCCTGGCGCTGTTCTCGTCGAGCTCGGTCCACGACGCGCCGCCGTCCGTGGTCTTGAACAGGCCACTGGCGCTGGGCGCGTCCGGGCCGTCGCCCCCCGAGCGGAACGTCCATCCCTTGCGGCGGAAGTCCCACATCCCGGCAAACAGCGTCTTCGGAGTCTGCGGATCCATCGACATCATCGAACATCCCGTGGACGCATTGGCCCCCTTGAGGACCTTGGTCCACGTCTTGCCGCCGTCCGTCGTCTTGTACACGCCGCGCTCGTCGCTGTCGCTCCAGAGCTTGCCCGGGACGCAGACGTAGACGGTGTTCGATTCGGTGGGGTCGACGAGGATCTTGGCGATGCGCTCGGACTCCCTGAGGCCGAGGTTGGTCCAGTTGTCGCCGCCGTCCGTGGACTTGTAGACGCCGTCCCCAATGGACGCGCTGTTCCGCGTCCACGCCTCACCGCTGCCGACCCAAATCACTTTGGGGTTCTTCGGGTCGATCGTGACCGCGCCGATCGACTGGACCGCCTGCTTGTCGAACACCGGCTTGAAGGTGGTGCCGCCGTTGACCGACTTCCACACGCCGCCGCTGGCGGCGCCGACGTACACGGTGAGCCGCGGCCCTTCGTGCACCGCGGCGAGCGCCGCGATGCGGCCGCTCATCGCCGCCGACCCGATGTTGCGGGCCCCCAGGCCGGAAATGGTCGCAGAGTCCACCTTCACCGACGCGCGTGGCGGCGCCGCTTGCGCGCCCGCGGCACCCGCGAGCAGGACGGTGAGCGCAGCGGCGCAGCAGCTACCCAACCGTGGAGTCATCATCGCTCAATCCCTCGCAGGCTTTTGGAAACGGCGGTCGTCGATCGGAACGTTGGCCTCGATCTTCTCGATCGTGATCTTCTGCCTGTCCTCGCTGCCCTTGCGACCGCTCTCGATCGAATACGGCAGGTACCAGCCGGCGACCTCCTTGTAGTCGCCGAGCGACGTCTCGAACTCCTGCTCCGCCCCGCGGATCATGCGCTTCTTCTCGATCTTGATGGGGACGTAGTAGTCGCTATCCATGTAGTAGTAGCGCACGTCGCCGCTCGCGAGCGTGACCTTGAGCTTGAACACGTCCGTGCCCTCGACCTGCTCCGTGCCGACGAGCTCCACCTTGTTCCCCTTCTGCTGGTAGTTGATGAGGGGCTCGTCGAAGTCGGCGTCCTCCACGATCTCCCGCATCTCCTCTTCGCTCAGCGCCTCGGCGTCCTTCTTCCCCTGCCAGGGCTCGATCTTCCAGCCGGTGTGCCCATCGTAGGCGTTGACCCCCGTCAGCCCCTGC
>QHUL01000034.1 GCA_003222115.1 Gemmatimonadota bacterium | reverse complement strand
GCGACTAAACGCCTCGCCCAGGCGCATGCGGTTGTGGACGCGCTGGATGGGGAGTTAATTCTTGTACGCCGTGCGGCGGATATCGAGCGGGCGCACCGATCCAAGAAGCACGGACTCATCCTGGACTTCCAGAATGCCACGCCGTTCGGCGACGATCTGGACCGCGTCGAGTACTTCTACAACCTGGGCGTGCGGATGGTCCAGCTGACCTACAATCTGCGCAACCTGGTCGGCGATGGCTGCACCGAAGCCCACCAGGGCGGGCTATCTTACTTCGGGCGGGAAGTGGTGCGGCGCCTGAACGAGCACCGCATCCTGGTGGACGTCAGCCACTGCAGCGAGCAGGTCGGCTGGGACGCGTTGAAGGTGTCCACCGCGCCGGTCGTGGTCTCGCATTCCGGGAGCAAGGTCGTGTGCCAGCACGACCGCAACAAGAGCGACGAGCTGGCCAAAGCCGTCGCCGACCGCGGTGGCTTCTTCGGCGTGGTCGTCATCGCGGGCTTCATCTCCTCGCGCAAGGAGGCGACGCTGGATGACTTTGCCGACCACGTGGAGCACCTGGTCGATGTGGCGGGCATCGATCACGTCGGCATAGGTACGGACAAGGCGGGACCTGGACCCGGCACGGAGTCGCTGGTCGAGTATCCACCCACCATACCCCGGCACGATCCACGCAAGTTCAACTGGGCCGGCTTCCGGCTCGAAGAGCACCGGCTGACGCCAGACTATCACCTGACGGGATACGAGAACTTCGGCGATTGGCCCAACTTGACGATCAAGCTCGCGGAGCGAGGGTTCAATGAGGGGGAACTGCGCAAGCTGCTGGGGTTGAATTTTCTGCGGGTCTTTCGGGAGGTTGTAGGCTGACACGTTCGTGGTCATTGCGAGGGGCGAAGCCCCGTGGCAATCTCCACCTGAGAGGAGATCGCTTCGCTGCGCTCGCGATGACGGCATAACGGTAAGATCGTCACGGCGCTTCGCGCCTCGCGATGACGGACGAAAGCTGCGGCATGGTGTTCAGTTCCGCGTGTAGTCGTCCAGAACAAGCGCCCGACAGGGTAGGCGCTTCTTGCTCCACTTCCTGTCGTTGGTGACGATGGCCCGGGCGCCTTGATCGACCACTGACGACACGATAAGAGCATCGGGAAGCGGAAGACCCGTTCGCCCTCGGAGGGATGCTCCCTCAGCGGCGACCGCTGCGGTGATATCTGCGAACTGCATGCCCGGCAACGCCTCCAGTGCCGTGCGAATGCGCCCGGCGCGACCAGCGTCGCCTTCCTGCCAGGGCTTTACGAGGATCTCAGCCAGCGTGACCACGGACAGAACGAGTTGAAGCTGCCCTGCCGAAGCTTCAGTGAACAGATGGGTCGTGAGCTCAGTATAAGGAGGAATGTCTTCGAGGTGATAAATGAGAACCGGCGTGTCAAGCCCAACGCGCCCAACCCCTGAAAGCGCGCGTTTGAACCTCGCGAGATCTAGCCCCACGCCTCGCGCTCGCCCCGGACGTAGGCGTCGATCTCCTCTCTTGTCTTGCCGTAAAGACCCTTCCCTATTCCACGGATAGTTTCGGCATATCGTTTTGCCTTCATGATGAGTGCCTCGTCCTCTCCGCTCACGATGACTAGATGGTCACCCGCCTTGATGCCCAACTTCCGTCTCACCCCGAGCGGGATCACAACCTGACCCTTGGTGCTGATCCGAACCGGCTTGACCATGCGTGCCATCCATGTCACCTCTTGCTCTATCATACTGTTCTTACCGTGAATTTCAAGTAAGACTGGTGTTAAGAGGAGATTGCTTCGGCGCTGCGCGCCTCGCAATGACAGAAGAGAGATCGCCACGGCGTGGAGCCTGCCCTGAGCCTATCGAAGGGCGCCTCGCGATGACAAAAACAGGACCCCCTCACCCTACCCTCTCCCCCTAAGAGGGGGAGAGGGAAATAAGGTAGACTTACCCGACAAAGCCTTCAACTGGAACCAGGCGCTTTGCCACCGGATCTATAGTGAGGAAGAGACTTTCTAAAGCTACAGATCCGAGGAGCGGCGGCCCGCTTGGAGCGATGAAGCACGGCGTCGTGACCACCCGACCATTAAGGTTCAACTGCACTTCCGCCACGGGCCAGACCTTGCGCTTCCCTCCTGCGGTTTCGACTGGTTGCTGGCGCCTTGGGACAACGCCCAGGCGGTTGGCAAGATCCCGAGGAACTACGAGGAGAGTAGCGTCACTGTCAACGAGCAGCTCTACTTGCTCGCTATGGCCGGTGGGCCCGGTGAGCCGCGCGGGTACGCGAAACAGTCCCATCAAAAGTATCGTACCATAGCCCCGTGTGGGAGATTGCTTCGGGCCTACGGCCCTCGCAATGACGGGAGGGGCTTCGCGCCTCGCGATGACTACATGACGTAATCGAAGGCCCGCAGATTATTGCTGCGGGCCTTCGAAAACCACTAAGAAGTTTGGGGGTTACTCTTCCTCTTCCGCCTCTTCTTCCTCTTCTTCCTCGTCCTCTCCACTCGCTCCCGACGCCATTCTCACAACTTCACGCGCCTTCTTGCCAAAGCCCTTCTTGTCAGATTTGTCATTATGATCCGCAGTCTTCTTGTCGGTTTTGCCAATCTTCTGCGCGACTTGATTCACGAACGCGTCGGTCTCCTTGTTCATGCGTTTATCTTCTTCGTTCTCGGCGCCAAGGATGGCGTCTACGGCATCTTGCGCTTCTTGTGCCCGAGCCAGAAGGAGATCTCTGATCTTGAGATGCGCTGGGGTCCTCTTGGCCGGATCTTTGTCTAACAGAGAAACGAAATGTTCGGCCAGGGTGGTAAATGCCCACGCATCATCTCCGGCCTCAATAGCGCCCGGGATCGCGGCCAGAGAAGCAAACCATCCCCGCAGCACATACACAACCGCCGTATTCTCTATATCGGTGAACTCATTCGCGTGGCGGAGATCGAGGACTGCATCCGTGTTGTCACTCATCCCAAAAACCTCCCTCTAGGAGCCTGCATGATCGAAGCCTTCATTTATCCTGTGCCCAAGGGAGAGGAGTATGAGGCGCCCAGAATGAGAGATTGCCACGGCGCTACGCGCCTCGCAATGACAGAGGCGACATTAGTAGGCATCCGGCCGTACGGCTTTGTAGGCCGCCTTCAGGCGCTCGACGGTGATGCCTTCGGCCTGGCAGGCCCGGATGATGCGCTGCTCGTCCGCGGCCACGCGCTCCGCGGATTCGGGGATCCGCTCGGCGATATCGGGGGGGATCACGACAACCCCGTGCTGGTCGCCGTGCAGCAGGCCGCCGGGATTGATCCACACGCCTCCCACCTTCACCGGGATGCCGAAGTCGACCAGATGGATGTTCGCGTGGGACACCGAGACGTGCGCGGCGCAGAATTGAAAACCTAACTTCCCGACTTCGTCCAGGTCCCGCACGGATCCGTCGGTCACCACTCCCACGCACCCGAGCGCTTTGTGGATATTGGCCTGGACCTCCCCCCAGAATGCCCCCTGACCCTGCGGCTGGTCCAGGTCGTGCATCACGACGATGCGCGGCGCTGGAATGGTTTGGATGTAGTCCCACCAGGCGAAGGTGCTGGCCCGTTTGCCCTCGGGGGCGGGGTGTTCCGCCCGGATGAGAGCCGTCACCGCATGCCCCACGACCGCGCCCAGGTCGGGAAACAGCGCCCGGACGTCTCCGGACAGGTTGCCGGCCTCGCGCGGCCTGACCTTGAAGGTTTCAATGGCATTCGCGACGGTGGGGCTGGACAGCGCCCGCAGAGCGGCGATTTGGTTTGATGAAAGTGACACCGGGTTGCCTCCTGGAAGATCGATTCCTGAGCGCTACATTATCGCTTTCGACGATCCAACACGTGTAGCAGCCTCTGGATCCCCGGTTTTAGACTTGGTACATCGCGGTGCGCGGCGTCCCAGACAACGTCCTTGTCGATCTCGAAGTACCCGTGGACGAGCACGTTACGCATACCGATGATCTTGGGCCACGGGATATCCGGTGCCATCGCTCGCACATCCTCGGGCACGGACCTCGCCGCCTCACCGATAATTTGAAGATGCCGCAGGAACCACGTCTGGAGCAGCTCATCTTTCTCGAAGGCGTCCTTGTCTCGATCCCGGTATCGTTCTATGGCCGCTATGGCTTCCACCATATCGCGAAGGCGCTCACGCGGATCCCTCATACGGGGACTGCCTCACCAAGAACACGCTTCCGGATTCGCGCTTTCAGGCCGCGTACCGTCGCAACGTCCACACGGGAGCCTAGCAGGGACTCCAGTTCATACTGCAGTCCTCCCAGGTCCAGCAGCGATCTGCCGGGGGCCATCTCTACAAGGAAGTCGATGTCACTCTGCTCGTCCGCTTCTTTTCTGGCAAAGGAACCGAATACTCGCACGTTCCGCGCGCCATACTTTGCGGCAATGCGCAGTATCTCTTCGCGCTTCGCGCGGAGCCTTTCCTCGACCGTCCTACCGGAGCCCCCTTCACGCATCTTACTGGGATCCGGCTTCCCTACCAGGAACATCTTTCTGGACTGCATCAGTTGGGCAGTCTTATGAATGATCCCCTTCAGGTCCTCAAACAATGGATGTTTATCGTTGGCCCGGTAGAACTTCTGCCGGCCGCGGCGGTGCGTCAAAACCAGACCAAGTCGCTCCAGGCGGCCTAATTCATGTTGTACGGCGCGCAAGGATTGCCCGCTACGGCGATGGAGTTCGCGGAGATAGTACTCCTGCGATGGATAAGTAAGGAGAATGGAGAGCAACCTGGCTCTCGTGCTGGACGTCAGCAGTTCATCCAGGATCGAATTCGGTTTGCTTCTACCCATATTAGGAAGTACCATAGGAAAGACATTGTATCATAGAATACGTCAATAGTATCATAAGATGATACATAGTGCAGAAGAATGAAGTCTGGCCAGGATACGGGAGGACCGTGATGGCTAGGAAGATCCAGGTCATGCTGGACGATGAGACCTACCGGCTGCTGCAAGAACTGGCGCGCCGGTGGGCCAGGAACAAGAATTTCGTCGTCCGCGAGGCGCTCCGACGGTTCGCCGATAGGAAAAGGGTGGAGGGCGCTCTGACCGAGATCCTGGGCAAGCGTCACGCTCTCAAGGCGATGGAGGTAGGAATCGCAGCGCTCACCGCTGGCCGACTTGTGCCACACGAGAGGGTCGTCAAGGGAATCCGCCGTCGCGCCTCACGCTCACCTCGCATGTAGGTTTCGATCTCCTCTTCTGTCTCGCGTCAGCAGGCTGTCCTTGCGCTGATTTTCAAGGAAGGCTCGCTGTGGGGAGGAGATTGCTTCGGGCCTGCAGCCCTCGCAATGACAAACCGTCCGTTATCGCGAGCCCTTCGACTTCGCTTAGGGCAGGC
>QHUL01000014.1 GCA_003222115.1 Gemmatimonadota bacterium | reverse complement strand
GAATGATCGGCACCGAACAATTCGTGTCGTCTGCCAACAGCGCAGATCGCACCACGGTCCTCAACGTGCTGAGCCGCACGGAGGTGGCCAGCCAGCTCCAGTCGCTCGGGATCGATCCCGCGCAGGCGAAGGACCGCGTCCAGGCAATGAGCGATCAGGAGATCTCGGCGCTCGCCAGCAGGCTCGACTCACTGCCGGCCGGCGCATCGAGCAGTGGCGGCGTGATCCTCGTTATCATCATCGTGGCGGCGGTGTGGTGGTACATGTATAAGCGTTAGCGTGCCGTAAGTCGCACGCCTCGGGAAGGATCGGGGCGGATTGCGACTTTTTTGCTTCCCTCGCAGCCGCCTATCCAGTCAAATAGGAGCTACACAAAGAAATATCGAACCGGCTCAGGGAAACGCAAAAGACCCGCGCAAAGCGGGTCTTTCTTTTTCTAAACGGTTCTGGCGGAGAGTGAGTCCGCCGGAATCCACTGTAAGTTATTGAACCATTTGTATTGTAGGCCGTTCGACCGCACGTACCCACAGCGCTACCCACACTCCACCGCGGCTAGTCGCTTCCGCGAAGCGTAGCACCGGCGTTACGCTGTCCGCCTGCTCGTGGACCGGCAAGCCGCATGCAGTTTCAGGAACGACTACTTCGGCGGCGGTCATTCGCCGACTCATTACTGAATCACTTTATCCGCGCATAGCCGAACCGACCGCGGGATCGTCAACCCGTTCGCGCAGTTCCTTGCCGGCTTTGAAGTGCGGCAGATGTTTTTCGGGCAGCCGATGCTGAGTGTTAGGCCCAGGACGTCACAGCGATGTGGAGACAGAGATAGAAATTGTGGAGCCCCAGTCGCTGTAAAGGCACTTCGAGGGTCGTTCCGTGCTGCACCCTAGGTGGAATGTGCACCGTCACGTTTCCCTCCTCCTCGATCATGCCTTGACCCAGGCAGACTAGGCACATGACTCCCCACTCGCGCCCCCTCCCGGCACAACTCCGACACCGGGAAAAGATCGGGACCCCGAGGTGGATTACGCCCCCGCGCCGCGCCTCTTCTGGCCGCAGGCAAATCTCCACGTTTAGCCCTTCAACTCGCTCTCCTTTGGGCACTCCCACGCCGGTGAAGTTCTGCAGCAGACGTGCCTGCAAGGCGTCGAAGGACGGTTGAATAGTTAAGAAGTCTCGCAGCCCAAAACGCCACTCTGGGATCAGCGGTTCTGATCGCGGCCAATCCCAGTCCCTGCGAGGCACTGGCGCCCTCTGAGCTGCGGTTTCGGTCTGGAGCAGATGGTGACGGTAAGCCTTCCGGCGTTCAGGATCAGAGAGGACCTGGTAAGCTTCGACGAGGTCCTGAAACGCCGCGGTACCTTGAGGGCCTACCCGATCGGGACGCAATTGCTTGACGAGTTCACGAAAGGTGTTCTGGATACCACGCGCCGTTTCGGTGCGCGAGACGCCCAAAATAAGGTGGTAATCCCTCAGTGCCATGGTCCATCCTCCTCCGCGAGTGATAGGAGAATCAATCCGCCCGTTGCCGGAGTTCGCTCCCTGATTGAGGTGTTTGCTGCGAAAAGCTGGTTGGTTCCCTGAGCAGGGCGTGAACCAAGGGCGAAGATTGACAGCCATCGGCACGGAACATAACGAACGCCGCTGACCGGGCGGGGCACACGCGCAACGCAGTACTCAGTTCGAGCCGTGATTCATCCTGTGGACGATGATGTCGACTTCCGCCCGCTCGTCCTCGACGTCGAAAATATTCTCGCTGACGCGATCGTCACATGTGTCTGCTGCATTGGCCCGCAGCGCGGCGTATTCGGCCGCACGCCAGGCGATCGGAAGTTCGGGCAATTTCTGGCGGTGAATTGCGGTGCGTTTCATGGTTTCCTCTCCACGAGTTGTTTGCCAGCTTCGTCGCAGCATATGCTCTAATTCGGCGGCGATATGTGCGCAGACGCACATTATTGCGGCATTTCCCGAGGAGCGCGCTCCACGCGGCTTGATACACCGAGTGGGATGAAAATCCCGAAAAGAATCAATCAGCGCGATGACGCGCGCCGACTCCCAGCACTTCGGGTATGCGAGCGGTTCGGCTTCGTACACCTTGCGAATGAGCTGCGCTAATACCGCTGTCTCCTCGTCGACCGTCACTGCGCAGGCCGAAAGGTGATATCGCCGTACTGGGCGCGAGCCTTCTGGCGCGTCTTGTCGGCGTCGGTCATCACCCCCACCGCGACGATGTCCCAGGGTTCCTCGCCGAAGGCAAGGCGGTAGTCCTCGAGTACGTTGCGCCGGAACTCGTGCCATTCGCCGATGCGGTCGCTGCCGCTGTCGACGACAATCATCTGGATCTTGTCGGTGTAGTTATTCGGGGCGATGGTGCCGACCGGGGCGCCGCTTGACCAGATATACATGAGCATTGCGTACGGCAGCACCTCGCCGGAGAGCGCTTTGTAGAGCCTCAGCGTGGTGCGCTCGACGAAGTCGAGCCGTGTCACGTCGCCATGGAAGGAGATGACCAGGCGCGCCGCCGAGTCCGCGCGCGAGGGGACCCGAGGGTCGGCGCTGGCCAGCGGCTGCAGGACGCGCCAGCGCCACTCGAGGACCGGATAGCGTGTCGGATCGATGCGGATGCGCCGGTAGAACCCCGAGGCCGAGCCAGCCGCGTTCGCTTCGAGCACCACGCTCAAGTCGCTCTCAACGAGGCGATACTCGGTGCGCGTCGAGAAGGGCGAAACGATGAAGGGGTCCCAACCGCCGGGCGGCGCCTCGCCGGCGCGGCCCGCGGAGAACCGCGCCGCTTCGACCAGCGCGCCGTTCTCACGCTGGAGCTCGGCGACGATCGCGGTCGAGGCGAGCAGCTCTTCGACCGGGACGCCGACGCAGCCGGCGAGCGCCACACTGCAAACGAGCATTGCTGCGTTGCGGGAAAGTTTCGTTCGACTAGACATTTAGCCGCGTTTGGGAGCCTAACCGCGAATCCACGACCAGCTTTGAGCCATGTTAACGCCCCGATTCCTTGGCAGGGCAATCGCGAGCCTCATACGGGGATCCGACTGAAGCGTCCGCTTTGGCCAACAGCGGTCATTCGATTTGTCGCAATGTTCGTCTACGAGAGGCAGTAGCAATCTCCGGCGACGGGTAATTCAGGGCGCGGGACATCGGATTTGGCCATGGATGTCCCGGCCTGCCTCATGAAATTGTAGGCTCGCAGACTTGATAGTCGCGGTGACGCTAAATGGGCAACGGACGCAGGTGAGAACAGCCGCTACCGTGCCCGGCAAAAAGACATAACGTCGGCCTTACCCAAGGATCACGCGCACCTTATGGGCTTGACCATCATCGACGAGCGGAACTCGCGCCGGGCCCTCCGGCAGCCTCTTGCCGTCGAGCTCAGCGTAACTGACGCCACGACTGACGCCGCGAGGGTTTTCGACCGCGATCTGGTAGCGCGCAGAGCGGTATTGAAAGACGATCTCGAACCCGGGCCACGCCTTGGGGATGCAGGGGGCGAGGAGCAGGAACGCGCCGCCCTCTCGACGAACCCCGAGGATCGCTTCGATGCCGGCGCGGTACAGCCACCCGGCTGAGCCGGTGTACCAGGTCCAGCCGCCGCGCCCGAGGTGTGGAGCGACCGAATACACATCGGCGGCGACGGCGTAGGGTTCGACCTTGTAGCGCTGCACGTCTGATCGCGTGCTGGTGCGGTTGACCGGATTCAGGAGCGAGAAGAGACGAGCGGCCTTGTCTCCATCACCGAGTGCGGCGAAAGCAATGACCGACCATGCAGCGGCATGGGTGTACTGGCCGCCGTTTTCCCGGATGCCGGGCGGATAGCCCTTGATGTATCCGGGATCGAGCGGCGTGCGATCAAAAGGCGGCGCGAAGAGCAACGCCAGACCGTCGTCCGCGTGAATGAGCTGCTCGTCCACGGCGGCCATGGCACGCAGGGCGCGAGCCGGATCCGCCGCCCCGGAGAGTACGCCCCAAGATTGCGCGATCGAGTCGATCCGGCATTCGTCGCTCGTGTACGAGCCGAGCGGCGTTCCATCGTCGTAATAGCCGCGCCGGTACCATTCGCCGTCCCAACTGTCTCGCTCAAGCGAAGTTTGCAGCCGAGCCGCGTGCGAGCGCCACTTCGCGGCGCGCGCCTCTTCACCACGAGCGCTCGCTAAAGGCGCGAACGCGCAAAGCGTCGCGTGCAGGAACCAGCCGAGCCAGACGCTCTCGCCTTTGCCCTTCTCGCCGACCCGGTTCATACCGTCGTTCCAGTCGCCCGTGCCGATCAGCGGCAAGCCGTGTTCGCCGACGCCGAGGCTCCCATCGAGCCCGCGCGCGCAGTGCTCGAAGAGGGACGCGGTCTCGTCCGCGGGCACAGGCTGGAAGTACGAATCGTGTTCCCCGGGCCGCAACGCCTGGCCTTCGAGGAATGAAACGCGCTCGTCCAGCACCGCGAGGTCGCCGGTCGTCTCGACATAGTGAGCGGCGGCGTAGGCAAGCCAGATCCGATCGTCTGAAACGCGGGTACGCACGCCCTGGCCGGAGGGCGGCAGCCACCAATGCTGGACATCGCCTTCGACGAATTGCCGTGCGGCGGCGCGCAGGAGATGCGCCCGCGTCATCTCCGGTCGCGACAGGGCGAGCGCCGTTCCGTCCTGGAGCTGGTCGCGGAAACCGTAACCGCCGCTCGCCTGATAGAACGCCGATCGCGCCCACACGCGGCAGGCGAGCGTCTGATAGAGCATCCAGCGATTGAGCATGATGTCCATGGACCGGTCCGGCGTTTTCACCTGGAGCGTGCCGAGCAGATCGTCCCAATACGCAATGACTTCGCGCAGGACCGCATCAAGATCGGCTGCCCGGTAGCGGGCGATCAGGGATTGCGCATCGGCCGCCGTCGCTGCCTCGCCGAGGAAGAAAACGATTTCCGCCACGCCGTCCGGCTCGAGCTCGACCGGGGTTTGCAGAACGCAGCAGGGATCGAGGCCGGCGCCGACCCGCTGTAGGAGGGGCGTTTCCCCTGCAAGCGCGGTCGGGTTGTCGAGCGCGCCATTGCGCCCCAGGAACTCCCGCCGGTCGCCGGTCCAGGCGCTCTGCCGACCGCCCAGATCCGCAAAGGCGACACGGGAACCGAACGTCATGTTCCATGGGTTGCGAGCGAACATCGCGCCGGATTCCGGATCGATCTCCGTCACAATCGAGAGCGCGGATGCTGTGCGCGACGGGCCGAGCACCCACTCGACATAGGCGGTGACCGAAAGCCGCCGGGGTCGCTCCGACGTGTTGCGGATCGTCAGCCGCGAGATCTTGATCGGATCATCGAGCGGCACGTATTGGAGAAGATCGAGCGCGACACCGTGTGCGGCGTGCTCGAACCGGCTGTATCCCTGGCCGTGCCGCGCGATATAGGGCGCAACCTCGTCACGGATCGGCGACGCCGTGGGCCCCCACAGCTCGCCGGACTCCTCGTCGCGCAGATAGAGGACCTCGCCCGGCCGATCGGTCACGGGGTCGTTCGACCGGGGCGTGAGCTGGTTCTCGCGGCTGTCGAGCGACCATGTGTAGCCGCTGCCCTCGACCGCCACTTGAAAGCCGAACGAGGGATTGGCGATGACGTTGATCCACGGGGTCGGAATCGACCGCCCGGCGCCGAGGATTGTCACATACTCCCGTCCGTCCGCGGCGAATCCGCCGAGCCCGTTGAAGAATTCGAGGTTCGGCGGCGCCGGAACGGTCTGCGGCAGGTCCGCGGGCGGCACGCGCCTCGGCAACGGCGCGGCGGTGGTATCCGTTTCCTCGAGACGGTTGAGCTGTTCGGAGAGCGTTCCGCGCCGTCCCGCAAGCACCGCCCGGGCCATGGAGAGAAGCAGGGCGCGTGTCTCCGCCGAAATGAGGTCCGCGCGCAACACGAACACCGAGCCGCGCGCGACGTCGGCTCCGATCTGCGATCGGGACTGGCTCGTCCGGGCGAGCGTCTCCAGGGCGATCTGAAGGTCCTGGATATACGAGGATGCCCGTTCGTTCAGGATCACGAGATCGACGGCGAGCTGCTTCATCCGCCAGTATTCATTGGCTCGCAGCAACGGGCGGACGATGGCGATGTCCTCGATGTTGTCGATCCGCACCAGAACGATCGGGAGGTCGCCGGAAATGCCCTGGGCCCAGAGCGCTGTCGGCCCGCCGCCGCCGCGGCGTATGGCGTCGGACGGCGGACGCATCGACGGATCGGCGTAGAGCACGGCGCCGGCGAGACGCTGGAACAGGCTCGCCTGATCCGCATCGACGCCGAGGTGACTCAACTGCACTTGCGCCTGGGTCCATGCCAACGTGGCCGCGCGGTCGAAGGCCGTCGTGTCGTGATGCTTGTCGGCGAGGTCCAGCACATCGCCACGGGACGACGCGACGACCGTCCAGAATGCGACGCGCACCACACGGCCTGGCGGAACTCGCACGCGGCGGCGCAGCGCAAAAACGGGATCGAGGACAGTGCCGACGGTATTGGAGAGCGGCCGGCCATCCATCACAGCGACCGGCGCCCGAACCTCGCGTCCACGGCCAAGGAACCGGCCCCGCTCAGTTTCGATCTCCGGCTCGCCCACCGCCTCGCCTTCGACGACGGCAAGATGCGCCGCCCAGATTTCGGGCTCGGCGGGCGAGCGGCGCCGCCGGGTCGCCAGGATGGCGCCGATCCTGGCGAGATATTCGGTTTGCACGAAGAGCTTGGAAAAGGACGGGTGCGCCGTGTCGGCGGCGGGCGGCGCCAGCACCAGCTCGGCGTAGGAGGTAAGCTCGATGTCCCTCGCCCGGGTGCCCGCATTCGCGACCGATACGCGGCGGACCTCGGCGTTGTACTCCGGCGAGACGACGACGTCGAGGATCGTGGTGATCGTTCCGTCGCGCCGGATGAACTCGGCGCGATCCTCGGTGAACGTGACCTCGTAACTGTCCGGTTCGACGCCGCTCGGCTGGTAGCCTGCGGACCACACCTCGCCGCTCTCCACGTCGCGCAGGAAGACGTAGGCGCCCCAGTCGTCGCGGGTGACGTCTTCGCGCCAGCGCGTGATCCCGAGATCGCCCCAGCGGCTGTACCCGGAGCCGGCGCCCGTCAGCATCACCGCATAACGGCCGTTCGAGAGCAGGTGCGCCTCCGGCGTGGCGTGGTGCGCGGAGCGGAGCCGTCGCACCGCAGGAATCTCCAGGTCGCGGACCGTGGATGCCGTCTCGACTTCCTCGGCCCTGGGATACGCCTCCGCGACATCGCGCGGCGTGCGTTCGTGCAACAGAAGCTCCGTCGCCTGCACGATCGGCTCGGCATGAAACCGTGCCCGCATCTTCCCGTCGAGAAGACCGTTGGCGATGGCGACGACCGTCATGCCCTGATGGTGCGCCATGAAGGCGCGGACGATCGCGACCTCTTTCCCCTCGGGCAGACGCGTGCGCGTGTAATCGAGCGCCTCGTAGAAGCCGTAGCGGCCATGCGCGCCCAGCGCGGCGAGTCGGGCGAAGTTGCGCGCCGCCGCTCCAGGCTCGACCATGGCTGCGAGCGCAGTCGCGTAGGGTGCGACGACGGCGTTTTCGCCCAGGCCGCGTTTCAAACCCAGGCCCGGGACTCCGAAGTTGGAATATTGATAGGTGAGCTCCAGGTCGCGGACGTTGTAGGCGGATTCCGAAATGCCCCAGGGCACGCCGAGCGCAGCGCCGTAGGTCATCTGGCGGCGCACGACCAGACGGCTCGTCTGCTCGAGGAGGCTCCCGGCCGGTGCGCGCATGACGAGCGACGGCATCAGATACTCGAATATCGAACCCGACCAGGAGAGGAGCGCTACGCCACGTCCGATCGGAGTGACGGCACGCCCGAGGCGGAACCAGTGCCGCGCGGGAACGTCGCCCTTGGCGATCGCCACGAAACTCGCAAGGCGCGCTTCCGAGGCGAGCAGGTCGTAGCAGCTCGGGTCGAGAGTGCCCTCCGCGACCCGATAACCGATCGAGAGGAGCTTGCGGTCCGGGTCGAGGAGAAAGCCGAACTCCATCGCGGTGGCCATGGCCCGCGCCGTCGCCTCGAGCGTCGCAAGGCGCCGTTCCAGGGAGCGGGCAGCGTCGGCGGTCTGTGTAACGTCCCGGCGGTGACTTTCGATCGACGCTATCGTCGCCTCCGCCCAGAACAGCATTTCGGCGCCGGCGTCGTCGCCCCGTTCGCTTGCCAGCGTGCGGGCGATGTCGACCATGGTCGTGGCCTGAGGCGCGGCCACCGCCAATCGGGCAGCGACGTCCTCCGGCGACACATGGTGTTGGAGGAGCGGGTCCTCGCGGAGAGTAGCCGCCAGCGCATCGAGCGCATCGTCAAGCTGATGCCGCGTGATCGTCTGCGTTCTCCGGTCGTCGGGAAGTCCCTGCAAGGATTCGCGCGTGAGATTCAGGCCGTCTTCGATGGCGGCAAATGATTCAGGACCTGCCTGCGGGCGACGAATCCACTCCCTGCAGGCGATTGCAAGAGCGATCAGGTGCCCGGCCAGATTGCCGCTATCCACCGAAGAGATGTATTGCGGGTCCAGCGGGCGAAGGTCTCGCGTGTCGTACCAGTTATAAAAGTGGCCGCGGAACCGCTGCAGGCGACCCATCGTTGCGAGTGTCGCTTCCAGCCGGTCGACGGTCTCGGTCGTCCCGGCCCATCCGAAGTCGCGCGCGCTGACCGCTGAGAGGAGGTAGAGGCCGAGATTAGTGGGAGAGGTCCGGTGCGCGACAACCGGCTTCGGGTCTTCCTGGAAATTGTCCGGCGGGAGCATGTGGTCCTCGGCCGTAACGAAGGTCTCGAAGAAGCGCCAGGCGCGGCGCGCGACCAGCCGCAAAGCACGGGCGTCCGCATCCGAGACCGACAGGCGACCCGCCACGAGCGGCGACAGGCTCGTCCATCGCGCGATCGCCGGCGATGCGAGCCAGGCGAGCACCAACGGCGCCGCCACCGGCCAGGCGTCGTTCCTGCCCCACCAGACGACTATCGCAGTGACGATGCCGATGGCGACGCCACCGTTCATCTGCCGATAGAACCCGGGGAGGTCGAGCCGCGGGCTCACCTTCGCCTGAGCTGCCGTGACCCAGTCGAGCAGATGGCGGTGGCTCACGGACAGACGAAACAGCGTTCGTCCGATTGCATCGGCCATCAACCATGCCTGGTGCGCGAGGAACACGACCAGCAATGCGGACTGGGACAAAGCGAGGCCGACATCCGCGGCGAGGGCGCGCAGGTGGCTGCGTGCCGTGATCCGGGCACGTCGCGGCACGATTCCCGCGAGAACGGGGAGCAGCGTCGACAGCGCAATCGTCGACAGGACGAAGCCGGTCCAGACGACGGCAGCGTGCAGCGGCAGTGCCCATCCCGCCAGCAAGGCGGCGACGCTCGCCGGCGCAGACAGCGACCGCCGCAGGTTATCCAGCATCTTCCAGCGGCCGATCGACGGCAGCGCGCTCGCGCGCTCATGATCGCTCGCGCTCCGATCAGCGACGGAGGCGTCGCCGCGACCGAGAATCCACGGCAGCAATTGCCAGTCGCCGCGCACCCAGCGGTGCTGGCGTGCGGCGGCGACGTCGTAGCGTGACGGAAACTCTTCGACCAGCTCGATATCGGAAGCGAGGCCGGCGCGGGCGAAGGTCCCCTCGAACAGGTCGTGACTGAGAAGCGTGTTCTCGCGCACGCGGCCGTCGAGCGCGGCTTCGAACGCGTCCACGTCGTAGATACCCTTGCCGGCGTAGGAGCCTTCGCCGAAGAGATCCTGGTACACGTCCGAGACGGCAGAGGCGTAAGGATCGATGCCGCTGGTGCTGGAGAAGATGCGCTGGAACAGCGACCCCTCGCGACCGATCGGCAGCGAAGGCGTTACGCGCGGCTGCAGCACGCCATATCCTTCCACGACGCGCCGGGTGCCGGGATCGAAGCGCGGATGGTTGAGCGGGTGCGCCATCTTGCCGACCAGCCGGCGGGCCGTTTCCCGCGGCATTCGCGTATCGGCATCGAGCGTGATGACGTACCGGACACCGGCAGGCAGCGCGCCGACACCTACGAAGGTCGTATCTGTTGCGCCGCGCAGCAGACGGTTCAACTCGTGAAGCTTGCCGCGCTTGCGTTCCCACCCGATCCACCGCTGCTGCCCTTTGTTCCAGACCCGCCGGCGGTGGAGCAGGAGGAAGCGGTCCCCCCCGGCTACCGGTCCATAACGGCGATTCAGGCGGGCGATCCCCGCGGCGGCCGCTTCGAGCAGTGCGTTATCTCCTGCGACGGTCTCGGTCGCCGCGTCCGTCCAGTCCGAGAGCAGTGCGAAATAAAGCTCGCCTTCCGGACTTGCAAGGTGGTGGATCTCCAGACGCTCGATCTGCCCTTCGAGCGCGGCCTGCGTCGTGAGAAGGATCGGAACGGCGACCATCGTGCGCAGGTGCGAAGGGACGCCGTCGCGCAGTTCCAGGCCCGGCAGGATCGTCGCACCGACCTCTCTCGTGACGCTGCGGTTCACGAGCGCCATCGCCGCATCGATCGACGGAATCAGCCCGAGCAGCGCAAGAAGCGCGAGCCACCAGTCTTCGACTCCCCTCACCGCCAGTGCTAACAGTGGCAAAGAGAGAAGGATTGCAGCGACCATGATGACGCTGCCGACATAGCCGCCGATGCCGATCGTGACGTTGAAACGACGCAGCCAGTTGCGTATGGGAGCGCGAAATCCGACCGCCGCTTCGAACGCGCGGCGCCCTCCGGCAATCAGATGATAACCAGGATCGCGTTTCCGGCCGTCCGTACCGCCCCCGCAGTGATGGACACCGCCGCCCTGTTGCTCACGCGCCAGACCGCTTGCGGCCAGAAGAGCCGCTTGCGCAATCTCCATTTCCGTCAGTTTCGAGCCCCGCGCCAGCTCCTCGATCGCGGTGCGGTAGAGGTTGCGCGTCGGGAAATCCATGCTCGCGAAGTCGCTGCCGATCCGTAACGTGTCGTCGACAAGACTGACGCTCTCGACGAGCTCCACCCAGTCGAAGTCGGAGATCAGCCGCATGCTCGTGATGACGTTGCGGACCGTCACGTTCGTGGCGCCCTGTCTTTGGTGCTCGTCGCGCACGATCGCATCGGCGGTCGTTCCCTGTGCCACCAGGCGCTCCTCCAGCCACATCAGCGCCCGCGTGACCTTCGGATCCTGGTCTCGGAGCCGTTGCACGAGCTGGACGGCGAAGGCTCCCGGCAAGGGTGCCTGCTCGTAATGCTGAAAGACCGGGCGGAACGGTTCGGCCGGGCGCGCGTTCACGCCCAGCAGCCGGTCGGCGAGCGCGTCCGCTTCCTGGCGCGCGGCCCGGCTCGTCACGATGCGCCTGGCCCCGCGTCGAAGATTTTCCACCAGCACGATCCGCAGCGTGATCGCGACCGCCCATAACTCCCCGATCGTCAGCGGCTGAACGCGCTGGTAGGCGCGCACGAACCGGCGCAGCATCTCGGGGTCGAAGCGGCTGTCGGTATGAGCGACAAACGCCCAGGCGATGCCGAAGACCCGCGGATAGCCGGCGAAAGGTCCGGTGGCCAGCTTCGGCAAGTGCCGATAGTAGGCAGGCGGCAGATCGTCGCGAATTTCGCGGATCTGCTGTTCGACGAGATGGTAGTTGTCGAGCAGCCACTCGGCGGCCGGTGTAATGCCACGACCCTCGCCGACCGCGCTGGCGATGGCGCGATACGCTTTGAGCAAAACCGATTCGTTGTCCCTCAGTCGTACGGCGAGGGATCGCCCGGCCATCGGCCGCGCGCTGACAGGTTGGGCCGCTGCGAGGCTCTCGGCATGCTGCTCGAGACGCTCGATGCTGAAGAGCTCCTCGCGGATGGACTCTTCGTTATCCCACGGTGCGGCCTGCGCGACGCGACCGAAAGCGCGAAGAAATGCCGGTCTCAATGTGGTGTGCTCCGTAAATAATGGATCAGCGGGCCGAGGTTACGAGCGAGTACTTGTGATGCAGCCCGCCCAACACCGAACTGAGCTGCAGCGCGAGGTGCGGGTCCAACTGATGCCCGGAATCCTGGTTGGCGGCCAACGCTGCCATCGCCGGCGGATCAGGAACTCCCGGACCCAAGGACGCGTGCGGACGCGCACCGTTGTTATGCGCTTTCCATTCTTTCAAAATCGATCGCAAGTGCGATTCTGATAGCGGAATCAGCCAATCCAGGCACTCACGTCGAATCGTGCCGATGACTCGCTCGCAGATCGCGTTGGCCATGGGGCTAAACAATGGCGACTTCAAGACGGTCAGCCCCAGCCGGCCGATTGATTCATCCAGACTCTTCGCGAAGATGCGATCGCGATCGTGGATCAGGTATCGATACCGGACCTCGTCGTTGATGGCTTCGCGCAACTGCTGCAGCGTCCCGGCCGCACTCGGGTGAGCAGTCACGTTGATATGCACAAGCCGGCTTGCGGAGCACAGGCGTCTTTGTTCGCGCACAGCCTACGGCAGGAGGATCACCGAACCGGTGGTCTTGCGCGCCCGTCGGGAAGCGCATGCCACCAGCGGCCCGGGTAGCTCGATTCCGCGATCATGTCACTTGGACACGCTCAGTGCACCGTGAATTCCCGACTGTTTCCACTTCTTGCCTCCGTCCAAATCGTTAAATGGGATAGGAGAATCCGTCCGAGGGCGCGGTACGGGTTCTGGTGCAACGACTTTACGCCCCTGCGACGCCTAATGTGGGTCGCGCATGGCCTCGCCGGCGAAGGCCGCCTTCCCTCCGCTCCGGACTCGATGCCGCTCTGACGCTACAGTTTTTTCAGCACGCCGACCGCGTTCGCCGCGTCCTCGGCCGAGTCGAGCGCAAGAAAACCGACGAACGTCCGGCCTACGGCGGTCGCCGAGAGCGCCCGGAAACTGATCCCCGCGCCCGCCAGCGCTCGAGCGATTGCCGCAGTCGTGCCCGGCTTGTCCACTCCCTCGACCCGCACCGTGTGGATGCCCTCTGCCTTGGCGAGGCCCGCATCTTGCGCTGCCCTGAGCCCCTTCGCGCCCTTTACCGGCACCACGAAGAGCAACCCCTTGCCGGGCTGCTCCGGAGCCCGGCGCGCGAACGCGAACTCGAGGTTCGCTCCCGCCTTCGCAAGCGGGTCGAGCACATCAGCGGCGCCTACAGGCCGATCTTCGATCATCGCCGTCCACATCTGGGCGCGGCTTAGCTTGAGCTTTATATCTCACCTCCAGTTGGCGCATTCCATGTTGACCGGGCCTAGACTCGAATCAACTTTGCGTCAGCTTCTCTGGTTCCTTTTTCCAGATTGAACACTACGACACTCAACCTGTCGCACTTCAACATCAAGACCGGCCGCGTCACCATGGCATCTCTACGGCCCTGGCAGGGCGCGAGGTCCTCCAAGTGGGATGCGGTCGGGGTGGTTCGAGCTGCCGCTCAATGCACCGTGAGCCTTTTCGCTGCCGCTACGGCTTTCTTCGGTAGCGTGAGTTCCAGCACGCCGTCGTTGTACTTGGCTTGGGCGGTCGCTTCGTCGACCTCCTGACCGAGCGTGAACGCGCGCTGGATCTTGCCGTAGTAGCGCTCGGCGCGAAGCACAGTCTCGCCGTTCTCGACGTCTTTTTCGTGCTTCACTTCCGCGGATACCGCAACTTCGTTGCCGTTAATAGTTATGCTGATGTCTTCCTTCTTGACGCCGGGCAATTCGGCCAGCACTTGATACTCCTTGTCGTTCTCGCTTACGTCCATGCGGAACTGCGTCGGCGCGGGCGCACGCGGCTCAGGGTTAGGCAGCCACATGGGGACGCCACGGAACCAGTTCTCGAATGTATCCTCGAGCGGATAATAGCGTGTGATGTTTACCATTTTGTTCTCCTATGAAAAACTCGAACCACTCGGCGGGTGAATGCAGGGAGGGCGGATGTGCCCGCCCTCCCGCCGAACCAAAACACCTACTTGCTTTAGGCCAAGGCAGCAGCGCCGATCTTGTGGAAAGTGGAGTTGGAAACCTCATAGGTATCAACCCGAGGAGTTCCGTCAACCAGCTTCTCCAGGATCTTGGTCACTTCTGCGTAAGACCCGCGGTTATAGGCGTCGGCACTTTCTTTGTTGTCCCACAAACTCACGCCGAAAGCTTCCTTTCCGGCCGGGGCAACGAACGTGATTTCATCCTGAAACCCTTTTTGTTTTCGAAGCATGGGGATGATTTGCTTTTCCAGCTGCCGGGTGAACTCCGCGGCACTGTTGGGCTTCAGTTGCAGGGAAACACGGCGTGCATACATGTCGTTCTCCTTGGTTGTGATGGCCAAGGGGGCATTTCAGATAACCGTGCCTGAGTTCAAGTGACCAGAAGACTCCCCC
>QHUL01000059.1 GCA_003222115.1 Gemmatimonadota bacterium | reverse complement strand
GCGTAAGCTCGATCCCGGCGGGCGCGGTGCCGCCGAGCTTGCTCCCCTGCGAGTCCACGCCCGACACCTTGAGCGCGAACTCGCTCGGGTTCGTGGCGTAGAAGATCGCGCTCTCGTAGCTGATGACGCCAGCCTGGTACCAGGCGAGCAACGACTGGTCGAAGGACTGCATGCCGTACTGCACCGACCCCTCGGCGATCAGGTCCGGAATGTTGAGCTGCTTGGACAGGTCGCGGATGTTGTCCTGGACCGCGGCCGTGTTGATCAGGATCTCCGCCGCCGGGATGCGACCTCGCCCGTCCTTGCGCGGCACCAGACGCAGCGACACCACCGCCGAGAGCGCGGTGGACAAGAGGTGGCGGACCTCCTCGTGCTGGTGCGGCGGGAAGAACGAGATGACCCGCGTGATCGTCTGAGTGGCGTCCGTCGTGTGCAGCGTCGAGAACACCAGATGCCCCGTGTCCGCGGCCTTGAGCGACGTGTCGAGCGTCTCCATGTCCCGCACCTCGCCGATCAGGATCACGTCCGGAGCCTGCCGCAGCACGTGCCGCAGCGCCGCGTTGAAGGAGAGCGTGTCGTTCCCGACCTCGCGCTGCGAGATGTTCGCCAGGTTGTCGCGGTGCAGGAACTCGATCGGGTCCTCGATCGTGATGATGTTCACCCGCCGGTTCAGGTTGATATGGTTCACCATCGCCGACAGCGCGGTGGATTTCCCCGAGCCCGTCACGCCGGTCACGAGCACCAGGCCGCGGGGCTTGAGCGCGATCTCCTCCAGCACCGGCGGCAGATTCAGCTCCTTGATCTGCTTCACCTCGTAGGGAATCGAGCGGAACGCGAACGCGACCGTGCCGCGCTGCTGGTACACGTTGGTCCGGAAGCGCCCCACCCCGGGGACGCCGATCGCGAAGTCGGCCTCCTTGTGCTCGGCGAACTCCTTCACCTGCCGCGGCGTCATGATCTGCTCGGCGAGCGACTTCAGCTCCTCGGGCTTGAGCGGAGCCGTGTTGAGGGCCACGAGCTCGCCGTTCACGCGGATCGTCGCGGGCCGGCCGACCTTGAGCAGCAGGTCCGACGCGTTGCGCTGGACCATCTGCGTAATCGCCTGTTTGAAATTGAACGTCGGGGCGTTGGCGGAAGGGGCGTCAGCCATGTGGATCCACTCGGAAGAGAACCTGCCCGAACTCGACCGGTTGCGCGTTCTCGACCCCCACCTCGCGCACCACCCCGGCGACCTCGGACTCGATTTCGTTCATGATCTTCATCGCTTCGATGATGCACACCACCTGCCCCGCGGCGACGCGGCTCCCCACCTTGACGTACGGCGGGGCGCCGGGCTCGGGGGCGGAATAGAACGTCCCCACCATGGGGGACTTGATCTCGAGCAGCTTGCTGACCGGGGCGGCCGGGAGGGCGGCCCCCTCCCCCGGGGCCGTGAGGGGAGGCGCGGCGGCGGACGGGGTCTGGGTGACGACGATGTGGCCCCCCCCCGCGTTCGCCGAATGCCCGGCCTTCGATACCCGCACGGACGACCAGGTCCCGAACAGCCCCCGGCGAACCTCGATCGCGCCCAGCTCCGGAGCGTCCCTCAGGATCTGCACCAGCTGCGCGATGATGTTGAGATTCATAGGGGCAAATAGACTACCGGGTGAAGGTGTCCGTCAATCCAGCTCCACGAGCTCGCTCCGCCCGTCGGAGAGCAGCTCGGGTCCCTCCGCCGCCAGGTGCACGTCGTCCTCGATCCGTACGCCGCCCTGGCCCGCGAGGTACACACCCGGCTCGATGGTCACGACCGCGCCCACGGGCAGCGGATCCGCGTTCGTCTTCGCGAGCCGCGGCGCCTCGTGCACCTCGAGTCCGATGCCGTGGCCGAGCGAGTGGCCGAACGCGTCGCCGAACCCCCGCGCCGCGATCACGTCGCGCGCCAGCGCGTCCGCCTCGCGCCCCGCCATGCCCGCCCGCACCCCCGCGCGCGCGCGCCGCTGCGCTTCCTCCACCAGCGCGTACAGCGTCCGCTGCCGCTCCGTCGCCCGCGCGCCCACGACCACGGTGCGCGTGATGTCGGCGCAGTAGCCGTCCACTTGAGCGCCGAAGTCTAGCAGCAGCCAGTCGCCCGCCGCCACACTGCGCCGGCTGGAGCGCGCGTGCGGCAGGGCGGTGCGCGGCCCCGAAGCCACGATCGTCGAGAAGGGATGCCCCTCGCTCCCCAGGCGCCGCAGCGCCCCTTCCAGCAGCCCGGCGATCTCGAGCTCGCTGAGGCCGGGCCGCACCTCCCGCAGCGTGCGGGCCAGCGCCTCGCCCGCGAGCGCCGCCGCGCTCCTGATCGCCGCCACCTCGCCCGCATCCTTGCGCACGCGCAGCCGCTCGACCAGCTCGGTGGTCGGCTTCCAGCGCCACGCCTTGCCGCCTTCCGCCAGCCGCTCGGCGTCCTTCACCGTGAGCGCGTGCGCCTCGTACCCCACCGCCACGAGCGAGCCGAGCGTGGCCAGTTCCTTGAAGAGCCGCTCCCACACGCTCGTGCTCTCGACCTCGACTCGCGCCACGGCGGCCGCTTCCGCCCGCGCCTGCTCGTCGTAGCGGAAGTCGGTCACCAGCAGCAAGTCGGCCCGCGTGGCCGCCACCAGCGCCGCCGAGCCGCTGAAGCCCGTCAAATAGCGGATGTTGGCGCGCGACGTGACGAGCACGCCGTCCAGCCCCTCCGCCTCCAGCGCCCGCACGAGCGCCTCGTGCCGCGCGTGCCGCGGATCAGCGCCCATGGTGGGACGCGAGATAACCGACCAGGCCCTCGAGTCCCAACCGATAGCTGTCCGCGCCGAACCCGGCCACCACCCCGACCGCCGCGTCCGCGAGCAGCGAGCGGCGTCGCTCCGGCTCGCGCGCGAAGATGTTCGACAGGTGCACCTCCACGAACGGGAGGCGCACGGCGAGCAACGCGTCCCGCACCGCGAAACTCGTGTGCGTGAACGCCGCCGCGTTGACGAGCGCGCCGTCGGCGTGACCGCGCAGCCCCTGGATCGCGTCGACCAGCTCACCCTCGTGGTTCGTCTGCGTCCAGCTGCACTCGACGCCGAGCGCGCGGGCCCGCTCGCGGGTCGCCGCCTCGATTTCCGCCAGCGTGGCACGACCGTAGATCTCCGGTTCGCGCTCTCCCAGCAGATTGAGGTTGGGGCCGTTCAGCACGGCGATGTGCACTAGGACTTGAGGCCCTTCAGCCACGCCTGGAACTGGTCGAGAGCCGCCTCATCTTCGACCGGCGGCCGACCCTTCCCACCTGAGGGCCGGCCCGGAGCTTTGGCCGGTGGCTCGCCGCCGCCCGCGCCCGGCGCCGCTTCGCCACCTCCACTGAAGAACTGGTCGAACGAAAAGCCGCCCGTGGCGCTCCCTGCGGTCGCCGCGGCGCCCCCGCCCCCCACACTACCCGCCCCTCCCGTACCTCCCGGGGCCCCACCGCCCGGCCGGGGCGCGGCGCTAGCCGCAGGTGGCGGCGTGTCGGGCGGCGAGGCCCCCGCCCTCCCCCCCTCGTCCCCGAAAATCGCGTCGAGCGAGATGGTATCGCTCGCGGGCCGCGTCGCTTCTCCGGGCGCCGGCAGCTCTGGCTCCGGGCTCGCCGCGGCGAACGCCTGCTCGAGGGAGGAAGCCTCTCCTCGCACCGGCCGCCGCGCGAGAATGCCGCGCAAGAACGCTTGCGCCGATTGGCCGCTGCGGGCGGGAGGCGGCCCCTTCCCCATTAATTGATCCACCTTCGTCCGGAGCCTCACGTCCCCAGGCCGCTGCGCCAGCAACGCCTGATAGACGTGTAACCCATCCTCGGTGTGTCCCTGCTTGATGTACAGCTCCGCCATCGTCTCGGTCAGCACCGGCTCCGCCCGGGACAGCGCCGCCTGATCGGCCGCGCCGTCGTCGTCTGACAGGGCGACTGCAGCGGGGGCCGGAGTCGCCGCCCTGGGTGGGGGCGGTGGGGGGGGAGGGGCGGGAACATGGGGCGGGGACGGAGGGCGTGGTGGCGTCGCGGCACGCGGGGTCGCGGCAGGCATCACGTCCTCCGGCATGATGAGCGGCAGGTCCACCTGCGGCAGTTCCTCATCGAGCAATCCGCGAGGCGGCTCGGGGATGGCGAGCATGCCGCTTTCGTACTGGGTCTGGGCGAGACCCTCCACGTCCTGTTTCTGCGGCTCGAAGACGACGTCCTCCTGCACCTCCAACCCTTCCGCCCTGGCGGCGTCATGGGCCACGGCATTGAACCCGATCGCACCATCGAACGTCTCGATGTCGCTCGACGGCTTGGACGCTGCGACCGGGGGCTCGGGCTCCGCCAGGGAGCCATGCTCCACGACGAAGTCGGGTTTTGCCGCCGCAGCGGGGCTCGGTGCGGTGGCGGCCCGCGGGGAGGGAGCGGCACCCTTGGGTCCAGTGGGAGCCGGCCGGGGCGTGGGGGTGGGGGTGGCGCGGGCGGCGCGGGCGGCGGGAGCAGCGGGGGCCGGGGCTACGACCGCGACGAACGGCTCCGTTCGCTTCGCGGCCGCTGCGGCTTGGCCCTTCGCCCGGGCGAGGTGCTCGGCCGCGTCGCCGTTCATGGGATCGACGGCGAGGAGCTTCGTGAGCCAGCCGACCGCCTCCTCGAAGCGCTTGCCCCGCTCGCAGATCTCCGCCAGGACGCGCAGCGCGAGGATGTTCTCGGGATCGAGCGTGAGGACCTTCTGAAACACCTCTCCTGCCGCGATGTCTTGCCTCTGGTCCACGAGGCAGCGCCCGTATACGATGTGGGCGCTCACGTAGTCGGGGTGCCGCTCGAGCCCGGACTTGCACAGCTCGATGGCCCTATCTAGTTCCCCCGCTTTGCGATAGGCGTCGGCCAGGGGTGCGAAGTTCCGACCCTTGGGGTTCTCGGCCCAGCGCTTTTCGAGCTTCTCTATTTCACTGGTGTAGGCCACGGCCTAAGTCTATGTGGGAATTGGACGAAGATAAGATTCCCGCCGCCAGTGTCAATCGGAAACCGTTCCCGTCGCTTGAGTTCCCCCGTTGCCGTTCTTAGACTTATGCCCCTTCGACCCCCTCTCACCCGGAGTTCGCTGCGCCATGATGCGTGCGATGCGCCAGAACGCGAAGTGGATCTTCTACATCTTGGCCTTCGCGTTCATCGGGTGGCTCGTGTTCGACGTGGGGATGGGAGTGACGGGTCGGGGGCAGTACGGTGGGGCAGACGTGGTCCTCAAGGTCAACGGCCGGGCCGTGCACGTGCCCCAGTACCAGCAGGCGCTGCAAGCGGCTTACGACCAGTACCGGCGCCAGGGGGCCGGCCCGCTGACGCGCGAAAACGAGCAGCAGATCTCGGATCAAGTCGTGAAGCAGCTGGTCCAGCAGGTCCTGTTCGAGCAGGAGTACAGGCGGCTCGGCATCACGGTGAGCGACGAAGAAGTGATCCAGGCGGCACGCAGCTCGCCGCCGCCCGAGGTCATGGCCGCACCCGAATTCCAAACCAACGGCCAGTTCGACATCAGCAAATGGCAGCGGTTTCTCGCTTCGAGTAGCGACCCGCGGTTCCTGGAGCAGCTCGAGGCGCGCTACCGCGACCAAATCCCGCAGTTGAAGCTCGCGCAATACCTGACGGCCGACGTCTACATCTCGGACCCGAAATTGTGGCGCATCTACCGTGACCAGCACGAGGCGGTGACCATCGCCCTGCTCGCGATGCGGCCCGAGCAGATCGTGGATGCCGACGCCCCGGTTCCCGATGCCGAGCTGGAGGGCTACTACCGGGCGCACGCGGCCGAGTTCAAGCGGCGCGCGATGGCCTTCCTGAGTTTCGTCGCGGTGCCCCGCGTGCCCGACGCCGCGGACAGCGCGGCGGCGCGCGCGCGCGTGCGCCGGCTGCGCGTCGAGGCCGTCCAGGGGCTCGCCAAGTTCGAGGAGGTCGCGAAGCGCGAGTCGGCCGATTCGGTCTCGGGCGCGAAGGGCGGCGACCTCGGCTGGATCCGGCCGGATGCGAGCGGGTTCGATCCGCTGTTCCTGAAGGGGCTCAAGGGGCTGTCCCCGGGTCACGTCTCCGCGCCGGTGCTCTCGAGCTTCGGCTACCATCTCATCCGCGTCGACGCAGCGCGGGGGGATTCCGTGCGCGTGCGCCACGTTCTCGTTCCCGTCGTCCTGCAGGGCGCGCATCTGGACGCGGTGGACGCGCGCGCCGACTCGCTCGACCGCCTGGCGGCCGAGCGCACCGAGCCCGGCGCGCTGGACAGCGCGGCCCACCGGCTCCACCTGCCGGTGGAGCGGGCCCCCACCCTCGTCGACGGTGAGCGCTTGGTGCTCGGAGGGCGGGCCGTTCCCGACGTGAGTGTGTGGGCCTTCGAAGGGCGCACGCCTGGTGAGACGAGTCCCGTGATCGAGGGGCCGGCCGCCTACTACGTGTTCCGGCTCGACTCGCTCACGCCCGAGCGCGTCCCCCCGCTCGCCGAGATCCGCGACCGGGTGCTGGAGCGGGCGCGCGCCGAGCGCAAGAAGGAGATCGCCCGGCAGCGCGCCGAGCAGCTGGCGTCGAGGTTCAAGGGAGCGAAGGATCTGCTGCGAGCGGGGGCCGCCGCCGGACTACCGGTGGAGAAGCTCGGCCCGTTCACGCGGGTGCAGCCGCCCGCCAACCTGAGCGGGGAGCCCCTGGTGCTCGGCGCGGCGTTTGGGCTCAGGCCGGGCGAGACGAGCGGGCTGCTCACGGGCCAGACGGGCTACTTCCTGGTGCAATCGCTGGCGCGCGTTCCGGCCGACTCGGCGGCTTGGCTCAAGCAACGCGACGCGCAGCGCGAGGCGATCCTCGATCAGGCGCGCCAGGCGCGCATGCAGGCGTATGTGACGGCGTTGCGCGCGCAGGCGAAGATCGTGGACCGGCGCAAGGAGGTCTTTCGGCCGCAAAGCGCGAGCGGCGGGTGACGCGGCCGGGGGCCCGGCCCTAGTCGACCAGGCGCTTGGGACGCTGGTCGCGCGGCGCCTCGGCCACCCGCTCGATGGAGTCCTGTGCTTCGTTCAGGGCGCGGCGGAATTCCCGCAGTCCCTTGCCCACCGCCTTGCCGGCCTCCGGCAGTCGACCCGCCCCGAACACCAGCAGCACGACGAGCAGCAGGATGAGGATTTCGCCGCCGCTCAAGTTGCCCAGCATCGCCCCTCCCCCTCCCGCTACTGGTTGAGACGCTTGGGCTCACCGCCCGAGGGGAGGGACGAGGAGCTGGAGGCGGGCGGTGCGGTGCGCGGCGGGGCCGGCTCGTCGCCCGTGGCGTCCTTCAGGCTGCGCTTGAACTCCTTGATCCCCTGTCCCAACGACGAGCCGATCTCCGGGATCCGCTTCGCGCCGAACACGAGCACCAGCACGAGCAGCAGGATCAGGATGTGGCTGAACGACAGGTCCCCGAACATACGTGCCTCGCGTCAGAAGATCGATCGGGCGAAGAAGTAGGCGATCACCACGCCCACGAGCGCCAGCAGCGACACATCGAGCCCGATCGGACCGAGCGTGAGCGATACCACCAGCAGGTCGATGTGGACCGGGCCGATGGTGGGCGTCACCGCCCAGGTGAAGATCTCCTTGGCCGGCCCCTGCGGGAGAAAGCGTCGCATGGCGGAGTGCAACAGCCCGCCGAGAACGAACCCGCCGCCGAGCCACCAGAAATAAAATAGCGGACCACGATCACCCCGCGCCACGGCCTAGCTGCGCCGCTCCACGGCATACGCGATGCCGTCGCGCAGCGCCTCGCGCGCGGGCGTGGGCGGGAGCACGTCGAGCTCCGCCTCCGCCAGTTGGGCGCGCTCCAGGGCACGCCGCCGCGCGTAGTCGAGACCACCGGCGGCCGCCACGAGCCCGATGACCTCCGCCACGAGGTCGTCCGGGGGGTCGGGCGCGGCCATCAGGTCGGCCACCACGCGCCGCTCCGCCTGCCCCATGTGCCCGAGCGCGGCGATCAGCGGCAGCGTCACCTTGTGCTCCTTGAGATCGAGACCGACCGGCTTCCCCGTCACCTCCTCCGACTCCGTGTAGTCGAGCAGGTCGTCGGTGATCTGGAAGGCCATGCCGAGGTGCTCGCCGAAGCGCGCCAGCGCCTCGCGGTGCTCCGCGGCGGCGCGCAGCGCGCCGACCTCGCACGCGGCGGACAGGAGGGAGGCCGTCTTCGCGCGGATCAGCTGGTCGTACGCCGCCTCGCTGTAGGCGAGCTTGTCGTGCGCCTCGAGCTGGCGCATCTCGCCGATCGTCATCTCGTTGGTGACGCGGGCGAAGACGCGCAGCGGCTCGAGGTCGTCGAGCGCCACGAGCTCGATGATCGCCCGCGAGTAGAGGTAGTCTCCCATGATCACGGCGATCTGGTGGGAGAACAGCGCGTTGATCGTGGGCATCCCGCGCCGCAGCACCGAATGGTCCACGGAGTCGTCGTGCACGAGCGTGGCGAGGTGAATCAGCTCGACCACCGCCGCCAGCGTCACCGCGCGCGGGTCGCCGGCACCGCCCGCCTGATGGCTGAGCAGCAGCAGGGTCGGGCGGAACAGCTTCCCTTTCATGCGCACGAGGTGCGCGTTCACCTCGACGATGATCGGGAAATCGGCGGCGATGATGCGGCGCAGCTCCCCGATCACGCGCTCCAGGTCGCCCGCCACGGGGCGCTGGACGTCGCGCAGCGAGACGCGCGCGAGCTGCTGGCTCACGCTACTTGGCCCGGGCGAGCGCCTTCACACGCTCCCCGACGTCCACGAACCGGATGTCCACGGCGAACACTCGCCCGTACAGCTCGCGCGCCTCGGCGCGCTTCCCCTGCTCCTCCAGCGCGCGCCCCAGCCAGTAGAGGATGCCGAGTCGCTCCTGGTCGCCCGAGGAGGGGAGGTCGAGCGCGCGCCGCAGGATCGACTCCGCCACCACGTACGCGCCCTTCTCGAGGAAGCAGGCGCCCAGCGCCTCGGACACCCGCAGCTTCCCCTCGGGCGCCCGCAGCGCCTTCTGGAGCTCGGCGATGGCTTCGTCGAGCAGGCCCATCTCCTTGAAGGCGATCCCCAGATCGTAGTGCGATTGAAAGTCCGCCTCGTCGATGTTCTCCTCGATCCCCTGGCGGAAGCGGGTCAACATGTCGTGGAAGTCGCGCTCCTCGTCTCCGGTTGGCTCCTCGTCCGCGATCTTCATCCGGGTGTCGCGCTCGGGCATCTCCTCGTCCAGGACCATCGCGCTCAGGTCCACGAAGTCCCCCGCGGTCTCCGTCTCGTCGCGCACCTTCATCTTGGCGTCCTTCGCCGCCACCTTCTTTTCGGGCTTCGCCTGCGGCGCCGGCGCCACGGGCGCCAGCATCGCGATCGCCCCCTTGGCGCGCTCGTTGGTCGGGTCGTGCTCGGCCACGCGCTGGTACACCGCGCGCGCCTTGTCGGGGAGATCCTGGCGCAGCAGCGTGTCGGCCAGCTCGAGGTAGGCATCGATCAGCTTGGCTTTGTCGCCCGACTTGAAAGCGTACTCCACCAGCTTCTGGCGATGACGCACGCTGTTCGGGTCGAGCTTCAGGATCTCGTCCACCAGCCCCTGCGCCTGCTCGAGGTTGCCCCGGTTCTCGTACCCGGCGGAGGCATGGTCCAGCTCCTCGATCCCGCGCTCCCGCTCCCCTTCCTCGATGAGAGCCTCGCCCAGCGCCTGGTGCGCCTCCGGGTCGTCGGGGTCGTCGGCCACTCGCCCTTCGAGCTCCTCAATCGTCGGCTTGGCGGGCGCCTCTTCGATGTCGGCGAACACGAGCGAGCCGGTCTCCTCCGCCCCACCCACGACCCCGTCGAGCCCGAGGTCGATGAACCCGGACTTCCGTCCCGGGGTGATCGAGGTGTCCTCCTCCGTCTCGATGACGCCTGCCGCCGAGAGTGACTCGTCGGCGAGCGGCTCGTCGTCCACGTCGTGGCTCCCGTCGGTCGCGGCGACGTCGAAGTCCGGCTCGAGCTCGAGGGGCGGCACTTCCACCACCGTCTTGCGCTTGGGCGGCGCGCCCGGGGACGGCGCCGCGGGGCCGGACGGACGCCGCGGCACCACCGGCTTGACCTTCGGCGCCTCCAGTTTGGGCGGCGGCCCCACTCGGGGAGCGGCCTTCGGCCCGGGGGGCGCCACTTTGGGAACCGTGAGTCGCGGCGGTGGGCCCGCCGTGCGGGCCGGGGTCGCCGGCGCGGTCTTGAACGGCGACGCGGGCGGCCGCTTCGGCACCACAGGCGTCACCTTGGGCGCCGGCGGTGGCGCCACCTTGGGTAACGTGACCCGCTGCTTCGGCGCGGGCTGCCGCGACGGCGGCGCCGGCGTGGGCGGCTCGATCTCGAGGTCCGCATCGAGCAGCGGTTCGAGCTCCTCCGCCTCCGCCGGCACCGTCGGCTCGAGCTCCTCCATGGGCGCGACGTCGTCAGCGGTCACCTCTTCGCGCAGCGATGGTGTCGAGAGCGCGTCCTCCGTGAGCCCGGCGTATTCGGAGTGCGTCGTCTCGAGTCCCTCGAGCATCCCCGCTGCGCTTGGCCCCTCCGCGTCCTGCATCAAGCTCGTGGACTCGATCTCCAACGACGTGTCCGGATCGGGCATGACGTCTTCGATGAGCTTGAGGTGCTCCGGCTCGGGCGGGCGGGGCGCAGGGGGCGGCGGGGCGGTCGGCCGTCGGGGCGCCGCCGGCTTGGTCTTGGAGGCCGGAGGTGCGTCCACATCCAGGAACACGAGACTCGAGGTCTTGTGCTTCCCGGATTTCATCACGTCCTCTGCGGGCGGCTTGCTGGGCCTGGCCGGCGCGGGCGCGCTCATCCGCCCCTGCGACATCCGCGGCTCGCCGTACATCCGCAGATGCTCCTCCAGCAGCTGCCGCAGGTGCTCGCTTTCCGGTGAGATGTCGGTGAACTCCTTCAGCGCCGCAAACGCCTGTTGCAGCTTCCCCGCCTTTTGCATCCGCTCGGCGTACGTCACGAAGTTCTGCTGGGCCTCGGCCATGAACCCTTTGGCGGCATACAGCTTGGCGAGCTTGAGGTAGGTGGTCTGCCGCCCCGGCGCGTTGCGCAGCACCTTGTTGCACATCGCGATGGCGTTGTTGTGGAACCCCAGCTCGGCGTACTTGTCCACCGCGCGGTCGTACCAGTCAGCCGCGCCCGCGGAGTCCTTCACTTTGACGGCGAGGTCGCCGATGCGATTGAAGATGGAGAGATCCGGGTTGGGCTCGCTCTCTGACTCCTGCTCCTTGATGACGTCCAGCCACGCCGCGATGGCCGCCTTGGCGTCCTTCGCCTCGAGGCCCCGGGCCTTCTCTTTCAGCTTCTCAAGCTTCGACATGAGGCCCTAAAGATATCGGCCCCCGGGGGACGAAACAAGCAGAACCCTCTGTCCAGACGGCGCTTACGAGATTCGGTCCCAACCAGTACGCCAGCTCCCGCCAATCCGATACGTCGCACACAACGAGGTCGGCCGCGAATCCGGCCGCGATCTGCCCGCGCTCCCCCGCCAGCCCCAGCGCGGCCGCGGCGTTGACGGTGACCGCCGTCATCGCCTCCGTGTGACGCAAGCCGAGCTGCGAGACGCCGAGCGCCGCGACCAGGGGCAAGCTCACCGCGGGTGACGAGCCGGGATTGAAGTCGGTCGCGAGCGCGACCGCCACGCCTTGCTCCACGAGTCGCCGGGCTGGCGCGGGTTGCCTCCGGCCCAGGAACACGAGCGTCGCGGGGAGCAACACCGCCACCGTGCCGCCGCGCGCCAGCGCGCGGACGCCCGCGTCCGACACGGCCGCGAGGTGGTCGGCGCTCGCGGCCCCCAACTCCGCCGCCAGCTCCGCGCCCCCCGACCCGTCGAGCTCGTCGGCGTGCAGCTTGACCGCCAGGCCGTGGCGCCGGGCCGCAGTGAGGACCGCCCGCGCCTCGGCCACGCTGAACACGCCGGGCTCGCAGAACACGTCGCACGCCACGGCGAGCCGCTCCCGGGCGACGGCGGGAATCATTTCCTCGCACACGAGCCGCACGTAGTCCGCGCGCCGATCGCGGAATTCGGGCGGCACCTCGTGGGCGCCGAGGAACGTCGGGACGAGCGTCACGGGAACGGAAGCGGCGACTTCCCGGATGACGCGCAGCTGCTTCAACTCGGCCTCGAGCTCGAGGCCGTAGCCCGACTTCACCTCGATCGTGGTGCTGCCGTGGGCGAGGAGCGTCGCCACGCGCGCCCGCGTGAGCGCGACGAGCTCGGCGAGGGGGCGCGCGCGTACATCGGCGACCGACTGGAGGATGCCGCCTCCCTGGGCGGCGATCGCCTTGTAGTCTTCGCCCAGCGCGCGGCGCTCGTGATCGTCGAGTCGCGGCGCGCCGAACACGGCGTGGGTGTGGCAGTCGATGAGGCCGGGATAGAGGACGCCCTGCACCGCCACGAGCTCCGCCTCCCGGTGCGCGGCCCGCAGCTCGCGGTAGGCCCCGACCGCGGCGATCCTCGTGCCCTCGATCAGGACGGCGGCGTCGCCCAGCACCTCGACCTCCGCCATCTCGCGCCCGCGGCGCGCACGGGCGGGGCCGCGGCAGGTGACCACCTGGCGCGCGCCGGCGAGCAGCGTGCTCAGTCGCTCGCCTCCCTAAAGGACTCCGCGCGCATGGGGAGCCGAATGCCATGGCGGCGGGCGGCGTCGAGCGCCTCCGGGTAGCCGGCGTCCGCGTGGCGCGCGATGCCGATCCCCGGATCGTTCGTGAGGACGCGCTCCAGGCGCCGCCCCGCCGACGGCGTCCCGTCGGCGACGCTCACC
The DNA here is from genome assembly GCA_003222115.1 of Gemmatimonadota bacterium. GTDB lineage: Bacteria > Gemmatimonadota > Gemmatimonadetes > Gemmatimonadales > GWC2-71-9 > AG29. The sequence goes on along the minus strand of QHUL01000059.1, from coordinate 60,074 downwards.
TGCCCCGCATGCAGCGAGTTGCCGATGCCGGTGCCGCCGCCGTGGTGGAACGACACCCAGCCCGCGCCCGACGCGGTGTTGAGGAGCGCGTTCAGGATCGGCCAGTCCGCGATCGCGTCCGACCCGTCGCGCATTCCCTCGGTCTCACGGAACGGTGATGCGACGGACCCGGTGTCGAGATGGTCGCGGCCGATCACCACCGGCGCCGCGAGCTCGCCCCGCTTCACCAGGTCGTTCAACGCGCAGCCGAAGCGCGCCCGCTCTCCCTGGCCCAGCCAGCAAATGCGCGCCGGCAGGCCCTGGAGCGCCACGCGAGCCTGCGCCAGGCCGATCCAGCGGCGCAGGTGGTCGTTCTCCGGGAACAGCTCCAGCGCCAGCCGGTCGGTGCGCTGCAGATCCCGCGCCTCGCCCGACAGCGCCACCCAGCGGAAGGGCCCCTTCCCTTCGCAGAACAGCGGCCGGATGTACTCGGGCACGAACCCCGGGATCGCGAACGCCTGCTCGAGTCCGGCATCGGCGGCCTGGGTGCGGATGTTGTTGCCGTAGTCGAACGTGACGGCGCCCTGCCGCCGCAGCTCCAGCATGGCGCGCACGTGGGTCACGATGCTCCCCGTCGCGCGCCGCACGTACTCCGCCGGGTCCGCCTGCCGCAGCGCGGCCGCCTGCTCGAGCGAGCAGCCCGCTGGAACGTAGCCGTTGAGCGGGTCGTGCGCGGACGTTTGGTCGGTCAGGACGTCGGGAACGAAGCCGCGCCGCGCCAGCTCGGGCAGCACGTCGGCGCAGTTGCCGATCAGCCCGACGGACAGCGCCTCGCCGTCGCGCCGCGCCGTCTCGCACCACCGCAGCGCTTCGTCGAGCGACGCGGTGCTGCGGTCGAGGTAGCGCGTGTCGCGGCGCCGCTGCACGCGCGCGGGGTCCACCTCCACGGCGAGGCACACCCCCCCGTGCATCGTCGCGGCGAGCGGCTGCGCCCCGCCCATCCCGCCGAGCCCCCCCGTGAGCACGAGGCGGCCCTGCAGCGACCCCCCGAAGTGGCGCCGGGCGACGGCGCCGAACGTCTCGTAGGTGCCCTGCAGGATCCCCTGCGTCCCGATGTAGATCCACGACCCGGCCGTCATCTGGCCGAACATGATGAGACCGCGCCGCTCCAGGTCGCGAAACACCTCCCACCTGGCCCAGCGCCCGACCAGGTTCGCGTTCGCGATCAGCACCCGCGGCGCATCGGGGTGCGTCTGGAACACGCCGACCGGCTTGCCGGACTGAACCAACAGCGTCTCGTCGTCCTCGAGCGCCACGAGCGTGCGGCAGATCGCGTCGAACGAGGGCCAGTCGCGCGCCGCCTTCCCCGTGCCGCCGTAGACCACGAGGTCTTGCGGCCGCTCGGCCACCTCGGGATCGAGATTGTTCATCAGCATGCGGAGCGCCGCCTCCTGGATCCACCCCTTGCACGACTTCACGGCGCCGCGCGGCGCGCGGATCACGCGGGCGCCCGTCACGCCGTCTCCGGATCGAACCGGCCGACGCGCACGCCGCCGGCGATGCGCTCGATGTCGGCGGTGAGCGGGCGATCGCCGTCGAGCGCCGCCACTTCGCGGCGCACGGCCGCGTGCGTGCGGGCCACGCCGCGCCCGGGACGCAGCGGCTTCAGGAACTCGAGCCCCTGCGCCGCGGCGAGCAGCTCGATCGCCACGATGCGCGCCGCATTGGCGAGGATGCGCTCCGCCTTCCAAGCGGCGCTCATCCCCATCGGCACCACGTCCTCCTGGTTCCCCTCCGTGGGGACCGACTGCACGCTCGCCGGCGTGGCGAGCACCCGGCAGTCGGCCACGAGCGCCGCGGCGGCGATCTGCGCCGTCATGAACCCGGACTCGACGCCCGGCTCGCGCGCGAGAAACGCCGGCAACCCCGCGGACAGGTCGGGGTTCACGATCCGCTCCAGGCGCCGCTCGGCGAGCCCCGCGAGCGTGGTGAGCCCGATGCCGAGCACGTCGAGCGCGAGGGCGATCGGCTGGCCGTGGAAGTTGCCCCCGGACAGCACGTCCCGCCCGAACACGAGGGGGTTGTCGGTGGCGGCGTTCAGCTCAACAGTCACCAACCGCTCGGCGAAGGCCAGCGCCTCGCCCACCGCACCGAGCACCTGCGGCGTACAGCGCAGCGAATAGGCGTCCTGCACGCGCGGGTCGTTCTCGCGATGGGACTCACGGATCTCGCTGTCGGCGAGGAGCTCGCGCAACAGCGCCGCGGAGCGTTGCTGCAGCGGATGGGGCCGGGCGTTGTGGATGCGCGCGTCGAACGGCTCGGGCGTGCCCCGCACCGCCTCGAGGCTCATCGCCGCCGCGCCGTGCGCCGTGCGCCACAGCATCCAGGCGTCGTGCACCAGCAACGCGGCCAATCCGGTCTGCGCCTGCGTCCCGTTCACGAACGCGAGCCCTTCCTTCGCCTCGAGCGCGATCGGCTCGAGGCCGCCGTCTCGCAGCGCCTGCCCGTCCTCTCCCTCCCCCACCATTGCCAGCGCCAGATGCGCCAGCGGCGCCAGGTCTCCCGACGCGCCCACGCTCCCCTGCGAGGGGACGCGCGGATGTACCTGCTGGTTCAACATGGCCACGATCAGCTCGGGGAGCGCGGGTCGCACGCCGCTCGTTCCCCGCGCGAGGACGTTCGCCCGCAGCAGCATCATCGCGCGCACGCCGTCCACCGGCAGCGGCTCGCCCACGCCCGACGCGTGACTGCGGATGAGGTTGAGCTGCAGCGCGCGGATGCGGTCGGGGGGGATGCGCACGTGCGCCAGCTTCCCAAAGCCCGTGTTCACCCCGTAGATCGTGTCCCCCCGCGTGACCGCTTCCTCCACCGTGCGGCGCGACGCCTCGATCCCCTGCCGCGCCGCGGACGCGATCGCCACCGGGGCGCGGTGGCGGGCCACGGCCACCACGTCGGCGATCGTCAGGGAGTGTCCGTCGAGTGTGACGGGGACCGGCATGCGAGAGGAAGCTACGTGGAACGGCCCGGAGACGCCAAGGGAGACGCCCAGGCGCCGAGACGCCGCGTGGCGATGAGCGACGAGGGGCGCGTGAGCAACCTCGCCCCTCAGTCCTCAACGTCCACTCAGCGTCTCAGCGCCCTGGCGTCTACCGGGATGCTGCGACCCGACCCCCCGTCACTGCAGGCGCCGTCGCCAGCCCCGCCCGCGGCGCCAGCTCGAGATTGCCGCGATCCGTCTGGAAGCTCCAGTCGAAGATCGCGTACTGCGTCCCCGCGTGGGTGACGCGGAGCGCCCCGTAGCGCACGTCCTGCCCCTCGACGATCTCGAACACGTAGCCGTAACCCGGGAGCATCTTCGCCCGCTGGCGGCTGTACCCGCTCGTGGGGGCGAGATCGATGTCGGTCAGGGCGGCGGTCGGACCGTAGGACAGCACGCTCGTCCCGCTGAACACGGGCACGATCCACAGCGTGTCGTTGACGTCCCGCTCGATTCGGAAGTCGATGTCGGTCCGGTTCCCGTCCTGCACGAGACCCAACTCGCCGGCGTCCCCGTAGCCGTTGCCGTTCAAGTCGTCCCAGAAGCGGAACCCCGACTGCAGCGGCTGCACGTCGTACGCCCACACCAGCACGTTGCGCGCGTCGGGCCGAGGCGTGTCCGACCAGATCGGCGACCACAGGCTCTCGTAGCCCAGCGTGTCGACCGCCGACACGCCGAAGCAGCGCGTCACGCCGTTCGCGAGTTGCGCGGCGAGGAACTCGTGCGACACCGTCGTTCCCTCGAGCGCCCAATTGACGCACGCGTTCTGAGGAAGGTTGTAGTCCGAGCTGTACACGCGATACCACTTGAAGCGTGAGAAGTCGGGCGTGTCCTGCCAATCGAGGTGGATCGCGCTGTCGAGCGAGATGCCCAGGAGCGACGGCGGCGCTCCGATCTGCAGGTACTCGTTCACGGTCACGGCGTCGCTGGGATCGCCCTCGACCCCGTCCGCGTCCACGGCGGTGACGAAGTACTGGAGGTGGGGCACGCCGTTGTCGTGGAACGTGTTCGAGGTCGTCACGCCGCGCAGGCCGTAGGCGTCCGCCGTGCTGCCCCGCGAATACACACGATAGCCGGCGACGCCCGACGCCGGAACGTCGTCCCAGGCGAGCAGGATGCCGACCGGCTGGGTCGGGTCGCCGCTCGGCTCGAGCTGGTACGAGAGGCGCTGCGGAGCCGGCAGCCTCGAGGAGCTGACGAGGTTGTTCGATTGGCACGCCGCGCCGAACACGACGACCGCGGTGACGACGAGCCCGAGAGAGACGCGCATAGGGTCCTCTGACCGAAGGTCGCCGCGGGGAAGGAGCAGAAGGCGTGCCCCGCCCTAACGTGCTCGCCCCGCGCCGCTTAGGTCGCGAATCCGCCTCCCGCGTGTCACCGCGGGAGGACAAGACACGCCTACCGCTGCAGGCTCTGCTGCTCGTAATCGAACTTGATGTCGGGCTGGTCGATCAGAGCTACGTAGAAGTTGAACGCGAAGTTGCCGTTCGGGCTCTTCACGAAGGCGAAGCTGGCGTGCCAGCGGCGCAGGTCCCGCTCCAGCCGCACGTAGTGCTGGCCGAACTGGCGCGTGTTCAGGTCGTACAAGGTGCTCCACGACGCCGTCCACAGGGCGGTGGGGCTGAAGTTCATGTTGAGCGTGAGCTGCCGCTGGCTGGCCAGCGTGCTCGGGAGGAACGTGCCGGTGCCGGGCGTCGTGACCTTGGGCGGGCGCGTGCGGCTGCTCGTGTATCCCACGGCGAGCCCGAATCCCCGCCCGCCCCCTGCGGCGCCGCCCGGCCGGTACCCGCCGGGCGCGCTCCCGGAGCAGACCGGAGGGCAGCTCTGGCCGTACGCGGGTGGCGGCGTGGTGCCCGTGCCGGTCGCCGGCGGCGTCGCGGGCGTCTCCGCCTTCTTCGCGAGGCCGAGCAGGCTCGCGATCCCCCGGATCGTCGCCGGGCTCACGGAGAACGACGCGGTGAGGCTCGTGAGGAAGGGCGAGAACTCGGACGTCGCGAGGCCGACGGGGCCATCCCACAGGTCGTGGGTCGTGCGCAGGCTGAAGCCGGGCAGCAAGTCCGACGCGAACGTATTGCCGATGCTCTGCGTCTGCCACCCCGTCCGGCCAGGTTGCTTCGCCTGTTCGAAGTTGTAGGACACGGCGTCGGTGTTGAGGCCGAGCAGGCGGATCTTGCGCGCTGCCTGTCCCGACGTATCCCCCGCCGGCCGGCGGAGCTTCGCCTCGATGTTCTGGGACAGCCCGAGGCTGATCGTCTGCTGCGGATCGGTGCGGGCGTTCAGCGTCTGGCCCGTCGGGTCGAGCACCCGGGCGAAGTCGGCGGACACCTGCGCGCCGGGGGCATAGCGGTAGCTGATGAGCGGCGAGAGCGAGTGCCGAATCCGGTCGAGCGGCCCGATGCCCGGGAAGAATCCGAACAACGTGGGCGACATGGTGGCGGCGAACTGCAGCCGCTTCCCCTGGTGCACGAAGCGGCCGTCCGAGAATTGGTTGCGGATCATGAAGGGACCGGCCGACGTCGTGTTCACGATCGCGATACCGGGTTGCAGCTTCCAGGTCCCGGTGAACAACGGGGGCAGGTTGATTCCGGTCTGCCAGTCGATCGCGGTCGCGAACGTCTGGCCGTAGAGCACGCGCCGCACCCCGCCCGGCACTGTCGAGTCGGGGATGAAGAACTCCTGCCGGGCGTTGCTGATCTGGTCGCTCACGCTGACGCTGTTCGACCAGGTCCAGCGACCGATGCGGAGCGGTGTCTGCAGGCTGAGGTCGGTCTGCCGGGTATCGGAGAAGAGCGCCAGCGTGTCCACCCCTGTCCCGCCCGTCCCGGGCGCGAGCAGGAACGTCGGCCCCACGTGGAAGTTCTGGGCGTTGTTGAACGAGAACCCCGGCGACCACGTGATCGCCGGCGTGATGTTCACGGGTGACGGGGTGAGGCTCACGCGCGGGAAGTTCTGGTTGACGAGATCATTGGTCAGGTTCTGCGACCGGCTGCCGCCGACGTTGAGGGTGCCCCAATCGAAGCGCTTGTCGAAGTTCACCTGCGAGGTCAGCTGTGCGGTCGCGACGTAGGGATCCACGGCGTTGGTCTGAATGACGCTCGCGCTCGTCGCGTAATCGATGCTCGCGTTGAAGCGCGTCCGGCTGGAGAAGCTCTGCTGGTGCTGCCACCCGAAACGGCTCGAGTGTGCGGCGGCGTCGAGCTGATCCACGCGGGAGTACGAGAAGGTGCCGGAGAGAAAGCGATCCAACCAGCGGTAGTGCGTCTGCGCGCGGAGCGACACGTAGCGGCTCGCATACCAATCGCCCGAGAGCAGCAGGTCGGCGTAATTGCCGAGCACCCAGTAGTAGCCGAGGTTCGCGACGTGCCGCTGGTAGCTGCGGGTCGGGCGCACCAGGTCGTTCAGCCCGAAGCGCGGCACGAGAATGCCGCTGCGCCGCCCGGGCCGGATGTCCTGGAAGATGAACGGCAACCACAGAATCGGGACATCGCGGATGTAGAGCACGGCGGGCCGCGCCACCATGACGTTCTTGTTGAGCCACTTCACTTCGTGCGCGGCGAAGTGGTAGTCGGGCACGGGGAGATCCGAGGACGTGATCTCGCTGGAGGCGCCGTACACGCGGGTCGAGCCCGAGTCCACGGCGAGATCGCCCCGCGTGTACCAGGTGGCGCCGCCTTGCTGGAACGTGGTGAGCGCGCTGCGGACCGTGCCCCGCCGGATGCAGGTATCGTAGCGCATCCCCTCCCCCACCAGCACCGTGCCCTGATCGAACAGCCGCGGGTCGCCCGCGGCGTCGAGACGGCAGCTCGCTTCGCGATAGCGGATCGAATCCGCTTCCAGCTTCGTCCCCTGGCGATCCACGAAGCTTTCCCCGCGAAGGAAGATCGTCTGGCTGTCGCCCTGGACGATCAGCGTGTCGGCGACGTACTGCGTGACGCGGTACCCCTTCAGCTTGAGCAGCGAATCCATGACGGCGTCGCCCGGCGGGAAGCTGCGCGTGGGACCGGTCGGCAGGCCGAGCCGCCGGGCGGCCGCGGTGTCGAGCGACTGCCCGTGCGGGGCTTCCCTCCCTGGTGCGCCCGCCCGCGCGGTCGAGTCGGACGGAGGTGGGAGGGCCGTGCGCCGCGGAGGCACCACGCCCTGGGCGGCGAGGCGGCCGGCGCCGAGCCCGCACAGCATCAGCAGCACGACCCCCGCCCGCGCGGCCGCTTGGGCGCGCCGCGCGCGGCGCCGCGTGACCACCCAGGCGCACCAGATGCTCACTTCGTACAGCAGCACGAGCGGCACCATCATGAGCAGCATGGAGACCGCATCGGGCGGCGTCAGCAGCGCCGCGGCGAAAGCGGCGAACACGAGGGCGTAGCGCCGGTTGCGCGCCAGGAACTGGGGCGTGACGAGTCCGAGGGCCGCGAGGATCACCACGACGAGGGGCAGCTCGGTCACGAGCCCGAACGCGATCATGATCTGCGCGGCGAATCCGAAGTAGTTGTCCGCCGTGATGATGGGGGCGAGGTCGTTGCGCTGGAAGCTGAACAGCACGGCGAGCGCGCGCGGCAACACCCACTTGTACGCCACGCCCGCGCCCAGCAGAAACAGCACCACGCCCACCGACAGGGCCGGGACGATCAGGCGCCGCTCGCGATCGTAGAGCGCGGGCGCGAGGAACGCCCATGCCTGGTAGATGACCACCGGCGACGCCACCAACAGCCCCAGCGCGAAGGCGAACTTGAGCGTGATGAAGAACGGCTCGGTCGGGCTCGTGAACATGAGCCGTCCGCCGGGCACGAGCGGCGCGATCGGGGCCTTGAGGAGCCCGATCACGTCTACCCGCTGGACGACGAACCAGCCGACCAGCGTGCCCACGACGATGGCGAGCAGGCTGTACAGGATGCGCCAGCGCAGCTCCTCGAGGTGGTCGAGGAACGGCATCTCGCCGCGCGAGGCTGGGTCAGGCACGGGGCCCCCGGAGCGCGAAGGGGCGCGGGACGCTCAGCGCCCCAGGCGCTGCAGCTTGTCGCGGGCCAGGTTGGCCTCGTCCGAGCGGGGATACCCGGCGACGACCCTGGCATAGTAGGTGCGCGCCGCCTTCTTGTCGCCCCGCGCTTCGGCGACGAGGCCCAGCTTGTACAGGGCGGCGGGCGCCCGCGACGAGTGGGGATGGCTCTTCACGACCTGTTCATACACCGCCGCCGCTGAGTCGGGGCTCTCCGCGGCGAACGTCTCCCCGATGTAGAACAGCGCGTCCGCGGCCCGCTCGTCTCCGGGATAGACGCGCAGGAACTCGCGGAACCCGAGCCTGGCGGTGCCGAGGCTGCCACGGCGGTATTGCTGCAGGGAGAGGTCGTACATCTGCGCCGGGCCCGGCCCGACGGGGTTCCCGGACGGACCGACCGGCGCCCGCGCGGCGCTCGTGTCCAGCGCGGGCACCGGCTGCTGGGCCCGCTCCTCGATTCGGGCCCGGAGCTCCGAGAGGCGCTGTTGGCTCTGGCCCGTCAGCTCCTGCACCGTAACGAGCTGCTGCTGCACGCCGACCAGGTCCGTGCGGACGTCGCCGCGGAACTGCACCAGATAGGCCTGCTGCGCCGCGACCGCCTGCTGCACGGCGGCGAGCAGTTTCAGCACGGAGTCAATCTGCGCGGCCCGGTCGGCATCCGCCCGGGCGGCGTCGGCCTTCAGCGCCGCGACCTGGAGCTCGACCTTCCGGACATCACCCTTGAGGGCGCAGCCGGCCGCGAGCCCCAGGCTGAGGACGAACGCTACATGGCGCGACAACGCTCGCCCGCCTACGGCTGCCGCAACGCGTCACCGCCGGAGAGAATTTCGAACTCGTCGCGGCGGTTCTGCGCCCACGCCGTTTCGTCGTGGCCCTGCGCGATCGGCCGCTCCTCGCCGTACGACACGGTCTCGATGCGGCCGGCTTCGATGCCGTGGCTCACGAGATACTGCTTCGCCGCGGTGGCGCGCCGGTTGCCGAGTGCCAGGTTGTACTCGTCCGACCCGCGCTCGTCGCAGTGACCGGAGATCCGGATCCGCAGGTTGGGATTCGCCTGTAGGATCCCGACCTTCTGATCGAGCGTGCCGGCGTCGCCCGACCGGATGTTCGACTTGTCGAAATCGAAGTGGATCATCGCGGCGAGCATCGTGCGCACGGCCTCCGTCGTGCGCCCCATGGCGGCGAGCGAATCGGCCGCCCGCTGCCGGGCCACCCGCTCGGCTTCCTCGCGCGCCCGCGCATCCGCCTCGGCCCGCGCGATGGAATCCTGGCGGGCCCGCTCGGCCGCCGCGATCGAATCGGCGTTGGCCTGCGGACCCGGTTGGGCCGGCGGCGGGTTGCCGCCGCACGCGGCCACCGTGGCCGCGGCAAGACCGGCGAGCACCAGCAATGGTAGGCGTCTCATCGTCACCCTCTCCCAGGTTTACGGGGTGGAAGCAGCAGTCTCCGGAAGCCTCGGAGACCATGCCGGCAGCCGCGCGCCGCTCTGCTGCAGCAGCGGCCGGATACGACCGGTTTCCAAATCGATAATCCAGAGCTGCCGATACCCCGAGCGGTCCGACACGAAGCAGAGATGACGGCTGTCGGGCGCCCAAGTTGGATCCTCGTTCCGCCCGACCGAGGTGAGTTGCCGTACGGTGCGCGTCCGCACGTCGAGCACGAAGACCTGCAGCGTGCCGGCGACGTCGCGGTGAAACGCGACCGACTGTCCGTCGGGCGACCATTCCGGCGCATTGGACGAACCCGTGACGCCGTAGTCGAACGGCGCGAACAGCTGCTGGTCCGTCCCATCCGCCGCCATCACGTAGATCTGCGGCAACCCCGCACGCGTCGAGACGAACGCAATCCGCTGTCCGTCCGGACTGTAGGTCGGTGACAAGTTGTCTGAAAAGCGCCCCACGGTCAAGCGCTGCAAGCAGCAGTTGTCCTTGAGGTTGACGGTGTAGACGTCGGTGCCTTCCTCGATGGCGCGACTGAAGGCCAAGGTCTTGCCGTCGGGCGAGAACGCGGGCGTGAAGTCGAGCGCCGCCCCGGTCGTCACCACGGGGGCGCGCTTCCCCGTCGCCATGTCCTGCACGAACAGCTGGCCGTGCCCCGCCCAGAACTCCATGTAGGCGAAGCGCCGCCCGTCCGCCGCCCAAGCGGGCGACATGGCCTGCCGGTCGCTCGAGGAGACGAGCTTCTTGTCGGCCCCATCGTGGTCGATCTGCCAGACCTTCCCGTCCATCACGAAGAGCAGCCGGGTCGCGGCGACGCCGGGAGTGCCGAGGCTGGCCTGCAACACCTGATCGGCGAGCCGATGCACCGCCAGACGGAAGTCGGGGCTCGTGATGGGCGGCAGCCGCTTCCTCGCCTCGCGGCGCACGCCGCCTGCCGCGATGTCGTGCAGCGTCACGACCGTGGTGTCCGCGGCCTGTGTCAGCGCGACCGCGAAGTCCGCGCCCAGAGCCTGGAACAGCGGATAGTTGAGCCCCGCCGCCTCGCCACCCCCGGTCCGCCCGCGCCCCGGCGCGCGTGCCGGGCTCGCCGCCGCGCCCAGGCGGATCGAATCCCCGCCGGGCAGCGTGATCATCTCGAAGCGGTCGCTGTAGTCGAGATCGCGGGCGACGATGGCGCGCACCGAGTCGAGCACCGCGGGCCGGCCGGGCAAGAGCACCATGCCGGGCCGCACGCCGGGGCGGTAGATGATGCCGACGCGGACCCCGCGGTCGACGACGGACGTATCTTGGGCGGCTAGGCGGTCAGGCGGATACGCGGTTAGAAGCGCGGCCGCCGCGACGCAGCCGCTAACCGCCTGACCGCCTACCCGCCTAACCGCCGTCACTGGCGTCTCCCCGAGAAGTAAAACCGCACGAACAACACGTCCGCGGTCCAGCCGTCGGGCAAAGAGCCGAACGCCTTGAAGCGGCCCGCCTCCTCGACCGCTCCTTGAGCCTCGAGATCGAAGCTGAAGTAGCCCGAGCGCTTGATGAACTGGAGATCGCTCACCGTGCCATCCCGATGAATGAAGAACGACACCTCCGCCTCGAGGGGCGTGCTCTGCAGCGGCCGTTGCCAGCGCCGCAGCACCTGGCCCACGATGTTCTGCAGGTACTCGGGGAACGGGAACTCCACGCCCTCGGTGCTGACGGTGGCGACGTCCGACCCCGTGGAAGGCGTCTCCCCCGGCAGGGGCGCGGCCTTCGGCGTGGTGCGCGGCGCCGCCTCGCGCTTGGTATTGTCCGCGGTCTTGGGAGGCGTGGCCGCGGACACGGTGCTCTTGGGCGGCTGTTTCGCCTTGGGGAGCGGCGCCGGTTTCTCCTCAGCCGGCCGCTCCAGCGCCTCGGGCGCCTTGCGCGTCTCTTCCTCGGGCGCCGGGGCGGCGATGAGCCGCACCTTGTAGGTGGGCGGCGCGGCGCGGCGCGCCTCGCCGGCTGCGGCGAACAGAAACAGGCCCGCGGCACCGTGCACCAGCAGCGTGGCGGCGAGCGCCAGGCCGACGTTCGCCGGGACGCGCTGCCCCCGCCTCACCGCTCGACGCGCTCCGGCTCGGCGACCAGGCCTACGTCGCTCACGCCAGACTGCCGGATCACCGCGAGCACCTGTACCACGTTCGCATAGGGGACGCGTCCGTCGGCCCGGAGGTACACCCCGGACGGCCGTTTGGTCCGCACGAATGCGCCGAACGTGGCGCGAAAGTCCTCGTAGCTGAGCGGCGCCTGGTCGAGGTAGATCTTGCCGTCGCGATCGAGGCTGATCACGAGGCCGGCCTTGGGCTCGAGCGGTCGCGCCGCGGCGCGCGGCAGCCGCACGTCCACGCCGCCCTGCATGATCGGCGCGGTGATCATGAAGATGATGAGCAGCACGAAGGCCACGTCGACGAGCGACGTGACGTTGATGTCCGCGGTGAGCGGCAGCTCGCCGTGACCGCGCAGCCCGCCCCCACCCCCCAGCAGGCCGGCCATCACAGCCTCCCTTCGCGGGCCATCGTCGCGATGATCTCCTGAGCGAAGCCCTCCAGCTCGCCCGCGAACAGGCCCAACCGGTTGACGAAGAGGTTGTACGCCATCACGGAGGGGACGGCGACGGCCAGGCCGCCCACGGTCGTCACCAGCGCCTCGGCGACGCCGGGCGCGACGGCGGCGATGTTCCCGGAGCCGCCGACCGCGATGCCGATGAAGGCATCCATCACCCCGAGCACCGTGCCGAGCAGGCCGAGCAGCGGGCTCACCGAGCCGAACGTCGCGAGCCACGGGATGAAGCGCGCGGCGGCGTCCCGCTCCGCCGCGACCTCCTTGGCGAGCACCATCCGCAGCGCCTCGAGCTGCGTCGTCGTGAGGGTCGCCTGCGGCGCCGCGATCGGCCCGTCGCCCTTGAGGCCCCCCGGCTTCAGCTCCCCGAAGAAGTGCATGCCTTCACGCAGCAGCCGGTTGTAGGGCGAGGACGGCAGCCGCATGGCGGCGTGGTAGGCGTCCTCGAGACGGGCCGCCCGCTCGATCTCCGTCATGAAGCGGTCGGCCTGCTGTCGCATGCGGCGGAACTGCCACCACTTCAGCGCGATGAGATACCACGAGACGAGGGAGAACACCACGAGGATCGCGAGCACGAACTTCGTTTCGCGGCTCGATGTCAGCACCAGCTCCCAGGGCGTGGTGGGAATCGCTCGCCCGACCTGTAGCAACACGCCTCAATCCTCCGCGAAGGTGCGCAGGGTGACGCCGAGCCCGTCGGCGAGCGCGGTGCCCGGGGCCCAGCCCAGCTGGCGCGCCGCTTTCTCCACCGCGAGCGCGTTGCGCCGCAGCTCGCCCGGTCGCTCGGGCGCGTAGCGAATGGTCGGCCGGCGGCCGGCGGCCGTCGCGAGCAGCTCGGCCAGGCGTTTGACGGAGGTCTCGATGCCCGTGCCGACGTTCCAGGCCCGCGCGTCCAGGCCGTCGAGCGGCGGCAGCGGCCGGTCGCTCGCCGCGAGGTTCGCCGCGGCCACGTCTTTCACGTACACCATGTCCCGCGTCTGCTCGCCGTCCCCGAAGATCGTCAGCGGCTCGCCAGCCAGAATCTTGCGCGAGAAAATGGCGACCACGCCCGCTTCGCCGTCCGCACGCTGACGCGGCCCGTAGACGTTGCTGTAGCGCAGGCTGGCCGCTTCGAGACCGTACAGCCGGGAGTACGCCGAGAGGTAGTGCTCCGACGCGAGCTTCGCGACGCCGTAGGGCGATATCGGCAGCTTGGCCGCTCCCTCCCGGCAGGGTGGCGTCGTCGCGTCGCCGTACACGACGCCGCCGGAGGAGGCGAACACGACCCGCCGCACGCCGCCCGCGCGCGCGCCTTCGAGCAGGTTCAGCAGCCCGCGCAAATTGACGTCGAGGTCGAACAGCGGGTCGGCGACCGAGCGGCGCACGTCCATCTGCGCCGCATGGTGATTGAGCAGGTCGAAGCGCCCCTGGGCGACGAGGTCGCGCGCTTCGGCCGAGCGGATGTCGGCGAGCACGAAGCGCACGCCGCGCGGCAGGTTCTCGCGCCGGCCCGTGGACAGGTCATCGAGCACCGTGACCTCGTCCCCGGCGGCGACATACGCCTCGGCGACGTGGGAGCCGACGAATCCCGCTCCCCCGCTGATCAGCACGCGCCGCGTCATCGTCCGGCCCCGGTCTCCAGCCCGAACAGCTTCTTCAGCGCCTCCAGCAGGCCGTAGCCGTGCCCCACCCGCGCCGCCCGTTTCAGCACGACCGTGGGCTCGTGCAGGAACTTGTTGAGGAGCGCCTGACTGAACTGGTCCACCTGCGCGCGATCCTCGGGAGAGAGGTGACCGAGCCGGCGCAGGGCCCGCTCCAGCTCCGCGCGCCGCAGATCATCGAGCCGGTCGCGGAACGCCCGGATCACGGGGACGACGCCCAGTCCGTCGTACCAGCCCCAGAACCGATCCACTTCTTCGCTCACGATGCGCTCGGCCGCCGGGATCTCGCCGCGCCGCTGGGCCGTCGCCTGCGCCGCCACCGCCTGCAGGTCATCGATGTCGTAGAGAAAGACGTTCTCCAGCTGCGCGACCGCCGGCTCGACGTCCCGCGGGACCGCGAGGTCGAGCAGGCACAGGGGCCGGCCCCCGCGGCGGCGAATGGCGGGGGCCACGCGCTCCCAGGTGACGACGGCGTGCGGAGCGGCCGTCGAGCAGAGCACGATGTCCGCCGTGGCGAAGTGGTCCCACGCTTCCTCGAGCGTCATCGCGTGGCCGCCCAGACGCTCCGCGATCACCCGGGCGCGCTCGTAGGTCCTGCTGGCCACGAGCGCCACCTGCACGCCCTCCGCCGCGAGGCAGCCGGCGGCGAGCTCCGCCACGTCGCCCGCACCGAGGATCAGCGCGCTGCGGCCGGCGAGCGCGCCGAAGATCTTCTCGGCGAGCGCCACCGCGGCCGACGGGGCCGACGCGGTGCCGACACCGAGGCCCGTCTCCCCGCGCACGCGGGCGCCGACGAGCAGGGCCGACTGGAACAGCCGGTGGAGTACGGGCCCCGCCTGGACGCGCGAGACCTGCCACGCCTCCCGCACCTGACCCTGGATCTGGGACTCCCCCAGGATCATCGAGTCGAGCCCCGCGGAAACGCGGTAGAGGTGGCGCACGGCGTCGCGGTCGCGCTGCACGTATCCGTATTCCTGGGCCGCGCCGCCGCCACCGAGGCGCTCGGACAACAGCTCCCACACGGCCTCCGCCACGGTGCCGCCCGGCTGCGCGAGGTAGAACTCCGTGCGGTTGCAGGTGGAGAGCAGGACACCCCCGCCCGCGCCCGCGCGCAGCACCCGCTCCAGGGCCGGCGGCACCTCGTGCGCCGCGTGGGCGAAGCGCTCGCGCACCTCGAGCGGCGCCGTGCGGTGATTCACCCCCAGGACCGCGATGCTCATGCGCCCCTATCGATCAGAGGAACCGTTCCCTTCCCGGCTCGACGAGCTTCAGCGCCAGGTAGACCAGGACGACCGCCGCGAAGCCGGCGATGCTCATGAACGCCGCGCGCCGGCCCGCCCACCCACGCACCACCCGCGCCCACACCGCCCAGCCCAGCACCACCCAAGTGAACGACCCCCACACAAGCTGCGCCGGCGCCACGTCCACTCCCGCGGCAAACCGCACCCCGACCCCGAAGAGCAGGCCGACCGTCAGCGCGGGAAATGCGACGGCCAGCGCGCCGTAGTTTAACCTATCGAGCCGCTCGAGCGGCGGGAACAACTGGAACACCTGGCCGAAACGCTTGGTCTTGAGTTCGCGGAACTGGAGCAAGTACAGCGCCGCGGAGACGAACGCGAGGGCCAGGAGGGCGATCGCCAAAACGCTCAAGGTCACGTGCAGCACGGACCAGACGGTGCTCCCCGCGGCGGCCTCGACCCCGGGCGCGAGGCCGAGCAGCAGCGCGAGCCCGACGAGACCCGCCGCCAGCGGGGCCGTAAACAGCGCCACCGCCGTCGCGCGCAGCAGCAGCTCGCAGCAGAGCTGCAGCACGATGAGGAACAGGGCCAGTAAAGAGAGGATGGGGGCGAGCCCGGCCGGGGTGAGCTGGGCGAGCGCCATGCCGTGGGCAAGGGCGCCCGCTCCGGGAAGCGCCACGCTCCAGCGCCGCGACAGCGAGGGCAGACCTGCAAACGGCGCCAGCGCCAGGGCCGCCGCAAGGCCGTACAGCCCCAGCGCCACGAGATGCAGGGTCGGCATCATTGTCCGCAGGAGACGCCGGACCCGCCGCGGCGGATCCGGCGGGCGCTCAGGAGGGCATCTTCCGGATCAGGCGCGCGGGCGACCCCGGTGATACCCCGGGGTGCGTGATGCCGAGGACGAGGCCGGAGCAGGAATGCTCCCGCGTATGCACGATCTCGACCACGATGAGCGGCTGCTCGGAGGCACCCCCGAGCTCGCGCGAGGCGGGGCGATAGATCTCGAACAGATCGCCCGGCACCACTCCCTCCGCGCGACCCCTGTCGAGAAACAGAATCTGCTGGGCGTTCGTGAGCACATGGAGATCCCGCTGCGCGATCACGTGGGCCTCGAGTCCGTTGCCAACCGGCACGGGCCGCACGTCGCCCGCGTCCTTGAACGGCTCGAGCGGCATCGCCAGGTTGCCGTCATGGATCCGGCCGAACTGCATGATTACGTCGCCGAGCAGCTGGCGCTTCTGCACGTCCGTCACGCGGGCCACGCCGACCGGCACCACCACGTCGCCCCAGGACGCGACGTCCCGGTCGATGCGGGCGAGGAGCAGCGAGTCGCCTACGTGATACGACGCGTCTTGCGGCGGTTGGATGGAAATCTGCCCGAACACGGTGGCGGTCGTATGCTGGGACAAGCGCGGAATGGCCGGCACAGCCGTCGCGCCCAGCACCAGGCCCCAGGGCAGCCGCTCCTGCTCGCTCAGGAACCCCGCCGCGTAGAACTCCCCGCGGCGCAAGGGCCGGTAGGGCTGGTTGGCATAGGCACGGAGGATGTCCTGCACCTCCTCGGTGCGGGAGCGGCCGCGGTCGAAGATGGTCTCGTAGGTCTCCGTTGGGCCCGGCGGGGGCGGCGGTGCCTCGACAAGCTGGGCCGTATCCACGACGGTGGTGTCGATGCGTGCCGCCGTGACGGTGTCCGCCGCCTGCGCCCGCACCGTGTCGGCCGCAGGCGCCTGCGCGACGGACACGGCCGTCGTCTGCGCGACCGTCGTCGGCGCCGCGAGGTGCAGCACCTCGCCGGGATAGATCCAGTGGGGGTCTTCCACGACCGTCGTGTTGAGTCGGTAGATCTCGGGCCAGAGGAGCGGATCGCTGAAGTACAGTTGCGAGATCGACCAGAGGGTCTCACCCCGCGTCACCACGTGGCTTTCGGGCAACTGCCCTGCGGGGGCCGCCGGGGCCTGGGAAGTGTCGGCGGCGGCTTTCGTGGTGTCCTGCGCCCCAAGCCCCGGCACCCCGAGCAGCCCTGCCACAAGGGCGAGCAGGACTGCCCGGCTAGAACGGCAGATCGTCGTCCTCCTCATCGAGCGCCTCCGGGAGCGCGTCGAGCGATTCCGGCTTGCCTTCGGGAGCGACCTTGGCCGCGGCCCGGGTGCGCGCGAACTCGGCTCCACCTTCGCCGCTTCCCCGAGGCGACAGCAGGATCACTTCCCGCGCGATGATCTCGGTGACGTAGCGCGTCTGCTTCTCCCGGTCCTCCCAGGTGCGGTACTCTACCCGGCCTTCGACATAGAGCTTGTCGCCCTTCTTCATGTACTTCTCGGCCAGATCGGCCAGCTGGGCGCCTTTGTTGTTCCAGCAGATGACCCGGTGCCACTCGGTCTTCTCCTGGCGCTCCCCCCCCGCCCCCGTCCACTGCCGGCTGGTCGCGAGCGACAGGTTGGCCACCCGGCCGCCGTTGTTGGTGCTCCGCACCTCGGGATCGGCCCCCAAGTTCCCGATTAGCATGACTTTA
This sequence comes from Gemmatimonadota bacterium, assembly GCA_003222115.1. GTDB lineage: Bacteria > Gemmatimonadota > Gemmatimonadetes > Gemmatimonadales > GWC2-71-9 > AG29. Next base: position 42,671 of record QHUL01000059.1, on the reverse strand, counting down.
TTGAGGCTCCGGCTCACGACGACCTCCCCAACGTATGGCGGGTGGGGCACCAAGGGCGAGGAACAGTATATGACGCGCAAGTCATTCTGTCAATCAAAGATACGCCACTTGGGCTAAAGTTACGCGTAGGATCACGGCATCCTCTACGGGTCGGCGATAGTACCGCGGGCGGCGGCCCACTCCGACAAACCCGAGACTCTCATACAGCCGGCGCGCCGCCGTGTTCGACTCCCGCACCTCGAGGAACGCGACCTTCACCGTGCAGCGCGCCAGCTCGCCGAGGACGTGCCGCACCAGCGCCCGGCCGATCCCCCGGCGGCGATGGCCGGGCGCGACGCCGAGGTTCAGGATCTCCCCTTCGTCCGCGGCGTGGTGCGCCACGACGTAGCCGCCGACCACGGCGCCATCCGTCGCCACCGAGAACAGCACGCCGCCGGCGACGCACTCCTGGAAGTCGTTCGCGGACCAGGGGTCGGCGAAGACTTCCCGCTCGATCGCCGCCACGGCGGGGACGTCAGCCGCGCGGGCGGGACGGATCCGGTAGTGGGCGCCCGTGACGGGCCTCCCACTTGACCTGCGCTTCGGCAAGGCGGCCATAGACGGGCTCGGCGGTGACGGGATCCGTGATGACGCGGGCGGCCCCTTCCCGCGTGAACAGAGAGAGCAGCACGCTCGCGGCCGGCGGCAGCGCCGCGAGCGGGACCGGGGCCGCGCCGGACCACGCGCGGACCGCGTCGGCGTAGAGCATCGCGCCGTCCCCCACGACGAGCTGGGGGCGCAGCGGGGCGGCGCGCACGAGCTCCGGCACGGTCAGCACGGCGGGTGCGACGAGGGTCTGGACGCGCCCCGGATGCACGACGTAGATCGCGCCGTACACCTGGCCGCGGAGCGCATCGAAACACGCGGCGATGGGCACGGGACCGAGCTTCACGGCCGCTCCGGCGGCGGCCGCCATGAGCGAGGGGACGGCCACGAGGTCGAGGCCGGCCTCCTGCGCCAGCCCCTTCGCCGCCGCCCAGCCGATGCGCAGTCCGGTGAAGCTCCCGGGTCCGTCGCCGAGCACGATGCCCGAGAGATCGGCGGGCCGGATCCCGAGCCCGGCGAGCGCGAAATCGACGAGCCGCACGATCTCGCTCGCGTGGCGGCGCGCGCCCTGCGCGTGCGCGCCGGTCTCGCTCTGGACGGGCCCCGCCCCGGCTCGTCGGCCGACCGCGACGCTCGCGATCTCCGTGGCCGTATCGATCGCCAGCCAGTAGCCGCTCACCGAATCTCCTCCAGTTCTCGGGTATCCAGTTCCGGACCGTAGCCCAGGCGGAAGTGCCGGTCGAGCGGCGGCGCCCAGGGGCCCGCGCGCTCCGGCCATTCGATGAGGACGATCGCGCCTTCGCGCGTCATGTCGTCGAACCCGAGGTCGCGGGCTTGGTCGGGGGCCGTGAGCCGGTAGCAGTCCACGTGATACACCGCCGTGGCGGCGGCCTCGTACTGGTGCACCAGCGCGTAGGTCGGACTCGTGGCGAGCGCGTGCGCGCCGAGCCCGCGGCAGATCGCCTGCACCAGCGTCGTCTTCCCGGTCCCGAGCTCCCCCGAGAGCCCGATCACGGCCGGGGCCCGCAGCGCGCGTCCCAGCTCCTCACCGAACCGGTTGAGCTCGTGCTCGCGGCACCGCATGGCGGACCGGGTCTCCCTGGGCCTTGAGCTCGAGAATCTGATCGCGCAACACCGCCGCGAGCTCGAAGTCGAGCTCCTCGGCCGCCGCCTGCATCTGCTGCTCGAGCAAGCGGACGAGGGCCTCCCGCTCGTGCACGTCGGCGGGGCGATGCAGCGCGGGGGCCGCCGCCTTGGTCGTCTTCGCATCGGCCACCCGGGTGGCGAAGCGTACTTGGTCCACCGATTTCACGATGGAGCGCGGCGTGATGCCGTGGCGCTCGTTGTGCTGCCGCTGCAGTTCGCGCCGCCGCGTCATCTCCTCGAGGGCCCGCTGCATCGACCCGGTGACGCGGTCGGCGTAGAGGATGGCCTTGCCGTTGAGGTTGCGGGCGGCGCGCCCCACCGTCTGAATCAGGGAGCGGTCGGAGCGGAGGAATCCCTCCTGGTCCGCGTCGAGCACGGCGACGAGCGAGACCTCCGGCAGGTCGAGCCCCTCCCGCAGCAGGTTGATCCCCACGAGCACGTCGAACTCGCCCAGCCGTAGCCCGCGGATGATCTCGACGCGCTCGATGGCGTCGATCTCCGAGTGCAGGTAGCGCACCCGCACGCCGTGCTGCTGGAGGTAGTCGGTCAGGTCTTCCGCCATGCGCTTGGTCAGGGTCGTGACCAGGACGCGCTCGTGGCGCTGCTCGCGCAGGCGGATCTCGTGGAGCAGGTCGTCCACCTGGCCGCGCACCGGCCGCACATCCACCTCGGGATCCACGAGGCCGGTGGGGCGGATGATCTGCTCCACCACCACGCCGCCCGAGAGCCGCAACTCCGCCTCCCCCGGGGTGGCGGACACGTACAGGATGCGCGGGACGAGGGTCATGAACTCGTCGATGCGCAGCGGGCGGTTGTCGAGCGCCGAGGGGAGCCGGAAGCCGTAGTCGACGAGCGTCTGCTTGCGGGAGCGGTCGCCCTCGTACATCCCCGCGAGCTGCGGCAGGGTCTGGTGCGACTCGTCGATGATGCAGAGATAGTCCTTCGGGAAGTAGTCGAGCAGACACGCGGGCCGCTCGCCCGGCTGGCGCCCCGTCAGGTGCCGCGAGTAGTTCTCGATCCCGGTGCAGCGGCCCACCTCGAGCAGCATGTCGATGTCGAAGTTGCTGCGCGACTCGAGCCGCTGCGCCTCGAGCAGCTTGTTCTGCGCCCGCAGCTCGGCGAGGCGATCCTTCAACTCCGCCCGGATCGACTGCACGGCCCGCTCGATGGAGGGGCGCTCGGTCACGAAGTGCGTGGCCGGGTAGATCGCGCAGCGCGCGAGCTCCACGATCGTGTCGCCGGTGCGCGGGTCGATCTTGGTGATCCGCTCCACGGTGTCGCCCCAGAACTCGATGCGCACGGCCTGCTCGTCATAGGCCGGATGGACCTCCACGGTGTCGCCCCGCACGCGGAAGGTGCCGCGCTCGAAGGCGACATCGTTGCGCTGGTACTGCACGGCGACGAGCTCTTCCAGCAGGGCGTCGCGCCCGCGCTGTTCGCCGACCGCGGCGGTCACCAGCAGCTCGCGGTACAGCTCGGGATCGCCCAGGCCGTAGATGGCCGACACGCTCGCCACGATGACGACGTCCTCCCGCTCCATCAGGCTCGACGTGGCCCGCAGGCGCAGCCGGTCGATGTCGTCGTTGATGGAGGAGTCCTTGGCGATGTAGGTGTCGGTCTGCGGGACGTACGCTTCGGGCTGGTAGTAGTCGTAGTACGAGATGAAGAACTCGACCGCGTTCTTGGGGAAGAACCCCTTCAGCTCGCCGTACAGCTGCGCCGCGAGCGTCTTGTTGTGCGACAGCACGAGCGTGGGGCGCCCGAAGCTCGCGACCACGTGCGCCATCGTCATCGTCTTCCCCGAGCCGGTCACGCCCAGGAGCGTCTGGTATCGCTCACCGCGGGCGAGTCCCGTGATGAGCTCGCGGATGGCGCGCGGCTGGTCTCCCGCCGGCGCGAACGGGGACACGAGCTCGAAAGGCATGCGGGGGAAACTTAACCGAGAGAGACGGCGGTTTGGGGGCCGGAGTCGCGACGCGACACCTCGGTGACGCCCTTCACGCGCCGCATCGCCCGGATGACCTTGTTCAGGTGGCTTTGGTTCTCGACCTCGACGAGGACGCCGCCGAACACCGCGCCGTCCCGGGTCGAGAGCTCGGCGCTGCGGATGTTGGTTCCCGACTCGCTGATCGCCTCGCAGATGTCGGCGTACAGCCCGCGCCGGTCCTCCCCGCTCACGGCGAGCCGCACGACGAACGTCTCTCCCTCGGACTCCTGCCAATCGATCTCCACCCGCCGTTCCGCCTCGGCGGAGAGCGTGAGCAGGTTGGGGCAGTCGTTACGATGGATCGAGATGCCGCGTCCCTGGGTGACGTAGCCGACGACGCCGTCGCCCGGCACGGGCTGGCAGCACTGCGCGTAGCGGACCATCAGCCCGTCCACGCCCTGGATCTTGATGCCGCGGCCGAGCCGCAGGCGCTCCATGACGCGCCCGAACGCCGTGGGCTTGGGGGATTGCAGCTCCTCGGCCGGCAGGTCGGGGTAGAGGGCCCGCATGATCTGCCCCACCGGGATGTCGCCGCGTCCCAGCGCGGCCAGGAGCTGCTCGCCGGTCCCCACGGACAGGGTCGTCGCCCCCTGGGCGAGGCGCCCCTCGTCCGGGGCCGCGAGCCGCCGCCGCCGCACCTCGCGCTCCAGGATCTCGCGGCCCAGCTCGAGGCTCCGCTCGTGCTCCTCCTGCTTCACCCACTGGCGGATCTTGTGGCGGGCCCGCGCGGTGTGCACGTGGGCGAGCCAGTCGCGCGAGGGCTTCGCCTGCGGGCTCGTGAGGATCTCGACGGTGTCGCCGTTCTTGAGCGGCCGGTGCAACGGGGCGATGCGGCCGTTGAGGCGCGCGCCGTGACAGCGCAGTCCCACCTCGGTGTGCACCGCGAACGCGAAATCGATCGCGGTCGCGCCTTTGGGCAGCCGCTTCACGTCGCCCCGCGGCGTGAACACGAAGATCTCATCCTGATACAGGTCGATCTTCAGGAACTCGAGGAATTCCTCGGGCGTGTGGGTGTCCTGTTGCAGCTCGAGCAGTTGCCGGAACCAGGCGAGATGGCGGTCGAGCTCGTCGGGGCTCTTGCCCTCCTTGAAGAGCCAGTGCGCCGCGATGCCGTACTCGGCCGTGTGGTGCATCTCGCGCGTGCGGATCTGGATCTCGTACAGCTGGCCGGTCGGTCCGAACACGGTCGTGTGGAGCGACTGGTAGCCGTTGGACTTGGGGCTCGCGATGTAGTCCTTGATGCGCTCCTGGAGCGGCGTCCACTTGTGGTGGATGATCCCGAGTACGTGGTAGCACTCGGGAATCGTGTTCACGAGCACGCGGACGGCCAGCAGGTCGTAGATCTCCTCGAACGGCTTGCCGCGCTGCTTCATCTTCTTGTAGATGGACCACAGGTTTTTCGGCCGGCCGGTGATCTCGCACTCCCGCAGCCCGGCGGCTTCGAGCTCCTCGGCCAGCGGGGCGCGCAGCCGTTCGATCGTGCGCTCGCGCTCGGCCTTCTTGGCCCGCACCTGGCGCGCCAGCCCGCGGTACTCCGCCGGCTCGAGGAACTTCAGCGCCAGGTCCTCGAGCTCGGCCTTCACCCCGGCCATCCCGAAGCGGTGCGCCAGCGGGGCGTAGATCTCCCGTGTCTCGAGCGCGATGCGCCGCTGCTTCTCGTCGTCGAGGTGCTCGAGCGTCCGCATGTTGTGGAGCCGGTCGGCGAGCTTGATGATGATGACGCGCGCGTCCTTGGCGACCGACACCAGGAGCTTGCGGTAGTTCTCAGCCTGCTCCTCGGCGCTGGAGCGGAAGGTCAGGGTCGAGAGCTTGGTGAGCCCGTCCACCAGCTCCGCCACCTCCGGCCCGAAGTCGCGGCGGATGTCCTCGACCGACACGTTCGAGTCTTCCACTACGTCGTGCAGCAGCGCCGCCGCGATCGTGGTGGAATCCATCTGCTGCTCGGCGAGAATCGTCGCCACCGCCACGCTGTGCGAGACGTAGTCGTCCCCGGAGCGGCGCTTCTGGCCGCGGTGCGCCTGCGCGCTCATGCGGTAGGCGCGGGCCAGGAGGTCGAGGTCGAGGCGGTCCCGCTGGGCCGCCACGGCCCGGGCCAGCTCCGGCGCCAAAATCGGTACGGTGCTCGTCACAACAGCCCTGCCTCCGCGAAGCTCACGTAGCGATCACCACCCACGACCACGTGGTCGTACACCGGGAGATCCAGCACCCGCCCTGCCTCAACGAGCTGCCGCGTCACGGCGCGGTCGTCCGCCGACGGCGTGGGGTCGCCGCTCGGATGGTTGTGGACGACGATGATGCCCGCCGCCGCCTCCGCGATCGCCGCCCGGAACACCTCGCGCGGGTGCACCAGGGAGCTGTTCAGGATCCCCCGCGTGATGAGCAGGTCGCCCAGGATCTGGCTCTGGCTCCCGAGGGCCAGCACGTGGAACTCCTCGACCGCGAGGTCGCGCAGCCGGGAAGCATAGAAGCGCTGCACGTCCGTGGGTCCACGGATGCGCTCGGGCGGGGGCTCAGCTTCGGCCCCCACGCGGCGTCCCAGCTCCAGCGCCGCCACCACGCGCGCGGCCTTGCTGCGCCCTACCCCCGGGATCCGCGCCAACTCCGCCGATGGACGCCCGCTGAGCCGCCGCAACGAGCCTTCCACCCGCGCCAGCAGCTCGCCCGCGACGGCGAGCGCGTCACGTCCCGCGCACCCCGTCCCTAAGAGAATCGCCAACAGCTCCTGCCCCGTCAACGCGGCGGGGCCCACGGCCCACAGACGTTCCCTGGGGCGGTCCTGTGCGGGGTGCTCGGCGAGGCGCAGCGGCATGGCCCAACCTAGGGGCCGGCAAGCGAATGGCCGTACCCGAAAATGACGCGGGGGGCGCAGCTTTGCCGCGCCCCCGCCCTTCCCCGGCCGTTTCCCCGGAGGTTACCCCGCCCCTCGGTCACTCGGGGGCGGCGCCGGCGCCGAGCGCCTGACGCGCCTGCCACAGATGGCGGCGGTCGTGGGCCAGCAAGAACGCGAAGTACCCGCCCAGGGGCATCCGAAAGAAGCGGCTCACGGGCGAGACCACGATCGCGCGCTGCAGGTCGAGCCCATCGGCCTGCCGCACTCGCCTGGTCAGCGCGTCGCGGAGGGACAGGAACTCCTGCAGCACGGCGTCCGGGGCCAAGGGCTGGTGGGCCGGCTCGAGCAGTCTCGGGTTGCGGAAGCGCCGCCGGGGCGGCGGCTCGAACGAGCGGATCATCCAGCGGGCGAACCAACCGTAGCGGAAGGGCCCGTCGCTGCGGAGCCCGCGCGCCGCGGCGTTCGTGATAGCCCGGTCGATCGCCGGCAGGACTTTCCGGACCATATTCAGGTGGTCGAGGCACTCCGCGGCGGACCAGCGCCCGGCCGCGGGGCGCCGGTTGAACTCGGCGTCCGATAGTCCCGCGACGAGCTGCCGGGCGTCCGCGCGGATCGCGTCGAGTTGCCGAAGGTACGCATCCAGCTCCGGGTGCACGATCGCTCAGCCTCCTCCTTCCCCCTTCCCCCTTCCCCGGCCTCTTCCCCGGTCGTTACACCGCCGCCCCGTGGCACTTTTTGAACTTCTTGCCGCTGCCGCAGGGACACGGATCGTTGCGGCCCACGCCCGTGTACGGATTGGCGACGACCGAGGCGCCGACGGCGGCCGGCCCTAAAGGACTCCCTGGCGGTCGCGGCCCGCCGGGCGGCAGCGGCCCCGTCGCCGTCCCGCTCACCAGCCCGTCCGCCGCGGCCTTGCTCGCGACCATCGGCGCGGCCCGCCGCCGCGGCGCCCCGCCCAGCGGCCCCGTGACGGTGCGGGCGGGCCCGGGACCGCCGGGAGACCCGGGCGGTGGCCCGATCTCGATGCGGAGCTTGAGCCAGCGCTCCGCGAGCGTGCTGCGGATGTCGTGCATCAGGCCCACGAACATCTCGTAGGCCTCCTGCTTGTACTCGATGAGGGGGTCCTTCTGGCCCCAGGCGCGGTACTGGATGGCGGCGCGCAGCTGGTCGAGGTCGTAGAGGTGATCCTTCCACTTCTCGTCGATCACCGAGAGCATGACGTGGGACAGCGCCTGCTCGCCCAGCTTCGTCGCCCCGACCTGCTGCTCGATTTCCTGGAAGTAATCGAGCTTCCCCCGGAACGCCTCGCGGCCGGCCTGCTGCACGGCGCGCACCAGGTCCTCCCGGCTGCGCAGCTTGGCGCGGTCCGCCGCGGGGGGAAGGGAGAGCAGGAACTTCTGGAGGAATTCGCTCGTGATCAGGTCCCAGTCCCACTGGAACGGGTCGTCCTGCTCGGCGATGACCACGTCCACGAGCCGCTCCATGGCGGCGTCGACCATGCTCTGCGCCTCGGCCTTGAGCTCCTCTCCGCCTTCCAGGGCGAACAGGCGCAGCGAGTAGATCACCTCGCGCTGCTGATTCATCACGTCGTCGTACTCGAGCAGCTTCTTGCGCGCCTGGAAGTTCTGCAGCTCCACCCTCTTTTGCGCCTGGCCGATGGCGCTCGTGACCCAGGGGTGGGTGATGACCTCGCCTTCCTCGGCGCCGGTGCGATCCATCCAGCGCGCGATGCGGTCCGAGCCGAAGAGCCGCATGAGATCGTCTTCCAGGGAGAGGAAGAAGACGCTCTGGCCCGGGTCGCCTTGCCGGCCAGAGCGCCCGCGCAGCTGGCGGTCGATGCGGCGCGCCTCGTGCCGCTCCGTGCCGATGATCACGAGCCCGCACGGCGGATCCTCGTTGCAGCCGAGGCGCTTGATCTCCTCGGGCGGGAGGTCCGGCCGCTCGATCACTTGCCCGAACGCCGGCTCGCCGCGCGCCCGAATGCCGCACACCGCGCACTTCTTCACGCCGGGGCCGAGTTTGATGTCGGTGCCGCGGCCGGCCATATTGGTGGCGATCGTGATGGCTGCGGGCTGACCCGCTTGGGCGACGATCTCCGCCTCGCGCTCGTGGTACTTCGCGTTCAGCACCTCGTGCCGCAGCCCGCGGCGCTTGAGCATCCGGGACAGCGTCTCCGACACGTCCACGCTCACGGTGCCGACGAGCACCGGCAGGGCCCGCTTGTGGTGGCGCTCGATCTCGTCCATGATCGCGTTGTACTTCTCCCGCCGCGTCTTGTAGATGAGATCGTGCTGGTCCACGCGCCGCACCGGCCGGTTGGTCGGGATGACCACGACCTCGAGCTTGTAGATCTGGTAGAACTCGGTCTCCTCGGTCTCGGCCGTTCCCGTCATGCCGGCGAGCTTGTCGTACATGCGGAAGTAGTTCTGGATCGTGATGGTCGCGAGGGTCTGCGTCTCCTCGCGCACCGTCACACCCTCCTTCGCCTCCACCGCCTGGTGCAAGCCGTCCGACCACCGCCGTCCCGGCATCAGCCGGCCGGTGAACTCGTCCACGATGAAGACCTGGCCGTCCTGCACGACGTACTCCACGTCCTTCTCGTAGAGGGCGTGGGCCTGGAGCAGCTTGTGGATGATGTGGAGCGTCTCGCTCTTCTGCGCGTACTCAGCTTCCACGGCCCGCTTGCGCTCGATCTTCTCCTGGGGCGAGAGCGACCCGTCGCGGTCCAGCTCGTGGACGGCGCGCGAGATGTCGGGCACGAGGAACAGCGTCGGGTCCTGCGGCGACATCGTCTCGACGCCCTTGTCGGTCAGGTGCACCGAATGCCCGCGCTCGTCCAGCACGAAGTACAGCTCGTCCTCGAGGTAGCGCATCTTCTGCTCGCGCGCCGGCAGCTTGCGATCCGCCAGCCGGTCGAGCTCGACGCGCTGCACCAGCGCCTTCACCCCCTGCTCGTTCAGGAGCTTCAGGAGCTTCTTGTTCTTCGGCATCCCCAGCTGCGCCTGGTACAGCAGCACGGCGCCGTCGTACGCCGTCTTCTCCTCCTGCAGCAGCGGCTCGGCGCGCGCGATCAGGTCGTTCGCGACCGCCGTCTGCTTGCGCACGAGCTGGACCACCTGGGCGTTGAACTGCGCGTACTTGTCGTCCGGTTCGGTGCCGACCGGGCCGGAGATGATGAGCGGCGTGCGCGCCTCGTCGATGAGGATCGAGTCCACCTCGTCGATGATCGCGTAGGCGTGCCCCCGCTGGACCCGCTGGTCCAGCGAAAACACCATGTTGTCCCGCAGGTAGTCGAAGCCGAACTCGTTGTTGGTGCCGTAGGTGATGTCGCAGAGGTAGGCTTCGCGACGCTCGGGCGAGGAGGGCGTCGTGTCGTCGATGCACCCTACCGTGAGGCCGAGCCACTTGAAGACATGCCCCATCCACTGCGAATCGCGCCGGGCGAGATAGTTGTTGACGGTGACGAGGTGCGCGCCGCGCCGCGCCAGCGCGTTGAGGTAGAGCGGCAGCGTCGCCACGAGCGTCTTCCCTTCGCCCGTCGCCATTTCCGCGATCTTCCCCTGGTGCAGCACGACCCCGCCGATGAGCTGCACATCGTAGGGAACCATGTCCCAAGTGATCTCGTGCCCGGTCACGACCACCTTGGAGCCGAGCAGGCGGCGGCACGCCTCGCGCACGGTGGCGAACGCCTCGGGGAGGATGTCGTCGAGCGTGGCCTGCAGCGCCCTGGCGTACTTCTGCTCGGCGTGCGCCAGCCGGTCGGACAGCGCGGCACGCTCCGCCGCGTCGGGACAGTCGTGCTTCGCCTGCTTGAGGCGCTCCACATCGGCCGCGAGGGCGCCGATGCGCTCCGCGATCAGCTCGCGGAAGCGCTCCGTCTGGCGCTGCACGTCCCCGTCGGGGACCCCCTTGAGGCGCTCCTCGTGACGGTGGATCGCGTCGACCAGCGGCTGGATCCGCTTCAGCTCGCGCTGAAAGCGGGTGCCCACGACCTTCGTGACCAGACTCTTGAGCATCAGGCTCCTAACGATACAGCCCGTGGGCGGCGATGTAGCCGCGCACCGCCTCGGGCACGAGATAACGAATCGAGCGCCCTAGGCGCGCCCGCTCCCGCACGAGCGTCGCCGACACATCGAGCGCCGGTACCTCGACGACCCGGCGGATCAGCGAGTGGCGGGGCACCGCGGCTCCCGGCCGGGCGAACACCACCAGGTCCGCGAGCTCCGGCAGCGCCTCCACCTCGTGCCACTCCGACAGCTCCGCGGCCGCGTCGGCTCCCAACAGTAACGTGAAGCGGTTCCCAGGCTCCCGCGCCGCCAGGGCGCGGAGCGTGCGGACCGTGTAAGACGGCGTCGGCAGGTCGAGCTCGACGCGTTCCACCCCGAAGCGGGGGTTCCCGGCCACCGCGAGCTCCAGCATCTCGGCCCGTTGCTCGGCCGTGGCGCCGTGCGCCGCGCGCTTGAAGGGTTGTTCTCTCGCCGGGAGGAAGCGGACCGTCGCGCCCAGCGCGTCCGCCACGGCCTCGGCCGCGACGAGATGCCCGATGTGCACCGGGTCGAACGAGCCGCCGAACAGGGCCTCCACGGGTCAGGACGGGGACGCGGCGCTCGTGTCCGCCGGGCAGCGCTCGCTGACTCCGGACGCGGTGGGATAAAAGCGTCGCAGGTGGGCGCACGTCTCCCGCCGCTCGTCGGCGTAACCGATGGCGCGATAGCTGTCAACGAGGCGCAGCAGCGCCGGTACGGTCCAGCGCGACTCGGAGTAGTTCGCGATCACGTCCTTGAAGTAGATGATGGCCGAGTCGTAGGCCCGGCGCCGGAAGTAGAACATCCCGTTCTTGTAGGTCTTCTCGGCGAACCAGTCACGCAGCTGCTTCACGTGCAGCTGGGCTCGTGCCGCGGCCGGCGTGCCGGGATACCGTCCCTGCAGCTCCTGGTAGATGGCGAGCGCCGTCTGGCCGTAGGTCGGATCGAGCTCCGGTCGCCGCCACAGGCGCAGGTTGGCGTCGCCGGCCCGGAGCAGGGCGTTGGGAGCGTACTCCGTGCTGGGATAGAGGTCGGCGACCTGACGGAATTCGTGCGCCGCCTCCAGGCGATCGCCGCTCTGGAAGTAGCATTCGGCGAGGTAGTAGCGCGTCTCGGCCGCCTCGGGCTGCGCCGGGAGGAATTGGAAGTTGAGCTTCTTGAAGATGGCGAGGGCGTGCGAAAAGTCCCCACGACGGAACTGCTCCTTGGCCCGCGCAAGCTCCACCTCGGGACGCGGCGCGGGTGCGACCTGCGGCGGCCCGGCGCCGCGGCAGCCGGCCACGGCGATCCAGCCAACGACCCAGCAGCGACGCATCGTCCTCACGGTTGGTTGGGCGGCGTCGTGGGCGCGTCCGCCTTGCCGAGTCCGTTGATCTTGGCCTGGGCACGCCGCGTGATGGTGTCGCCGGGCGCGCCGCCCACGAGCGCCTGTTGGTAGCTCTCGAGTGCGCCGGGGACGTCGCCCTGCGCGAGCCGCACGTCGCCCAGACCCAGAAAGGCGCCCCGCGTGACCTCCGGCGGCGCCCCCGGCGCGGTCGCCCGCCGGAACCAGCTCTCGGCGTCGGCGGGCTTCCCGGCCTCGAGCAGGCGCTGGCCTTCGATCAGCGCGCACAGGCTGATGCCCTCGCGCGCCGCGTCCTGGACGGCCGCCTCGCGCTGCCGCCGGATCACGCCCTCGAACGCAGCGACGGCGGTAGTGCAGTCCCGCGCGCGCGCCGCGGCCATGCCGTACAGATAGAGCAATGAGTCGGCCGCCCGGGGGTCGCCCGCGGTCGCGACGGCGCTCGGCAGGATCGCCAGCGCCGCCGCGGAATCGCCCCGGTCGGTCGCATCCAGCGCCGCCAGCCGGGCGTAGCGGCCGAGCGGTCGCTCCGGGGCCACCGCCCGCAGGGCGGCGAGCGCGCTCACGACCGCAGCGCGGTCATTCGCCGCGAGCGCCGCCCGCGCCACCCGCTCGAGCCCGTCAGCCGCCTCCCCCGCGCGCGAGCGGTCGCGCTGGGCGAGCGCCCGGTAGGCAGCCACGGCGATCACGTAGTCGCCCGTGTGCAGCGCCGCGGCGGCCGCTTTGGCCTGGAGGTCCGCGTTGCCCGGCTGCGCCTTCAGCCCCAACTGATATTCGGCGAGCGCGTCGCGGTAGGCCCCGGCCGCATAGGCCCGGTCCCCGAGCTCCTCGTGGTCCGCCGCGCTGCGGGTGCAGCCCGCTGCCACGAGCAGCGCCAGCCCCACGATGGCGCTCCTCACGGCTTCTTCTTCTTGCCCCCGCGCCCTTGCCCCCCCTGCCCGCCCTGCCCCTCGGGCTCCGGCGGAGCCTCGGCGGGCGCCGTGGCGGCGGCGGGCGACCCGGTGTCGTTCCGAGCCAGCATCGCGAGATACGCCTCCACCCGGGGATCCTCCGGCCGGCGCTCGCGGCAATCCTCCCACACCGCCTTCGCGGCGAGCCCGTCGCCGGCGAGGTAACACGCGAGACCGAGCATGGCGGCGGCGTCGAGGTACGTGGGGCGGTTCCGCACGATGATCTCGAACTGCTCGCGTGCTTCCAGCGCCTGCCCCCCCTGCAGCAGCATGCGTCCCAGCTTATACCGCAAGTCGTGGAACGTGGGTCCGAGCGCGAGCGCCGTCTGATACTGCTCGATCGCTTGCGGCAGCGCGCCCGCCTCGAGATACGCGTCGCCCAGCGCCGCGTGCTGGTTGGCGAGCTTCGCGGCGACGTGCGCCGGCAGACCCTGGCGCAGCTCGCTCGACAGCTTTCCGGCGCGGCGCAGCGAGGCGTCCGCCTCGTATTCGCGGCCCAGCTCGTTCAGGACGATGGCCTTGTGGATGAGCGCTTCGACGTACTGCGGGTTCAGCTGCAACGCGCGGTCGAGCTGTGCCAGGGCCTGGTCTTGCTGGCCCACCAGTGAGTACGACAGGCCCAGCAGGTGATGGGCGTCGGCGAACGCGCGGCCCGTCGCGATGACTTCCTCGAGCAGGTGGATCGCGCCGTAGTAGTCCTGCAGCTGAAACCGCTCGCGGGCCTGCTCGACGAGATGCTCAGGACTGACGTCCATGGGTCGCCTCGTACCAGCGGACGAAGTGCCGGATCCCTTCCTCGATCCCGACGCGCGGCCGGTAGCCGAGCTCCGCCTCGGCGCGGCGCAGGTCGGCGGCGGTGAGCCGCACGTCCCCGGGCTGGTCGGGGTAGCGCTCCACCTGCGGCGCCCGGCCCAGGGTCCGCCCGATCAGGGCGATCAGCCGGTCGAGCCGCACCCGCGCGCCGCCCCCGATGTTAATCGCCGTGCACACCCCTCCCGGCGCGGGCCGGGCCGTCCACTCCACCGCGGCCAGGATGCCGTCCACCGCGTCACTAATATAGGTATAGTCCCGCTCGCTCGACCCGTCGCCGTGCATGCGGAGCGGCTGCCCGCGCGCGATCAGATCCGTGAAGCGGTGAATGGCCAGGTCGGGGCGTTGCCGCGGACCGTACACCGTGAAGAACCGCAGGCAGAGGATCCGCATCCGATAGAGTTGTGCGAACGCATACGCCAGCAGCTCGCTCGCCCGCTTCGTCGCCGCATAGGGCGAGATGGGCTCGACGGCGGCGGCGTCCTCGGGGAACGGCGCCGGGGTCGTATCCCCGTACACCGACGACGACGACCCGAGGATCACGCGGGCGACGCCGGCACGACGCGCGCCGTCCAGCACCCGCGCCGTCCCGCCGACGTTCGCCGTCACGTAGCCCGCGGGGTCCTCGAGCGATGGCCGCACGCCCGGCCGCGCCGCGAGGTGGATCGCGCCATCGACGCCGTCCCAGGGCAGAGGGTCGCGCGCGACATCGGCCTCGAGAAAACGGAACCGCGGCCCGCGCCGCAGCCCTTCCAAGTTGCGTTCCTTTACGGCCCGGGCGTAAAACGGGTCGAAGTTGTCGACGCCGATGACGTCATCGCCGCGCGCCACCAGGGCCTCGCACACATGCGAGCCGATGAATCCGGCCGCGCCCGTCACGAGTAACCGGGTCATCCGTCGATCGCGGCCCGGAAGTACTCGATGGTGCGGCGCAGGCCGTCCTCGAGGGAGACGCGTGGCTCCCAGCCGAGCAGGGTGCGCGCCCGCGTGATGTCGGGCTGGCGGACCTTGGGGTCGTCGACGGGGAGCGGTCGCTCGACGATCGCGCTGCCGCTGCCGGTGAGCCGCAGCACGAGCTCAGCCAGCTCGCCCACGGTGAATTCGCGCGGGTTGCCGATGTTGACGGGGTCGGGTCCGCCGCCCTCGAACAGCCGCACGATCCCTTCGATCAGGTCGTCGACGTAGCAGAAAGAGCGCGTCTGCGAGCCGTCACCGTAGACTGTGAGCGGCTTCGCTTGCAGCGCCTGCACGATGAAGTTCGACACCACCCGCCCGTCGTGGGGTCGCATCCGCGGACCGTAGGTGTTGAAGATCCGCACGATGCGCGTGTCCAGGCCGTGGTAGCGGTGATACGCCATCGTCATCGCCTCGGCGAAGCGCTTGGCCTCGTCGTACACGCCGCGCGGGCCGACGGGGTTGACGTTGCCCCAGTAGCTCTCGGGCTGCGGATGGAGGAGCGGATCCCCGTAGACTTCCGACGTCGAGGCCAGCAGGAAGCGGGCGCCCTTTGCCTTGGCGAGACCGAGCGCCTTGTGGGTGCCGAGCGAGCCCACCTTCAGCGTCTGGATGGGGAGCTCGAGATAGTCCACCGGGCTGGCGGGACTCGCGAAGTGCAGCACGCCGTCGAGCGGCCCTTCGATCTCGATGAAGGTCGTGACGTCGTGACGGACGAGCTGAAAGTGGGGGTGGTGCTCGAGGTGGGCGATGTTGGCGGGGCTGCCGGTGACATAGTTGTCCATCCCCACGACGCGGTGGCCCTGGGCGAGCAGGCGGTCGCACAGGTGGGAACCGAGGAAGCCCCCGGCCCCGGTTACGAGGGCGCGCATGCGACGCGGCGGCCGATGCTGTCGTAGGTGAAGCCCAGCCGCGCCAGGCGAGCGGGCTCGTACAGGTTGCGTCCGTCCACGATGAGGGGGCGCTGCAGCAGACGCTTGATGCGGTCGAAGTCCGGGTTGCGGTACTCGAGCCACTCGGTCACCACCGCGAGCGCCGACGCGCCCTCGAGCGCGTCGTAGGCGTGGGACGCGTAGGCGACCCGATCGCCCAGGCGGAGGCGCGCGGCCTCGAGCGCGGCTGGGTCGTGGACCCGCACCGCGGCCCCCGCGGCGAGCAGTGCCTCCACGAGCACGAGCGCCGGGCTCTCGCGCACATCGTCGGTCTCTGCCTTGAAGGAAAGGCCCCAGACGGCGATCGTCGTGCCGGCGAGCTTGCCAGCGAAGTGCTGGTGCAGCTTCTCGAACAGCACACGCTTCTGGCGCTCGTTCGCCGCCTCGACGGCCTGGAGGATATCGAGCGACACCGCCCGCTCCTCCCCGGTCCGGATCAGGGCCTTCACGTCCTTCGGGAAGCACGAGCCACCGTAGCCGGGGCCCGGAAAGAGAAACGCAGGGCCGATCCGTCGGTCAGCGCCAATACCCTTGCGAACGAGGCTCACATCGGCTCCCACCGCTTCGCATAGCTGCGCGATCTGATTCATGAAGGAGACGCGCGTGGCGAGCATCGCGTTGGCCGCGTACTTCGTCATCTCGGCCGACAGCAGGTCCATGAAGATGAGCGGATTGCCGGTGCGCACGAATGGCGCATACAGCTCTTCGAGCACCCGCGCCGCCTCGTCCGAATCGATCCCCACGATGACTCGGTCGGGCTTCATGAAGTCCTCGACCGCGGCCCCCTCTTTGAGGAACTCCGGGTTGGAGCAGACGTGAAACGTCGTGCGGGTGTGCCGCGCGATTTCGGTGCGCAGCTTGGCGGCCGTGCCCACCGGGACGGTGCTCTTGGTAGCCACGATCTTGGCGGTGTTCATGTGCCGCCCGATGGTGCCCGCGACATCGAGCACGTGCTGCAGATCCGCCGAGCCATCCTCGTTGGGCGGCGTGCCCACGGCGATGAAGACAATGTCGGAGCGCTCGATCGCGGCGCCCACGTCCGTCGTGAACTCGAGCCGGCCCTGCCCCTGGTTGCGGACGACCAGGGGCTCGAGCCCGGGTTCGTAGATCGGCAGTCGGTTGCGCTTCAGCGATGCGATCTTCGCGGCGTCCAGGTCCGCGCAGATGACGTCGTTGCCGGTCTCGGCGAGACAGGCGCCCACGACGAGGCCCACGTACCCCGTTCCCACGACGGCGATCTTCATGGCGGGTCCTTGACCGTGCGCGCCAGCACGTTCCGCGTGTCCACGAGGATGCGCGCGTGCCGGGCCACCGTCGCGTAGTCCACGGCGGCGTGATCGGTGACGATGAGCACACAGTCGGCGGCCTGGAGCGTCGCCGCCGTGAGTGGCACGGAGCGCAGCGTCACCCCGTCCTCGTCCAGGGCCGGGACGTGCGGGTCGTGGTACTCGACCGTGCCCCCGCGCTGTCGCAGCAGCCGGATGACGTCGAGCGCCGGGCTCTCCCGCACGTCTTCCACGTCCTTCTTGTAGGCGACCCCGAGCACGAGAATCCGGCTGCCGCGGATCGCCTTCGACTGGTCGTTCAGCCGGTCGGCCACCTTCCCCACCCAGAACTCGGGCATCTCGGCGTTCACCTCGCCCGCGATCTCGATGAAACGGGTCTTGTAGTTGAGTGCGCGCATCTTCCACGCGAGGTAGTGCGGGTCGATGGGGATGCAATGCCCGCCCAGCCCGGGCCCGGGCGTGAACTTCATGAAACCGAACGGTTTCGTGGC
Organism: Gemmatimonadota bacterium; assembly: GCA_003222115.1. Classification (GTDB taxonomy): domain Bacteria; phylum Gemmatimonadota; class Gemmatimonadetes; order Gemmatimonadales; family GWC2-71-9; genus AG29. The sequence continues at coordinate 25,333 of QHUL01000059.1, read as the reverse complement.
GGCGGCGTCGATCACCTCCCACACGTTCACGCCGAGCTTGTCGCACACGATCGCCATCTCGTTGACGAGACCGATGTTCACGCTGCGGAACGTGTTCTCAAGGATCTTCACGAGCTCGGCCGCCTCCGTGGAGGACACGGCGACGAGTCGTTCGATCGCCGGCTGGTAGATCGCGACGGCGACGCGCAGGCACTCGGGCGTGATTCCCCCCACCACCTTGGGCGTGTTGCGCGTGTTCCAGGCGGGATTGCCCGGGTCCACGCGTTCGGGGGAGAAGGCGAGAAAGAAGTCTTTCCCCACTTTGAGCCCCGTGCTCTCGAGCGCGGGCAGCATCAGCTCCCGCGTCGTCCCCGGATAGGTGGTGGATTCGAGCACCACGAGCTGGCCCCGCCGTAGGGTCTGCTTCACGGAGTTGGTGGCGGCGAGCACGTAGCTCACGTCGGGGTCCTTGGTCTTGGACAGCGGCGTGGGGACGCAGATCGAGATCACGTCCGGCTCCTTGAGCCGCGACAGATCGCTCGTCGCCGCGAACGTCCCGGCCCGCACCGCGGCCGCCAGGCTCTGCACCGGCACGTCCTGGATGTGCGAACGCCCCTGGTTCAGCGCCTCCACGGTCGCGCTCTTGACGTCGAACCCGACGACGCGGTAGCCCGCACGCACGAACTCCAGCGCGAGCGGCAGCCCGACGTAGCCCAGACCCACGACGCCGATGAGCGCCGTGCGGTCGGCCGCCTTGGCCACGAGGAGGTCGGCCGGCTGCTGTGCCTTGGCGCTCATAGGCTCACCGGTGCGCCGCCCCCGGCCAGCGAGCGGGACGCGGCCTCGAGCACCCGCACCACCCGGACGCCGTCCTCGGCACCCGCGCGCGGCGCCTCCGCGCCGCGCGCGACCCGCACAAAATGACCCAGCTCGGCGGCGAGCGGCTCCACATTGGGAATCTTGGGAATGAAGATGTCTCCCTCCCGGATCGAGAGGCTCTCACCGTAGGATCCATACTCGGGAGGCCGGTCCACGCCCTTGTCGTAGATGCGCAGCTTCTCCCGCGGCTCCATATCGTCGAACACCACCATCTTCTTCGCTCCGACGACGGTCAGCTTGCGCTCCTTGTGCGGGTCCAGCCACGAGAGCTGCACGTGGGCGAGCACGCCGCTCGCGAACTCCATGGTGAGGAACACGACGTCTTCGACCTGGGGCTGCAGGTAGCTCCGCCCCTGAGCGGCCACCCGCTGGGGCGGCTCGCCGAGCAAGTACAGGGCCACAGAAACGTCGTGCGGCCCGAAGCTCCACAGGGCGTTCTCGTCGGCCCGCACCTGTCCCAGGTTCACGCGCAGGCCGTAGAGGTAATAGAGCCGCCCGAGCTCCCCGCCCTGCACCAGCGCCCGCAGTCGCTCCACGGCCGGATGGTACACGAGGAGGTGGCCCGCCAGGACCGGGACCCGTCGCTCGGCGGCCCGGCGCGCCACCGCCTCGGCATCGCGCACGCTTAGCGCGAACGGCTTCTCCACGAGACACGGCAGCCCCGCCTCGATGCACTGCAGCGCGATCGCCGAGTGCGTCGCGGCCGGGGACGCCACGATGGCCGCGTCCACTCGCCGCAGCAGCTCGGCGACGTCCCCGGTCACGTAGGCCGCAGGCTGCTGGTGGGCGAGCCGCTCGCGCACCTTGGGGTCGGTGTCGCACACGGCGGTAAGCGCCACGTCCGGAAGCGCCGCCGCCGCGCGGACGTGATTCCTCCCCCAGGCTCCGGCCCCGATGACGCCGAGCTTGAGCCGGCTCACCGGTAGAACCCGCGAATCGCGTCGACGACCTGGTCGAGCTGAGTGGGGGCGAGCTCCGGGTAAATCGGCAGCGAGAGCACTTCTCCCGCCGCCCGCTCCGCCTCGGGCAGCTGGCCGCGCTGGTAGCCGAGATGGCTGAAGCAGCGCTGCAGGTGCAGCGGGACCGGGTAGTAGATTGCGCTGCCGATGCCCTTGCTCTTCAGGTGCGCCTGCAGCGCGTCGCGTCGCTCGACCCGCAGCGTGTACTGGTGGAAGATGTGCTCGTTCGCGCGGTCGATGCACGGCGCCCGGACCTGCGGCACGTCCGCGAGCGCCTGCGAATAGTAGGCCGCGTGCTCGCGCCGCCGCGCCGACCACGCGGCCAGGTGCGGCAGCTTCGCGAGCAGCACGGCGGCCTGGAGCGTGTCCAGCCGCGAGTTCGTGCCCACCTCGTCGTGGTAATATTGCTTGGCGCCTCCGTGCAGCCGGAGCTTCCGCAGCCGGTCCGCCAGCGCGTCGTCCGATGTCACCATCATGCCGCCGTCGCCCCAACCACCCAGGTTCTTGCTCGGAAAGAAGGAATAGCCGGTGACCCAGCCCAGCTCCCCCGCCATCCGCCACTCGCCTGCGATGCGGCGCCGTGCCCCGATCGCCTGCGCCGCGTCCTCGATCACCGGGAGCCCGCGCCGCTCGGCGAGCGGCAGCAGGCGCTCCAGCACGGCCATCTGCCCGAACAGGTGAACGGGAAGGAGGGCGCGGGTGCGGGACGTGAGCGCCGCCTCCGCCGCGGCGGGCGAGATGTTGAACGTCTCCGGGTCGATGTCCACGAAGACGGGCGTGCCGCCGGTATTGTGGATCGTGCCGCCCGTGGCGAAAAAGCTGAAGGCGGTCGTGATCACTTCGTCGCCGGGCGCGAGTGCGAGCGCCTTCAGCGGCAACAGCAGCGCGTCCGTGCCGCTGGCGCACCCGATGCCGTGCCGCGCCCGAGACAGGCGGGCGATCTCCACCTCAAGCTGCGCGACGGCGGGCCCCATGATGAATTGCTGGGACTCGATGACCGCCTGGACCGCCGGAAGCAGCTCATCCTTGATCCCGCGGTATTGGGCCACGAGATCCAGCAGCGGCACGTTCATGTGTTCGGTATCGTCAAAAGGCGCAACAATTTACCCTGGCGGCCGAGGCGGGGCAATCTGGCGCAGCAGTCCCTCCGACTCGGCGTAGCGCGCGCCGCACGCGGCGCACGTCGCCTGCCCCGCGGTGAGCGGCAGGCGCTCGCCGCACTGGCACATCCAGCCGACGCGCCGCGCCGGCACCCCGAGCATCAGGCCGAAGGGGGGAACGTCGGACGTCACGACCGCGCCCGCACCGATGAAGGCGTACTCGCCCAGGGTGACCCCGCACACGATGGTGGCGTTGGCGCCGATGGAGCCGCCGCGCTTGACGCGGGTGGGCCGGAATTCGCGCTTGCGCGAGATGAAGCTGCGGGGGTTGGTGACGTTGGTGAAGACGCACGACGGCCCGCAGAAGACGTCGTCCTCCAGCTCGACGCCCTCGTAGACCGAGACGTTGTTCTGGATCTTGCAGTTGTTCCCGATCCGCGTCCCGGGCATGACGACGACGTTCTGGCCCAGGGTGCAGCGCTCACCGATGACGGCCCCCGGCATGACGTGGCAGAAGTGCCAGATCTTGGTGCCCTTCCCGACGACCGCCCCCGCCTCGACGTAGCTCGATTCGTGGACGAAGTAGTCGGCCATCTAGCCGATCACCTTGACTTCCAGCTCGAACTCCACGCCGGTCTTCTTCTGCACCGTCTTGCGCACGTGCTCGATGAGCCGCAGCACGTCGCTCGGTGTCGCCGTACCGGTGTTCACGAAGTAGTTCGCGTGCATGGTCGATACCTGGGCGCCGCCGATCGCGTATCCCTTGAGCCCGCACTCATCAATGAGCGACCCGGCCGTCTTCGCACCGCCGGGGTTCTTGAAGACCGAGCCGGCGCACGGCTGATCGAACGGCGTCCCGGCCTTGCGCCACCGCAACAGCTTCCCCTGCAGCTCCTTCAGCTTGGCGGGGGCCTCCTCGAGGAGCAGCAGCTTCGTCTCCAGCACGACAACGTCGCCGAGGTTCGAGGCGCGGTACTTGAACGAGATCTGCTTGCGGGCCAGCTGCCGGATCTTGCCCTTCCCGTCCATCACGCTCACTTCCGTGACGACCTCGGCGAACTCCGCCCCGTGGGCGCCGGCATTCATGTAAACGCCACCGCCCACCGTGCCGGGGATCCCGATGAACCGCTCGACCCCGGCGAACCCTCCCTCCGCCGTGCGGCGCGCCAGGATCGGGGTGGGCATCCCGGCGCCGACGATCGCGATCGCGCCCTTCATCTCGAATCGGTCCAGCCCCTTGCCGACCCGAATCACGAGACCGGGGAAGCCGCTCTCTTTGACGAGCAGGTTCGACCCCAGGCCGATCGCGAGCCACGGCAGACGGCGCTCGTTGGCGAACTCGATCCCCTTCGCCACATCCTCCACGTCGGCGGGCATGAGGAAGTAGCGCGCCGGTCCACCGAGCCGGTACGTGGTGTAGCGCGCCAGCGGTTCGTGCTCCAGCAGCCGCCCGCGGAACTTGACCTTGGGCGTGGGCGGCGGCGGGGGCGACGCCGCGAGCTTGGCCGCGGACTTCGCGCCGGTCTTGGGCGCCGCCCGCTTGGCTACGCCCGCACGCCGCTCGGCCCCGGGCTTGGCGCTGCTCTTGCGGCCTCCGACGCCGGCTTTCCGACGCTCGTCTTTGCGTGCCATTCTTGGAGACTCCTCACGCTCCCGATCCGGCTGCGCAACGCGATGATCGCGTCGCAGGCGGCGCTGGCCGCCGACATCGTCGTCGTGTACGGCACTCGGTGCACCAGCGCGGTACGCCGGATCGCGTAGTCGTCCGCCTGCGTGAACTTCCCGAGAGGCGTATTGATGAGCAGATGGATCTCCCCGGACACGATCAGGTCGATCGCGTTGGGGCGCCCCTCGTGCACCTTGGCCACCCGCTCCGCCGGGATTCCCCGCGCCCGCAGATACCGCTCGGTGCCCTCGGTCGCCAGGATCCGGAATCCCAGCTCGTGGAAGCGCCGCACGATCGGCACCACGGTCGGCTTGTCGGAGTCGTTCACCGTCACGAACACGGTCCCCTCGAGCGGCAGGCTCCCGTCCGCCGCTATCTGGGCCTTGGCGAAGGCCATCCCGAAGCTGTCGGCGAACCCCATGACCTCCCCGGTCGAGCGCATCTCCGGGCCCAGGATGGTATCCACGCCGGGGAGTTTGGTGAAGGGGAAGACCGCCTCCTTGACCGCCACCCCGGGGAGCGGAAGGTCATCGGGAATGCCCAGTTCGTCCAGGGTGCGTCCTGCCATCACGGCGGCGGCGAGCTTGGCCAGGGGCACTCCGGTCGCCTTGCTGACGAAGGGAACGGTGCGCGAGGCCCGGGGGTTCACCTCCAGCACGTGGACGACGCCGGCCTGGATGGCGTACTGGACGTTGATCAACCCCACCACTCCGAGCGCCTCGGCGAACGCCTTGGTGTGGCGCCGCATCTCCTCCACCTGCCGATCCCCGATGAGATAGGGTGGCAGCACGCACGCCGAGTCGCCGGAATGAACGCCCGCGTCCTCGATGTGCTGCATCACCCCGCCGATCACCGAGCGTCGCCCGTCGGCGATCGCGTCCACGTCGGCCTCGAAGGCGTCTTCCAGGAACCGATCGATGAGCACGGGATGCTCCGGCGCCACCCGCGCCGCCCGCTCGAAGTAGTCGCGCAGCGAGCCGTCGTCGTACACGATCTCCATGGCGCGACCGCCGAGCACGTACGACGGACGCACCAGCACGGGGTAGCCGATGCGCCGGGCCACCGCGACGGCTTCGGCGACGGAACGGGCGATCCCGTTGGGCGGCTGCGTGATGCCGAGCCGCCGCGCCAGGGCCTCGAACCGCTCCCGATCCTCGGCGACGTCGATCGCGTCGGGGGCGGTGCCGAGGATCCGTATCCCCGCCGCCTCGAGGGGCTTCGCGAGCTGCAGCGGCGTCTGGCCGCCGAGCTGCACCACGACTCCGAGCGGCCGCTCCCACCGCACGATCTCGAGCACGTCCTCCAGGGTGAGTGGCTCGAAGTACAGCTTGTCCGAGATGTCGAAGTCGGTCGAGACGGTCTCGGGGTTGCAGTTGATCATGATCGTCTTGAACCCCAGCTCGCGGAACGCGAGCCCCGCCCGGACGCAGCAGTAGTCGAACTCCACACCCTGGCCGATGCGGTTCGGTCCGCTGCCCAGGATGACGATGCTCCGCTCCCCCAGCGGCTCGGACTCGTTCTCGTCGTCGTAGGAGCTGTAGAGGTATGGCGTGGACGACGGAAACTCGCCGGCGCAGGTATCCACGGTCTTGTAGGCCGGATGCACGCCCAGCTCCCAGCGCCGCGCCCGCAGCGCCGCTTCGGCGGTGCCGCGCAGCCCCGCGAGCTGGCGATCGCTGAACCCCATGCGCTTCATGCGGCGCAGCGCGGCGGCTCCGATCTCCGGGAGCCCCACGAACCAGCGCTCCGCTTGCAGCAGGTCTTCCATCTGATAGAGGAACCACGGGTCGATGCGCGACGCCTGCGCGACCTCCTCCACCGTCAGCCCGGCCACGAGGGCGCGCTTGATCTGGAACATCCGCTCCGGGGTCGGGACCCGCAGCGCCACGCGCAGATCGTCGGGGGAGTCGCTCGTCAGGCGGTCGTCGGCGGCCGTGGCGCCGGCGACCCATCCCGGGCGGCCGATCTCGAGCGCGCGCAGTCCCTTCTGGAACGCCTCCTTGAACGTGCGCCCGATCGCCATCGCCTCGCCCACGGACTTCATCTGCGTCGTGAGCCGGTAGTCGGCGGTCGGGAACTTCTCGAACGCGAAGCGCGGCACCTTCACGACCACATAGTCGAGCACCGGCTCGAAGGACGCCGGGGTGGTCCGCGTGATGTCGTTCGGCAGCTCGTCGAGGGTGTACCCCACGGCGAGCTTCGTCCCGATGCGCGCGATCGGGAAGCCCGTGGCCTTGGACGCGAGCGCGGAGCTGCGCGAGACGCGCGGGTTCATCTCGATCACCAGCATCTCGCCGTCGGCCGGGTTCACGGCGAACTGGATGTTGCAGCCGCCGGCCTCGACGCCGATCTCGCGAATGATCGCGATCGCGGCGTCGCGCATCCGCTGGTATTCCCGGTCGGTGAGGGTCATGGCCGGGGCCACCGTGATCGAGTCGCCGGTGTGGACGCCCATGGGATCGACGTTCTCGATCGAACACACGATCACCACGTTGTCGCGTCGGTCCCGCATCACTTCGAGCTCGAACTCCTTCCAGCCGAGCACGCTGCGCTCGATCAGCGTCGTGTGCACGGGCGAGAGCTCCAGGGCCCGCTCGACGTGCTCCTCGAACTCCGCCCGGTTGAAGGCCACGCCGCCGCCGGTCCCACCCAGCGTGAAGGACGGGCGAATCACCGCCGGATACCCGATCTGCCCCACGGCGGCGAGCGCCTCCTCGAGCCGCCCCACCGTCCGGCCGAGCGGTGTCGCGAGACCGATGCGCGCCATCGCGGCAGCGAACTCCGCCCGGTCCTCCGCCATCTGGATGGCGCGGGCGTTGGCGCCGATCAGCTCGACCCCGTAGCGCTCGAGGGTGCCGTCGCGCGCCAGCGCCATCGCCACGTTGAGGGCCGTCTGGCCCCCCATCGTCGGCAGCAGCGCGTCGGGGCGCTCGCGCTCGATCACCTTGCGGACCCAGTCGGGAGTGACGGGCTCGATATAGGTGCGGTCGGCGAGCTCCGGGTCCGTCATGATCGTGGCGGGGTTGGAATTCACCAGGATCACCGTGTAGCCCTCTTCCTTCAGGGCCTTGACCGCCTGCGTGCCGGAGTAGTCGAACTCCGCGGCCTGGCCGATCACGATCGGGCCCGAGCCGAGGAGCAGGATGCGCTGCAGGTCAGTCCGCTTGGGCATCGAGCACGTCTTGCAAGGTCTGATCGAGCGAGCGGCGTGGCGCCCAGCCCATCGCCGCGCGGAGCTTGGAAGCGTCCCCGACGAGATACGGCAGGTCGCCCACGCGCATGAGGTCCGCGTCCGCTTCGGGAATCGGCCGCACGCCGACCAGCGCGGCGAGCTTGTCCAGCAACTCTTCGAGCGAGATGCCCCGCCCCGAGGCGATGTTGTAGGTCTCGCCGGGCTGGCCCTTCACGAGCAGCCGGGCGTAGGCATCGACCACGTCCTGCACGTGGAGGAACTCCCGTACGGGCTCCAGGCTTCCCACTTTCACGACCGGCGCCGCCGCCCGTTTGGCCAGCTTGAGCCGTTGCGCGAACGCGGGCACGACGAAGCGCCCGTCCTGCCCGGGCCCCGTGTGCGGGAAGGCCCGCGCCACGACGACCCGCAGCCCGCCGCGGCGCCACGCTTCGAGGGCGGCGAGCTCGGCCCCCGCCTTACTCGCGGCGTAGGGGGAGCAGGGCGCCACCGGGTCGGACTCCTTGCGCGGCGTCGGGTCGCCGCGGCCGTACACCTCGGCGGTCGACGCCACCAGGACCACCGGGTCGCCCCGGCCCGCCCGCTTCCCTTCGAGCAGCACGTGGACGAGCCGTGCCGTGCCCGCAGCGTTCACCGTCCAGGCCCAGCCCGGATCTCGCGCCGCCTCGACCCCGGACGAGACGGCGGCGAGGTGCACGACGGCATCGTAGGGCGCGCCCGCGCACTGGCGGACGGACTCGAAGTCGGTGAGCTCGAGCGGCAGCCAGCGCACGGCGGCGCGCTCCGCCGCCGAAAGCTCGGCGGGGCCGGCAGGAGGCCCCGCGGGCGCCGCCGGCCGGACGGCGGCGTACACCTCTCGCCCGTCGTCGATCAGCCGCCGCACCATCCACCGGCCCACGAACCCGTCCGCCCCGGTGACGAGAACCTTCACCCCGCCCGCTCCAGGTCCGCGTTCACCATCATGCGCACGAGCTCCTCGAAGCTCACCCGCGGCGCCCAGCCGAGCTGGCGGCGCGCCTTGGACGCGTCGGCCTGCAAGATATCCACCTCCGCCGGCCGCACGAACCGCGGGTCGACCTTCACGTACTGATGCCAGTCGAGCCCAGCGTGGCCGAACGCCACCTCGCACAGCTCGCGCACGGTGTGCTGCCGTCCCGTCCCCACGACGTAGTCCTCGGGCTCGGGCTGCTGCAGCATGAGCCACATGGCCTCGACGTAGTCCCCCGCATAGCCCCAATCGCGCCGGGCGTCGAGGTTGCCGAGCCGCAGCTCGCTCGCCTTCCCCTTCACGATCTGCGCCACGCCGTGGCTCACCTTGCGGGTGACGAACTCGAGCCCCCGCCGGGGCGACTCGTGGTTGAAGAGGATGCCACTTACGGCGTAGAGCCCATAGGACTCGCGGTAGTTCACCGTGATCCAGTGTCCGTAGACCTTCGCCGCGCCGTACGGGGACCGCGGGTAGAAGGGCGTCGTCTCCCGCTGCGGGGTCTCGACCGCCTTGCCGAACATCTCGGAGGAGCTCGCTTGATAGAAGCGGGCCTCCGGGTGCGCGAGCCGCACGGCCTCGAGGATGCGGGTGACGCCGAGCGCCGTGAACTCGCCCGTCAACACCGGCTGGGTCCACGACGTCGGCACGAAGCTCTGCGCCGCGAGGTTGTAGACCTCGTGGGGCCGGGCGTCGCGGATGACGGCCGTGAGCGAGTGCTGGTCCAGCAGGTCCGCGGGGACCACCTGGATCTTGTCGAGCAGGTGTCCGATCCGCTCGTAGGAGTCATGCGACGTGCGCCGCACGACGCCCACGACCTCGTAGCCCTTCTCCAGCAGCAGCTCCGCCAGGTACGACCCGTCTTGGCCGGTGACTCCCGTGACGAGCGCCGTCCGGCGGGGTTGCCGTTCCCCGGGGGCGGGAGTAGGTTTCGGCCGCTTTTCGCCCTGCTTCGCTGTGGCGCTCATGCTCTATGGGATAGAGGCGTATGGCTCGAGTGTGCGAAATCTGCGGCAAGGGTCCCATCACGGGGCACAACATCAGCCACGCGAATAACAAGACCAATCGCCGCTGGTACCCCAACCTGCAGCGGGTGCGAGCGGTGGTGGACGGGACGGTGCGGCACCTGCGCGTCTGCACCCAGTGCCTCAAGTCCAACCGCGTCGCGAAGGCGTCCTAGCGGAATGAAAACGGGGGACTCAGGGTCCCCCGTGCCGTGCTGGTGCTCCACCGCTCCCTCACTCACCCAGCAGTTCGATCCGAGCCACCTCGGCGCCGTCGCCCGCGCGATGGCCCAGCTTGAGGATGCGCGTGTACCCCCCGGGCCGCGAGGCGAACCGGGGTCCCAGTTCCTTGAAGAGTTTCTGCGCCGCCGCGCGGTCCTTGATGCGCCGCTCGACCAGGCGCCGGGCGTGCAGGTCGCCGCGCCGCGCCAGCGTGATCAGCCGCTCCGCGAACGGGCGCAGCTCCTTCGCTTTCGCCTCGGTGGTCACGATCCGGTCGTGCTTGATGAGGCTCGTGGCGAGGTTCGCGAGCAGCGCCTTGCGGTGGCTGGCGGTGCGCGACAGCTGGCGCGCCTTGGCGCGGTGCCGCATCTACTCCACTCCCTCCTCTTCGGTCAGCTGCGCCACGGGCGGCGTGCCGGGATCGACGACGCGCAACTCCCCCTCGATCTCCTCGAGCTTCATCCCGAAGTTGAGCCCCTCGCGCCGCAGCAGCTCGGCGATCTCGCCCAGCGCCTTCTCGCCCACGTTCTTCACCTTGAGCAGGTCCTCCTCGCGGTACTGCACGAGGTCGGCCAGGGTGCGGATGTTCGAGTTCTTGAGCGAGTTGACGGAGCGCACCGAGAGACCCACGTCGTCGATGCTGCGCGCCACCACGTCCTTCAGCTGGCTCGTCGCGACGCCGCCGTTCCCGGCGGGCTCGCTCGCCACCATCGGGACCTTGCCGAAGTCCACGAAGAAGCGGAAGTGCTCCTGCGCGAGTGCCGCCGCGTAGGCCACCGCGTCTTCCGGTGAGAGCGTGCCGTTGGTCTCGACCGTGAGGGTCAACCGGTCGTAGTCGGTGCGCTGCCCTACCCGGGTCTCGGCCACCGTGAAGTTCGCGCGCCGCACCGGATTGTAGATCGAGTCGATGCGCACCACGTCCACCGGGAGCGTGCGATCGAGGGGATGCTGCTCGGCCTCGACGTAGCCCCGGCCCTTGTTGACGTACAGCTCGCCCGCGATCTCGCGGTCGTCCTGGAGCGTGAACAGCAGCTGGTCCGCGTTCACGATCGTCACGGCCCCCTGCGCCTCGATGTCGCGGGCGTGGACCGGCCCGGCCTTGTCGCGCTTGACGTGCAGCACCGCTTCGTCCACGTCGGGGGAGAGCATCAGGGTGAGCTGCTTGAGGCGCTGGATGATCTGGTGCACGTCTTCGACCACCCCCGGGATCGTCTGGTGCTCGTGCACCACGCCGTCGATCCGGAACGCCCAGACGGCGGCGCCCCGCAGCGAGGACAAGAGCATCCGGCGCAGCGCGTTTCCCAGCGTGTAGCCGTAGCCCCGCTCGAGCGGCTGCAGCCGGAACTCGGCGGCATTCGGGTTGTCCTCCCGCTTGGTCATCTCCACCAGGTGCGGTCGGACCAGCCCGGTCAAATCGAGAGTCGTGATCACTTGGAGTAGAGCTCGACGATTAACTGTTCCTGCGCGGCGATCGGGATGGCGTCGCGGGTGGGCCGCTCCCTCATCCGGCCGCGCGCCTTATCGGTATCCACCTGGATCCAGGACACCGGCTGTCCGCGCCCGAACTGCTCGAGCGCGTGCTTCACCAGGACGAGCTCGCGGCTGCCCGCGGCGACCGCGATCTCCTCACCCGGGCGGACGCGGTAGGACGGCACGTCCACCGTGCGCTCGTTCACCTGGATGTGGCGGTGCCGCACGAGCTGCCGCGCCTGCTTGCGCGACACCGCGAAGCCCATGCGATACACCAGGTTGTCCAGCCGGGACTCGAGCGCCACGAGCAGCGCCTCGCCCGTGACTCCGGGCTCCTTCAACACGCGGTCGAAGATGTTGCGGAACTGCCGCTCCGACAGCCCGTAGATGCGCTTCACCTTCTGCTTCTCGCGCAGCTGCTTGGCGTACTCGGAGGCCTTGCGCCGGCGTCCCGTGGACTGGCCGTGCTGGCCGGGCGCGTAGGCGCGGCGCTCCACGGCGCACTTCTCCGTGAGGCAGCGCGTGCCCTTGAGAAACAGCTTCGTGCCCTCCCGGCGGCACAACTTGCAGACGGGACCCGTGTAGCGCGCCACCGCCTACACCCGCCGCTTCTTGGGCGGCCGGCACCCGTTGTGAGGGATGGGCGTGACGTCGCGGATGGAGCGGATCTGCAGCCCGGCGGTGGCCAGCGCCTGAATCGCGGACTCGCGGCCCGACCCCGGGCCCTGCACCCGGACGTGCACGCGCCGCACGCCCAGGTTCATCGCCTCGCGTGCCGCCTGCTCGGCCGCGACCGTGGCGGCGAACGGCGTCGATTTCTTGGACCCCTGGAACCCGGCCTTGCCCGAGGAACCCCAGGTGATGGCGTTCCCCTGCATGTCGGTGATCGTGATGAGCGTGTTGTTGAAGGTCGCGGTGATGTGGGCGATCCCCTCCGCCTCCACGACCTTCTTGGCGCGCTTGGCGCCCGTCGGTTTCGCTTGTGCCATTTACTTTTTGAGAACGGCTTTCTTCTTGCCTGCGATCGCCCGCCGTGGCCCCTTCTTGGTCCGCGCGTTGGTATGCGTGCGCTGCCCGCGAACCGGCAATCCTTTGCGGTGCCGCCCCCCGCGATACGTCCCGATGTCCATCAGCCGCTTGATGTTCATCGCGACCTCGGTGCGCAGCGCGCCTTCCACCTTGTAGTCGCGCTCGATCACCTGCCGCAGCCGGGCCACCTCCGCGTCGCGGAGATCGCGCACCCGCGCGTCCGGGTTCACCCCCGTCTCCGCGAGAATCTTCTTCGCGTTGCTGGGACCGATGCCGAAGATGTACGGCAGGGCGTATTGGATTTTCTTCTCGCGCGGCAGGTCGACGCCTGCAATGCGTGCCATGACCTAGCCCTGCCGCTGCTTGTGCTTGGGATTGCGCTTGCAGATCACGCGGACCACGCCGCGGCGGCGGATCACCTTGCAATGCTCGCAGATCGGTCGAACGCTCGAGCGCACCTTCACAGGGCCGTCTCCACGACAGAGCCAAGATTCCGGGTCAGTCTTGAACAATAGACGGGCTCGTAAGTTATCGCAAGGGGCGGGATTACGGCGTGGTTCGCACCTCCGACAACACCCACCGGTTCCCCGCGCGGCGAAACCCCAAAAACACGGCTTCGCGTCGTTCGTCCACCGTTCCCGGTACCACGTAGCGGCGATCCAGCTCCACGAAGCCCCTTCCCGGCTCGACTTCCCGCAGACTCGTGACGGCCACGGAGCGCTCGCTCGCCGTGCGCAGGTGGCGCCGCAGCAGCTCCACGGCCTGCGCCCGCCCGAGCGGCGACGACGGATCTGCGCCGGGGATCTGGAGCACGACGCTAGCACTTTGCCCCACAAGCGATTGAGGATCGTGGGCGAGCCAGGCGACGCGCGCCGCCTCGGCCGCCTGGGCAAGCGAGCCCTGGGCCGCGAGCGGCGCCGCGGCGAGCGACAACCCCATGACCCACAGCGTGCGCCTCATAGACACTCCACCAGCCGTTGGTACACCCCGCCCGGGTCGGCGGCCCGCGTGATAGGTCGTCCCACGACGAGATGGGTCGCCCCCCCGCGCACGGCGTCCTGGGGCGCGATGGTGCGGGCCTGATCGTCCGCAGGGTCCGCGGCCGAGCGGATCCCCGGCACCACGATCCACGGCGCGGGCCCGAGCGCGTTGCGCAACAGCGCCAGTTCGGCCCCCGAGGCGACCACGCCGCGTAACCCGGCCCGGACCGCGAGGCGGGCAAGGCGCTCTGCTTCGCAGCTGACGTCCGGCACGCCGCGCCCCAGCACCTGTCCCAGGCCCGCACCATCGTGCGAGGTGAGGACCGTGACACCGACGAGCGCGACCTCTCCTGCGGCCTGCGCGGCCGCGGCGAGCATGTCGGCGCCGCCCAGGCAGTGCACGCTGGCCATCGCCACGCCCAGCTCGCGCGCGGCCGCCACCGCGCCCGCCACGGTGCTCGGGATGTCGTGCCACTTGAGGTCGAGGAACACTCGCAGGCCGCGCGCCAGAAACTCGCGGGCCAGGGCCGGGCCCTCGCGCACATACAGGCCGGGGCCGAGCTTGGCCCAGCGGAGCCCGGGCAGGCGCCTGGCGAGCGCCAGCGCTTCGCGGCCGCTCGGCACGTCGAAGGCGACGACGAGCTCAGCCACGGGTGAGCTCCCGCGCGACCCGCTCCGGGACCCGCGGGTCCGCGAGTGCGGCGGTGCCGATCGCGACGAGCGAGGCGCCGGCGTCGAGGTAGGCGCGCGCGTCCTCCGCCGTGCGGATGCCGCCCACGCCGATCACCGGCACGCCCACGCGCTCAGCGACGCGCCGCGTGGCGAGCACGCCGATCGCCAGCAACGCCGGGCCGCTCACGCCACCCGACCCGTTGCCCAGGCGAGCGTGCAGCATCCCGGGGATGGTGTTGACCAAGCTGACGGCGTCCGCGCCCTCGTGCTGGGCTACCTGCGCCATAGCGGGAATGTCGGGGAGCACGGGCGAGAGCTTGATCACGAGCGGTCGCGTCGTCACCCCGCGGCAGCGGCGCACCAGCTCGGCGAGACTGTGAGCATCCGCACCGAACTCGAGCCCGCCCGCGCTCGTGTTCGGACAGGAGGCGTTGATCTCGAACGCCGCGACCGTGGCGATGGGCGTGAGGCGCTCGACCACCCGCACGTAGTCGTCCACGACGGCGCCCGCCACGTTGACGAGCACGCGGGCGCGCTTGAGGCGCTCCGCGAGCCACGGTAGCTCGCGCCGCGCCACCTCCTCGAGTCCCGGATTGGCGAGGCCTACCGCGTTGAGCATCCCCCCGCCGAACTCGGCGACGCGCGGCGCCGGATGCCCGCGCCGCGGCTCCGGGGTCACGGCTTTCGTGATGATCCCCCCCAGCGCGTCGAGATCGATGACCCCGTCGACCTCGCGGCCGAAGGCCGCCGTCCCGGCGGCGAGGAGCACGGGATTCTGGAACGTCGTGCCGAGGAGGCGGACGGGGAGCGGGGGGGAGGCCGCAGGGCTCACGGGGCGTCCAGCGTCGGGCCGCGCCGCCCGGGCACGGGCGGCCTGACCGTTGCGGCGACGGCCAGCGAGGGCGAGCGCAATTCCAAGCCGAGCGCCCGGGCGAGGGAGTCCTCGGCCGCGGCGTACGCCGGGCTCGCTTCACCCCGCACGGCGAGCGTGTACGGCGAGGTGGGATACCGGCTGGACAGCAGCGCGACCAAGGAGTCGTGGGATTCGGGCAGCAATCCGGCGGCGGCGACGAGCGCTTTGGGAGCGAAGAGCGAGCTCGGCGCGAGCGTCACGATGCGCAGGAACAGCCGCCCGGCCAGCGGTGCGCTGCCGAGCGAGTCGCGCGCCAGCTCCGCGGCGCGGAACAGCGCGGCGTCGCCGCTCGCATCAAGCACCAGCACGCGCTGCACCGTCTCCTGGAAGGCAAGCGCCTCCGTGCCCACCGGCCCGCCCGGTCCCGACTGCAGCAGCCCCGTCAGGCGGCGTGCCACCGCAGCGAGCTCGTCCGGGCGTTCCGCGCGGCTCGCCGCCACGCGCACGAGCAGCAGGCGGGCCCGCTGTCCCTCCACCGAGTCGGGAGCCGCTCGTTCGGCCTGAGCGTATCGGCGCTGCGCCGCATCCAGCTCCCCGCCCGCGAGCCGGCGATTTCCGTCCGCGAGCAGGAGCCGCGCGCGCGCTCTGTCCCGCACGCGCTGCCGCGCGAGCAGGCGATCCAGCGTGTGGGCGGCGACGTCCGGCCCGCTCGCGCGCGCGACGTCATCGAGCGCCGCCGCCCACTCCGCCTCGACGAACCGTCGCCGAGTCAGCGTGTCGAGCAGCGCCGCCACTTCGCCCGTGCGTCCCGCGGCGGCGAGCAGGCGCGCGCGGGTGAATCCCGCCGCCGCGTCCTCAGAGCCAGCCAGCCGCTCCAGCGCCGCCGGCACGTCGCCCCGCACTACCGCCGCCCGGCCGGCGAGGTAGGCGGCGCGCGAGCGCCGGCCGCGATCGCGCGACTCGAGCGGCACCACGAGCGCGCGCTCGGCAGCCGCCGGGTCGCCCGCATCGAGGGCGCACTGCGCCAGCACCAGGGCGGCCCGCTCCCGCAAGGTCCCGTCCGATCCGCCCTCCAGCACGCGGCGCAGCGGCGCCTCGGCCACGTCGCAGGAGCCGATACGCGCCAGGGCCTCGCCCTGAAGGGTGAGCGCCTCGTCCACCAAGGGGCCGCCCGGATGACGGGCGGCCGCCGATTCCGCCTTCACGGCGGCGCGCGCCCAGGCCGCCGCGGCGTCGCTCGCCCGGCCCTCCGCTTCCAACGCACGGGCCTCGTTCGCGACCTGCCGGGCGCTCCACATGGCGTTGGAAGAGGCGCACGCGCCCGCGGCGGCGAGCGCGAGGACGAACTGAGGCAACCGTCCGCTCATCGGCCCCCGGCCGGTGCGCGGACGGCGAGCTTGCGCTCGAACTCCAGCAAGTAGGCCACGATACCGTCGGCGATCGCGCTGGCCAGCTTGTGCTGGCCCAGCGCGGAGGCGAGGAATGCCCCGTCGGTCGCGTTCGTAGCGAAGCCCGTCTCCACCAGAATGGCCGGCCGCCGCGCGGTCGTGAGCACCATGAACCCGGCCTGCTGCACGCCCCGGTCGCCGCCCGGATGGACCACGGCGACCCGCTCCTGGACCAGCTCCGCAAGCCGCGCCGACTCGCGCAGGTATTCATTCAGCTGGAGGTCGCGCAGGATGTAGCCGAGCGGCCCGGGGGCGCCGGCGGGCGTCTCCGTCTCGAAGCGGAGGGCTTCGTTCTCCATCTTGGCGACGCGCTCTTGGTCCTCGGTCTTCGCGTCGGATAAGAAGTAGGTCTCGACGCCGCTCACCCGCTCGCCGCGTCGGCCGGGCGGCATCGCGTTGACGTGAATACTCACGAACAGGTCGCACGCCGCGCGGCAAAACGCCCCCCGGTCCGCGAGGTCGATCAAGGTGTCGGTCTGGCGCGTGAGCGACGCCGTGATGCCGCGGCGCGTCAGCTCCGCGCGCAGCAGCCTGCCCACCGCGAGCGCGATGTCCTTCTCGACCAGTCCCCCCGGAACGTGGCGGCCGGGGTTCCCGGGATCGGGGCCGCCGTGGCCGGGGTCGACCACGATCACGTGGTGCAGCCGCAGGCCGGTGGTGGGGTTGGGAGCGGCGACGGCGGCGGTCGGCGCCGGGCCGGAGGCGGCCGTGGCCGAGGCCGCGACCGGCGCAGCGAGCTCCTCGAGGCGGGCCGCCGCGGCGTCCCAGCGGTAGCGCGCCGCCAGCACCCGGGGCACGCAGTCGCTGAGCCACGGGAGGGGCAGGAACAGCGTATCCCGCGCGATGTAGGGATCCCCCACCAGCATGCAGATGACCCCGCCCGCGCGGGCGAAGGGAGCGCCCAGGTGGAACACGAAGACGGCGCCGCCGAGCTGCACCGTCGCCCGCGAGCCGCCCACCTCCACCGTCACCGTCAACCCCAGCGGTCGTACCAGGAGCGGCGCGGCGACCGCCGCCGCGCCGCGCTCCAGCGCGACGGGGACGGCCCACTGGCCGCGCGGAGTGGTGATGAGCACCGTCTGGGCGGGGAGCAGGAGACGGGCCATCAGCAGGATCACGGGCGCTTGCCCCGGAACGCGCGCGCCAGCTCGCGT
Organism: Gemmatimonadota bacterium; assembly: GCA_003222115.1. GTDB lineage: Bacteria > Gemmatimonadota > Gemmatimonadetes > Gemmatimonadales > GWC2-71-9 > AG29. Next base: position 7,743 of record QHUL01000059.1, on the reverse strand, counting down.
TCAGCCGCGCGGCGCCGCAGGTCCTCGCGCTTGTCGTGCAGCTTCTTCGCGCGCCCCAGCGCGATCGCTACCTTGGCGAGCCCATCCTTGAAGTACAGCTCGAGCGGGATGAGGGTGAGGCCTTGCTGTGCGGTCGCGCCGATGAGCTTGCGAATTTCGTGCTTGTGCAGCAGCAGCTTGCGGGAGCGCGCGGGTGGGGGGTTGTTGTAGCTGCCGGGCTGGTAGGGCGAGATGGTCAGACCTTCGAGCCACACCTCGCCGCGTCGCACGTGGGCGTAGGCTTCCGCCAGGCTCGCCTTGCGGTCGCGCAGCGACTTGACTTCTGTGCCCGTGAGCACCAGACCGGCCTCCCACGTATCCAGGAGATGGTAGTCATGTCGCGCCCGCGGGTTGCGTGCGATAGAGACTCTGTCCACTGCGCCAGCGCCAAGATAGAAACCGGGTCCGAAGCGGTCAAGCCAAGAGTTGACTTGAGGTTATACCGCCCGCTAATATTGCCGTTCCCGCGCGCCGAAGTGGTGGAATTGGTAGACGCGCTGCGTTCAGGGCGCAGTGGGCGCAAGCCCGTGTGGGTTCGAGTCCCACCTTCGGCATCAACACGGAAACGGCGTGGGGAGTGGGGAGTGGTACCCTCCGATGCGAGCCGCGCATCCGGCACGCACCGTCACGAACCACTCCCCACTCCCCACGTTGTTGTGTTGATCGCTCTCAGTATCTCGGTACGCTCGAATCCACGTTCACGCTCCACGCATCGATCCCGCCCCGCAGGCTCCGCACCTTCGAGAAGCCCGCGGCCTTGAGGATCTCGAGCGCTTTCAGCGAGCGCGCACCGTGGTGGCAGTGGGTGACGATCTCCTGGTGGCCGTCCAAATCGCCCAGGCGGTCGGGCAGCTGGGAGAGCGGGATGAGCTTCGCGCCCTCGATGCGCGCGATCTCGTGCTCGTGCGGCTCGCGCACGTCGAGCACGAGCAGGTCGGGGTTCTGCTTCCACTCGGCGGCGAGCTCGGCTGCGGTGACCTCGAGGCCGTCGTAGCTCGGCTCCGCGCCCACGCCGCAGAATGCCTCGTAGTCGATCAGCGCGGTGACGGTCGGTCGCGGCCCGCACACCGGGCAGTCGGGGTCCTTCTCGAGCTTCAGCTCGCGGAAACGGAGCTTGAGCGCGTCGAACAGCAGCAGACGGCCGATCAAGGAGTCGCCCGCGCCGAGGATCAGCTTGATCGTCTCGAGCGCCTGGATCGACCCAATGATCCCGGGGAGGACGCCGAGCACGCCGCCTTCCGCGCACGACGGCACCAGGCCCGGGGGAGGCGGCTCGGCGTAGAGGCAGCGGTAGCACGGCCCCTCCTTGGCGTAGAACACCGACGCCTGGCCTTCGAAGCGGAAGATCGACCCGTACACGTTCGGCTTGCCGAGCAGGACGCACGCGTCGTTGACGAGGTAGCGCGTGGGAAAGTTGTCGGTGCCGTCGGCCACGACGTCGAAATCGCGGAGGATCTCGAGCGCGTTCTCCGAGGTGAGGCGCGCCTCGAACGTCTCCACCCGCACGTTGGGGTTGAGGTCGCGCAGCCGCTCCTCGGCCGACTGGAGCTTGGAGACGCCCACGCGCGACGTGCCGTGCAGGATCTGGCGCTGCAGGTTCGTCTGGTCAACCACGTCGAAGTCGACGATGCCGATCGTGCCCACGCCCGCGGCGGCGAGGTAGAGCGCGGCCGGGGAGCCGAGGCCGCCCGCACCCACCAGCAGCACCCGGGCGCTCTTCAGCTTGCGCTGTCCCGCGACGCCGACATCGGGGAGGATGAGGTGACGCGAGTAGCGTAGGATCTCTTCGTGCGAGAGCTTCGGCAGCTGTTCCGCCACGGCGGTGCCTCCGGCGATGCTCGGGATGATCGACACGGTGTCACCCGGCCCGACCGGCGTGTCATGCTGCCGCAGCTGCCGGATGTCCCGGTCGTTCACGTACACGTTGACGAAACTGCGCAATCGTCCGTCGTCTGCAAAGAGGTGCCTCCGCAAGGCGGCGTACTCGCTGGTCAGCCGCTCCAGCAATTCGCCCACGCTGGCGGCATCGAGCTCGATCGTGTCCCGCCCCCCCGCGAAGGGGCGGAGCGGCATGGGGATCAGGACCGTGACTGCCATGCGACCGTCCGTTCTTCGATGCTCAGGGGGGCGGCGGCGAACGACGCCCGGTCGTCCGCCAGGATCCACGCCTTCACGTCGCCCGCCTTGCGGCCCGCGACCGCCGCGATCACGTACACCAGCCGCGGCCACGCGTGGTCGCGATCGTACTGCGAGGGGATGGGCGGATGGTCCGGGTGCGAGTGATACACCCCGATGATGTCCAGCCCGTCCCGGTCGAGCCGCTGCTGCGCGCGGCGGAACGCGTCCGGGTCGATGAGGTACCGGTTCCGGGCCGCGTCGCTGCGCGCATTGGGAAGCGGGACGAGCTGCACCGCGACGAGCCGCGATCCGTCCGCCAGCCCGCCGATGAGGCCGCAGGCCTCGTAAGGGTAGTCCGCCTCGCCGTGCCGGCGGATGGCCGTCACGTGGCGGGGCTCGAGCACCAAGGTCACGCGGCCTCCCCCGCCAGCCGGCGGCGCTCGCTCAGGTAGCGCAGCCCCGAGTCGGGAGCGATCACCACTATGATTGCGGGCGGACCACGGCGGTCCAAGGCGGCCGCGACGCGCTCGGCGGCGACCAGCGCCGCGCCCGTGGACCAGCCGACGAACAATCCCGTCTCCCGCGCCAGCCGGTGCACCATGCGGTCCGCCTGCTCCGTCGCGACGAACTCCGTCCGGTCCGGGATCGTCGGGTCGTAGATCCCCGGCACGATGGCCGTGTCCAGGTGCTTCAGCCCCTCGAGCCCGTGGAACGGCTCGTCGGGCTGCACGGCGACGAGCTCGATCGCCGCATTCAGCTCCTTGAGGCGCCGTCCGGTGCCCACCATCGTGCCGGTGGTGCCGAGCCCGGCGACGAAATGCGTGATGCGCCCTTCGGTCTGGCGCCACAGCTCCTCGGCGGTCGTGACGTAGTGCGCCCGCGGATTGGCCGGATGATTGTATTGGTCCGCGTACCAGAAGTCGTCCGGCCGACGGGCGGCGAGCTCGCGCGCCGCGCGGATGGCGCCGTCCGAGCCCTCGAGCGGATCGGTGAAGACGACCTCCGCACCGAACGCCTCGAGCAGCGCCTTCCGCTCGGCGCTCGCGTTGGCCGGCACGCATACCGTGACGCCGATCCCCCGCGCCGCACCGAGCATCGCGTAGGCGATCGCCGTATTACCGCTCGATGCGTCGAGCAGCCGCTTGCCCGGCAACACGCCCCGCGCGATCCCGTCGCGCAGGATGAACAGCGCCGCCCGATCCTTCACGGAACCGCCGGGGTTGAGCCACTCGGCCTTGAGAAAGACGGACGGTCGAGGGCGGTCGAGGACGGTCGAGGACGGTAGAGGGATTAACGGCGTGTTGCCGACCAGTCCCCAGAGCGCGGGCTCGGCGCTCCTCGCCTCTACCGCCCTCTTCCGTCCTCTACCGCCTGCTACCGCCGTCTTCATCCCGCTCCCTTCACGATCGGCGCACCGACGAGGTTGCCCCACTCCGTCCACGAGCCGTCGTAGTTGCGAACCTTCTTCTGGCCCAGCAGGTACTTGAGCGCGAACCAGGTGTGGCTCGACCGCTCGCCGATGCGGCAGTAGGCGATGATCTCGTCCTTGCCGTCGATCACCTTGCCCTTGTAGAGCTGCAACAGCTCCTCGTGGGACTTGAACGTACCGTCGGCCGACACCGCCTGGCCCCAGGGGATGCTGCGCGCGCCCGGAATGTGCCCGGCCCGCTGCGCCGTCTCGGTCATGCCGGGCGGCGCGATGATGTCACCCACGAACTCGGCCGGCGAGCGCACGTCCACCAGCGCGACTTTCTTGTTCTTGAGCGCGCGCTCCACGTCGGGCCGCTTGGCGCGGAGCGTCGCGTTCACCTTCTTCGGCACCGGATACTTGGTCGGCGTCACCCGCGGCTTCTCGGTGACGAGAGGGCGACCCTCCGCCACCCATTTCGCCCGGCCGCCGTTCATCAGCCGTGCATTCGCGTGCCCGTACAGCTGCAGCAGCCAGAACGCGAACGCCGCGAACCAGTTGTTGTTGTCGCCGTACAACACCACGGTCGTCTTCGGCGTCACCCCGGCGTCGCTGAGGAGACTGGCGAACGCGCCCTTGTCGGGGATGTCGCGGCGCACGGGATCGTTGAGCTGCGACTGCCAGTTCCAACCGACTGCGCCCGTGACGTGGCCCGAGTCGTAAGCAGTCGTGTCGACGTCGACCTCGATGAGGCGGATGCCGGCGTCGTTGAGGTGTGCGGCCACCCAGTCGGTGGAGACGAGCACTTCCGGATGAGCGTAGCCCACGGCAGCCTCCAAGCGAGTAATACCCGACAACCCGTGTCGGGTATGGGTCCAAAAAAAACAGTTGGGGAGCCGGACTTAGTTCCCGGCCAGAGCCCCGGCGATCTGATAGAGGACGTCGGATTCGTCGCGCTGCAGGTCGGCGAGCGAGATACTGGCCAGCAAGTCGTTGATGCGTCGCTCCAACATTCGCCACACCGGCCTGATGCTACACGACGCCTCCGGGCTACATCGATGCGGGTCGACCGGGTGCAGATCGCAGTTGACCTCAAACGTGACGTGCTCGGAGGCCTCCATCACATCCTTGACGGTGATGGCCTGCGGCTCACGCGCGAGGTGATAGCCGCCCTTGGCGCCGCGTACCGAGTCCACCAGGCCGGCGCGCCGCAAGCGGAGGAGGATCTGCTCGACGTAGTCGTGAGGGAGACGTTCCTGCTCGGCGAGCTCGCGCGCCGCCACCGGCCCCTGCCCCGCGCGCTTGGCCAGGTTCAGGGAAACAATCAGACCATATTCGGCCCAAGTGGTAACGCGCATACGCACATCAATATGCCAAGCTGGCTTACGGGATTCAATGGCCAAAGGTGAGGAGAGACAAGCGAATAGGGAGACGCCAAGATGCCAAGACGCCGAGCGAGTCCACCTACCTAGGGTCTAGCCGTCTTCCCCCTCAATCCCGGCGAGAGACTAAGACCCACCTGCACGCCGAACACGTTCTCCCCCGACTTGCGCTGGAGCCACAGCAGGCGGGCGTTGAAGTTCCAGGTCATGGGGCCACTCGTGAGATCGCACCCCAGCCCGCCGTGCAGCCCCTGAGCGATACCGCGGTCCGGGCCCTCGGTGTAGAAGCCGGCGAGCAGGAAGCCGACCTCGCCGTACACCCGTCCCCAGCGCGGCCAGACGCCGGCCTCGTAACCCGGCGCGAAGAGGATGGCGGCGGGCCGGCAGCCCGGGTCGGTGCAACTGCCGACGACCTTCATGGGGGCGAAATCGATCTCGAGCCCGACGCTGCTCGCTGGCTTCTTGGTGTCGCGCCGGAAGCGGACGCCCACGAAGGGACTGCGGGCCCGGAGCGGCCCGGACAGGGGGACGAGATAGCTCGCCGCCGGGCCGAGCGTGCCGGCCGTGAACTGACCCGTACGTGGACTGCCGAGCGCGATCGAGACGTTGGCGCGCGCCTCGAGCGCCTGGATCTCGCTCTGCGGCACCTGCAGGAACCGGCCCTCGATGACCGCCGCCGCGTCCTTGCCCGCGTTGATACGGACGCCCAGCCCGAAGGCGAGCGCGACCTGGCTCGACGTCGAGACGGTGTCCGTGCAGGAAAGGAGCAGACACAACGACGTCGACTCGGTGACGCGCGCCAGCCCGAGCTCCGTGGCGGCGAAGGGGGCGATGCCGCGCGTGCCGACGGGGTAGTAGTACGAGTCGAGCGCGTACAGGGTGAGCCGGCGCACGCGGCTGTCGGTACCCAGGTCGCCGTAGCGAATGACCGAGAGCCCGCTCTCGCCGTCATCACCGGTGATCAAGGCGACGGCGCCACCGTATCCCGTGAAGCTGTGGCTCGCCCCCGACAGGTCCTGGAGCGACATCGACGAGACCGCCGGTCCGAGTCGGAAGCGGCGCTGCGCGTGCAGGGGCACAGCGCTCGCGAGTGTGAGCGCGGCGACGAGCAAGACCGTCCTGGGCATGGACGATTGGTACACCCGACGAGGGGCGCGAGGCCGTGACGTCGGTCACGGCCTCCCACCCGGGGAACGTCACTTCACGAAGAACCCTACTAGCAGCCCGGCGACGTTCATCCGGACGAGCCACGACCAGAACGTCGCCTTGAGCAACGGTCGAACTTTGTCATACCACACGCCGCTGCCGATGGTGGACAACGCGATGGTGCACAACCAGAGGAGCGTCGCGAACTCCATCCCCGCCAGCGGCCCACCACCCTTCACCCAGAGTCCGCCCTTGAGCTGTTGGTAGGAGCACGCGAGCAACAAGCCGAAGACCAGCGCCAAAGCCGCCGCCTTGGGCATGTTCGCCGCCATCATTTTTTTTCCTTCCTCGGGCGTGGGGGGCATCGTGCCGAACGCGCGCATTTCCGGACCAGTGAAGACCTTCCCCCACATGACGTAGTCGGCGAAGAATGCGCCGACGCCTGCGACCAGCCCCGCGACGATCCAGCTCATACGTGCCCCCTCCTGAGAGTGTGCACCGCCGACCGCCCGTCTCTCGACTACTGCTTCTTCCCCTTCCTGTCCCGCTTCGGCTCTCCCGGCACGCCCGGCTCGGTCATGGCCCGCAGGTCGAGCACCCGGTCGAGCTCCGCGTCGGTGAGCAAGCCCTTGTCGCGCACCAGCTGCCGCACCGTGACGTTTCGCGCCACCGCTTCCTTGGCGAGCTGCGCCGCGGCGGCGTAGCCGATCCGCGGCGCCAGCGCGGTGACGATGGCCGGGCTCCGCTCCAGCCAGTGCTCGCACATCGCGCGATCCGCCTCGATCCCTTCCACGCAGCGCTCCGCGAAGATCCGGCTCGCGTTCGTGAGGATCAGCATCGTGAAGAGCAGGTTGTGGGCGATCACGGGCATCATCACGTTCAGCTCGAGCTGGCCCGCCTCCGCCGCCGTCGCGATCGTGACGTCGTTCCCGATCGCCTGGTAGCAGACCATGTTCACCATCTCGGCGATCGACGGGTTCACCTTCCCGGGCATGATGCTCGAGCCGGGCTGGACGGCCGGAAGCACGATCTCCGCGAGACCGGTGCGCGGGCCGGAGGCGAGCAGCCGGAGGTCGCTCGCGATCTTCCCCAGGTCCACGGCGTGGGTCCGGAGCGCTCCGCTGAAGGCCGTCGCATCGCCCAGCGACTGCATCAGTTGAACCCGGTCCTGCCCCTCTCGCAGCTCGAGGCCCGTCAGCTCCTTCAGATGCTTCACCATCAGCCGGGGATATTCGGGCTCCACGTTCAGCCCGGTGCCCACGGCGCTGCCGCCGATCCCGAGGTCGCGCAGCGCGGCGGCGGCCGCGGCGATCCGATCGCGGTTGCGCTCGACGGTCCCCCCGTAGGCCGCGAACTCCTGGCCCAGGCGGATCGGCGTCGCGTCCTGGAGATGAGTGCGACCGGACTTGAGGATGCCGTCGAACGCCTGACCCTTGGCCAGGAAGGCTCGCGCCAGCCGACCCAGCGCGTCGAGGAGGGCCGGCAGCTGGGCCAGGGCCGCCAGCCGGATCGCCGTCGGGATCACGTCGTTCGTCGACTGCGCCATGTTGACGTGGTCGTTGGGATCCACGGGTCGGTACTCGCCGCGCTTGCCGCCGAGGATCTCGTTCGCACGGTTGGCGAGCACCTCGTTACAGTTCATGTTGTGGG
>QHUL01000013.1 GCA_003222115.1 Gemmatimonadota bacterium | reverse complement strand
GCTCCTGGCCGGCCGCCATCGGCACGTACACCGGTTTCGCGCCACACAAGATCGCGTCGGGCCCGTAGTTCTCGTAGAAGGGCTCGAACACGATCACCTCGTCGCCCGGATCCACGATGGCGAGCAGCGCGGCGGCCATTGCCTCCGTGGCACCGCACGTCACGGTCACCTCGGTCTCAGGATCCACCCTCATGCCGTACCACTCGCCGTACTTCGCGACGAGGGCGTCGCGCAGCCGCTTCGCCCCCCAGGTGATGGCGTACTGGTTCACGTCGTCATGGATCGCGCGGGCGGCCGCCTCCTTCAACACCTCGGGGGCCGCGAAGTTGGGGAACCCCTGGGCGAGGTTGATGGCGGCGTGCTCGTTCGCGAGCCGGGTCATGCCGCGGATCACGGATTCGCTGAAGCCATGGGTGCGTGTTGCGGTGTGCATCGTGCACAACATAAACCCCGTTGCCGTCGCGCGGTTAGGCCTTGCGGCGGCGCTCCCGGCGGGTAGCGTGGAGCATCCCCACGGGAGTAGGGAGGCCGCATGTCACCCGTCACGACCCTGATGCGCACATTGTGCGCGGCGGCGCTCGTCGCCGAGCTGAGCGGCTGCGGCGACGAGTCGCTCACTAGCCTGGTGCGCAAGGGCACGATTTCGGGCACCGTGACCTTCGCCAAGTTGTTCGCCGCCCCGCCCTCCCCGGCGGGGCAGCACGCGGCACCGGCCGGCTTCCCGCGCGCCGCGCGCCCGCTCGCCGCGAAGACGCGCGGCGCGCGGGCTGTGCTGCCGGCGTTGGTGCGGCCCTTCGGCCGGGGGAGCGGGCCGGCGTTCACGCCCAACGAGCTGCTGGTGCGGTTCCGGCCCTCCGCCGTCGGGGCGCCGCCGGTCGGCTCGCTCGCGCTCGCGAGCCGGGCCGTGGCGGCAGCGGTCGGGTCCGCCATGCGGTCGCGCCTCGCGGGGTACGTGGCTCAGGGGCAGGTGGCGACTACAGGCGTTTCACCGGCTGTCTTGACGGCCCGGCTCCGCGTGGCGGACGCGGGCCGCATCGAGGACATCGCCGCCCTGTTGCGCGCCGATCCCGCGGTTGCGAGCGTGGGGCGCAACGGCATCGCCTGGGCGAGTGGCCGTCCGCTGGCGCCCGCTCCGGCCGCGACCACCGCCGGGAATGATCCTTTCTCCCCCATCCAGGCCTGGCATTACGGCATGATCGACGCGCCGCGGGCCTGGGACCTGACCAAGGGCAGCGCGAATGATACTGTCGCCGTGGTGGATGACGGGATCCGGTTCGACCACCCGGACATCGCGGCGAACCTGACGAGCGACGGCTATGACTTCGTCTCCCTCGGCTCTCCGTACCCCGTGTGCGCGGGCGGCACCGCGGACAACACCGGTGACGGGGACGGCTACGACCCCGATCCCACCGACCCGGTTTCCTACGAGTACGACTTCACGAACGGCTGCATCACCGGGCCGAGCGCACTGGGGAATCACGGGCTGCACGTGGCTGGGACGATCGGCGCCGTCGGCAACAACGGCGTCGGCGGGACGGGCGTCAACTGGACGGTGCACATCCGTCCGGTCCGCGTGCTGGACGTGATCGGCTCGGGCACGTATTACGACGTGGCGCAGGGGATCCTGTACGCGGCGGGCCTGCCGGCGGACAACGGAGCCGGGGGGACGGTGCAGCCGACCACGGGGGCGCGCGTCATCAACCTGAGTCTGGGCGGACCCCAGCCCGACGCGACCCTGCAGGATGCGGTGATCGCCGCGACGAATGCCGGAGCGCTGGTCGTAGCGGCGGCAGGCAACTCGGGCACGACGGCCCTGAACTACCCCGCGGCGTACCCGCAAGCGCTGTCGGTGTCCGCGGTCGGCCCCAATGGGCGACTCGCCTCGTACTCGTCGTACGGTCCCACGGTGGACATCGCCGCGCCGGGGGGCGACTTCGCTGACGCCACGACGACCGACCCTCGTGTCGTCGCGACGTTCGGCGTCCTGTCCACCGTGTGGAACTTTCAGGCCATCCCCGGCCAGCCCGCATACGCGTTCTACGAGGGGACATCGATGGCCACGCCCCACGTGACCGGCGTGGCAGCGCTGGTGCTGGCGCTCAATCCCGCCCTCAACGTGGCGGCCCTGCGCGCGCGGCTCACCGGGTTCGCCGTGGACGTGGGCTCGGACGGGCCGGACCAGTTGTACGGTGCGGGGATCGTCAACGCGCGCAACAGCCTGACCCAAAGCCTCGCGCCGCCGCACCAGCTGTACGCCCGGCTCTATGACGCGACCAGCGGGGCGGTCGTCGCGACGCAGGCGGCGGGCAGCGACGGGTCGTACGCGTTCGCCGGCCTGTCCGAGGGCTCGTACGACGTGTTCGCGGGTGAGGACGAAAACGGCGACCACGTGCTTGGGTCGCCGGGGCGGCGCTGGGGAGCGTTCGGCAGTGTCACCGCGCCGACGGTCATCACCGTGGCGAAGGGGGGCGCCTACGCCGCGCCGTTCACGATCGGCCTGCCGCTCGAGCGCGAGCCGAACGACGCGATCGGCGACGCGGACCTCCTGTACGTCGGCGGCTCGCTGTACGGGACTCTGCCGCGGGGCGACTTCGACGTGACGCGCATCCCGATCGTCACGGACGGGCAATACACGTTCGAGACGTCCGGATGGGAGGGGGCGTGCGGGTTCGCGCTGGAGGAGGACACGGTCATCGAGCTGTACGACGCAGCGGTGAACTTCATCGACTACAACGACGACATCAACCTGGGGGCGGACAACCTCTGCTCCCGCGTCACGGCCTCGCTCTCGGCCGGCACGTATTACCTCGTGGTGTACGGCTTCAACGGCGGCAGCGGCGGGCAGTATCGCGTGTCCGCGCGCGCGGGGCCGTGACGCGCGTTCCTTAGAGCTTCAACCTCACGTCGATGTCCACGAGAACCGCGCTCGGCGTCTCGAGGAACACCACGCGATCCATGTCCCGGTGGATCACCATTCTCACCGGCGGGCCCTTGCCCTTGCCCCGCCCCTTGTTGCCGCGGCGGTACCAGACCACATAATCGCGACCCCTGTTCTCCACCCGCACCACGTCGTAGCCCTGCTTCACGAGCACTTCCTTGGTCACGACGAGCGCCCGATCGGTCGTGACCGCGTACTTTTTCGGTCCTTTCCCCTGGCCCGCGGCCGGCATGGCCAGGCCGGCGAGCAGCAGCAGTGCCACGCTGATGCGCATTCTCATGGATCCTCCTCGATTATCGGTCCTTCAGCCTCCGCACGAGTTTCAGCCCCGACCACACGTCGTCCACCGCGCACACCTTCACGTCCACGAGCCCATGGGCGAGTGCGATGCCGCGGATCACATCTTCGGTGAGATCCGTCGGCACGCCCGACGCCCGCTTGGGCCACGAGATCCACAGCGCCCCGGCGGGAGCGAGAGCGCGCTTCAGGTGGGAGAACCGGCGCTCCAGCTCCCGCCTCCGGGTCGCGAAGCACTGGATGAAGTCGAGCGAGCCGGCCGCGCGCGGCCTGCCGGTCGCCGCCGGCGGCAAGCGACCGAGCGTGCGCTCGTAGCCCCGGGGCGGGTTGAGGATGGCTCGCGTCGTTCCTGCCTTGATCCCGAGCTTGGCGACGAGCGACCGTTTGGAGTAGCCCGCCACCAGCGCGCTCACTTGCCCTTGTCCTGGGCCGCCGTGCCCGTGAGCAGCTCCTTGATCCCGCCCAGCGAGCTCAGCACGCCCGTCGCCTCGTAGGGGAGATAGACGACCTTGTTGTTCTCGCCCGTCACCATGCCCTTCAGCGCCTCGATGTAGCGGACGGCGATCAGGTACTTCGCGGGATCGCCGTCCGATCCGATCGCCTTGGAGATGCGAGTGATCGCCTCGGCCTCGGCCTCGGCCACCGTGAGCCGGGCCGACGCCTCCGCTTCGGCGCCGAGAATCCGCGCCTGCTTGTCGCCCTCCGCCTTGTTGATGGCGGCCTGCTTCGTCCCTTCCGCCTCGAGGATCTTCGACTGCTTGTCCGCCTCGGCCGTCAGGATGGTCGCGCGCCGGTCCCGCTCGGCGCGCATCTGCTTCTCCATCGCGTCCTTGATGTCGCGCGGCGGACTGATGTCCTGCAGCTCGACCCGGTTCACCTTCACGCCCCACTTGTTCGTCGCCTCATCGAGGATCGCGCGCAGCTTCGAGTTGATCACGTCGCGCGAGCCGAGCGTCTGGTCCAGGTCCATTTCGCCGATGACATTGCGCAGCGTCGTCTGCGTCAGCTTCTCGATCGCGTCCGGGAGGTTCGCGATCTCGTACACCGCGCGGACCGGGTCCGTCACCTGGTAGTAGATGAGGGCGTTGATCTCGGTCTGCACGTTGTCTTTCGTGATCACGCTCTGGCGCGGGAAGTCGTATACCGCCTCCCGCAAGTCGATCTTGTCGGTCTTGTAGCGCCGGACGAACATCTCGCCGGCGGGCGTCACTTGCGTGAAGCGCCAATCGATGGCGCGCGGCTTGTCGAGGATGGGCAGGATGAGATTGATTCCCGAGTGCAATGTGCGGTGATAGCGCCCCAGCCGCTCGATCACGATCGTCTGCGCCTGTTGCACCACCCGGATCCCGCGGCTCACCAGGATGAGCGTCACGAGTATGACCGCGATGGGGAAGAACGTTCCGAAATCCATGACTCAGCCTTCCTTGTCCACGAAGAGAGTCGTGCCTTCCACCCGCACCACCATCACCCGATCCCCCGCGTCGATCGGCGTGTCCATGATCGAGGCGCCGCGCCAGTCCTCCCCCTCCACGAGGACGCGGCCTTTTCCCGTGACGGGGTCGATCCGCTCCGACACGGTCCCGATCCGGCCGATCAAGGCGTCGACGTTCGTCCGCACCCCGTGGGACTCGGAGTGGATGTGCTTGAGCAGGAACGGACGGACCGCCGCGAGGGAGAGGAGCGTGCCGGCGGCGAAGCTCAGCGTGGGTGCCAGGAACCCGGGGACGATAGCGGACACGAGCCCCGCGACAAGGGACCCGATGGCCACGCAGGCGAGCCAGAAGCCCGGCGCCAGCATCTCGGCCCCGAGCAGGACGAGCGCGGCGATCACCCAGACTTGCCATTCGTGCACGGGGAGCCTCCGGGGTCGGGCGGCGCGACTTCCAAAGTTAGTGTGAGGAGCGTGCGGGTGCGAACCCGCGAACGTCGAGTCGCATTCGGGGGACGTTAGATTGCAGCGGAGTGGCACCCGCGAGTAGCGCGCTCCTCTACGCCGCCGGCGGCGTCCGATCCTTCGTCATCGGATTCACCGGCGTCGCGCTCGGGCTGTACCTCGCCGCGCTCGGCTACGACCCCGCTCTCGTGGGCGGGGTCGTCGCGTCAGGGCTGGCGGGCAATGCCGTCGGGGTCGCCCTCGTCGCGGGCCTGGGCGAGCGGCTGGGCCGGCGCCGCACGCTGATCGGCGCGAGCGTCCTCGGCGCCGCTGGCCTCGGCGCGCTCGCGGCCGCGCCCGCGGCTCCTTTCGTCGTCGGTCTCGCCGCGTTCCTCGGCATGGTGAACGGGATGGGCCGCGACCGCGGCCCGGCTCAGGCGCTCGAGCAAAGCGTGCTGGCGGACGCGATGAGCGATGCCCACCGCACCACGGCGTTCGTCCGCTACAGCTTCGTTCAGGACATGCTCGGCGCCTGCGGCAGCCTCGCGGCGGCGGTGCCCACCGTGGTGGAGCATCGGTTCGGGCTCGCGCTGGTGGACGCCTATCGCGCGACCCTGGGAGGCGCGGCGTTACTCTCGCTCGTCGCGGTTCTACTATACGCTCGCCTGCCGGCGGCCGGCGCGCCTGCCGCCGCGGCGCCGCACCCGGGTCGGCTCTCGCCCGAGTCGCGGCGCCGCGTCGCGGGCCTCTCGGCCCTGTTCGCGCTCGACAGCCTCGGCGGCGGCTTCATCGCCGGATCGATCCTCTCCTACTGGTTCTTCCGCCGCTTCGGCCTCGGCGGAGAGGCGCTCGGGCCGGTGTTCTTCGCTGCGAAGTGCCTCAACGCGGGGTCCTACTTCGCCGCGGATGCGCTGGCGCGGCGGCTCGGACTCGTCCGCACCATGGTGTTCACGCATCTCCCGACGAGCGTCATCCTGCTGGCGCTGCCATTCCTCCCGACCGCAGGGCTCGCGATCGCGCTGTTTCTCGTGCGCGAGGCGTTCGTGCAGATGGACGTGCCGGCCCGGCAGTCCTACGTGGCCGCGGTGACGGCGCCGGGGGAGCGCACCGCCGCCCTCGCTCTCACCAGCCTGGTGCGGAACGTCGGTTGGGCCGCGGGTCCCGCGCTCGCGGGCGTGACGATGACGGCGTTCGGACTGGGGGCGCCGCTCGTAGCGGGAGCAGTGGTCAAAGCGGTGTACGATGTGGCGCTGTACGTTTCCCATCGAGGAATTCGACCGCCGGAAGAGCGTTCTTGACGGCGCTTTCAGCTTTCAGCTATCAGCCATCCGCGTGGCGTGCCCCGGATGCGGGACGCGGCAAAAGGATGTCAACGACGCCGCGTTTCACGACGATCTTCTGTGCATGCGTGACTTTCACAAGCTGAGAGTATGGAACCACGCGCACCTGGCGACGCTTGACGTCTACCGGGCGACCAAGACTTTTCCGAAGGACGAGCTGTACGGGCTCACGGGTCAGATGCGACGCGCTGCGACATCGATCTGTGCCAACCTGGCGGAGGGATGCGGTCGCCGAGGCGGGGCCGAGTTCGCGCGGTTCCTGGATATCGCCCTAGGCTCCGCCAGCGAACTCGAGTATCATCTGCTGCTGTCGGTTGATCTGAAGCTGCTCGATGGATCCGCGTATGCCCGACTGAACTCTGCTGTGGTTCAGGTGAAGCGAATGCTGGCTGGTTTGCTTCGAAAGCTGAGGGCTGAAAGCTGAAGGCTGAAAGCGCGGTTCGCCTGGACACTTGGCTTTGGGCCGCGCGCTTCTTCAAGACGCGGGCCCTGGCGGCGCAAGCCGTCGACGGCGGCAAGGTCGAGCTGAACGGCGCCCGCGCCAAGCGGGCGAAACCGGTGCAACTGGGTGACCGGCTGCGCGTGCGCCGGGGACCGTTCGAGTACCACGTTACGGTACGCGGGCTCTCGGCGCGCCGCGGCCCGGCGGCCGTCGCGGCCGCGCTGTACGAAGAGGATGCCGAGCGTAAGCAGGCGCGCCAGCGCCTCGCCGACCAGCTGCGTATCGCCCCGTCGCTCCGCTACGAGGGGAAGGGCCGGCCCACGAAGCGGGAGCGACGCGACATCGAGCGACTCAAGGGAGGGGGTTCGAGCTAGCCGCTCAGGGCTTCAGCCGAGCCTGACGCCAATGGCGACGGCGATCGCGACCATCCCGAGCGCGGCGAGCCTGAGGTATACGGGTGCCGCGAACCGGATCCATTCCTCGTAGCGCACCCCGGCCGTGGCCAGGATCGCCATCAGGGCGCCGTTCGTCGGCGTGAGCAGCTCGCACAGCCCCGCCCCGTACTGGTAGGCCAGCACCGTGACCTGCCGCGACAGGCCGAGCAGGTCCGAGAGCGGGACCAGGATCGGGAGGGTGAGCACGGCGTGACCGCTCGGGCTCGGCACGGGCACGTGGACGGCCGTGTGCACGACCATCATGGCGAGCGCCGAGAGCGCGAGCGGCAGCCCGGCGATGGGCGTGAACAGCCCGTGCACGACCGTGTCCACGATCCGCCCGTCGTCGAGCACGACGTAGATCGCGCGCGCGAAGCCGATCAACAGTCCCGCATAGGCCATCGCACGAACGCCGTCCACGAACGCCTGGGCCGTCCCCGCGACGCCGAGGCCGCCCGCGAACCCGGCGACGACGCCCATCGCGAAGAACAGGGCGGACATCTCGTCGAACCCCCAGTGGTGGCGCAACACGCCCCACACCAGCACGACGAAGGTGGCGAGCACGAGCAGCAGCACCGTGATCTGGCGAGAACCGAGCGGGTCCGGGCGCTCGTCGGCCCCGGCCCCCGGCTCGGCCCGCGCGCGGCGCGCGTGTCGCATCGTGCCCCAGATCCACGCAGCGACCGCGAGTGCCAGGAACGCCATGCGGAACAGCGACCCCGAGAGCAGCGGGATCTGCGCCAGCTGTTGCGCGATCCCCACCTGGAAGGGATTGATCGGGCTGAAGGCGGCCCCGACCGCCGCGGCCCCGAGACTCATCGCCACGGCGGTCACGGCCGGGTAGCCGAGGCGACGCGTGAGGAGGAGTGCCACCGGCACGAGCGCGATGATCTCCTCCTTCATGTTGTCGAGCGCGCCGCCCAGCGCGAACGCGAGGCACGCCGCCGGGACGACGAGTGTCTCATGTCGCGCGAACCGCCGCACCAGCGCGTCCACCGCCTGGCGCAGGGCGCCGGTGCGGTCCACCACCGTGAACGCGGCCCCGATCAGGAAGACGAAGAAGATCACGGCGCCCGCGTCGGCCATCCCCCGGGGGATGGCGACGAGCGCCCGGAAGGGGCCCACGGGCCGCGGCGCCACGGCGTGGTAGGTGCCGGCGACCACGACCCGGCGTCCGGCCGCGGGGTCGTCGCGCCGCTGGTACTCTCCGGCGGGCAACACCCAGCTCGCGGCGGCGGCGAGTGCGACGCACCCGGTGAGGAGGACGAGGGGGTGTGGGAAGCGCAGCGCCACTTAGGGAACGCGCCCCGCGCGCATGTACACGGGCCAGCGGGCGACCCGCCGGGCGGCGGGATCCGCCCAGTGCTCCCGCAGCTTGATGACGAGGTCGTCCACGGGATCGCAGCCGTTCCGCTCGACGTAGCGCCGCGTCCCCGACCAGGTACGGACGTAGCCGGCCAGCTCGTCCAGCGTCAGAGCCTGCTCCATGGTGAATTCGGGGGTCGCGACCTCCGCGAACGGGAATGCGATCGTGCGGTAGCGCTCGTCCGTGATGCGGCGCTCGGGCGGCCAGTAGGGCCCGATGGTGTCCCGGTAGAAGGCTTCCATGACGCGGTCCACGGCAGGATCGATGCGCACGAGCACGTAGCACCACGCGGCCACCATGCCGCCCGGCGCGAGCACGCGGCGCGCTTCCGCGTAGAACGCCGTGCGGTCGAGCCAGTGCAGCGCCTGGGCGACGGTCACGAGATCGACGGATCCCGCCGCGAGGCCGCTCTGCTCGGCGCGGGCCACGCGGTATTCCACGGCCGGATGGGGGATCGCATAGGCGATCTGCGCTTCGCTGGCGTCGCTCGCGATCACGCGGGAGAAATGGCGCGCGAGCCCGATAGCGGCCTGGCCGCTCCCGGTGGCACAGTCCCACGCCACGCCCTGCCGCCGCACCGCGCCCGCGAGGAACGCGAACAGGGCGTCGGGATAGTGCGGCCGGAACGTGGCGTAGGCCCCGGCGGCGTCTGAGAAGTGGTCCTGGAACGTCAGCGCGGCGCGCTCCCCGCCTTGATGGGAATCGAGAGCACCGTCGTGCCCCAGTGGAGGCTCAGCACCGCGCTGTCCCCGTCCACGACGGGGAAGTAAAAGGCGAGCGTCTCCATGTGTGGGCCGCGCTGCGGCGTCACCGGGATCCGGAGCGCGTCCTTTCCCCGGGGATAGGGCGTGTGGAACACCTCGGCGGCGGTGCTGAGGACGAACGTCCAGGGCCCGCGCTCCATCGGAACGACCCAGACGCTGTACTTCCCGGCGGGCAGGTGCACGCTGCCGAACGACACGTCGGTGCTGAACGCGATCGTCGTGGCGTCGTCCGCGCCGGGGTCCCATTCCTTGCCGTACGGGACCGTGGGACCGAACAGCTCGCGGCCCCGCGCCACCGGGCGATTGTAGACGATCGTCACGTCCGTGTCCGCGATCCGCTGCGCGACGCTGCCGTGCTGGCTCTTGCGGACGGCCTGGGCCGATGCCCATCCCGTCGCACCGATGGCGAGGCAGCCGATGAGGAATGCGGTCTTCACCGCCACAGCGTGAGCACCAGGCTCATAATCAGCAGCTGGGCGAGCTGGTAGCCCGCGTCAATGACCCACACCGCGATCGGTTTGTCCGAGAACATGTTCCCGGTGAGGCCGAGAGTGGCGGCGAAACCCAGCCACACCATGAACCCGAGCCAGATTCCCTGGACGACGCCCGTGGCTGTCGTGTACGACACCAGCAGGCCGAGTACATACGCCATTACCAGATAGCACAGGAACGACACCGCGTACGCGCGCACGACCCCGCGCTTCTTCATCTCCTCCACCTTCTCGGGGGTGTAGCCGTGCGCGTGCATCCACTGCTTGGCGAACAGCACGGGAGAGTACCACACCGCGCCGAGCGCCATGGTCAGGACGGCGGCAACCAGAACGGCGAGCACGTTGATGTTGGCCGTGGGCATGAGGGCTCCGGGTTCAGGGCGTCTTGTTCGAGCGATCGCTGGAAGGTACGAAGGCCGCCGCGTACGTCCAGCCGCGCAGGCAGCTCCACGCGAACAGCAGCAGGCCGGCGACGTACACCGCGGCGCCGACCAGCTGGTCCTGATCGAGCAGGCCGAGTCGGCCGAGCAGATACGCCCAATCGTGCTCGCCGCCGCCCACGAGCGGCAGCTCCTCGGCGCGCGCGTCCTTGATGTAGACGGAGATGTTCCAGAGGTTCTGCGCGACCCACCACAGCGCGACGGTCGCGGCGTGGCGGTCGCCGCGGCGCCGGAAATCCCACACGAACAGCGCCGGGATCAGGAGCTGCATCAGCGTGCCGCCCAGCATGCCGATGAACTCGCCGAACAGCCCGAACAGCGGGTGCCCGACCTCGTGGATCGCGACGTCAAGGCTGTCGAGCCAACCGTAGCGTTCGGGGTGCAGCGCCAGCACGATCCCGTAGAGCGCAAGGAACGCCGTCAGGGCGAGGCGCAGGCGGCGCTCCACCTGGCTGCCTACTTGAACACCTCCAGCGCCACCTCCACCCGCCCGAACGGCGCGCTCACCTGCACTCCCTGCACGGCGCCCTTCACTTGCCGGAACATCTCGCGCGCGATCGCGACGCCCTCGGCGAGCGCCGCCTCCTTCCCGCGGTCGCTCACCTTCCGCATGCGCGCGAGCACCTCCTCCGGCACGGACACCCCGGGGACCTCGTTCGCGAGGAACTCGGCGTTGCGGAGCGACAAGAGCGGCCAGATCCCCGCCACCACCGGAATCTTGAACTGCTCCACCCGCTCGAGGAACAGCTCCAGCTGCCGCACGTCGAACACCGGCTGGGTGACCGCGAACTCCGCGCCCGCGTCCACCTTCCAGGCGAAGCGCGACAGCTCACGGTCGAGGTCGAGCGCGCCGGGATTCACGCCCACACCGATCACCCAGCGGGTGGGCGCTCCGATCGGGTTGCTCCCGGGGTCGAGCCCGTGGTTGAGGCGGTACACGAGATTCGTCAACCCGATCGAGTCGATGTCGAACACCGCCGTCGCCTCCGGGTAGGGGCCCATCTTCGGCGGGTCGCCCGTAATGATGAGGATGTTCCGGAGCCCCGCGGCGTGCGCGCCCAGGATGTCGGACAGCATGCCGAGCAGGTTGCGGTCGCGGCAGCAGTAATGGATCACCGGCTCGATCCCTACCTCCCGCTGGATCAGAATCGCCGACGGCAGGACGCCCATGCGGCTCTGCGCGCGCGGCCCGTCCGGGACGTTGACCGCGGCCACGCCGGCCGCGCGCAGCGCGCGGCACTGCTCGAGCATGGGCGTCGGGTCCACGCCCTTCGGGGGCACGATCTCGACGCTCGTGACGAATTCCCCGCAGGCGAGCTTCGCGCCCCAGCCCGAGCGCTCGGCGAGCGGCACCGCCTCCACGCCCGCCGGCGTGGTGACGGCGGAGCGCGAGATCACGACCGTCGGATGGCGGGGCACGACGCTCGCGATGTAGTCCCGCATCTTCTTGATGTGCTCGGGCGTCGTGCCGCAGCACCCGCCCACGAAGCGCGCCCCCGCCTCGATCATGCGCCGGGCATAGCTCGCCATGTACTCGGGGGAGGCGAGGTAGATCTGGCGGTCGCCCACGTCCTTGGGGAGGCCGGCGTTCGGGACGGCCGAGATGGGCCGGTCGGTCGCCTTGACGATCCTTTCGACCGCTTCGAGCACCCCCGCGGGGCCGACCGAGCAGTTCGCGCCGATCACGTCGGCGCCCCACTCGGCAAGCTGCTTGGCGAACGTCTCGGGGTCCGTGCCGTAATGCGTGAGTCCATCCGTGCCGATCGTCATCTGGGTGATGGCCGGGAGATCGCACGCGCTGCGCACGGCGCGCAACGCCGCGTGGATCTCGTCCAGATCCGAGAACGTCTCGAGGATGAACCCGTCCACGCCGCCCGTCAGCAGCCCGTCCACCTGGCGGCGGAAGAACGTGAACGCCTCCTCGCGCGAGGTGGGGCCGAAGGGCTCGATGCGGACGCCCAGGGGCCCGACGGCCCCTAGGACGCTGACGCGGTCACCGGCCGCCGCCCGGGCGAGCCGTGCCGCGGCCGTGTTGATCTTCTCTGTGTCGTCCGCGAGCCCGTAGCTCGCGAGCTTCTTGGGGTTCGCGCCGAAGGTGTTCGTCTCGATGAGCTCGGCGCCGGCGCGCACGTAGGCCTCGTGCACTTCCTGGATGAGCTTCGGCTGCTTCAGGTTCAGCTCGTCGTAGCAGACGTTCAGGAAGAAGCCCTTCCCGTACAGCATGGTGCCCATGGCGCCGTCGAGCACATGGACGCGCCCGTCGTCGAGCAGCCTTCGCAACGTCACTCCACTCACGCTTGCCCTGCCCCCCTTCCAAAAACGAACGCCCGTCGCAGCAGACAAAGCCGCAACGGGCCGGCTTTTTAGCGGGATGTTTTACGTGGCCGCAATACGCCGCAAATCACCACGAATACAATTGTCGGTACACAATCTAATCTCCGGTCGTCAGAACTGAAAGGAGTGGGGAGTGGGGAGTGGTACTCGACGGTGCGCCGCGGAGATTCGGACCGCACCGTCAGGTACCACTCCCCACTCCCCGCTCCCCACGCAGCTTAGTTTGTAGTCCATGTCCGACCTCCTCGCCGCCCGCTCCCAGATGGCGGTGTCCCTCGCCTTCCACATCGTGTTCGCGATGGTCGGCATCGCCATGCCGGTGCTGATGGTCGTGGCCGAGCGGCGCTGGCAGGTGACGGGGCAGGACGTCTACCTCGAGCTGGCGCGGCGCTGGGCCAAGGGCACGGCGATCCTCTTCGCCGTGGGAGCCGTGTCGGGCACGGTGTTGTCGTTCGAGCTCGGGCTGCTGTGGCCCGAGTTCATGCGGTTCGCGGGGCCGATCATCGGCATGCCGTTCTCGCTCGAGGGGTTCGCCTTCTTCACCGAAGCAATCTTCCTCGGCGTCTATCTCTACGGGTGGGAGCGGATCTCGCGGCGCGCCCACCTCGCCGCCGGCGTGCTCGTGGCGGTGAGCGGCGGCCTGTCGGGCATCTTCGTCGTGATCGCGAACGCGTGGATGAACACCCCCACGGGATTCGAGCTGGTCGCGGGCCGGGCCGTGAACGTCGATCCGCTCGCCGCGATGGCGAACCCCGCCGCCCTGCCGCAGGCCGTGCACATGGCGCTCGCCGCGTACGCGGCGACGGGGCTCGGGGTGGCCGGGATCCACGCCTTCCTCCTGCTCAAGGATCCCTCCAACGCCTTCCACCGCCGTGCGCTCGTGATCGCCCTGCTCGTGGGCGGGCCCGCCGCGGTGCTGCAACCCGTCGCGGGCGACTTCGCCGCGCGCCACGTGGCGCGCCACCAGCCGACGAAGCTCGCCGCCGCGGAGGCGCTGTTCGAGACCACAGCGCCCGCGCCGCTCGTGCTCGGCGGCTGGCCGGACGTGGCAGCGCGGAGAACGCGGGGCGCGATCGAGATCCCGTACGGGCTCTCGCTCCTCGCCTTCCACGATCCCCGTGCGGAGGTCAAGGGACTCGACGTCGTGCCGCGCGACGAATGGCCCAATGTGCCGATCGTCCATTTCGCCTTCCAGCTCATGGTCGCGCTCGGCACCTACATGGCGCTGGTCGCCCTGTGGGCGGGATGGCGCGGCTGGCGTGGCAAGGACCTCGCCCACGACCGCCGGCTGATGCGGGCACTCGCCCTCGCCACGCCCATGGGGTTCATCGCGACCGAAGCGGGCTGGGTCGTGACGGAAGTGGGTCGCCAGCCCTGGGTGATCTACGGGGTCCTGAAGACCGCGGACGCCGTCACGCCGATGCCGGGGCTCATCGTGCCGTTTCTCACGTTCACCCTGCTGTACTGCTTTCTGGGTGCGATCGTGAGCTGGCTCTTGTACCGTCAGATCATCCGCAGTCCCCGGGTCACCGAATGAGTCTCGCCGAGCTGGTCGCGGGGATCATCGTCGTGGCGCTCAACGCGTACGCGCTGCTGGGAGGCGCGGACTTCGGGGGCGGCGTGTGGGACCTGCTCGCGCGCGGTCCCCGCCGGGAGCGTCAGCGCCAGCTGATCGCGGAGGCGATCGGCCCCGTGTGGGAGGCGAACCACGTGTGGCTCATCCTCGCGATCGTCTTGCTGTTCACGTGCTTCCCGCCGGCCTTCGCGCGCCTCGGGACCCTGCTCCACATCCCGCTGTCGCTCGTCCTGATCGGGATCGTGCTCCGCGGCTCCGCGTTCACGTTCTGGCGCTACGGGGGGGGCGCGGGGGGCGGGCACGGCTCCGAGACGGAGCGGCACTGGGGCGTCGTGTTCGCGATCGCGAGCCTCATCACGCCGCTCCTCCTTGGGACCACCGTTGGGTCGATTGCCTCGGGCGCCCTCGGGGAAGGGGGAAGGGGGAAGGGGGAAGGGTTCTTCCAGGTGTACGTCGGGCCTTGGCTCACGCCGTTCGCGCTCTCGGTCGGCGTGTTCGCCTTGATCGCATTCGCGTTTCTCGCGGCGGTATATCTGACGCTCGAAGCGCAGGAACGGGAACTGCAAGAGGATTTTCGTCGTCGGGCGCTGGGCGCGGGTGTGGCCCTGTTTTTCGCGGCCCTGGCCGCGCTGCTCCTCTCGCAGCGCTGGGCGCCGCGCGTGCGCGAGGCCTTGATCTTCGCGCCGTGGGCCGTGCCGCTGCACCTGCTCACGGCCGCGACGGCGGTCACCGCCCTCGCCGCGCTATGGCGCCGCCGCTGGCGCGTGGCCCGGGTCGCGGCGGCGACGCAGGTCTCCCTCATTCTGTGGGGGTGGGCGCTCGCGCAGTACCCCTACGTCCTGCCGCCCGACCTCCCCGTCGAGGCCGCGGCGGCGCCCGCCGTGACGCTGCGCCTCGTGCTCGCGGCCCTAGCGCTCGGCGCGCTCGTGCTGCTCCCGTCGCTGTACTATCTGCTGCGGATCTTCAAGAGCCGTCAACCGTCGGAGGTGCCATGAAGCTCCTGAAGGCGCTGATCAGCTTCATCGTGGGAACGATCGCGGGCGCTGTGGGAAGCAAACTGTTCGGCTCCTTCGGCGCGGTCCTGGGCTTCGTCGCGGGCGGCGTCGCCGCGTGGTGGGTCGCGAGGCGCGTGTTCGACTGACGGCGAGACTTGCCGCGCTCACAGGGCCATCAGCAGCACCTGCCGCAGCACCCACAGCACGAGCCACGCCACGAGCGGGCTGAAGTCGATCGCTCCCGCCGGCGGCAACAGCCGCCGGATCGGCTCCACCAGCCAGTCGGTGAGCGCGTAGGCGGGGCGGATCCAGCGGGAGTAGCGGAACCAGCCGAGCCACGAGGCCACGACGCGCACCAGCAGGGCGATGACGAGCACGTTGTACGCCGCCCCGACGAGAAACGCGAACAAGGCACCCGGTCCGCCGGTCGCCGCCGCGTAGAACCAGCGGGCCGTGCGGACGAGCCAGTCGATGAGGGAGAGCAGCAGGACGCCCGCGACGGCGACGAGCACGACCAGCCACCACCCGGCGTGCACCGGATTCCCGCCGAGGCGCACGAGACGGGTTTCCACGGGCCGCAGGACCGGGTCCGTCACGCTCCGCAGGGTGCGGCCGACCCCCCCGAACGGCGACACGCGGCGGGTGCGCACGAGCCAGCCGGCGAGCGCGACCAGCGCGGCGAGGCAGAAGGCTGCGAATACGAGAACCCGGAGGATCGTGTGCACGTCGTACATGGTCTCAAGTTACGAAAGGCGCGGGGAGTGGGGAGTGGTACAGGACACCCCAAAGGCGTGGGAGTGGGGAGTGGTACTCGACGGTGCGCAGCGGATGCTCGGATCGCACCGTCAGGTACCACTCCCCACTCCCACGCCTTTTAGGGTGTAAAGACGTTCACCCCGTCCGTCTGGGCGAACCCCGCTCGGGGGCCGCCCCCGATCACGTAGATCCTGCCGCCCAACGCGGCCGCGCCCAGACCGTGCCGGGCGACGGGCAAGGCCGGGCCGACGCTCCACCGGTCCGTCGCCGGATCGTAGATCTCGTGGTTGTCGAGCACGGACGAGCGAGTCTCGCCGCCGAACGTGTGGATGCGACCGTCGAGCACGGCGGAGGCGAGTCCGCCGCGCCGCGAGGGCATGGGGGACTTCCTCGACCAGCGGTCGCCAGCGGGGTCGTAGGCCTCGACGACGTCGAAGTTGCGGCCCGGGTCAAACGGGCGCCCGCCGATCGCGTAGACCAGGCCGCCCGCGGCGGCCGCGGTGAGGTGATCGCGCGGCGTGGGGATCGGCGCGGCGTGCTGCCAGCGATTCGCCGCGGGATCGTAGATCGCCGTGGAATCGAGCAGGACCCGTCCCATGCCCCACCCGCCCACCACGACGAGCTTGCCGCTCACGACGCCCACGCCCGATGCCCCCCGCGGCTCGGGGAGCGGCGCGCGCGACTCCCAGCGGTTCCGGTCCTCACGGTAGATCCACAGGTTCGACTCCGGGACGAAGCTGGTCTCGGCCAGGCCTCCGACGGCGTACAGCGTGTCGCCCGCGACGGCGAGCGGCATGTGGTGCCGGGGCGCGGGGAGATCGGCAATGCGCTCCCAGCGGTTCGCCGCCGAGTCGTAGCGGTAGGCGGCCGCGGTGGCGCGGTCGGCGCGGTCGATCCCGCCCGCGATGTAGATCTTGCCGTGCAAGACGGCCGCGTGCGTCTCCTGGATCGGTTCGGGGAGGGGCGCGGCGGCGGACCAGTGGGGGCCACTCGTTACGAGGGCGCCGGCGGTGAGCGCGGGAACCAGCCGTCTCATGTGGGGCTCGAAAACTGTGGGGAGTGGGGAGTGGTACCTGACGGTGCAATCCGCGGATCCCTTGCGCACCGTCGAGTACCACTCCCCACTCCCCACGCCTTTAAGGTGTCAGGTACCACTCCCCACTCCCCACGCAGCTGCGTCGTTGCCGCTATTCCAGCGCCGCCGTGACGATCCGCGCCTGCTCGGCGGCGTGCACGGCGGGGTACCCCTCTGCGGGACTCGAGCGCTCGGGCCGGCCGATGTCGCGCACCGCGACGTCGGGCCCCACGAGCTCGCGCAGCTGCGGCTTCATGAACTTCTGGGGCCCCATGTTGCGCGGCTCCTCCTGCACCCAGACGATCTCCGCGACCCTGGGATAGCGCTTGATCAGCTCGGCGATCTCGCTGGTGGGGAACGGATACAGCAGCTCCACCCGGCCGATCGCCACGTGCTGGGCCTGCGCGCGCCGCGGCGACAGCAGCAGGTCGTAATACACCTTGCCGCTGCACAGCACGAGCCGCGTCGCGGCGCGCCGCGCGTCGCCCTCGGGGTCGTCGAGCACCGGCCGAAAGCGGCCCGTCGTCAGCTCTTCGAGCCGTGACGCCGCTTGCGGCAGGCGCAGCAGGCTCTTGGGCGTGAACAGGACCAGGGGCCGCAGCTCGGCATGGCGTCCCTGGCGCCGCAGCAGGTGGAAGTACTGCGCCGGCGTGGTGCAGTTCGCGATGCGCAGGTTGCCCTCGGCACCGAGCGCGAGGAAGCGCTCGATGCGGGCGCTCGAATGCTCCGGCCCCTGACCCTCGTAGCCGTGCGGCAGCAGCAGCGTCAGGCGCGAGGTCTGCCGCCACTTCGCGAGCCCGGCGATGAGGAACTGGTCGATGATGACCTCGGCGCCGTTCGTGAAGTCGCCGTATTGCGCCTCCCACAGCACCAGCGCCTCCGGCGCGGCGGCCGCGTACCCGTACTCGAAGCCCAGGCACGCGAACTCGGAGAGCGGGCTGTTGTGCAGCTCAAAGGGCGCCCGCGCCCCCGGCAGGTTCTGGATCGGCGCGTAGCGCTGTCCGTTGACCGCGTCGTGCAGCACCAGGTGGCGCTGGCTGAAGGTGCCGCGCTCGGTGTCCTGGCCGGTGAGCCGGATCGGCGTCCCCTCAACGACGAGCGAGGCAAATGCCAGCGCCTCGGCGTGCGCCCAGTCGATGCCTCCGTCCGTGAGGGCGCCGCGCCGGCGCTCGAGCTGCTTCTTGAGCTTGGGGTTCACGGTGAACCCTTCCGGCACCGTGAGGAGCTGCGCGTTCAGCCCCGTAAGTACCTGGGTCGCGACCGCGGTGTCCGGCTCCGGCGGCTGCGCGCCCGAGATCCGCTGCGGCTCCTCGCCCTGGCCCGCCTCGGCGAGGTGGGCCTTCATGGATTGCTGCGTCTCGTACAGCCGCTGCGAGAAGCGCTCCGCCTCTGCGTCCGCCTGCGCGCGCTCCAGCACGCCCTCGCGCGCCAGCTGGTCGGCGTAGCGCTGCCGGACCGGCGGTGTCTGCCTGATCCGCTCGTACATCAGGGGCTGCGTGTAGGCGGGCTCGTCTCCTTCGTTATGACCGTGCCGCCGGTAGCCCACGACGTCGATCACCACGTCCCCGTGGAACTGATCGCGATACATCATCGCGACCCGCACCGCCGCGAGGCACGCCTCGGGGTCGTCCGCGTTCACGTGGATGATCGGGGCATCGAAGCCCTTGGCGAGGTCGCTCGCGTAGTCGGTGGAGCGTGCTTCCTTGGGGTCGGTCGTGAAGCCGAGCTGGTTGTTCGCGATGAGGTGGATCGTGCCGCCGGTGGTGTAGCCCCGGAGGCGGGCGAGGTTGAACGTCTCGGCCACGACCCCCTGCGCGGCGAACGAGGCGTCCCCGTGAATCAGCAGCGGAACGGCGACGGTGCCGTCGTGCAACGCGTCCTTACCGCGCCGGTTCGTCTGCGCCGCGCGCGCCCGCCCTTCCACCACGGGGTTCACGGCCTCGAGGTGGCTCGGGTTCGGCGACAGGCTGACGTTGACCGGCTTGCCGGCCGCGGTCTGGTACACGCCGTCCGCGCCGTGGTGGTACTTCACGTCTCCCGTGCCGCCCTCGGGCGTGAGCGTCTCCTCGACGTGCCGCCCGCCCTCGAACTCGGCGAAGATCGTCTCGTACGGCAGGCCGACGATGTGCGCCAGCACGTTGAGCCGCCCCCGATGCGCCATACCGAGCACCACGCGGCGCGCCCCGGCCTGGCCGGCGAGCTCGATCGTCAGGTCCAGCATCGGGACGAGCGCGTCCAGGCCCTCGATCGAAAAGCGCTTCTGGCCCAGGTAGGCTGTGTGCAGGAACCGCTCGAGCATCTCGACCGCCGTGAGCCGCGACAGGAGCTTGCGCTTCTCGTCCGCCGCGAGCGGCGGGCGATGCTGGCCGGACTCGATGACCTGGCGCAGCCACACGCGCTCCTGATGGCTGCCGATGTGCTCCACCTCGTAGGCGATCGTGCCGCAGTAGGTCTTGAGCAGCTCGGGGTATGCGTCGGCCAGGGTGCGGCCGGGCACGTAGACGCGCAGCACCTCGGCTGGGACGCGCGCCATGATCTCGGGAGTGAGCCCCAGGGGCCCCGGGTCGAGCGCCGGGTCGCCGGGAGGGTCGGAGGCGAGCGGGTCGAGCCGCGCCGCGAGATGGCCGAAGTGACGGATCGCCTTCACGAGCGCCATCGCGGCCGCCACGTGCTTCAGCTCCTCCACTCCGACCTCCACCCCGGGGCGTGGGGCGTGGGGCATGGGGGGCGCGGGAGCCTGGCCGGCGGGCGCGGGTGCTACGCCCAATGCCCCACGCCCCACGCCCACGCTCTCGAACACCTGCTCGTAGAACCCGTCCTCCCCCTGGAGCAGCGCCTCGAGCTTGCGCAGAAACATCCCCGACTCAGCGCCCTGGATGACGCGGTGGTCGTAGGTGCTCGTGATCGTGATGAGCTTCGCGCCACCCGACTGGCGAATGGCGCCGGTCGCGATGATCGAGGCCTGGCCCTTCATCAGGCGCGGCACGGAGGCAACGGTGCCGATGGTCCCGGGGTTCGTGAGGGTGATCGTGCCGCCCGCCAAGTCGTCGGGGAGGAGCCGACCGGTGCGCGCCTTCTCGACCAGCGTCTCGTAGGTCGTGTGGAACGCCGCGAAATCCATCCCCTCGGCGTGCTTGATCACCGGCACGACGAGCGTGCGGCTGCCGTCCTTCTTCTCCACGTCCACCGCGAGGCCGAGGCTCACCCCGCCGGGATCGAGGCGATGCGGCTTGCCGCCGGCTTCCTGGAACGCGTGCGTCATCACGGGGAAGGCGCGCGCCGCCTGCACGATGGCGTAGCCGATGAGGTGGGTATAGGAGATCTTCTGGCCGCTCGCCGCGAGCCGCGCGTTCAGCTCCCGGCGCCGCGCGTCCAGCGTGTCGACCACGATCTCGCGGAAGGACGTGGCCGTCGGGACGGACAGCGAGTCCGTCATGTTCTGAACCAGGCGAGCCGCCGGTCCGGTGATCGGGGTTAACCCGGCCGGGAGCGGGGAGCGGGGAGCGGTACTGGGCGGTGCAGCGGAAGGTACCGCTGCCTGCTCCCCGCTCCGCAACACTTCCGCACGGCTCGTGGGGATCACCGGGAGGTCGGCGAGTCGACCGTTATCGAACAGCTGCCGCCACTCTTCGCCGACCGAGGCGGGGTCGCGCAGGTATTGCTCGTACATCACCTGCACGAACGCGGCGTTGTGGGTGCCGAAGACAAACTCGCTCACGAGACCCGCCGCGTCTTCCTCCGCATGAAGTCCATCAGGATGAACTGCCCCAGCGTCATCGTGTTCGTGAAGTACGCCTTGCCCCGGCAGATCGCCGACACCTTCTTCACGAACTCCACGAGACTGCGGTCGCGCGCCAGCATGAAGGTGTTGATCAGGATGCCGTTGCGGCGGCACAGCGCCACCTCGCGGTAGGTGGCTTGGAGGATCTGGGGGTCGAGTCCCATCGAGTTGACGTAGATCCGCCCGTCGGGGAGAGTGAGCGCCGACGGCTTGCCGTCGGTGATCATGATGATCTGGCGCATGTCCTTGCGCTGCGACAGCAGCATGCGGCGCGACAGCTTCAGCCCCTCGGCGGTGTTCGTGTGATAGGGCCCCACCTGCGCCCGCGCCAGCTGGGCGAGGGGGATCTCCTCGGCGGTGTCGTGGAACAGCACGACGCGCAGCGTGTCCCCGGGGAACTGGGTGCGGATGAGGTGGGTGAGGGCGAGGGCCACCTTCTTCGCCGGGGTGAAGCGGTCCTCGCCGTAGAGGATCATCGAGTGTGAGCAGTCGAGCATCAGCACGGTGGCCGATGAGGACCGGTACTCGGCCTGATGTACCCGGAGATCGCGGTATTCCAGGTTGATGGGGACGCCCAGCCCTTCCCGCTTGATCGCGTTCAGCAGCGTGGCGTTGACGTCCAGGTTCAGCACGTCGCCGTACTCGTACTGCTTGCTCGCCGCTTCGGCCTCGATGCCCGTCGCGAGGTGCTCGGTGTCGTGGGCGCCGAAGCTCGACTTCCCGATCGAGCCGAGCAGGTGCTTGAGGGTGCGGTAGCCGAGGAAGTCGATGCCCTTGTCAGTGAGATTGAACTGCACCTGCTGCGCCGCTTCCTTCGCGATCCCGCCCGGCCCAAACAGCGGCTGCTGGGCGCTCGGCATGCGGGGCGCCTCGTTCACCGTGAGGTAGCCCTCCTCGATCAGCTTCTGGACGATCTTGTCCAGCAGCTCGGCGAGCTGGCGCTGCAGGTCGGCGTCCCGCTCGGCGTCGCCCGTGGACTCGCCCCGCAGCGCCTTGAGCATGTCGGGAGTCAGCTGGCCCGAGTCCATGAGCGCCTGGAGGATCGCCTGGCGCAGTGCGTCGAGCGAGCGGTCGGGCTCCTCGTCGCCGAACTCGCCCCAGAAGGGGTGGGAATACGCGCCTCCGGCGAAGCCGGACTGCAGCAGGAAGTCGGCGAGCTGGTCGAGCAGGCCCTGGAGGTTGATCGTGTCGATCAACTCGGGCACGTGGCGACTGTAGGTGGTGTAACGCATCGACGCTCTACCCCAAATATCGGCGCGCCGCGAGCTTTCCCGCAATGACCGAGACCGCCGGCGGCGCTCCTCTGGGCGCCTTGTCGCATCGCAACTTCCGTCTCTTCTTCCTGGGCCAGGCCGTCTCGCTCTCCGGTACCTGGATGCAGACGGTGGCCCAGGGCTGGCTGGTGCTGCAGCTCACGGACTCTCCCTTCTTCGTGGGACTCGTGTCCGCGGTCGGCTCGCTCGGCGTGCTCCTGTTCACGCTGTACGCGGGCGTCGTCGCCGACCGCGTGGACAAACGCCGCACCGTGGTGCTCACGCAGACGCTGCAGATGCTCGAGGCGTTCGCGCTCGCGGTGCTGGTGTGGACGAAGACCGTGACGGTCGGGTGGGTGATCGCGCTCGCCGCACTGTTCGGGATCGTGAACGCCTTCGACATCCCCACGCGCCAGTCGTTCCTCGTGGAGATGGTGGGGAAGGAAGACCTGCTGAGCGCGATCGCGCTCAACTCGTCGCTCTTCAACGCCACCCGCGTGTTCGGGCCGGCGCTCGCGGGCGTCTTGATCGGCGCCTGGGGCGTGGGAGTGTGCTTCTTTCTCAACGGCGTGAGCTACCTGGCCGTGATCTGGGGGCTCCTCGCGATGCGGCTTCCGCCCCACGCGCCCCGGCCCGCGCACGAGTCCGCCTGGGTGGGATTCCAGGAGGTGGTGAGGTTCATTCGCGGCGACCGCCGCATCGCGACGCTCGTCGTGCAGACGGCGCTGCTCAGCATCTTCGGCTTCCCCTTCCTCGTGATGATGCCCGTGTTCGCGCGCGACGTGCTGCGGGCGGGAGCGTCGGGCTACGGCGCGCTGATGGCGGCGGTGGGGATCGGTGCGATGCTCGGGGCGCTGATGATCGCCGTGTACAGCCGCCGCGTTCCGAAGGGCCGGCTCCTCATCGCGGGCGGGGTGGCGTTCGGCGTGCTCGTCGGCCTGTTCGCCCTGTCGCGCGTGTTCGTCCTGTCGGTGGGCCTGCTCGCGCTCGCCGGGTGCGCGATGATCGTGAACAACGCGCTCACGAACACCACGTTGCAGACGCTCGTCCCCGACCAGCTGCGCGGTCGGGTGATGGGGTTCTACTCCTTCGTGTTCGTCGGGATGGCGCCGCTGGGCGCGTTCCAGGCGGGGGTGTTCGCCGAGCACGCCGGCGCTCCGGCCGCCGTGGCGGTGGGCGGGCTCGTCAGTGCGCTCGTCGTGCTGGTGGCGGCGTGGCGGGTCCCGGAGCTGCGAAAAACCTGAGTGCGGAATTCGGAATGCGGAATGCGGAGTTGCTGTGGAAGGTCGCTCGTCTCTCGACGCCTACCATGACATTCCGCACTCCGCACTCCCCATTCCGCACTCATTTCCATCCCCGTCTCTTCGCCTCGGCGACCACCAGCCCCGCCGCGCCCTCGAACCCGAGCCGCTCCGCGTTCACGACCAGATCGTAATTGGTCACGTCGTGGCGGTGGCGGCCATAGTACGTCTTCACGTAGTGGTCGCGCTGGCGGTCCGTCTCCTCCACCACCCGCTCGACGGTCGCCGGGTCGGCGCCGAGCCGCTCGACCGCGAGCTTCATGCGGAACGGCTTCGAGGCCACGACGTAGACGTGCAGCGCGTCCGGTCGGTTGCCGAGCACCGCCTGCGCGCCGCGGCCGACGAGCACGACCCGGCCGTGCATCGCCGCCTCGGCGATCACCCGCTCGGTGACCTTCACGAGCGTCGCTTCGTCCTGCTCGACACGCGGCACGGCGGCCTGGGCGATGAACATCTCCGGCGAGGCCACCGCGAGCGTGCGGGCGAGCCGCTCGAGCAGCCCCGGCGCCCGCTCCTCCCGCTGCGCCACCTCGGCCGGCGGCACCCCGGCCCGCCGCGCCACCTCCTCCACGAACTGGTTGTCCACCAGCTCCCACCCCAGGCGCTCGGCCACCAACCGCGCGATGTCCGAGCCGCCGGACCCGTACTGCCGCGTGACGGTGATGACGGGCGGGGCCATCTCAGGGCTTCAGGTTTTTGCGCAGCTCGCCCACGTTGAGGAGCGGGATGCCGCCTTCGGTCGGCACGAAGATGATCAGGTTGCTGGAGTTCTTCATGTCGTGCAGCACCTCGATCCACTGCTTCATGAGCGCCTCCGGCGACAGCGTTTGATTCAGGAGCCGCTGCTGCTCGGTCTGCAGCCGCGCCACCTCGACGCGGTGCCGCTCGGTCTCGATCTGCTGCTCCTGGGCGATCTTGTTGTTGATCGCCTGGACCACCTGGGCGGGGGGCTGGAGGTCGCGCAGGAAGAACGCCGTCACTGTGGCGATCCGGAACTTGCCGCCGCCGGCGCGCGGCGTCGTCACCAGGGCCGAGTCCACGAGCCCTTCCATCGTGTTCGCGATCTGGGTGCGCTTGGCGATGTCATTGATCGAGTACTGCACCATGCCGTCGCGCACGCCCTTGCGGATGGCGTTCCGCACGGCGCCGCGAATCTGCTCCTCGTCGCCGATCTCGGTGAAGATCTTGGGTGATTGCTGGGGGTCGATCTGCCACCGGATCGAGACCTCCACGGTCGTCCCCATCTGCTCGCTGGACAGCGCCGCGATCTGCTCGATCTGGTCGCTGCGCGGCGGCCACTGCTCCTCGCGCGTGGAGTAGCGCTCGATCGACGACCACGGCGGAACGACGCGGATGCCCGGCAAGAGCGGGGTGGGGTCCACGTAGCCGAAGGCGTGCCGCACGCCCACCTCGCCGGGGTCGATCACGACCATCGCGGAGCCGACGGCGAGCGCGAGGGCGAGCGCCCCGAGGCCGAGCCCGGCGAACCGCAGCAGCGACACGATGGGCCCGGGCCGCTGCGAGCGCAGCAGCGCGGCGGCGAGCAGCACGGAAAACGCGATGGCGCCGAGGACGGCGGCGGAGACGAGCTTGCCCATGGAGGCTCCGGAGGGGAGGTAGGATGAACATAAGCCGTACGCCATAAGTCGTAAGCCGTAAGTCAGCGGCGTGACTTACGGCCTATGGCTTACGGCTTACGTCTCACGAGAACAGATTCGGTCCGCCCCCGCCCCCGCCCCCGCCCCCGCCCCCCGTCTTCCCGTACGGCGGGCCTTTCGGATCGGGGCGAGCCCGCACGTAGCCCAGCTCCTCGTTGCGCGAGATGCGCTTCTCGGCGACGAGCCCCTCGAGCACCAGCTCGCAGGCCGCGACCAGGGTACCCGGGTCTTTCTTGCCCGCCAGCCCCACCTGGTCGACGACGTCGAGCAGACCGGGCACGACGCTGAATCCCTTGAGCACCGTCTCGGCGCGCTCGTCGGTGGAGATCTTGAGCGCACCGCCCTCGTCGAACCAGTGCACGATGTCGTCCACGTTCGCCCCGCCCACGCGGGCCGCGAACGTCTTCCCTGCGGCGCGGCGAATCAGGTCCTTCGCGATGGCCTCGGCGCCCTGCAGCTCGCCCTCGTACTCGAGCTCGAGCTTGCCCGTGATGGCAGGGAGCGCGGCGTACACGTCGGACACGCGAGGCACCACGGTCTTCTCTTTGGTGGCGATCGTCCGCCGCTCGGCGTTCGATATGACGTTCTCGAGCACGCTGATCGGTAAGCGCTGGGACACGCCGCTGCGGCGATCGACCCGCTTGTCCTCCCGCGCTTCGAACGCGACGTGCTCGATCAGCTCGGCGATGAACTCCGGCAGCCGCAGCGGCCGGCCGTTGCGGTCGAGCCAGGCCTCCTGGCGCGTGATCGCCGCGCCCAGATCCACCGTGTGCGGATAGTGCGTCACGATCTCCGAGCCCAACCGGTCCTTGAGCGGCGTGATGATCTTGCCGCGCGCGGTGTAATCCTCGGGGTTCGCGGTGAACACGAGCGCCACGTCGAGGTTCAGGCGGACGGGGTAGCCTTTGATCTGGACGTCGCCCTCCTGCATGATGTTGAACAGCCCCACCTGGATCTTCCCCGCGAGGTCGGGCAGCTCGTTGATCGCGAACACGCCGCGGTTGGCGCGCGGCAACAGCCCGAAGTGCATCGTCAGCTCGTCCGAGAGCAGGTGCCCGCCGCGCGCGGCCTTGATCGGGTCGACGTCCCCGATGATGTCGGCGATCGTGACGTCGGGGGTGGCGAGCTTCTCCACGTAGCGCGAGTCGCGCGGCAGCCAGGCGACCGGCGCGCGGTCGCCGTGCTCGTTCACGAGCTCGCGCCCGTACTTGGAGATCGGCGCGAACGGGTTGTCGTTCACCTCGCTCCCCGCGAGGATCGGGATCTCCTCGTCGAGCAGCGTGACGAGCGCGCGCAGGATGCGGCTCTTCGCCTGCCCTCGCAGGCCCAGCAGGATGAAATTGTGCCGGGAGAGGATCCCGTTGACGAGCTGCGGGATCACGGTGTCCTCATAGCCCACGATCCCGGGGAAGAGGGAGGCGCCGTTCTCGAGCAGGCAGATGAGATTCTCCCGGAGCTCGTCCTTGACGGTGCGTCGAATGCGGGCGGGGCTCCCCCACTCGGTGTGTTTCAGCTCGCCCAGCGTGCTTGGCTTCGCCATGGCCCGATAGTTAACCCGACCCCTCCCGCGGTGTAAAGAGTCGGGCGGCGCCCACTCCCCAGGCGGGCAGGTCCAGCGCGACGTACCCGTCCTGCGTCACCGCCAGCGTGTCGCCGTTCATTTCAACGAGGTTCGCGCGCCGCGCCGCGCGAAACGTGTACGCCGCGGGCCGGATCGTCACGGAGCGCGCCGCGCCCGCCACGTCGAGCAGCTTCACGACCACGCCCTCGCCGTCGTCGGCGGGCTTCGCGCCGACGACGAGGACACCTGGATCCGGCAGCGAGAGCGCGGCGGCCTTGGCGGTGAGCGGCCCCGGCACGGCCGCCGTGTACGGCGCGCTCACGTACAGCGGATCGCACGCCGCCCAGCCGCGCCGCACCGGCTCCGCCGGCTCGGCGCCGGGCGAGAGCAGCGAGACGCGGAACCGGAAGACGTGCTCGCCTCCCTGGCGCGCCGCGTAGTTCGTGTGCCAGTAGTTGTTCATCGCGTAGGCGAACAGCGTGCCGTCCGGCTCGATGCGACGCCGCCAGGCTCCGCGGCACACGTCGTTCAACGTGAACAGCGGCGTGTCGGGCCCGCTCCACAGGATGCCGTCGCTGGCGTCGTGCAGCCACACCCAGTGGGCGTGGCAGAACCAGTCGCGGCAGCTCGCCGGCTGCTGATCGCGCTCCACCGCCATGCGCCCGAGCGGCACTTCGACCTCGACGACGGGCTTGGTCAGCGCGAACGGGAAGGCGACATACAGGGCTTCCTTCTCGAGCGTCGGGGTCTTCGCAAGCCGATTCTCGACGTCGATCCAGGGGAGCTCGTCGTACAGGGTCACGGTCGAGGTGAGCGACGGGAAGCCCTCGAGGCGCCGGGTCGCCACGAGACGCACGCCGATCCCGGGAAGCCGCTCGCGGCGCGCGGCGACGAGCTGCGCCTGCGCCACGGCCAGCTCGGGCGGGGCCTTGAGGTAGTCGCGCGACCTGTCGGTCCAGAGCGCCGAGCGCGCGCCGCCGCGCACGTACACGAGCTGGTTCAGCCCGGACCAGGCGGCCGGGTTCACCCGCTCCTTGCCGCCGCCGACGAGAGACCGAACGGCGCCGGTTGCCGAGTCGAGCGCCAGGTGAAAGGCTCCCGCCTGCGCGTCGAGCGCCGCGCCGTCGTCCACCGCCGGGCGAGGAGGCCGCTCGCTTTCGGCCAGCGCGAGGTAGCCCAGCGCGGGGACATCGCGCATCAGGACGAGGGCGGACCCGTCG
Source organism: Gemmatimonadota bacterium (assembly GCA_003222115.1). Classification (GTDB taxonomy): domain Bacteria; phylum Gemmatimonadota; class Gemmatimonadetes; order Gemmatimonadales; family GWC2-71-9; genus AG29. The sequence continues at coordinate 1,303 of QHUL01000013.1, read as the reverse complement.
GGGAAGTCCACCGCCGGGAGCTCCGCGCCCGCGTACGCGAGCCGCTGGCCGGCGCCGTCGGGGACGTGGGCGACCTCGCTGCGGGGCCAGCTCGACGCGTTGAACACGAGGCGCCCCGCGCCCGCCTGGGTGGCCCCGCCGATCCTGAGCAGCCCCTCGGCGAGCTGCCGCTCGGCGGCCGCCGCGGCGCCGTCCAGCAAGCGCCGCTTGTACAGCCATTGCGCCACCGTCTGGCGCGAGTCCGGGGCGGAGACACTCACGTCCGCGCCCCAGGTGTGCTCGCCAAACAAGAGGAGGTCGCGCCACATCGCCTGCCGTTCCGAGGCGCGTCGGGCGAGCCGGGCCGTAGCCTCGTCGTCCCGCGGCTCGAGCCGGTCGTCCCACAGAGCGACCAGCTCCGCCGCCCGCGCCGCGAGCTGCGCCCGGCGGAACCGGGCGAGCTCGGCCGCCGTGGAAGCGGCCCCGTCTTCCCAGTAGCAGCCCGTGTCGCCGCGGCGCACCGGCAGCTTCGCCCCCCAGCGGCGCTCCAAGTCGCGGAAGAAGTCTTCGGCGCGGCCCGGCACGATCCGCGGGAAGGCGAACCGGCGGTTGAACTCCTCCATGTTCTGGACCAGCCGCTCGTCGATGGGCGCGTTGTCGCTGGCGGACGCGCCGTACAGGAGCGCGATGTCGAAGGGGTAGCCGGGCGAGAGGAACACGGGGTTCGTGAGCAGCCAGTCGGAGAGGCGCCGGCCCATCTCGTCCGGCCCGACGTCGAACCCGAACCGCGTGGCGTCACCGTAGCGGTAGGCGCGCCAGTGCAGCACCCGGCCGCCGTCCGGGCCCTCCCACCAGTACGCCTGGGGATAAACCGGCCAGTCGCCGGCCAAACCCGCGGCTGCCCCGTCCGCCGCCGAGAGGAGCGGCACGGCGCGCTCGGGGTTCGGGCCCGTGGCGAGATAGCGCACGCCGCTCGCCGCGAGCACCGTCGGAAAGGTGAGTGTCTGGCCCGGAACGTCGGTAAGCTGGGCGGCCGCGAAGCCGAGGCCTCGCTCGCGCGCCAGCAAACCGGCGGGCCACACGACGCGCGCCAGCGTCTCGTGGTCGAGCAGCCCGGTCAACAGGTTCGCGAACAGCGCCTGGAACCCGATCTTGCCGCCGCGGATCGCCTCGACCAGCGCCCCGGCGGCCTCGGGGGAGCGGTTCTCGACGTAGGAGATCACCTGCAGCGCGCACTCTGCGGTCCAGCGGTAGTCGGGGTGACCGGGGAGGCGGGCGAGCGCCGCGTCGAGGTTCTCGCGGTGGATCTCGAGGCAGCGCTCCT
>QHUL01000012.1 GCA_003222115.1 Gemmatimonadota bacterium | reverse complement strand
GCGGCGTCGAGATGAGCGTGTGCCAGCGCGGGTCGATCACGCGGTGAATGTAGGTGATTGGCCGGATGAGACTCCAGCTGAACTTCTCGTGCCAGCAGGAGATGAACGCGTCCGCCATCGCCACGGAGGTGAGCACGAGCATCTCGGCCGTGCGCTCGGCGTCGAGCTGCAGCTCGCCCACGAGCTGGCTCGCGATGAGCAGCCAGTGCCCGGGCGGCGTGCCGGATTCCCCGGGATTGTCGGCCCAGTAGAGCGCGATCTCCCGCTGCTCGGGCGTCAGCGTGCTGCCGGTGTCATACACGGCCTTCGCCTGGCGGTAGAACTCGGACCCGGGCGCCTCCGAATAGGGCGGCGGGCGCGGCGGTGCGCACTCGTCCATCGAGGTGAGCACGAACGGCCGCAGCCGACCCCAGTACGGCTCCGTCGCCCCCGTCGGGTTCAGGGCGGCGAGCGTCTTGATGCTCGCCGATTTCGGCCGACTGACGATGAGCGAGCGCTCGGCCGCGGCCCCCGCGGTGAGCGTGTCGGCGGGGTTCCGGAGCGAGACGGCCTCCGACTGCGCCGAGAGCGACGAGGAGATGTATTGCTGGGGCTCGGCGGTGTTCACCCAGTAGCGGCGGCCCCGGGGCGGCTTCCACGCGAGGCCACGCGTCTCGAAGAAGCGGTCTCCCGTGGCCCACTCCGCGATGGCGCGCCCCAGGGTGGCCCCGTACGCAGTCGAACGATCGTGCACCGGCCGGGAGGCGCGGCGCGCCGCGATCTGGGAGTCGCCGAGCTGGGCGATCGCCACCTGGGTGGCCGGGAGCCCCTCCTTGAACAACACTTTCAAGAGCGTCGTCTCGGCGCTGGCCGCCACGATCGCCCAGTCGTACCGCTCGCGGGGCTCGGGCCGCGGCAGCGCGCTCAAGCCGTTGAGCTGGCCCGCGAGCGAGCGCAGCCGGGGCGAGCCCGCGGCGACGGCTTCGTACAGGGCCACTGCGCCGTAGGCGAACACCCGCGACGCCACGGGCGGCGAGAGCCGCTCCGCCCGCACCAGGGCGTACTGCGCGCGCATCCAGTCCGTGAGCATCCGCGCGTCGACGGGCGGCGGCGCGGCGCGGCACGCGGATGCCGCCACGACCCAAGCGATCCCGCCGGCGAGCGCATGCCGTGTCATCCCCGAACGCCGCCCGGCCATGCGTCACCCTCCCGTGGGCTGCTCTCCGTTGTACACTCCAGGCCACTAAACAAACAGGCGCGCCGGTACGCGACGCGCCTGTTGGCGCCGACTGCTTCAGCCTGCTACTACTTCCTGAAGCCCCGTCCCGACCTGGCTGCCGTCAGCATCTGGTGCTCCAGCTCGGCCCACCTCTGCTGCGCGTTCAGCACCAGTGCCGCCGCGACACCTGGCGCGGGTGCCGTGGGACTGCTGCTGACAGGATGGCTCTGGCCGCCCCAGGTGTAGAGGGGCTGCTGCAACACGCCCAGCTCCTTCGCCGGCACCGGCATCTCGTGCGGCGTGAACGGCTCCAGATTGTCGATGCGCCGCTGGTCGATGAAGGGCGCAAAGGCGTTCGAGCCCGGCAGCTCGACATCCTGCTCGTACTGCAGGTCAGCGAGCGTACCGGTAGAGGGCGTGAGGCCGCCCCGCGGACGCCCGAGGCGATCCGGGCCAACGTGCGTATAGTTGATGAGCGGTGCCGCCGCCCCGGGATTGGGCGATGCCTGCCGCAGCAAGCCTTCCGCCCAGATCAGGTCGCTCTCGGCCGCGAGTATCACCGGGGTGTCTCCGATGCCGACGTCCTGACCCTGCGGATTATCCCCGCACGCGGTCAAGCTGTCGTAGCGGACCTGTCCGATGGCGCTCTGGTGCCACAACCCGCGCGACTTGTTCTGATTCTCCTGGTGTTGTGCAACCCACACGTAGTCGAAGCCGCCGTTGCCGGTCAAGTCCGGGTCGACCTCCATGGCGTCCGCATACGCGGGACCCGCCCTGTCCGCCCGCATGGTGCCGTCGCCCAACCGTGCGTCCGGCGAGCTGGGCTGGGAGTTGGCAGCGAGATTCCAGGGATCGGGCTGGGTCGCGGGATCCATCTGGTGCGCGACCCGGGTGTGGACCCGCATCGTGGTCAAGTCGTTGGTCCACACCTTCAGGAAGTCGCACCAGTTGATGCAGCCGTCCTGATGGAAGACCCAGTCGAACGCCGTGCCCGAGCTGATGCCGTTCTGGGCGTAGCTGACCACCCTGGCCCAATCGACCTGTCCACCCGCTACGGAGATGTCGGCATTTTCCGCCGCACTGCGCGGGAAGTACGCGAGCGTCCGGGCCGCCATGGTGCTCGCGATCTGCGCGATCGACACATTGGTGTAGGCCTGCCCAGGCTTGCCAAAGAAGTCCCCGGGGACGGTGAAGCCGCCCGCGTACGTCGTGAGATTATTGATCACATCGTCGAATTTCGACATCGCCCCGTCGCGCATCTGCGCCCGCGTCGAGAACGTGAGCGACGTGAGATCGCTGTTCTCATCGACGAAGAAGCCCTTGTCGTACATCAGGGAGATCTGGCTAAGGCACAACGCCTGCACCAGCACCCCCATGGTCTCGACCATCTTCGTCGTCTTGGCGTCCGTGATGACCAAGCCTTTCTTGCGAATGGCCGTGACGACGTCGTTGGCCGCGGACAGGGACGAGTAGTAGCCGTACCACAGGAATTCGACCTGGGTCCGTTGCGCCGAGGCGGGGTCGTTCTGCCACTCGATCCGCGGGTACGGGGCGCCATAGCTCGTGCCCCCGCACGTCCCCAGTGTAGCAGCGGTGTACGTCAGTGATGCGGCCCCTCCACCCGTCCAGGGTAGCGGTGCACCCGGCTGGGACCCGTCGGTGCACCCGGTATAGAACCGGATGTTGTAGTTGTTCCACGCCGCGACGTGGCTCCTCGCCATGACGGTGAGCGTGGGGCCCGGGTAGGGGTCGGCGCCGTCGGTCGGCCCCTGCGTCGTGCTGAACCACGTTCGCATGGCCCCGATGGCGATCGATTGAACGGTGGCCGGGTCCGTCAAGAGACGCGCGGAGTCCGGCGCGTTGGGGTTCTTCACATTGAGGGTTTCGCACCCACCCGCGAGGACCAGGGCCGCCACTAGGCCCAGCACCTCCGGGATACGCTTGGTCAGGCTCATAAGTCGTACGCTCCTAGAGTAGGTCGGTCCGCGGGATCAGAAGCTGAGCTCCACCACGCCCGTCAAGGTCCGGAAGTTCGGATACGAGAACCCGTCAAACCGGAACGAGTAGGGGTCGCCCGACAGGCCGGCCACCTCGGGGTCGTAGCCCGAGTACTTCGTGAAGGTGAACAGGTTGCGCCCGATCACCCCCAGCTTGATGCCGCTTATCCCGCCGATGCCGATCTTCTCCAGGAAGCTGCGGCCGATACTGTAACTGACGTTGATCTCCTTGATCTTCACGTACGTCCCGTTCTCGACGAAGAAGTCGATCGGGTTGATGCCGTTGTAGAGCGCCTGGTAATAGCTGCCCGACTTCTTGCCGGTGCTGTAGGGGCACGTCGGGTCCGGGTTGCCGGCACAGTTCACGCGCGCCTTGCTCGACTGATCGTACACGCGGTCGCGCAGCTCGAAGAACGGCCACTGCCGCGTGCCGTTGTAGATCTTCCCGCCCTGCACCCAATCCACCAGCGCATAGGCCGTGAACCCCTTGAAGCGCAGGTTCGTCGTGAAGCTGAGGTTGAAGTCAGGGTTCACGTCGGCGATCTTGACGACCGAGGCCCCGGTGGGGTCCACGTACTTGAGAAAGGTCTCGTTCTTGGTGTGGTAGGTGGTCCGCGACACCAGGAACCCGTCCTCGTTCACGACGTAGTTGGCGGGGTCATAGGCCAGCCCCGCGCCACAGCCCGCCAACTTCTTCGCCGGATCGTCGCACAGCTCCGCGAAGCTGCGCACGATCTTCGTACCGTAAATCACCCCGAACGTCTCGCCCTTCGCGATCTTGAAGTGCTGGGTCACGTCGTTGTTGCCGGCGTAGTCCGGCCCGACGAGGAACGGTGGCACGTCCTTGGCGAGGTCGCTGATGACCTGGCGCGTGCGGTCGCCCGCGATGTTCAGGCGCCACGAGAAGTCCGGCCGGTCCATGATGATCGCGCCGAGCGACAGCTCGTGCGTATGGCCGAGCAGCGTTCCCGCGTTGCGCCACTGGTTCTGGTACCCCGTCGCCGAGGAGAGCGGTACCAGCAGGATCTGGTCCTTTGTCTCCTTGCGCGAGTAGGAGTACTCCAGCGTGAAGCGGTTGAGGAAGTCGACGTTGCCGCCGAGCTCCAGCTCTCCCGAGCGGGCCGGCTTGAGCGCCTTGTTGCCGAGCGTCTGCTTCACGGGCACCCCGCCGACGATGGCGAAGGTCTCGTATTGCGCGTCGAAGGTGGGGCGCAGCCCGGCCGTCCCGTACGAGGCGCGCAGCTTCAGCTCGTCGATCCCCTTGAGGTGGACGTCCTCGCTGAGCCGATACGCCCCCGAGACCCGGTAGTACGTCTGCCAGCGGCTGTCCGGGCCGAACAGGGAAGACCCGTCCCACCGCACCAGGCCGTCGATCAAGTAGCGGTCGTTCACGTCGAAGCCCGACACGACGTAGTAGTTCTTGTTGCGGATCGAGATGTCCAGGGAGCCGGGCGTCAGCTGACTGAAATCGATCGCGTTGAACTCGGGCGTCTTCACGACCGTGAACGCGCCGCCCGTCAGCGTGAAGACGCTGCGCGTCTGATCTTCGTACACGTACGCGGCCTTGGTGGTGTTGCGCACGCCCAACGAGCCGAGCCGGAAGTTCCGCACACTCGTGAGGGTGGCGCCCGTGTTGAAGGTGCGACCGCTCGAGTCGTTCTTCACGAGAAAGCCGGGCGTCGGCAGGCCGCTCGAGTTGAGGTAGTTCTTCGGCCGCTCCTGCGTGTAGTTCGCCGACTCCTGGTCGTAGTTGTAGTTGCCCTCGAACGACAGCCAGTCGAAGATGCGGTAGACCGCCTTGGCATACCCGGTGTAGCGCGAGCGATCGGTGTTGATGTGCTCGTTCGCCAGCCGGTACAGCGGGTTCGTGGCGTTCGGCAACAGGTGCGGGATCTTCGCCGCGTAGGGTGTGCCGTCCGGGTTCTTGGCGAACAGGTCGATGTTGGGCTCGATGAACGTCACCGCGAAGAACGGCGAGCCCGGGCCCTGCGTCACCTGATTGTTGTTCGACTTGCCGAAGAAGCCGCCCACCGAGAGATCGAACCGGGGCGTCAGCGCCTGATCGACGTTGACCCGGAAGTTCTGACGGTTATAGCCGTTCACGAGGATCATCACGCCGTCTTGCTTCGTGTTCTGGAACGACACGTTGAAGTTCGTGTTGCCGCGCCGTTGCCCGATCGAGACGTAGTTCGTGTAGAACGGGCCGTGCGTGAGCAGTCGCTCCTGTTGATCGTACACCGGCCGGTTGAAACGCGCGTACACGATGTCCGCGATCCCGTCGGCCTTCTCGGCGGGCCCCGCGAGTGGGCCAATCAGGTTCCCGCTCGCGTCGATGTAATCCCCGTTGGTGACGGTGTTCCCCTTCGTGTCGGTGTACGTCCCGAGCGTATCCGTCAGGTACGGACTCGCCAACGCCGTCGGGATCGACTTCGGACGGAACGACTGGCCGTACTCGTTGCGCACCGTCACGGAGAGCTTGCCGTCGGGAATGCGCTCGCCGCGCTTGGTGAAGATCTGGACCACGCCGTTCGCGGCGTCCGAGCCGTACAAGGACGAGGCGGCCGCGCCCTTCACCACCTCGACCCGCTCGATGTCCTCGGAGTTGATGTCCGACAGGCCGTGCCGCGTGATCGTCCCATCGACGATGAGCAGCGGGCCCGGCACATCGGTGGAGGCGCAGGTGGCGCCGCCGCAGGCCGACGGCGACGTGAGCGAGGTCGCCGAGCGCAGCCGGATGCTCGGCTCGCCGCCGGGCATACCGCTGCCCGAAAGCAGCCGCGCCCCGGCCACCTTACCCTCGAGCGCGCCCAGCGCCGAAACGCCCGGCGCCTGGTTTAGCGTCTGCGCGTCGACGTGGCCCACCGAGAAGGTGAGCTTCTTCGCCTCCGTCGCCTCGGCGACGCCCGTCACCACGACCGCGTCGAGCGTCATCGGGTCGAACTTGAGCTCGAAGTCCTGGGTCTGGGTCCCCGGCGTGAGCGTCACCTGCTTGACGCCCGGCGAGTACCCGATGTAGCGCGCGCGCAGCGTGACGGTTTGCCCCTTCGTCCGCTCCGGCGCGAGGGTGAGTGTGTAGGTCCCCTGGGTGGTGGTGGCGACGGCGGCGCTGAACTCGTCGATCACGACGATCGCTCCGCCGAGCGCTTCCCCTTGCCTGCCGGTGACCTTGCCTGTGATGACCGCCGACTGCGCCTGCGCTTCGCCGAAACTCACGGCGACGAGCGCGAGCAACGCCGTGGCGCAGAGCGGTGCGCTGAACGTGGCACGATTCATCATTGACGCCCCCTGCGGATGGAAGTTGCGCTTCAACTCCGGACGGCTCGGACAGGGGCCGAGCGCTAACAACTTCGGTTATACTGCACCGTATTCGGGAAGTCCGCAATACCGCAATCCCCCCCCTCGAAACCGCACGCCGCCTCGTCCCGCGCGAGGGAGAAAGCCCGGTTCTACGGGCCTTTCCGCCTATCGGCCCCCGCGATAGATTAGCGGAGACCGCGAGGCTCGGCGCCATGAGGGCTCACCGTCCCTGCTCCGGGAACGCCATTCGCATCTGCATCGCCCTTTCCTTCTTCTATATCGGGCTCTGGGGGGTCGCCCCGCTGCGCGCCGCCCAGGCGGCATCCACGCCCGGCGATTCGGCCGCGCTCACGGGGCAGGTCATCGCGAGCGAGACGCGCGCACCCATCGCGGGAGCCACGGTCCAGATGATGGGAACGCGCCTGACGACGACGACCGACTCGGCGGGCCGGTTCGCCCTCACGGGGCTACCCCCGGGCGTCGTGATGGTCGAGGTCCGCGCCATCGGGTACGCCAGCGGCAACTGGCGCCTCACGCTCAAACCAGGCCAGGTGATCGACCACCGCTTCGACCTGGACCTGCTCGCGTACGAGCTCCCCGAAGTCGTGGTGGAGGCGAGAAAGGCGGCGCGGCGCTTCGCCGACTTCGAGCGGCGGCGCGCGTCGGGGATGGGCTACTTCATCACCAAGGAGCAGATCGAGAAGGGCAACGCGGTCTCGCTCATCGACATCCTCGTCACCGTGCGCGGCGTGCAGCAGGTCTGCATCACGAACGACTGCATCGCCAAGATGGTGCGGGCTCCGCCCGGGTGCTACCCGCAATACTTTCTGGACGGGCGCGAGTCGACGCCGTACTTCGCGCGCAACACGCCGCCGCACGACATCCAGGGCATCGAGATCTACCGCGGCGGCTCGGAGATTCCCGGCGAGTTCGGCGGATCGGGCTCCGGGTGCGGCGTGATCGCGATCTGGACGAAGTCCTACCCCTGAGACGCATCGCGGCCGCCCTCGCGCTGCTGGCGCTGCCGGCGTGGGGCGGCCATCAGTCCGATCCGCTGGCGTCGCGGTCCCTGGGCCGCGCCGACGCCCCCGTGGTCGTATACGAGATGTCGGATTTCCAGTGTCCCTACTGCCGCCAGTTCGCGCTCACCGTCTTCCCGACGCTCGAGCGCGAGTTCGTGCACACGGGGAAGGTCCGCTTCGTCTACGTCAACTTCCCGCTCACCGCGATCCACCGCCACGCCGTCGCCGCGGCGGCCGTGGCGATGTGCGCCGCGCGCCAGAACAGATTTTGGCCCGTGCACGACCTGCTGTTCCAACGGCAGGAGCGCTGGGCCGCACAAGAGGACCCTGGACCCTATCTGCTCGCGCTCGCCGACTCGGCCGGCCCAGACCCCGCCGAGCTCGCGCAGTGCGTGACCTCGCGGGCCACCGAGCCCGAGATCCGTGCCGACGCCGCGCGCGCAGCCCGCTCGGGCGCGCACAGCACGCCGACGTTCTACATCGAAGGAAGCCTGCTCGAGGGAGCCGCACCCCTCGAGGCGTTCCGGCAGGTGTTGGACTCGATCTACCGCAGCAAGACGGCGCGCATCCGCTAGTGGCCCGCCCGTCCCTCGTGTACCGGCTCAGCGTCACCCTCGCGGAGCGGGCCCTCCCGCTCGCCGCCCGCTTCGACAAGAAGATCAAGCGTGGGCTCGAAGCGCGGCGCGGCGTGACCGAGCGTCTCGCCGCGTGGGCGCGCGCCCACCGCGACCCCAAGCGTCCGCTCGTGTGGGTGCACGCGCCGTCGGTGGGCGAAGGCCTGCAGGCGAAGCCGGTACTGGAGGCGCTGCGCGCCGAGCGACCACAGTGGCAGCTCGCCTACACGTTCTTCTCTCCCTCGGCGGAACGCCTCGCCCGCACGCTGCCGGCGGACGTCACCGACTACTTGCCGTTTGACCGACCGGGCGACGTCGGCGCGGTGCTCGCGGCCCTCGAGCCCTCGGCCCTGGTGTTCGCGAAGCTGGACGTGTGGCCCGAGCTGACGCTCGCCGCGGCGCGCCGCGGCGTGAAGCTCGGGCTCATCGCCGCCACGGTCGCCCCGCACAGCTCGCGGCTGCGCTGGCCGGCGCGCCAGTGGGCCGAGGCCGCCTACCGCGCGCTCGACCGCGTCGGCACGATCAGCGAGGAAGACGGCCGGCGGCTGCGGGCGCTGGGCGCCCGGTCCGAGGCGATTCAGGTGACGGGCGACACACGCTACGACAGCGTGGTGGAGCGCGCCGAGCGCTTCGATCGCACGCGCGAGCCGTTTCTCCGCCTCGGCGCGGTGCGGGCGGACGCGTTCACGATCGTCGCGGGGTCCACGTGGCCGGGCGACGAGGCGGTGGTGCTCCCGGCCTTCGCGGACTTGCTGGCCCAGGTGCCCACCGCCCGCCTCATCCTCGCGCCCCACGAGCCCCACCCCGATCACCTGGCGGGCATCGCCCTCGTGGCCCGGCGCCTCAACCTGCCGCGTCCCGTCCGGCTGTCGCAGCTCGAGCACGCGGCGCCCTCCCCGGTCATCGTGGTGGACCGCGTCGGTATCCTGGCGGACCTGTACGCGCTCGCCGACGTCGCCTTCGTGGGCGGCGGTTACCACCGCGCTGGGCTCCACTCGGTGCTCGAGCCCGCCGTCTTCGGCGTGCCCGTGATCGTCGGGCCGCACTGGCACGGCAGCCGGGACGCGGCGCTCCTGATCGAGCGGGGCGGGGCCGTCGCCCTGCCCGCGGACGGCAGGCAACCGCTGCACGCGCAGTGGCTGGTGTGGCACCACGACGATGGGGCGCGCGGCAAGGCGGGAAAGGCGGGGAAGAAGATGGTGCTGGCGGGTCGCGGGGCGGCCGAGCGGACGACGGCGCTGGTGCTCGAGCTGGTGGCCGGGTAGTGTCACATTCACCCATGCCGCGCCTTCCCTGGTGGGCTGCCCGGCTCCTCGTCGCGGCGCTCCCCCTCCCCCTCTTGCTCTCGTGCCGGTCGCGGAGCGCCCAACGCCCCGCCACGGCGGCGCCGCCGTGGCTGCTCGAGCGCGCCCGCCAGGAAGCCGCCCTGGCCGCGCACTCGAGCGCGTTCCACGACTTCCGGTTCACCGATCGGCGGGACGCGAGCGGCATCAGCTTCGTGAACCGGATCGTGGACGACGCGGGCAAGGCCTACAAGAAGGTCCACTACGACCATGGGACGGGACTGTGCGCGGCCGATGTCGACGGCGACGGGCGGCCCGACCTCTACTTCGTCACTCAGCTCGGCACGAACGAGCTGTGGCGCAACCTCGGCGGGGGCCGGTTCGAGAACGTCACCGACCGGGCCGGGCTCCGCATGCCGGACGCCATCGCGGCCGGGTGCGCGTTTGCCGACATCGACAACGACGGCCTACCCGACCTGTTCGTCACGACGGTGCGCCACGGCAACCGCCTCTTCAAGAACCTCGGCGGCGGCACGTTCCGCGACATCACGGCGGCGGCGGGCGTCGGCTACGTCGGCCATTCGTCCGGCGCGGTCTTCTTCGACTACGACGGCGACGGTCTGCTCGACCTGTTCGTCACGAACGTGGGCCGCTACACCACCGACGAGCGGGGGCCCGGCGGCTACTACGTGGGCCTGAGCGACGCCTTCCACGGCCACACCCATCCCGATCGCGCCGAAGCGAGCATCCTCTACCACAACCTCGGCGGCGGGCGGTTCAAGGACGTCACGCGCGAGGTCGGGCTCGTGGACCTGAGCTGGAGCGGCGACGCCACGGTCATCGACGTGAATGACGACGGGTTTCCCGACCTGTACGTGCTCGACATGCAGGGGGAGAACCACCTCTGGCTCAACCAGGGCGGAAAGCGCTTCCGCGACGCCACCCGGAGCTACTTCCCGAAGACGCCGTGGGGGGCGATGGGAGTGAAGGCGTTCGACTTCGACGGCGACGGGCGGTTCGACCTCCTGGTCACTGACATGCACTCGGACATGTGGGTCAACATTCCTCCCGGCGACTGGGCGGCGGAAGGCCGCAAGGCCGACTCCGCGCGCGCGCTCGCGGACTTCTTCCCGACGGGGAAGAGCCGCTTCATCTTCGGCAACGCGCTGTTCCATAACCGGGGAGGCGGCCGCTTCGACGAGGTCTCCGACGCGGTCGGGGTGGAGACGTACTGGCCCTGGGGGCCGAGCGTGGACGACCTCAACGCCGACGGCTGGGACGACATCTTCATCGCCGCCGGGATGAACTTCCCGCACCGCTACGGCATCAACTCGGTGCTCCTGAACGAAGCCGGCCGCAACTTCCTCCCCGCGGAGTTTCTGGTCGGGGTCGAGCCGCGTCCCAACGGCGCGACGGAGCAGGTGTGGTTCACTCTCGACTGCGGCGGCGCGGATCGGGGGAGTGTCATGTGCGCCGCGTGCTCCGAGCCGGGCGGCGCGGCGCTGGGGTGCCGGCACGAAGGCGGAGGCCGCGTGAGCGTGATGGGCTCACTCGGCACGCGGGCGGCGGTGATCCTCGATCTCGACGGTGACGGCGATCTCGACATCGTGACCAACGAGTTCAACGCGCCGCCGCAGGTGCTCCTGAGCGACCTGGCGCAGCGGGGCCGCGTCAACTTTCTCGAGGTTCGCCTGCGCGGGACGCGCTCGAACCGCGAGGGGCTCGGCGCTCACGTCACGGTCGTCCTCCCCGACGGGAGACGCATCCTCAAGGCGATGGACGGGAAGTCGGGCTACTTGTCCCAGAGCGAGCTGCCGCTCTACTTCGGACTCGGCGAAGCGGACCACGCCGCCTCGGTCGAGGTGCGCTGGCCGTCCGGTCGGCGACAGACGGTCGCCGGCCCCGTCGCGGGCGGCCGGACGATCGACGTCGTCGAGCCGTAGAAGGCTAGCGCGAGTCGGCGGCGCGGCCGCCCACGACGACGCCTTCGAACGTCACCGAACGGGGCACGATGAGGCCCAGCGTGAGCGCGGTCACGAGGAGATCGCTCCAGCGGCTCCGGACTTTGATCTGGAGGCTCGCGACGGACGCCCCCGTGCCCACCTGCCCCGCGAGCACGTCTTCCAGGTTGGGCCGCGACACCGAGATCAGCCCGAGCAACAGGTAGACCGGGTGCTTCGTCACCCGGAACGGCGTGCCCGCGGCCGGCGCTTGGGCGGCCTCCGCCATCGTCACCGGAACGCCGAGGTGCGTGCTGTCGAACGTGAGCGCGCAGCCGCTCACGGCGAGAGCGAGGGCGACGAGGGACCCGCGCACGAGGGCAGACCGAATCACGTGACTCCTTGAGGCAGAACGGGGCGCGCCGGAACGGCGCGCCCCAAAACTAGCGGCCGGTCGTGCGGTTGTGAACCGCTCAGAAGCCCCCGGGAGCCCGGATGTCGAGGTGGGCGCCCACGCCGAATACGCCCGTGCTGCCCACGTCCAGCTTCTGATAGTCGTAGGCCAGATGCACCCCCAGCATGCCGAAGGTCAGGTTCGCCCCGAGGGCGTAGCCGAACTTGGTCTGCGACGCGGATACCCCGGTGATCGCGTCCTCCGTCTTGATGTAGCGGATGCCTGGCGAGAAATAGGGCTCGATGCTGACGCCCGGCGTGGGAAGGAGCACGCTCATCCCCACCGCACCCGTGACATTGGTGCGCTTGGGGTAGTTGCTCGAGGTGATCTTGGCGGACGTGCCCGCTCCCGCCTGCAGGTTGACGGCGAAGGGCAACAGGCTGCCGCCGATCACGCGGAACGCCGCCTGTCCGCCGACCGCGGTCGTGGCGTCGCTCGAGCCCTCCGGCTTGTAGGTGGCGACGCCCGCCGTCAGCGTCACCGTGCCCACCCCGAGCGCCGCGCGGCCGCCCCACGCGTTGCCGCCGCGGTAGTTGTCGTTCGGCTTGCCGTAGTCGCCGCTGATGGTGATCCCGGTGCCGCCCTTCGGGTCGTTCCACACGGGCATCCCGGTCCACTGGGCGGCCGCCGGCGCGGCGACGAGGACGGCGCTCACTGCCACGATCAAGGCGCTGCGCTTCATAGCTTCCCTCTCCAAACGAGTGATGGCGAATCGGACCGGCGTACGCTAGGGAACCCGCGGTCGCAAGTCAATCGTGTGTCGCGTCAATGCACCCACACGGCGCCGATCGACACACCCTCGACGTCGCCCAGCCCGGCGCTGATGCGCGCGTCGAAGACGCGGGTCAGGCGGAAGTCGGCCCCGAGGCCGAGCGAGAACTGAACGTGATCCGTGGCGTCCCCGGCGAGCAGGAACACCGTCGGCTCCACGTAGGGGACGATGCTCACCGTCGAGCCCTGCGGATCGATGCGACGGCCGAGCGACAGCCCGGCGGGGATCACCATCACCGCCGACCCGCTCACCAGGTTGCCCCCGACGCCCAGCAGCAGGGCGCCGTCGAGCGGGAAGTCGACCGTGTGCGTGATCACGCGCTGCCGTGCCTCGGCGCCGATCAAGAGCTCGGTGTGGCCCGGTCCGGGCGGATCGAAAAAGCCCCCCTTGAACCCGAAGTCGAACCTGCCGCCGGCCATCCGATAGGCGCCCTCGATGGCGGTCCCGCCGCCGTCCGGGAAACTCAGCAGCACGCCGATCTCGGAGCGGGTGAACGCGCGATAGGGCGCGTTGAACGTCGTCGTCCCGGTCGCCTGCGCGGCGACCGGCGCCGGGACAGAAACGAGCCCCACGGCCACGACGCAACCAAGCAGCGAGTGGATGAGCCGCATGCACTCCTCCTCCTGTCTGGACGCAGCGTGGGTCAGGTACCCGAAGGCGGGGCCGACGTTCCGCACTCGTTGAACAACGTGGCCCGGCCGCGCATGGGCGGCCGGGCCACCGTTTCAAACCCCGTGACGCGGCTCACGCCGCCGCGGGTCGAGCCTCAGAAGCGAACGCCGCCGGTGATGATGAACGTCTTGCCGCCGCCGATTTCCCCGCGAGCATCCACGAACGGCGTGAGCTTGCTGCCTTTCAATTTGAACGTGGTGCCGCCGAGCAGGTTCAGTCCCGCCTTGGTGTCGGAGGCGCTGACGGTCGTCGTGCCGACGGTCGCGGAGGCACTGGCGTGGGCGACGTTCAAGCCACCGCCGGCGTAGGGACGAAAGGAACTCCTAGCCGGGACAGTGAACCGGTATGCGACGTTGCCGTTGATCTCCCAGTAGTGAGCGCTGGTGCCGCTGGGATGGCTCGGAAAGAAGTAGTCGAACGAGACGATGCCATCGAGCGGGGTCTTGGGAAACAGGGAGTGGAGCGGGAACACGCCCCGGGCGCCGATGCCGAAGTCGACATCGCTACTCCAATTGAGCTCCGGCCCGAACGACGCGCGCTGCGCCGAACCGCCGGCGGGACGCGCGGCCGCGCGCTGGGCTACGACTGACAGCGGGAGGGTCGTGAACAAGAGAGCGCCGAGAACTGCACAGCCGAGCAGCTTCCGCATGGGAGCCTCCGAGCGAACAGTGACGGGCGCATTTCGGGCGCTGCCAAAACCGCACATCGCTACAAGCGCGGGGCCGATCTGTCAAGAGATTTCGACCCGGTCCGCCACGACACGCACCTCATCCCCCACGACTTGCAGGAAGCCGCCCGCCACGCGGAACCGGCCGGCCTCGCCCCCGCTCACCGTGAGCATCCCGCTTCCGAGCAGCGTCAGGAACGGTGCGTGCCGTGGCAGGATCCCGACCTGGCCGTCGTAGGCCGGGGCGACCACGGCGTCCGCGGGGCCGTCGAACACCGTGCGCTCGGGCGAGATGACGGTGACGTGCATCACTCAGGCGGAGGCAAGACGCTCGGCCTGCTGCGTCACCTCGTCGATGCCACCCACCATGTAGAAGGCCTGCTCCGGCAGATGATCGAACTCGCCCGCGACCACCCGCTCGCAGGAGCTGATGGTGTCCTCGAGCTTCACGTACTTCCCCTCGAGCCCCGTGAACTGGGTCGCGACGAAGAACGGCTGCGACAGGAAGCGCTGCACCCGCCGGGCGCGCGCCACGAGCTGCTTGTCCTCCTCGGAGAGCTCGTCCATGCCGAGAATGGCGATGATGTCCTGGAGGTCCTTGTAGCGCTGCAGAATGCGCTGCACCTCCACCGCCACCTTGTAGTGCCGCTCGCCCACGTACTGCGCGTCGAGGATGCGGGAGGACGACGCCAGCGGGTCCATGGCCGGATAGATCCCGAGCTCGAAGATCTGGCGCCCTTCTTCGTGGACGTGATCCGCTCCTGCAGCTCGCCCATCTCGGTGGCGAGCGTCGGCTGATAGCCGACGGCTGACGGCATTCGGCCCAGCAGGGCGGAGACCTCGGAGCCCGCCTGGGTGAAGCGGAAGATGTTGTCGATGAAGACGAGCACGTCCTGGCCCTCCACGTCGCGGAAGTACTCGGCGACGGTGAGCCCGGAGAGCCCGACGCGCAGCCGCGCGCCCGGCGGCTCGTTCATCTGGCCGTAGATCAGCGAGCACGACTTGAGCACGCCGCTTTCCTTCATCTCGAGGTACAGGTCGTTCCCCTCGCGCGTGCGCTCCCCCACCCCGCAGAACACCGAGCGGCCGCCGTGGCCCATCGCCACGTTGTGGATCAGCTCCATGATGATCACGGTCTTCCCGACGCCGGCGCCGCCGAACAAGCCGATCTTCCCCCCCTTGACGAAGGGAGCGATCAGGTCGATCACCTTGATCCCGGTCTCGAACACCTCCGTCTTGGGCTCGAGGTCCACGAACTTCGGCGTCTCGCGGTGGATGGGCCAGCGCTCGGCGTCCGCCGGGATCGGATCGCCTTCGTCCACCGGCTCGCCCAGGACGTTCAGGATCCGGCCAAGGGCCGCCTTGCCGACCGGCACCGTGATCGGGTTACCCGAGTCCACGACCTCCATGCCGCGCACCACGCCGTCCGTCGAGCTCATCGCGACCGCACGCACCTGGTTGCGGCCGATGTGCTGCTGCACTTCGGCGACGAGGTGCACCGGCGGGGTGCCGTTCCCCGGGTGGTCGATGACGAGGGCGTTGTAGAGCTCGGGCAGCCGCTCCGGCTCGAACTCCACATCGAGCACGGGGCCGATGACCTGCACGACCTTGCCCATGTTGTGCTTCGCCGCGCCCGCGGGCTTCTTCGCAGCTTCCGTGGTTCTCGTCGCCATGCTGACTCCTGTTGAGACATCAGACTTCAGACGTCAGCACTGATGTCTGATGTCTGACGTCTATCCTTTCAAGGCTTCCGCCCCACCCACGATCTCCGCCAGCTCCTGCGTGATCACGGCCTGGCGCGCGCGGTTGTAGGTGCGCCGCAGCAGATCCAGCATGTCGCCCGCGCTGTCCGTCGCATTCTTCATCGCCGTGCGCCGCGCGCCGTGCTCGGCCGCCGCCGTCTCCACCAGCGCCCGGAACATCTGATTGCGCACGTAGAGCGGGAGCAGCGATTCGAGAATCGCGTCGGCGGACGGCTTGAGGATGTAATAGGCGGATAGGCGGTTAGGCGGCTGGGCGGATAGAGCATCCGTGCCCGTGCTAACCGCCGATCCGCCTAACCGCCTATCCGCCCGGGGCGGGGTGACGGGGAGGATGCGGAGGGTGGTGGGCGGGGTGGACACGGCGCTCTTGAATTGCGCGAACACCACCTCGACCGCGTCGAGCGTGCCCGCCTGGAATTGCGCCATCAGCGGCGCGACCAGCTCGGCCGCGTGGGCGGCGGTCGGCTTGTCCCCGATGTCGGTGCGCTGCGACGCGACGGCGCGCTTCGTGAACTTGAAGTAGCTGATCCCCTTCTTGCCGACGAGGTGCAGGTCGATGCTCACCCCCTGCCCCTCGAGCTCCTGCATGCGGCGCCGCGCCTCGCGAATCAGGTTGGCGTTGAAAGCGCCGCACAGACCGCGGTTCGACGTGATGAGCACGAGGCCGACGCGCTTCGTGCCGTCCGCGGCCGGCTGGCGCAGCAGCGGGAACCGCTCGGCCAGGTCGGGGGCGTACAGGTCGCCCAGCACCTCCGCCAGGGCGCGGGCGTAGGGGCGCGCACCGACGACGCGGTCCTGCGCGCGCTTCAGCTTCGACGTGGAAACGAGCTCCATCGTCTTCGTGATCTTGCGCGTGTTCTGGATCGAGCGGATGCGGCGGCGCAGCTCCCGCGGCTTCGCCATCAGCGGCTCCCGAGCGCCGTAAACTCCTGCACGGCCCCGCGCAGCCGCGCGCTGAGCTCGTCGGTCAGCACCTTGCGGGTGCGGATCTCCTCGCCGACCGTCGGGTGCTGCGCTGTCATGAAATCGAGGAAGCCCTGCTCCCAGGCCTTGATGTCGGCCACGGTCACGTCGTCGAGGAAGCCGCTGGTCGCGGCGAAGACGATCATGATCTGCTGCTCCACCGGCATCGGCCGGTACTGGGGCTGCTTCAGCACCTCGACCGTGCGCGCCCCGCGAGCCAGCTGCTTCTGGGTCGCCTGATCCAGCTCGGAGCCGAACTGCGCGAACGCCTCGAGCTCGCGGTACTGCGCCAGATCGAGGCGCAACCGCCCCGCGACCTGCTTCATGGCCTTGATCTGCGCGTTCCCCCCCACGCGCGAGACCGAGATGCCCGGGTTGATCGCGGGCCGCACGTTGGAGTAGAAAAGGTCGGTCTCGAGGAAGATCTGTCCGTCGGTGATGGAGATGACGTTGGTCGGGATGTAGGCCGACACGTCGCCCGCCTGCGTCTCGATGATGGGCAGCGCCGTCAGCGAGCCACCCCCCATCTCGTTCGACAGCTTCGCCGCGCGCTCGAGCAGCCGGCTGTGCAGGTAGAACACGTCGCCCGGGTACGCCTCCCGGCCCGGCGGGCGCCGCAGCACGAGCGAGAGCTGCCGGTACGCCGCGGCCTGCTTCGAGAGGTCGTCGTAAATGCACAGCGTGGCCTTCTTCTCGTCGTACATGAAGTACTCGGCCATGGCGCAGCCCGCGAACGGCGCGATGTACTGCATCGGGGCCGGCTCGGAGGCGGAGGCCAGCACGACGATCGTGTACTCCATCGCGTCGAATTCCTTCAGCTTGTCCACCACCGCCGCGACGGTCGAGCGTTTCTGCCCGATCGCCACGTAGACGCAGACCACGCCCTCGCCTCGCTGGTTGATGATCGTGTCCACGGCGATGGCCGTCTTGCCGGTCGAGCGGTCGCCGATGATCAGCTCGCGCTGGCCGCGGCCGATGGGGATCATCGAGTCGATCGCCTTGATGCCGGTCTGCAGCGGCTCCTTGACGGGCTGCCGCTTGATGATGCCCGGCGCGACGATGTCCACCTTGCGCGACTTGGTCGTGTGGATCGGCCCGAGGCCGTCGACCGGGCGGCCGAGCGCGTCCACGACCCGACCCACCAGCGCCGGCCCCACCGGCACGTCGAGCACGCGACCGGTGCGGCGCACCTCATCCCCCTCGCGCAGCACGAGGTAGTCGCCGAAGATCACGGCCCCGATGTTGTCTTCCTCCAGGTTCAGCGCCTGGCCGACGACCTTGTCTCCGGTGTCCGACGAGATGAACTCCAGCATCTCCCCGGCCATCGCCGACGTGAGACCGTAGATCCGGGCGATGCCGTCCTTGACCTCCAGCACGGTCCCGACCTCGCGCACGTCGATCTCCGCCAGGTCGGCGGCCTGGATCTCCTTGAGGAGGATTTCTTTGAGCTCGCCCGGTCTGAGGATGGAATCGGTGGCCATAGCGCCGCGCTCGAGAGATTGTGAAAAATATCACATTCGTCCTAGATCCGCGACCGCGTCCTTCCTTTAAGGAAGCGTCCCAGCACGCCGCGCGGGCCGAGCTCGCGCAGCTCCTGGGTCGTCGCCCCCGCAACGCGCCGGGCGGCGCTCGCCAGGCGGCTCGCCGAGCCGTAGCCGAGGATCCGCACCACGACGCTCACCGTGTAGCCCGGGTTCCCGAGCAGGTCGGCGGCGCATGCTGCGCGCGCCAGGTCGATCACCCGCTTCAGGTTGGGCGCGCCGCCCGCGGCGAACTCGCGCGACAGGTGCTCGCGCGTCACGCGCAGCGCGTGGGCGATCTGCGCCGTGCGCGTGGGCACCGCCACGCGCCGCAGAATTTCGTCCCAGGCCGCGAGCTGCAACCGATCGGTCAGCCGCAGCAGCTTGGGTGCGTCGGTAAGCGCGTCGCGCCGCGCCACCTGAGCCGTGCGCGCCGCCACCCACTCGCCCGCAATCGCGTTGTCCACGCCTTCGACCAGGAGACCCGCGAACCCCGCGGCATGACACTCGGCGACGAGCGCCCCATCGTCGGGCCGGAACGCCGACAGCGCGTACATCGGGATGCGCGGGAAACGACCCGGCAACCCCAGGGCGGGGGCGGCCTTGACGTCCAGCACCACCGCGTCCACGAGCCGGCTGTACAGCAGTCGCTCCACCCCCCCCAGGCTGCGACACAGGCGCACCACGCCCGCTGCGCGAGGATAGCCCTGCCGCACCGCCCGGCGCGCCTCGCGCCGCGGGTGGAACACGGGCACGAGGGGCGGCGTCATGCCGTGCCACCCCCCTTGTTCTCCGCTCCTTCTCCCGCTCCCTCGACCTGCACGTGCGCGAGGGCCTGGACCATCTCCGCGGCGCGCTCGAGCACCCCGCGCGCGTTGGCGTACGAGATCGTGCGGACGGCCTCGGCCAGCTGATGCCAGGCGCAGTCGGTGATGCCCTCCTCCGCCTGCGGCACGGGATCTCCTTGCCGCGATTCGAACAGGAAGAAGTGGCAGTACTTGTGGATCGTCTTGCCGCGGAACCGGAAGTACCAGTCGATGACCTGGATGGGGCCGTGCAGCACGAGGTCGCCGAGCCCCGTCTCCTCCGCCACCTCGCGGCGGGCTGCCTCGGCGGGCGGCTCACCCGGCTCGAGATGCCCCTTCGGGAAGCCCCAGTTCTTGTACGAGTCGCGGATGAGCAGGAAGCGCACCACTCCGTCCGCGCCGCGCCGGCACACCACGCCGCCGGCACTCGTCTCTCGTTGCGCTCGTCGCTGGGCCCGCTTCATGTCGCCACGCAATTCCAGAACGCAGAACGCGGAAGGCGGAACGCGGAACAGACCGTCCGACGATCGGGCCGCGCGGCCAGCATTCGGGATCGACCCTCCCCTTGTAGTTCCGCGTTCCGCGTTCCCACTTCCGCGTTGGTTCTAGAACACGCTGAACGTGAAGTATTTGCGCGGATTGGCCTGGATGTCGGACAAAAGCTGCCGCAGCTGGATCATGGTGAGGGTGGTCTCGCGGTATAGAGTGGAATCGGCGACCAGCAGCCCCAGCGTCCCGGTCTTGTTGGCGATGCGGGACATCACGCTGTCGGCAGAGACGAGCACGCGCACCAGACTCTCCTGGTTCTTGTGCGCTGCGTCGAGCAGCTCGCGAAAGTCCTGCGAGGCGGCGCGCAGGTCCGTGCTCGTCGCGGCGGAGTTGTTCAGGATCGTCGCGAGCTGGCCCTGGTTCGTGGCGGAGTCCACCCGCCCCAGCGTCGCCTGGAGATTGGTCGCCGCCTTGGCCAGGACCTCCGACCCGTGCTGCAGGTTCTGGCCCACCGAGCCGAGCACGTTCGCCTGCTCGTTCGTCACCCGCGCGATGCGATTCGCCACCTGCCCGAAGTCCTTGATCGAGCTGCGCAGCTCCAGCACCGCCTCCGAGTCGAACGCGCTCTGGATCCGGCTCGAAACCGTGGCGATGTCGGTGGCGATGCGGCTCGCCTGGGCGGTGAGCTGGCCGATGTCGGGCAGGGTCGCTCCGGGCCATTTGTTGCCGCCCGCCGCCACGGCTTCCGCGATCGCCTGTCGCACGTTGGGATCGTTGGGCAGCTGGTCCAGCGGCACGAGGCTCGCGGCCCACTCGCCGAACAGCGATGCGGAGGCCGCGATCACGGCGGGCTTGGGAGGGGCCTGGACGCCCGCGTAAATCTTCAAGTCCGCCTCGACCCAGTTGCCCTGCGCCAGCCGGATCCCCTCCACGCGCCCGACGCGCACGCCCCGCAACACCACCGGATCTCCCACGGAGAGGCCGCCCACCGTGCGGAAGCGCGCGGTGTAGACGGCCTCGGCCTTGCCAAGATGGGCCCCGGACAGCCACAGCGCCCCGGCGACGACCACCGCCAGTGCGGCGATCACCACGAGGCCGACGGCGAACTCGTTCTCCCGCTTCACGCGGCACGTCCCTCGATGAACTGACGCACGACGGGATCCTCCGACGCTTGTATCTCGGCGACCGTGCCGACCTGCCGGATGCGGCCCTCGTACAGCATGGCGATGCGGTCGCCCACGGTGTAGGCGCTCCGCATGTCGTGCGTGACCACGACCCCCGTCGCGCCGAGGTGCTCGCGCGTCCGAACCATCAGGCGGTCCATCACGGCCGAGGTCACGGGGTCGAGGCCCGTGGTGGGCTCGTCGTAGAGGACGTAGCGCGGTCGCAGCGCGATCGCGCGGGCGATCCCGACCCGCTTGCGCATCCCGCCCGACAACTCCGCGGGATAACGCTCGTCCGTCCCGGTGAGGTCGACCAAGGCGAGCGCTTCCCGCACCCGCTCGGCCATCTCCTCCTCCGCGAGTCCGCGGCGCCGCAGGCCGAGGGCGACGTTGTCCGCCACGGTCAGCGAGTCGAACAGGGCCGCGAACTGGAACACGAATCCGATCTCGCGCCGCAGCGCCGTGAGGGCCGGGCGGTCGAGGGTCGAAACGGCGCGGCCGTCAACGATGACGTCCCCGGCATCGGGGTGCAACAGCCCCACGATGTGCTTGAGCGCCACGCTCTTGCCGCTCCCCGAATAACCGATGATCACCAGCGTCTCGCGGTCCCGTACCTCGAGCGTCAGGCCGTCGAGCACGGGCTTCGCGGCGAACGCCTTGTGGAGGTCCTGGAACTCGATCACCGCAGCAGCACCAGGGCCCAGAAGGCATCGAGCACGAGCAGCAGGATCGCGGAGTACACGACCGCCTGCGTCGTGCTCCGGCCCACGCCTTCCGCCCCGCCCCGCGTCCTCAACCCCACCACACAGCCCACCAAGGTGATCGTGAACCCAAAGGTCGCGCTCTTGAACAGGCCGAACCAGGTGTCCTTGAAGCGATAGAAGAGCTTCAATCCCTTGATGAACTCCTGGGTGGACAGATCGAGCAGCACGATGCTCGCGAGCCAGCCGGTCACGATGCCGGTGAGGATCGCCAGGGCCACAATCACGGGGAACATCGCGGTGCCGGCGATGACGCGCGGCAGGACGAGGAAGCTCTGCGGATCGTAGGCGAGGGTTTCCAGCGCGTCCACCTGCTCGGTCACCTTCATGGTGCCGAGCTCGGCCGCCATGCTCGCGCCCACCCGCCCGGCGAGGGCGAGCCCGGCCAGGACGGGACCGAGCTCCAACATCATCGTCTTCCCTACCAGCGTGCCGACGAAGTACAGCGGGACGGTGCCCGTGAAGGTGTAGGACGCCTGCAGGGCGAGGACGACGCCCGTGAAGGCGGCGATGAAGAGGGCGACCGGCAGCGAGTCGACCCCGACGCGGCGCATCTGCACCAGGGTGAGACGGCCCCAGGTCGCCACGTCCGGGACGGCCCGCACCATGTCGCCCACGAAATGGCCGAAGCGGCCGACCGCGTTGATGGCGCGGACGGTCCCCCGGCCGACCCGTTCGATCACGGGCTAAAAGCTAGACGCTGAGACGCCGGGACGCCAAGACGCCAAGCGGCCATAAGCGACGAGTGGCCAGGGGACTCCCTGACCACTCGCTGCTCACAGCCACTCGGCGTCTAAGACTACGCTGCGAAGCTCGCGAGCGCCTTTCCCACGTCGCCGTCGCGCAGCCGCTTGAGCGCGCGATCCCGCAGCTGGCGTACGCGCTCGCGGGTGACGCCCAGCATGCCGCCGATCTCCTCCAGGGTGTGCTCGCGGCCGCCGTCCAGGCCGAAATACAGCCGCAGCACCTTCGCGTCGCGCTTCTGGAGCGTGTTCAGCGCGCTCTCGATCTCGTCCGACAGGAAGCGGTCCATCGCCCGCTCCTCGGTGTCGGGGAGATCCTCGGCAATGAAGCGCTCGATCAGCGAACGGTCGCCGTCGGGGTCGAGCGGCGCGTCGAGTCGCACGTCGCCCGTGTTGAGGGCGGCGAGCGACTGCACGACCTCGAGCGACAGCCGCGTCGCGTCCGCGATCTCTTCCGGCGTGGGCTCGCGCCGCAGCGTCTGACGCAGGTACTCGGCCGTGCGCACGATGCGCGACAGGTCGGCCGTGCGGTTGAGCGGCACCCGCACCGTCCGGCCCTGGCGCGCCAGCGCGGCGAGAATCGCCTGGCGGATCCACCACACCGCATAGGAGATGAACTTCACTCCCTGGTCGGGGTCGAACTTGCGGGCGGCGGTGAGCAGGCCGACGTTGCCCTCCCCGATCAGGTCGGTGAGCGGCAGCCCCCGGTTCTGGTACTTCTTGGCCACCGAGATCACGAAGCGGAGGTTCCGCTTCACGAGCTCCTGCATCGCCTCCTGGTCGCCCGAGCGCACCTTGCGGGCAAGCGCGATCTCCTCCTTCTGCGTGAGGAGCGGCGTCTTGGACACCTCGTGCAGGTACTGATCGAGAATGTCGCGCTCGTGCTCGTGCGTGGCGAGCCCGTTGAGCAGACCCCGGCGCCGACCGCGCCGGCGCGTGGCCCTGGGTGGCGCCGCCGAGCCGACGGGCCCGGCCGCGGTCGCCTTGGCGGCGACCGCGCGGGCTCGCTGGGGAGCGACCGTCGTCTTCTTGCGTCGGGTCTGCTTGGACATGGCTATCGGGCCTCGCACCGCCCGGTGATACCGCTCAGGAAGCGAAAAGTTCACAAAAAAGCCTGAAAACGCTTGACACCGCTAGAACGCCCCGGTAAGATGCCGTGTTCCCGCCGGGGCGCTTCGGGGGCGCCCAATATAATGGGGGCGTAGCTCAGTTGGGAGAGCGCGTGAATGGCATTCACGAGGTCAGGGGTTCGATCCCCCTCGCCTCCACGTGCTAGACGGGCAGACGGGTAGACGGCGAGCGGTGTCTAGTCTAGAGTTTGCAGGGGCTCAACGGGCGGCGTCGGCACGAAGCGGTGACACCCCTACCCCGTCTACCCGTCTCGGCGTCTACCCGTCTAGGTTTGCGGGAATAGCTCAGTTGGTAGAGCACAACCTTGCCAAGGTTGGGGTCGCGGGTTCGAGTCCCGTTTCCCGCTCTGGCGATTGCGGATTGCGGATTGCGGATTGTGAGGCAGGGCTGGCCGAGGCGCCATGGTGCCGGCTTGGCCGCCCAATGCGCAATCCGAAATTGACAATCCGAAATAGAAACGACGCGGGGTGGAGCAGTCTGGTAGCTCGCCGGGCTCATAACCCGGAGGTCGTGGGTTCAAATCCCACCCCCGCTATTCTTGGATAGACGGGTAGACGGGTAGACGTCGAGCGGTTCGTAGGGTGGAGGCGACAGCCTCTACACACTACACACTCCGAACCGCTGCCCGTCTACCCGTCTCGTCGTCTACCCGTCTGGTCGTTCGGGCGGTTAGCTCAGTTGGTTAGAGCGCCACGTTGACATCGTGGAGGCCACTAGTTCGAGTCTAGTACCGCCCACTCGCGCCCATAGCTCAACTGGATAGAGCGCTTGACTACGGATCAAGAGGCTGGGGGTTCGAGTCCTCCTGGGCGCATAACGACTTAGCGGCGTCGCTGTCCGATTCCGCGACACCAGTGGGTGTGAAAGTGGGTGTGCGTCACGACGTTTTCCCTCCCGGCACGACGCGCATGCCCTGCTGCGGCAACAGCGCCCGCATCCTCCCCGCGTCCTCCCGGAAATAGGCGACGACCTCGTACCACTCGTAGTCGTCCGTCACGTCGCGCTTCCCGTGGCCGAGATATCGCTTGCGGCGCACGCGCGGGATTCCGGCATCCTGCATCCAGCGGTCGAACGTCTTCCGCGCGAGCTTCGGCGTCACGGTCCGATCCAGCCGCTGTAGCGCGCTCCGGAACCCCGCGCGGGTGAGCTCGGGCCGGGTCGGGAGATCGGCGAGCGGCACATCGCGCACGCGGCCCTCGCGTTTCGTTCCCGCGACGTGGATCCGCTCTCCGGAATGCACAGTCCAGTCGCCCCAGAACTCCTTCGGGTTCATCCCCGTGAGACACATGCCCCACCAGATGCGGCCGGCGTGCGGTGCGAGGCGGTCCCGAATTCCAAGCGCCTCTGAGAGCGTGTACCCCTGCCCTCCGTGCTTACGCTCTTTCATCGGCCGGACGTCGGTGACCTGCTGCCAGAGCGCGCTCCGCGGGCCGACGCGATCGCGCACGAACGCTTGTAATGCCGCGCGCGCGCGATTGAACATACTCGGCGTCTTGGCGGCCACACACGTCTCGCGATAGGCGCCGCTACGGTGACCTGCTCTTCAAGACCAAGTACGGGATTCCTCTGGAGTGGTCGAGCCTCCGCGCGAGCTACTACCGCATCTGTGAGCGTGCGAAGCTGGGGTCCTTACAGATTCGAGCTGAGAAGGAGCCCCGGTTCAAGCCGCTGCTCAAGCCTTATGCTCTGCTGCACACGCACGCGACGCTGGAGTTGGAGGATGGAGTGCCATTGGAAGTAGTCAGCGCGCGGCTCGGGCACTCGGATGCATACTTCACTGCGAACACCTACATCGTCACGCGCAGCGAGCGCCAGAAGGTGGCGGCGGAGGCAGCTGAGCAGTGTCTGAGCAAGCTTAACAGCGGCACCGTCGGTTGAAAGCGACCGCCCCACGGAGAACAATGACTGTGCACGAGCGACCAGACTTCCAGCGTCTATGCGGTATCTAATCGCGGTAGACACAGCCGAAACACACGCTGTGACCCGAGCTTTAGCGGAAGCGGGATTTCCGCTGCTCGGAAACCTGTTTTTACGACGTGGCAAGAGACGACGAGACACCGTGATATGGACCGTGGAAGTCGTGGACCCGCCGACAGAGTTGGACGCCATCCGCGCGGCGCTTAGCCGGGCGGGGTTCAACAATGTGACCATTCAACGGGACAGACGTGACGAACGGGACAGACGTAAGCAATGAGCCGGGCGTCAACGGAGCTCCGCAACTGCATTCGGCCCGTCCGCCTCTACGCCTCACCCTCGATGAGCGACTCCGGCATCCATCGCTAGAACGCAGGGCTAAGGTCGAGAAGAGAGTGTTCAGAGACGTGTTCAGTAGCGTAGTTATTTGCGCTACAAGCACCGCGACCGGCCTGTGAGCAAGTGCGTGAAGGTTCTCACGGCCTGACGATTACGCCCTAGGGTCAGCCAACATCAGCTTCATTTCCTCCTGGATGACCCGCGAGCACATCCAGCGAAGCATCCAGAGATCGTTCTCTTCCGTTGGCGATAGGCGAGGATGACCCCGGTGCACGATCTTCGAGCGTGTTTCATAGATGCGTTGAAAGTCCGTCAGGATCTTGTCGCGCTGGCTGCGAGACTTGCCGTCAAGAACGCACAGCGATTCCCGAGTAGTGCTCCAAGGCCCACGAGGTCTGAGAGCGTCTTGTCACCGAGGAGTATTTCGAGGGACGTAGTGGCCTGGACGAACGCCAGTAGTGGATTCGTGGCCGCGTAGCTATCAAACAACCATTGTGCCGCTCGAAGCAGGCGATCGTCCTCGACATGACGGGTCATTACCGCCCCAATATCTGTCAGGTCTTTCAGGGCCCATTTGGGCCGATGCTCAGGCGGGATCTTCTCTGCGAAGAACGGGTGTATCGCTAGCGATTTGCTGGACACCAGCGTGTAGGAACGAATGGCAATCTCCGGTCGCGACACAAGAACATCTCGATCACGGCGCAGTTCTACGGCCACGTGAAGGCGGAACACACGACTTCTGCGTTGGTGTTGTCGCGTTTCCGCCCCATCCTGCCGCGAAAACGGCTTACCCGTTGCGTCGCCTCTCGGGCATCTTAGGCACCAGGTTCACTTGCGCCCATTCCCGCAGCTCAGGGGGCGGAAAGAGGCACAGGGACTTTGCAGACCTCTGCCTTACCAGTTGGCTACGGCGCCCGCTCGCGAATTAGCCAAGTTCTCGATGGGCGGAAGCGCCGTGAGGATCGCCGCCTGATGCTTTTCCCCGCGGCGGCACCGCGTCGGGGCTAACGTGGGCGTCGTTGGCGCGGCGGGGTTTACCGTGCGGCGTCAGCCGAAGAGGGTAAACAGCACCGTCCGCTAGGCTTCTGCGCTCGCGCGGGATACCTTCACGATCGACCACCCCAAGTCGGTAATCATCTGGACCAGCTTCGCGAGCTGCTCGAAATTGACGGGCTTCGTCAGGAAGGCGTCGGCTGCGCGTACGGCGACACGCTCCTGCTCGCTCTCGGACACTGTGAGCACCACAACAGGAAGCTCCCGCAAGTGCGGATCCTCTCGGATGCGAAGCAGCACGTCTCGCCCGTCCAGCTTCGGCAGATTGAGATCGAGGAGCAAGAGATCCGGGCGAGGGGCTGCCTCGTACGGGGCCTCGCGTCGGAGAAACGCGAGCGCCTCGACACCGTCTCGGACCGTCCAGATGCGGTTCTGCAGCTTTGCGCGCTCGAGACCACGCAAGGTGAGTTCGATGTCCTCCTCGCTGTCTTCCACCATGAGGATGGTGATGGGATTCGAGCTGCCGACCATGCCAGTGATCCTAAAAGGCCCCGACTTGGAGGCTAAGGTACGCATCGCGACTCAGCAACCCTTCTTCAGCGACTCTGTACGCGCCCCCGAGGAGCTACGCTAGTAGCCTCCGGCTGACGCTTACAACTCTGGCTTGCACTCAGGTCGCAGACCTTGCTGCCATGATCCTCCGTCGAGCGGGCGGTCATCGGGGTAGAGTGGGTGTGAAAGTGGGTGTGCCTCGCGCAGGCCTAGACGCGGCCCGGCGGTTTCGGTAGACTGTCGGGCGCGTCCGGCGAGGAATGACGGCACGTGTCGCGGCATGGCGTTTGCTGTCGCCGTACACGTGACTACGGATCAAGAGGCTGGGGGTTCGAGTCCTCCTGGGCGCATTCGGGGCGTAGCGCAGTCCGGTTAGCGCGCCTGGTTCGGGACCAGGAGGTCGGTGGTTCAAATCCACTCGCCCCGACTGATGGAGCGTCACGCCCGTCGCTACGGCGTGAGCCGATGGACAGCTTTGACGACCAAGCCCCCGTTGAGCGGCCGGGA
Source organism: Gemmatimonadota bacterium (assembly GCA_003222115.1). Lineage (GTDB taxonomy): Bacteria > Gemmatimonadota > Gemmatimonadetes > Gemmatimonadales > GWC2-71-9 > AG29. The sequence continues at coordinate 1,121 of QHUL01000012.1, read as the reverse complement.
CAGGGCCTTGGCGTCCGGGAAGCGAAACCGGGCGAGCGGATCGGTCGTGTACCCCGAGTTCCACACCAGGAAGACATCGTCGCCGCTCACCGGGATCCAGTGAAATCGCACGTTGAAGTCGATGCGCTCGGTCTCGTTGTCGTACTGGACGAACGCGAGCAAGCTGGTGCGGGTATTGAAGTCGTATTCCAGCCGGCTCGCCGACAACACGGCCGTGAACACCCCGGCCGGTAGCTGAGCCTTTGTCCTGGTCAGATCGGTGCTCACGAGGATGTGGCCACCGGCGCGCCACGCCGCGCTCAGCTCGAGATCGGTGCTGTGACCGCCGTAGAACTGACCCCAGTTCACGAACGCCCCGAAGCTCATGGGACGGCCCGGGTTCATGAAGTATTGCAGCTCGTAGCGGGACCACCAGTAGCGGCCGGGCGGGATGGCGACGCCGCGGAAGATGTCGAAGGTGTCCGTGGGCGCGTCCAGCAGCCGTTGGAAGTTGACTTCGAAGTGATCGCCATTCTGCCGGTCGCCCCCGAACACGCGCCACTCGAACCACGCCGTCTGCCAGTCGGCGCTCCGAAAGAGTGAGCCCTTTTCGTTTGCGATGACATCCCAGCTCGGGATGGGAAACGTGAAGTCAAGCTGCCGGATCCCCAGCACTCCTGGCCGTGGCATGAAGTCCACGTGCCCGGTCGTCTCCCAGACGCCGGTGCGGCGGACGAAGCCCAGCGGCGGAGCGAAGCCCGAGTCGATGCGGTAGAGCGAGATGAAGTTGTCGAAGAGATCGTTCGGGTTGTCGGTCGAGATCCGCCACGCGAGGGGAGTCCCAGGCACCCCCGGGGTCTGGCTGCCCGCGATCCAAACCTTCGGCTCGAGATTGCCGCCGTGGACGATGAGCGGCAGGTCGATGTCCAAGCCGCCCGCCCGCTCGACGCCTTGGCCGCGCGGTCCAGCATGGAGCGTCCCGATGGCGCCGATGTAGGACCGGGCGAAGAGGTCGTGCTGCACACGCACGACGGCGTCGTTGGCGTTGTCGCCAGCGCCGGTCTGCGCATCGAGGAGGCCGACCTTCCACGGCCCAAGCCGCCCGTACACGCGGCCACCGGCCAAGATGGGTACCGGCGCAC
>QHUL01000093.1 GCA_003222115.1 Gemmatimonadota bacterium | reverse complement strand
TAGGATGCGATGACGCACCCCTCCCCTGATCGGCTATTCCTGGACTTCCAGAGTGCGGTCGCCGGCCGCTACTCGCTCGAGCGCGAGCTGGGCCGTGGTGGCATGGGCGTCGTCTATCTGGCGCGGGAAGTCCGGTTGGATCGGCCCGTCGCGATCAAGCTGCTGCCACCGTCGAAGGCAACCGATCCCAAGCTGCGCGAGCGGTTTCTGCGCGAGGCGCGCACCGCCGCGAAGCTCTCCCACCCCAACGTGATTCCAATTCACGCGGTCGAAGAGATCGGCGAATTCGTGTTCTTCGCGATGGCGTACATCGAGGGCGAGACGCTGACGGAGCGCGTGCGGAACCGGGGACCGTTGGCGCCTTCCGAGGCATCACGGGTCCTGCGCGACGTCGCCTGGGCGCTCGCCTATGCGCATGGGCAGGGCGTGATTCACCGGGACGTGAAGCCCGACAACATCCTCCTCGAGAACAACGGCCGCGTGCTGGTGGCCGATTTTGGAATTGCGAGCGTGGTCGCTGGCGCGGGTGGGCTCACGAGCGAAGAGGTGGTCGGTACGCCCGAGTTCATGAGTCCCGAGCAGGCGCTGGGCGAGGTGGTCGACGCGCGCAGCGACTTGTACTCGCTCGGCCTCGTAGGCTTTTTCGCGCTGTCAGGGACACTGCCGTTCGAGGGCGAAAAGGCGACGGAGGTGTTGGCGAAACAGGTGACGGAGCCCGCACCGCCGCTCGCGTCGGTTGCTCCCGGTGTACCGCGCCGGATCGCGCAGGCGATCGACCGCTGCCTGTCGAAGGATCGTGACGACCGGCCTGAGGGGACTTCGGTTCTCGCCGATCAACTCAGTCGGGCACTGGAGCAGCGCCGCGAGCTGCCGCTCGCGCTACGCGTGTTCGTGAAGCGCGGTGCTCGATTCGACGATGCCGGAGCGTTGCTCTACCCGTTCGTCCTGCTCGGGGCGGTCGTGGCGGCCTCGCCCATCACTTCGGTCGCCCTCGGGTACGGTTTGTTCGCTGCGGGCATCACGCTGGTGCCTGCCGCTGTCCTTATTCAGCGCGCGCGGCGTTTGTTGAAGGCAGGGTTCGACCACGGCGACCTCGAGGTTGCATTCAAAGCCGAGCTGGATCGCGATCGCGAGGAACGCGCCGGTGGTCGACGGCTCGGGCCGTCGTGGCTCGAAAGAATCTTCAAGTCAATCGGGCTCGGCGGCTTCATCTCGGGCGGCCTGCACCTGACGGTTGTCCCGCTGCTTGTGGGCGTGTTCGTCCCGGAGGCTGCGTTGATCGGCTTCAGTGTCGGCATGTGGGGGATGACGGGGGCCTTGATCCTGTTGCAGCGGCGGCGCGACGTCGACACCGAGTTTTGGGGAAAGGTGTGGGCGGGTCGCATTGGTCGCTGGCTATTCAAACTGGCCCGAGCCGTAACGCCGTCGCGCGCGTTACCGGCGTCGCTGACCCATCGGCCCACCGAGCTCGCGCTGGGCATGGCTGCCGAGCAGCTGTACGAGTCGCTGCCCAAAGAGACCCGCAACCAGCTCCGCGATCTGCCTGACGTGGTACATCGACTCGAGCAGGATGCGCAGAAGATGCGGGCGCGGCTCGAGGAGCTGCAGGAGGCGTTGGCGGACGCCGACCAGCGCGTCAGTCCCGATCCGGCGATCGCGGCGCGGCACGACCGAATCGTCGCCGATCTCACCGCCGAGCGTGATCTCGTACAACAACGGCTCAAAGACGCGGTCGCAGCACTCGAAACGATCCGCCTGAATCTGCTGCGACTGCATGCCGGCACGGGAACGGTCCAGAGTCTCACGACGGATCTCGGGCTCGCACGCGAGATCGCGGGCGAGATCGGGAGACACGTCGAGGGACTGCGTGAGGCTGAAGAAGCGCTCTAGTCGCGCACCCGCTGCAACCGCTCGACCGCCTGCTGCAGCATGTCGTCCGTCTTACAAAACGCGAACCGCACGTACTTCCGGCCGAGCTCGGGCCGCGAGTAGAAGCTCGAGCCTGGCACGGGCGCGATGCCGTGCTCGGCCGTGAGCCACTCGGCGAACCGGTCGTCAGGAAGATCCGAGATGGACGAGAAGTCGGCCATGACGTAGTAGGCGCCCTGGGGGGGCCGGCACCCGAATCCCGCTTTCACCAAGCCCGCGCACAAGATGTCGCGCCGCCGGCGGTAATCGCGCGCCAAGCCGTCGTAGTAATCATCGCCCAGCGTCTCCATGGCCACGGCCACGGCTTCCTGGAGCGGAGCGGGCGCGCCGACCGTGAGGAAGTCGTGCACCTTGCGGATCCCATCGGTCACGTCGGGCGGTGCGACGATTGTGCCGATGCGCCACCCGGTGATGCTGAACGTCTTGGACGCGCCGCTGATCGTGATCGTGCGATCCGCCATGCCGGGCAATGTGGCGATGGGGATGTGCTCGCCCTCGTAGTAGATGTGCTCGTAGATCTCGTCGGTGACCGCGAAGGCGTCATGCCGCTGGCACAGGTCCGCGATGGCCTCGAGCTCGGCGCGTGACAGAACCCGGCCCGTGGGATTATTCGGGGTGCAGACGATGATGGCACGCGTCTTCGCGCTGAAGGCTTTGCCGAGCCGATCCAGGTCGATCGGCCCCTCGGCGGGCATCGGGACGAAGACCGGCTTGGCATCGCAGAGGATCGCGTCCGGCCCGTAGTTCTCGTAAAACGGCTCGAAAACGACGACTTCGTCGCCCGGGTTCACGATCCCAAGTAGCGACGAGGCCATTGCTTCGGTCGCCCCGCAGGTCACTGTGACCTGCGTCATTGGATCGATGGCCATGCGATACCAATCTTGGTACTTCGCGGCCAACGCGTTGCGGAGGCGGGCAGCACCCCAAGTGATGGCGTATTGGTTGACGTCATCGCGGATCGCGCGGGCCGCCGCGTCTTTTAAGACGTCGGGGCAGGGGAAGTTCGGGAAGCCTTGAGCCAGGTTGATGGCCCCGTGCTCATTCGCGAGCCGGGTCATCCCACGAATAACCGATTCCGTGAAGCCGTGCGTGCGACGTGCGGTACGCATGACCGCCAAAGATATCGTCTTGACCGGCAGTGTGGACGGAGGTCAATTCGCTGGCTCTAATGTCCCGCCGTGACCCCTTGCTCGCCGGGTGCGCCCGCGCGGTCCCGGCGCTGATCCTGCTGCTCACCCTCGCCACCTGCCGCGACGCATTCGAGCCTCACGCCTTGGCACGAATCGCCGTCGCGCCGGTGCTGCCGTCCAGGGCGGCCCTCGCCGCTTTCGGTCTGACCATCGATCACGTCCGCTTCGTGGTCGTGCGGCCTGTGTCCGATACGCTTGCCGATACGACGGTCGCCTTGCCGCCCGGCGCCACCGAGCTCGCGCTCGAGCTCCGGGTGCCGCTCGTCGCCTCTCCTGAGACGCTGAATGTCTCGGTCGTCGCGCTGAGCGGTACGATACCGCTGTTCACTGGGACGAGCCCGGTGCGGGTGCCCACTCCCCCGCCGCCGCCCGTGATTCCAGTCACGACCTACATCGGCCCTGCGGCAGACAGCGTGGTGATTCTGCCGCGTAGCCCCTTCATTCTTCTGAATGACTCGTTGCGGCTTGGAGCGCAGGCCTTCAACGGCGGCGTCCCCGTGACGCAGTTCTTCGTGTCATGGAGCACGAGCGACCCAACGGCCGCACCCATCAACTTCTTCGGGATGTTGCGGGCGCCCGCCGCCCGCGGTGCCGTGTGGGTGCGGGCGCGCACGCCATCGGGCGCCACCGATTCCGTGACGGCGACCTTCACGCCCCCCGCCTCGCAGCTGCTCGCCTTCGCGGGGGGCGGTCAGATCGACACAGTTGGCCAACTGCTTGGCTTGCCGCTCGAGGTCCTAGCCCGCGCCGCCGACGGCTTGGGTGTGGGTGGGGTTTCGGTGCACTTCCGGGCACTCACCGGGGGTGGCAGCGTGACAGACTCCGTCGTCGTGACCGATGTCGCCGGGCACGCGCGCACGACCGTGACCTTGGGTGGGCTGCCCGGCGGCCAGACGTTCGAGGCCGCCGCCGCGGGACTCAGCGGCAGCCCCGTGAGTTT
>QHUL01000011.1 GCA_003222115.1 Gemmatimonadota bacterium | reverse complement strand
ACGGACGCCGCTCGCCCGCTGGATCTCGCGCGGCGCGGCCACGGCCCCGGACGACGAGCGCTACGCCGCGGAGTACCTGCAGGCGCACGTGCGGCTTGCGGCTTGCGGCTTTCATTTCTACGAGGTCTCCAACGCCGCCCGCAACGGGTGGCGCTCCCGCCACAACGCGGCCTACTGGTCCGGGCGGCCGTACCTCGGCTGCGGCCCGGCGGCGCACTCGTTCGACGGCCGCGTGCGCCGCTGGAACCTCGCGGCGTGGGAGGCGTACCGGCGCGCCGTCGCGGCAGGCCGCTCGCCGGTCGAATCAGAGGAGGCCCCCAGCGACGAGCAACGGGAACTCGAGCGGGTTTATCTGTCGTTGCGCACCGCTGAGGGTCTGCATCTTACCGCCCCCTACCGTCTCCTTCCGTCCCTTCCCGTCTGGGTCGACCGGGGCTGGGTGGAGGTGCGGGGGGAGAGGCTGGTGTGCACCCCTGAAGGCTGGCTGCGGCTCGACGCGCTGGTCGGCGACTTGACCGGGCGGCACGTGACGGCGTAAATTGTTTTCCCCAAAGGGGTTGGGAAGTATGACCGCGGCATCGCTCAACGACCGCGAGCGGCAGGTGCTCGAGGCCGTCATTGAGACCTATGTCCAGACCGCCGAGCCGGCGGGCAGCCGCACGATCGCCCGGCGGTTCCGGATCGGCCTGTCCGCGGCCACGATCCGCAACACCATGAGCGACCTGGAGGAGAAGGGGTACCTCTACCACCCCCACACCTCCGCCGGCCGCATCCCCACTGATCTCGCCTACCGGGTGTACGTCAATTCGCTGATGCACCCGCCGCGCGTCTCCGCGTCGGAGTCGCACCACATTCGCGAGGAGCTGGTCAGCGAGCGCAACGCCGTCGACCAGATTCTGGCGCGCGCGGCGCAGGTGCTGGGCGTCCTGACGAAGGAGCTGGGCGTGGCGGCGGGGCCCACGCTCGACGAAGCGGTGCTGGAGCGGCTGGAGCTGCTGCAGGTCTCTTCGGAGCGACTGCTGCTCGTGCTCACGCTCAAGAGCGGCGCGGTGCGGACGATCTTCGTCGAGGTGCCGTCGCACATGGCGGCGGAAGCGGTGGTACAGGTCGCGGTGGTGCTGAACGAGCGCCTGGCGGGGCTCACGCTGCGCGAGATCCGCGCCACGCTCTCGGAGCGGCTGCGGGACGCGGCGCCCGACGCCGGGTCGAGCGAGCTCATCAACATCTTCATTCAGGAGGCGGGTGAGCTGTTCGACGTGCCGGCGGGGTCGGGGGCGGCGCCGGGCGGCGTGGTGCTGGGCAGCGCCCAGCTGCTCGCCGGCCAGCCGGAGTTCGCGACCCAGGAAAGCCTGCAGGGCCTGCTCGCCGTGACCGAGCGCCGCGACCTGCTGCGCGAGGCGCTCGCCCGGCGGCTCGGCGGCGGGTTGACGATCACCATCGGGGGCGAGCACCAGGATCCCCGGCTCGCGTCGTTCACGCTGGTGACGTCGTCCTATCGCATGGGGCCCCTCGCCGGGGTGATCGGCGTGCTCGGGCCGACGCGCATGCCGTACGACAAGATCGTGGCGCTCGTGGACCACACGAGCCGCCTGGTGGGAGAGCTGCTCGCGTGAGGTCGACGGACTACTACGGGATTCTGGGAGTGCCGCGCGAGGCTTCCGAGGCCGACATCAAGAAGGCCTATCGCAAGCTCGCGATGGACTACCACCCCGATCGCAACAAGAGCCACGACGCCGAGGAGCGGTTCAAGCGGCTCACCGAGGCGTACGAGGTGCTGCGCGATCCTGACAAGCGCGCGGCCTACGACCGCTACGGCGAAGCGGGCCTGCGGCGCGGTGCGTCGGCGGGCGCCGGGTTCGACTTCACCCATTTCGATCTGTCCGAGGCGCTCAACATCTTCATGCGCGACTTCGGGAACCTGGGTGGGTTCGACGCGATCTTCGGCGGCGGCGAGCGTGCTCGCGACCGGCACCGTGGAGCGGACCTCAAGGTGACGCTCAAGCTCACGCTGGCCGACGTCGCCGCGGGGACGACGAAGACCGTGCGCGTGCGCACGCTCGACCGTTGCGCGGCGTGCGGCGGCACGGGTGCCAAGGAGGGCACGCGGCCCACGACCTGCGGCAGCTGCGGGGGCGCCGGCGAGGTGCGGCGCCAGGCGCGCTCCATGTTCGGGCAGTTCGTCTCCGTCGCGCCGTGTCCCACCTGCGGCGGCGAGGGAACGGTGATCGCGGATCCGTGCGGCAAGTGCGGCGGCGACGGCCGGGTCAGGACCGAGAAGACGGTGCAGATCGACGTGCCGGCCGGCGTCGCGGACCACCACTACCTCACGATGCGCGGACAGGGCGTGCCGGGGCCGCGCAACGGGCCACCGGGCGATCTCATCGCGGTGCTCGACATCGCTCAGGATCCGCGGTTCGAGCGCCACGGCGACGACCTGGTGTTTGACCTCCCGATCTCGTTCGGCCAGGCGGCGCTGGGCGGCGACGTGGAGATCCCCACGCCGTACGGGCCCGCCCTGCTCAAGGTCCAGCCCGGGACGCAGACCGGCACGGTGTACCGCATGCGGGGCAAGGGCCTGCCCCGGCTCGGCGAGGGCGGCCGGGGCGACCTGCACGTGCGCGTGCGGGTCTGGACCCCCACCAACCTCACGCCGGAGCAGCAGGAGCTGCTGCAGCGGCTCGCCGCGATCGAGGCGAAGCCGCCGACGGAGGAGGGCGCCGCCAAGAAGTTCTGGGAGCAGATCCGCCAGGCGTTCGGAGGGTAAGGGACCTCATGTCCGGCTGCATCTTCTGCCAGGTCGCCGCGGGCGAGATCCCGGCGACGATCGTGAAGCGCGGCGACGGGCTGATCGCGTTCCGCGACATCAACCCCCAGGCGCCGACCCACGTCCTCGTGATTCCCGCCCAGCACGTGCCGTCGCTCAACGACGCCAAGGATGCGCAGCTGCTGGGCCGCATGCTCGTCTTCGCGCGCGACCTCGCGCGCGAGACAGGGGTGGCCGAGCGCGGCTACCGGGTGGTGTTCAACACGAACCCCGACGGCGGCCAGACGGTGTTCCACCTGCACCTCCACCTCCTGGGCGGGCGCGCGATGCAGTGGCCGCCGGGGTGAGCACTTGCGGGGCGTCGGGAGGGCGCGCTAAGTTTTTACGTCTTTAACAGTTAGCGAGCAATGCCGGAAGTCACCAACCACGATGACGAAAGCCGCGAGCGCCCCGCCTAGCGTGGCCAGCCTGCCCGAGCGGCTGCGCGAGGCGATGAACGAGGCCCGCAAGAAACGCGATCAGGCGCGCACCCTGCTTCTCTCCACCGTCCTCGCAGACATCAAGAACCGCGAACTCGAGCTGCACCACCCCGCCTCCGACGAGGAGACGGTGGAGGTCGTGCGGCGCGCCATCCGGCGGCGCCACGAGGCCGCCGAGCAGTACGCCGGCGTGGGTCGACGGGACCACGCCGAGCGGGAGCTCGCCGAAGTGAAGATGCTCGAGGCCTTCCTGCCTCCGCAGGCCGACCCGGAGGAGATCCGCCGGGCGGCGCGCGCCGCGATCGCGGGAGGCGCGAAGGACGTGGGCAAGGTGATGGGGCTCGTGATGCCGCAATTCAAGGGACGCGCCGACGGCAAGCTGGTGAACCAGATCGTGCGCGAGGAGCTGGCCGCGACCGTATGAACGTCGGGGGAGGGGCCGCCCCCTCCGTGCTGGAGACACTCGAGTTTCCTGCCGCGCTGGAGCGGGTGGCGGCGCACGCCGCCGGACCGCTGGGCGCGGCGCGGGTGCGGTCCCGGACGCCCGCGACCGATCCCGCTGCCGTGCGCGACGCGCTCGCCCAGGTGGCCGAGCTCGCCGCACTCCTCCTCACGGACGACGCCATCCGGGCCGAGCCGGTGCCCGACATCGACGCCACCCTCGAGCTATTGGCCGTGCCGGGCGGCGTGCTCGAGGGTTCCGCGCTCGCCCAGCTCACGGTCGCCCTCGCCGCCGCGCGCGTCGTCGCCGGCGATCTGGCGCGGCTCGCGCGGGACGCTCCTCGAACCGCGACCCTGCGCGTCGAGCCGCCGCCCAAGGCGCTCGAGATGCGGCTGCGGCAGTCGCTCGACCCGGAGGGGAACGTCCTGGACGGCGCCTCGCGCGACCTGGCGCGGGCGCGTCAGGCGGTGCGCGAAGCCCGGGAGCGACTGGTGCGCAGGCTCGCGGCGATCCTCGGCGGGCTCGACGCGGGCGACCGCGCCCCCGACGCGGGCGTCACGCTGCGGGGCGGGCGCTACGTGATCCCGATCAAGAGCACCGCGCGGGCCCGCGTCGGTGGCATCGTGCACGACGAGTCGGCCACCCGCGCCACGGTGTTCGTGGAGCCCGCCGAGGTGATCGAGCTCGGCAACGAGCTGCGCGCCGCCGAGGCCGCCGAGCAGCGCGAGGTGCTGCGGGTGCTGCGCGAGCTGAGCGAGCTCGCCCGCCCTCACCGCGAGTCCATCGCCCGGGCGTGGGAGATGTGCATCGCGTTCGACGATCTCTGCGCCCGCGCGCGCTACGCCATCGAGGTGAACGGCTTCGCCCCGGCGATCGGCTCGGGTCCGCTCACGATCCGGAACGGCCGGCACCCGTTGCTCGTGGGCGGGGACACGGTCGTCGTCCCGTTCGACCTCGCCCTCGCCTCCGACGAGTTCACCGTGCTCGTCTCGGGGCCCAACACGGGCGGCAAGACCGTGCTCATCAAGGCGGTCGGGTTGCTCTGCCTGATGGCGCAGAGCGGCATCATCCCGCCGATCGGGCCGCACTCCACGCTGCCGGTCTTCACGACCTGGTTCGCCGACATCGGCGACCGCCAGTCCATCGCCCAGAGCCTCTCGACCTTCTCGGCGCACGTCGCCGTGCTGCGCGACATCCTGACGCGCGCCGGGGCGGACTCGCTCGTGCTGCTGGACGAGATCGGGAGCGGCACCGATCCCGCCGAGGGGGCCGCGCTCGCGGGCGCCGTGCTTCGCACCCTCACCCGCCGCCGCGCCGTGACGCTCGCCACCTCGCACCTGGGCGCCCTCAAGCAGCTCGCGACGGAGACGGTGGGCGTCGTCAACGCGTCGCTCCAGTTCGACGCCGAGTCGCTGACGCCGACGTACCGCCTGCTCAAGGGCCTCCCGGGCCGATCCTACGGGCTCGCCATCGCGCAGCGCCTGGGCGTACCGGCCGACGTGCTCGCGGAGGCCGAGCGCGCGCTCCCCGAGACCGAACGGGCGCTCGACGCGCTGCTCGCGGCGGTGGAGCAGCGCGCTCGCGACCTCGAGACCCGCGCGCAGTCCCTCGCGGCAGCCGAACAGCGGGTCGCCGAGGAGCGTGAGGCGTTGGCAGCACGGGAGCGGCAGCTGGTCGACCGGGAGCGGGACGTCGCGGCGCGGGCACGGTCGCTCGACCGCGAGGCGCGGGACCAGGCCCGCGCGTACCTGCTGGAGGCGCGCAAGACCGTCGAGCAGGCGCTCGCCCAAGCGCGCGCGGCGGTCGACGAAGCCACGGCGAAAGAAGCCCGCCGGCTCGTCGAAAAGGCGATCGAGGACACAGACTGGGAAGAAGCCGGTGGAAAGGCCGGGGATAAGGCCGGGGAAGGGGGAAGGGGAAGAGGGTGGATGTCGCTTGAGGATCTGCGGCGCAAGGACGAGTCGGCGGCTGCTCCCCGACGCGCGCCGAGGCCGGCGCGCCCGCCGCGCGGAGGGGAGCAGCTGACGACGAGCACCACCGAGGTCTCGCTACGCGGGCTCCGGGCCGACGAGGCCGAAGCCGTTTTGATCAAAGCTCTGGATGACGCCATCCTCGCCGATCTCCCGTACTTGCGGATCATCCACGGCAAGGGCACCGGGGCGCTGCGCCAGCTGGTGCACGACCTCCTGGCGCAGGATCGCCGGGTGGCACGGTTCGGCTTCGCTCCCCGGGAGCAGGGCGGCCACGGGGTCACGATCGCGGAGTTCACGGCGTGAGCCTGATCCCCGACGACGTCATCGAGCAGATCCGCGACGCGGCGGACATCGTGGGGATCATCGGGGAGCACGTCGAGCTCAAGCGCACCGGCTCGGACTACCGCGGCCCCTGCCCGTTCCACGGCGGCGCGCACCGCAACTTCGCCGTGATTCCGAAGAAGGGGATGTTCTACTGCTTCGTCTGCCACGAAGCGGGCGACGTGTTCACCTTCTTCATGAAGAAGCTGGGGATGGACTACCCGACCGCGGTGCGCGAGGTCGCCCGCCGCGTCGGAGTCACGATCCCGGAGCGAGGCCCCACCGGCCCGGACCCGCGCGAGCCCCTGTTCACCGCCGTGGCCACCGCCGCCGACTGGTTCGCCCGGCAGCTGCGCGACACCGCCGCGGCCGAGGTCGCCCGCCAGTACCTCACGGCGCGCCACGTCGAGCTGGAGCAGGCCTACCAGCTGGGCCTGGGCTACGCGCCCAAGGATCGGTCCTTCCTCGACGCGATGAAAGGATTGGGGCTGCGCGACGAGGTGTTGCTCGAGGCGGGTCTCGTCGTTAAACGGGACGACGGCACCGTGGGGTCGCGGTTCCGCGGGCGCCTGCTGTTTCCGATCCACGACGTGCGCGCCCGCGTCGTGGGGTTCGGCGGACGCATCGTGGACGAGGGAGAGCCGAAGTACCTGAACTCCCCCGACACGCCGATCTTCCACAAGGGGAAGCTGCTCTACAACCTGCACGTGGCGAAGCACGCGATGCGCAAGGCCGAGCGGGCGATCCTCGTCGAAGGCTACTTCGACGTGCTGCGCCCCGTGCTCGCCGGGATCGAGGAAGTCGTGGCCCCCCTGGGCACGGGTCTCACGCCCGAGCAGGCCCAGCTGATCAAGCGGCACGCGCCGCACGTGATCCTGCTGTACGACTCGGACGACGCGGGCCTGCGCGCCACCTTCCGCGCCGGCGACGAGCTGTTGCGCGAGCGGCTGCGCGTGAGCGTGGCGACGCTGCCGCCGGGCGAAGACCCCGACACCCTGGTGAGCGCGCGCGGCGCCACCGGGCTCGAGGCCGTGCTCAAGGACGCGGTGGACGTGCTCGAGCGCAAGATCCAGATCCTCGAGCGCAAGGGGTTCTTCGGTTCGCTGCCCGGGCGGCGCCGCGCCCTCGACCGCCTGCTCCCCACCATCCGGGCGGCGAGCGACCCGATTACCCGGGAGCTGTACATCTCGCGGGTGTCCGAGGTCGCGGGCATCCGGAAGGATGTGTTGGAGCGGGAGGCGGGGACGAGGGAGGGGGGACGGGGGACCGGTTCACCGTCGACACAACCCGTCCCCCGTCCCTCGTCCCCCGTCCTGTTGCCCTCCAGCGCCGAAAAATCCCTGCTGCTCCTCGTGCTCGAGGGCGAGCCCTGGAAGGCCCGGGTGCTCGAAGCCGTCGATCCCGAGGAGATCGAGTTCCCGCCCTATCGCGCGGTGTTCGAGGCGCTGGCCGAGGACGCGCCGGAGCGGCTGGACGAGACGGCGGCGCGGGCGTGCGAGCTGCTGAAGGCGGAGGGGCTGGCCGGCCGGGCGCCGGACGAGTTGTTCGAGCGGGCGGTGAACTGGATCGAGGCGCGGCGCCTGGAGCGGGAGATCGCCAAGCTGGACGGCCTGATCCCGCTGGCGGCGCCGGAAGAGCAGCCGGAGCTCCTGGCTGAGAAGCGGCGCGTGTTCGACGCGCTGCGGGTGAAGTATCCGCGCTACAAGATCGCTGCGAGGAGGGGACGAGGTGCATCCGGAACTTGAGGCGCTGTTGGCGTTGCAGGAGAAGGACCAGGCGGTCACCGAGGCCGAGGACGCGCTCGCGGCTCTCGAGCCCGAGGAGCGGACGCTGGACGAGGGGCTGCGGGCGGCGGAGCGGGCGCTCGAGGCGGCGCGGGCCCAGATCCAGGCCGCGCTCGACCGGCGCGGCGAGCTGGAAGGCAAGATCGCGAGCTACCGCACGATGCAGGAGCAGCGGCGCCAGCGCCTGGAGTGGGTGCGGGGTGCGAAGGAGGCGTCGACGCTGATGGCGGAGCTCGACCTCGCCCGCTCGGTGCTCGCGAAGGAGGAGGCCGAGTTCATGCGCTCGGGCGACGCCGTCACGGAGTCCGAGCGCAAGGCGGCCGAGGCCGAGAAGGCATTGCAGGAGCTGCGCGAGGCGCAGGCCCCGCTGCGCGAGGGGGTCGCGGGTCGCCGCGAGGCGATCATCGCGCAACGCGAGCGCGCGGTGACCGGGCGGGAGCAGGCGGCGGAGGCGGTGAGCCCGCCCCTGCTCGGCCGCTACGAGCGCATCCGCCGCGGCAAGGCGCCGCTCGCGCTCTACCCCCTCCACGGCGACGCCTGCGGGCACTGTTTCACCGCGGTGCCGACGCAGCGGCGCGCGCTGATCGCCCGCGGCGCGTCGATCGAAGGCTGCGAGGCCTGCGGCGTGCTGCTGTACGCCAAAGAATGATCCCCGCCCGCTGGTCGCTCGCGGACCGGCCCGACCCGCAGCTCGTCACCGCGCTCGCCGCCGATCTCCGAATCCCCGAGCCGCTCGCGGCCATCCTGGTGCAGCGCGGCCTCGCCGCCGCGGAGCTCGCGAAAGCGTTCCTGCGGCCCGAGCTCGAGCGCCTGAGCGACCCGCTCGCCTGGGCGGACATGGGCGCGGCCGTCGCGCTGGTGGCGTCCGCGGTGCGCGGCGGGGTCCCGATCCTCGTGCACGGCGACTACGACGTGGATGGCCAGTGCGCGGCGGCGCTGCTCACGCGGGTGCTCGCGAGCGCCGGCGCCACGGTGCACGCGTTCGTGCCGCACCGGCTGCGCGACGGTTACGACTTCGGGCCCGCGGGCCTGGCGGAGGCGGAGCGGGTGGGCGCGGGCCTCATCATCACCTGCGACTGCGGCATCGGGGCGCTGGAGGCGGTGCGCGCGGCGCGCGCCGCGGGACGCGACGTGATCGTCACCGACCATCACCTCCCCGGGGACGCGCTCCCCCCCGCCACGGCAGTGCTCGATCCGCGGCGCTCCGATTGCCCCTCCCAGGACAAGGACCTGTGCGGCGCCGGGGTCGCCTTCAAGCTCGCCCAGGCGCTGATGCCGACCCTCGGACTGTCGCCCAACGTGCCGCTCCATTTCCTGGACTACGTGGCGCTCGCGACCGTGGCCGACGTCGTGCCCCTCGTGGGCGAGAACCGCATTCTCGTGCGCCACGGCCTGAAGATGCTGTCCGAGTCGCGCTGGACGGGGCTGCGCGCCCTGGTCGAGACCGCGGGGCTCGCGGGCAGGCCGCTGCGGGCGGGGCACGTGGGGTTCATTCTGGCGCCGCGGCTCAATGCCGCCGGCCGGATCGGCGACGCGCGGGACGGCCTGCGCCTGCTCCTCACCGACGACCCGACGGAGGCGGCCGGCATCGCCCGCGAGCTCGAGACGTTGAACGCGCGCCGTCAGGCGCTCGACCAGCGCATCCTGGACGAGGCGATCGAGCTGGCGGAGCGAACGCTGCGCCCGGAGGACTACGCCCTCGTGCTCGCCGCGGAGGGCTGGCACCCGGGCGTCATCGGCATCGTCGCGTCGCGGCTGGTGGAGCGCTACGGCCGCCCCACCTTCCTCGTCGCCTGGGAGGAGACGGGCGGGGGGCGCGGCTCGGGACGGAGCGTCGCCGGGTTCGATCTGCACCAGGCGCTGCACCGCGTGGGGCACCTGCTCGAGAAGTACGGCGGGCACACGATGGCCGCGGGGCTGACCATCCGGCGGGACCGCTTCGAGGCATTCCGTGTTGCCTTTCTCGGCGTGGCGCGCGAGCTTCTGCGCCCCGACGATCTCGTCCCCGCCCAGCGCGTCGACCTGGAGCTGCCGCTGGGGCTGGTGAGCGAGGAGCTGGAGAAGCTGATGCGCTATCTCGAGCCCTGCGGACCGGGGAACCCGGCCCCGGTGTTCGGGGTGCGGGGCGCGCGGGCCGTGGCGGCGCGGCGCGTGGGCGCGAACCACCTGCGGTTTCTGCTGGACGACGGCTCCGGCGTGCTGCCGGCGATTGGGTTCCAGTGGGCGGACGCCGTGCCGGACGCCTGGCTGGCACAGCCGCTCGACGTCGCCTTCCGGCTGGAGCGCGACGAGTGGCAGGGGCGCGCGAACCTGCAGGCGCGGATCGCGTCAATAGCGCCGAGTGAATGAATGCGGAGTGGGGAATGCGGAATGCGGAGTTTGACCGGGGAGTCGTTCGCGCCACGACCCGCCAACTGAAAACTCCGCATTCCCCACTCCGCATTCCGCATTCTCGGGGGGTGGGGTTGGGCACGGTTCGTATCATCGCCGGCGAGTTCAAAGGCCGCCGTCTGAAGACGCCCGCCGGGGACAGGACCCGGCCCACCGCGGATCGCGTGCGAGAGGCGTGGCTCAGCATCCTGCAGCAGCCGGTGCGGGGGGCGCGGGCGCTCGATCTCTACGCGGGCTCGGGAGCGCTCGGCCTCGAGGCGCTGTCGCGCGGCGCCGTGAGCGCCGACTTCGTCGAAGTGAGCCGGCACGCGCTGGCGGCGCTCAAGGCCAACATCAAGACGCTCGCCGTGGAGGACCGGACGGTGATCCATCGCGTGGACGCGCTCCAGTTCGCCGAGCGGCTCCATCCCGGGCAGTACGACGTGGCGTTCGCCGACCCGCCCTACGCGGGCGAGCACGCCGCGCGGCTCGTCGCCCTGTTCCGCCTCAACCCGTTCGCGCGCGTGCTCTCCATCGAGCACCGCGGCGATCAGCCGATCCCGGGCGACGACACGCGCCGCTACGGTGACACCGGTGTGACCTTCGTGTACGCCCCGTGACGCGCGTCGCCGTCTACCCCGGCTCCTTCGACCCCGTCACCAAGGGTCACGAGGACCTGATCCGCCGCTCGCTGGCGTTCGCGGACCAGGTGATCGTGGCGGTGGCGATCAACCCGGCGAAGCCGCCGCTCTTCACCCTGGAGGAGCGCGTGGCGCTGCTGCAGGAGGCGGTGCGCGATCGTGCCGTGTCGGTGCGGAGCTTCGACGGGCTGCTGGTGGAGTTCGCGCGCTCGGTGGGCGCGGCGCTGATCGTGCGCGGCCTGCGCGCCGTGAGCGACTTCGAGTACGAGTTCCAGATGGCGCTGATGAACCGCACCCTCGCGCCGCGGCTCGAGACGGTGTTCCTGATGCCCGCCTTCGACCTCACCTACCTCAGCTCCAGCCTCGTGCGCGAGGTCGCGCGCTTCGGCGGCGACGTGTCGGCGCTGGTGCACCCCGCGGTCCAGCAGGCCCTCCGCCGCAAGTTCGCGCGGTGAGCTTCCGCGACCGCCTGTACGAGCGCGCGCGGCGCGCGCACCGCAGCATTGTGCTGCCCGAAGGCGACGACGCGCGTGTTCGGGAAGCCGCCCAACGGCTGACGGCCAAGGGCCTGGGTGTCGTCGAGCTGTTGGGCGACGTCGGCCGCGACCCCCGCGCCACGGACTGCGCCGGCCTGCTGCGCGCGCGGCACCCCGACAAGTTCGCGGACGACGCCGCGGCACGTGCCGCGCTGCGCCACCCGCTCGTGTTCGGGGCCGCGCTCGTCGGCCTCGGGCGCGCGGACGTGATGGTGGGCGGCGCCTGCTATCCCAGCGGGGACACGATCCGCGCGGCGCTGTGGGGGGTGGGCGCGGCACCCGGGATCGCGACGGTGAGCGGCGCCTTCTACATGGTGCGGGACGACGCGGTGCTCACCTTCACGGACTGCGCCGTGGTCCCGGACCCCACCCCGGAACAGCTCGCCGACAGCGCGATCGCCGCGGCGCGCGACCGCCGCCGCATCGTGGGCGACGAGCCGGTGGTCGCGTTCCTCTCCTACAGCACCAAGGGCAGCGCCTCAGGGCCGCGCGTCGAGCGACTGCGCCGCGCGCTCGAGATCCTGGCCGCGCGCCGCCCCCCTCCCGATTTCCCGTTCGACGGCGAGCTCCAGGGCGACGCCGCGCTCGTGGCCGACGTCGCCCGTCGCAAGGCCCCCGGATCGGCGGTGGCGGGCCACGCCAACGTGCTCGTGTTCCCCGATCTTGACAGCGGCAACATCGGATACAAACTGGTGCAGCGTCTGGGCGGCTGGGAGGCGATCGGGCCCATCCTGCAGGGCCTGGCGCGACCGGTCGCCGACCTGTCGCGCGGCGCCAGCGCCGACGATATTGTGGACACGGCGGCGGTGGCCATACTGCAGGCCGACGCCTCGTGAGGGCGCGAGTAAACTCGCGACCGTTAGGGAGTCCTTTAGGGCGGCTCGGCCCCGGCCAGTGAACTGGCGGTGGTTCTGCTTCAGCAGACGGTGCCGAGCCGCGGCTTCAGCCGCGGACTGAGGGGGGGCCGACATGAGCTTCAGCCTGCAGAAAGACAAGCGCGGGGTGGTGGTCGTCGGCGTGGATGGGCAGCTGATCGTCGGCAACCGCCAGGAGCTCAAGCAGAAGGTGCTCGACGCCCTGGACGGCGGCGCGCGCAAGTTCGTCATCGACTTCACGAAGACCGGCTACATCGACTCCTCCGGGCTCGGTGTGCTCGTCTCCCTGTCCAAGAAGATCCGCGAGCAGGGCGGCGACCTGCGGCTGGCCGGGCTGAACGAGGACCTGCAGACGCTGTTCGAGCTCACCAAGCTGGACACGCTCTTCGCCATCGCCAGGACTCCCGAGGAAGCGCTCGCCGCGTTCTAAGCGCCCGTGACCACGCCGTTGCAGCTCGAGGTTCGCCGGCCCGCGGGCGAGTTCGATGTGGTGATGACGCTCGACGTGCCGAGCGCCCTCGAGTACGTGGGCCCGGCGGTCGAGCTCATCGCCCGGCATGCCCCCGCTTCCCTGTCGCCCCGGCGCATCCGCTTCAACCTGCGCACGGCCCTGGCCGAAGCGCTCGCCAACGCCATCGCGTACGGAAATCTGCACGACACCTCCCGGGTCGTGCGCGTCCGGGTCGAAGCCGACCGGCTGGGCGTGCGCATCCACGTGCGGGACGACGGCGCGGGGTTCGACCCGGCCGGGGTCCCCGATCCCACGCTGCCCCAGAACCTGGAGCGCGAGGTCGGCCGCGGGCTGTTCGTGCTGCGCCATCTCGTCGATCACGTCGCCTTCAACGCCACGGGGAACGAAATCTGCCTGACGCTGCGAGCGGGCTGAGCCACCTCGAGCGCATGCTGCCGGCGCTGGAGCGCCTCAGCGGGACGCGGCTGCGGGTGTGGCGTCGGGAGCGGGGCGCCGCCACGGTCGTGGCCGGGGCGGTCGTCGACTGGGCCCCGCCGGCTGAGCCGGACGGGGGGCGGGCCGGCGGGCGCGTCGAGACGCCCGAGGGGAAGGCGTGGTTCGAGCCGGTCCCCGGGATGGACGGGGTGTGGTTGGAGATCGGGGGGAAACGCGGAAGGGGGAAGCGGGAAGGGACCTCCCTGCCCACCGCCGGCGAGCTCGCGGAAATCGTCGGCTCGCTGCTCTCGGCCGAGCGGGAGACGGCGCACGTGGCGGCTGAGCTGTCGGAGCGCTACGAGGAGATCGATCTCATCTATACGATCTCCGAGATCCTGGGCCATACCATTCGCCTCGACGACGCCGCCGGCCGGATCCTGGGCGAGGTGTCCCCCGTCGTGGGGGCGCGGCGCGCCACCCTGCTGGTACTGGACGAGGAGCGGCGGGTGCTGCGGCTCGTGGCGGCGCGCGGGATGGACCCGAAGGCCGTGGAGCCGATCGAGCTGGACGATCCCTGCTCGGTCGCGGCGCGCGTGTTCCGGGAGGGGCGGATCGTCTCCTACGACCCCACCGATCCCACGGCGCCCAATCCCGGCTGCCCCGTGGGCCGGCAGTACAAAGGGAAGGCGTTCCTCTCGGTGCCGGTGCTGTACGGCGCGCCCGGCCAGAAGTCCCGCCCCATCGGCGTGATCAACCTCACCGACCGCGTGGGGGAAGACGCCTTCACGGCCGGGGACCGCAAGCTCGTCGCCGCGATCGCGAATCAGATCGGCGCCGCGATCGAGAACGCGCGGCTCGTGGCGCGCGACCTCGGACAGGAGCGCATGCGGCAGGAGCTGGAGCTGGCGCACGACCTGCAGCTCAAGCTCCTCCCCTCGCCCCTGGTCGTGGCGGCGCGCGCCGACGTCGCGGCGCGTTGTCGGCCGGCCGAGTCCGTGGGTGGGGACTTCTACAACCTGCTGAACCTGCACGGCGACCGCGTCGGCGTGATGATCGGCGACGTCACGAGCCACGGGTTCGGCTCGGCCCTGATCATGGCGCTGGCGATGGCGGCGGCCGGCATCCACGCGGAGGCGACCGTGTCGCCCGCCGAGGTGCTCGCGCGCCTCGAGCAATCGCTCTCCGAGGAGCTGCAGCGCACGGAAATGTTCCTCACCCTGTTCTACGCGGTGATCGACCCCGCGGCCGGGCGGCTGGCCTACGCCAACGCCGGGCACGCGCACGCGTTCGTCGTCAGCGGCGACTCGGGCGAGGCGATCCGGCTCGCGGCAACGCGGGCGCCGCTCGGCGTCGCGGCCGCGGTGGGGGGCGATGAAGCGCGCCCCTGGCGGCGGCGCCACGACCTGCTCTGCCTGTTCACCGATGGCTTGGCCGACGCGACGAACGACGGCGGCGCGCGCTTCGGCGAGCAGCGCGTGCTGGGGCACGTCACCGCGCTGCGCCAGCGCCCCGCGCGTGAGATCCTCGAGGCCATCTACACCGACGTCGCCGCCTTCACCGGCGGCGGTCCCGCCTCCGACGACCGCACCCTGGTGCTCCTCAAGGTGTGAGGGTGCCGCGGGCCCGGCGGCGGCCGCTCAGCCAACATTTCCTCGCCGATCCCAACATCCTCGGGCGCATCGTCGACGCCCTCGAGCCCGCACCCGCGGACGTGGTGATCGAGATCGGGGCGGGGCGGGGGAGCCTGACGCACGCCCTCGCGCCCCGCGTGGGGCTGGTGATCGCGGTAGAGAAGGATCGGCGGCTGGCAGCGGAGTGCGGAGTGCGGAATGCGGAATGCGGAGTTGAGAACGCGACGATCGTGCAGGGCGACGCCCTGAAACTGAGCTGGCATGCCCTGCTCGATGCCCACCGTAACACTCCGCACTCCGCACTCCGCATTCCGCACTTCAAGGTCGTCGGCAACATCCCCTACGCCATCACCTCTCCCCTGATCGAGAAGGCGCTGACACCGCCCCTGCCCGAGCGGATCGTCTTCCTCGTGCAGGCGGAGGTCGCCGATCGCGCGGCCGCGCCGCCCGGGTCCAGAGTCTACGGTGCCCTGTCGGTGGGCCTGCAGGCGAGCTGCCGGGTCGAGAAGCTCTTCACGGTGAAGCCCGGGGCGTTCGACCCGCCGCCGCGAGTGGACTCGGCGCTGCTGCGGCTGACACCGCTCACCGCGCCGCTCGTCGGGCCGGAAGAGGCGGCGGCGTTGCGGGCGTTCGTCACGGCGTGCTTCGGCCGGCGCCGCAAGCAGCTCCGGA
>QHUL01000010.1 GCA_003222115.1 Gemmatimonadota bacterium | reverse complement strand
ATCGAGGCGGACCAGATCGAGTGGCTCGCCGGCGTGCGGGCGGGCGAGACGCTCGGCTCCCCCATCGCGATGCTCGTGTGGAACCGCGACTGGGAGAACTGGCAGGACGTGATGGCCCCGGAGGCCGGGGTCCCCGCAGAGCCGCGCCGGCGACAGGTCACGCGGCCCCGCCCGGGGCACGCCGACCTCACGGGCGTCCTCAAGTACGACCGCCAGGACGCGCGCGACATCCTGGAGCGCGCCAGCGCCCGTGAGACCGTCGCCCGGGTCGCCTGCGGGGCCGTGTGCAAGCTGCTGCTGCAGCAGTTCCACATCGAGATCGGCAGCCACGTCGTGGAGCTCGGTGGGGTGACCGCGCGTAAAGGGGCGCAGCATGCTGCGCCCCTCCCTTCACCCCTGAATGCCGCCGCCGACGCCAGCCCCATCCGCTGCCTCGACCCGCAGGCCGAGCGCGAGATGATCGCCCGCATCGACGCCGCCAAGGCGGCCGGGGACACGGTGGGCGGGGTGGTGGAGGTCGTGGCGCTGGGGGTCCCGGTGGGTCTTGGCTCCCACGTCTCCTGGGACCGCAAGCTGGACGGCCGGATCGCTCAGGCGGTGATGTCCATCCCCGCGGTGAAGGGCGTCGAGCTCGGGCTCGGGTTCGAGGCGGCGCGCCGCAAGGGCTCGGAGGTGCACGATGAGATCCTGCCGGGCCTGGCGCGCGCCACGAACCGGGCGGGGGGCACGGAGGGCGGGATGACGACGGGCGAGCCGCTCGTCGTGCGCGTCGCGATGAAGCCGATCTCGACGCTGATGGCGCCGCTCCGCACCGTGGACCTCGCGAGCGGCGGCCCCGCGCAGGCCCAGTCGGAGCGCTCGGACGTCACGGCCGTGCCGGCGATGGGCGTCATCGCGGAGGCGATGCTGGCGCTCGTGCTGGCGCAGGCGATGCTGGAGAAGTTCGGCGGGGACTCCCTGGCGGAGCTGCAGCGCAATTTCGCGGGCTACGTCGCGCAGGTGCGCGCGCGCACGCCCAAGGGGGCCGCGTCGTGAAGCGGCACGTGGTCCTGATCGGCCTGCCGGGCTGCGGCAAGACGACGGTGGGGCGGCTCGTCGCCGAGGCGTTGCACGCCGGCTTCGTGGACATCGACGCGATCCTCGCGCGGCGCGAGGGGAAGCCGATCGGGCTGATCTTCGCCGAGAAGGGCGAGCCCGCCTTCCGCGAAATGGAGCGCAAGGAGATGGAGGGCACGCTCGGCAATCAGGCGGCGGTCGTCGCGCCCGGCGGCGGTTGGGCCGCGCAGCCCGGCGCGATCGACAGCGTACAAGCGCGTGCGCTCGTGGTGTACTTGCGCGCGCGCCCCGACACCGCCGCGCAGCGCGCGGCGCCCGAGGGAACCCGTCCGCTGTTAATAGGAGAGGATCCCGCGGCGCGCATGCGCCAGCTGCTGAAGGAGCGCGAGCCGTCGTATCTCAGAGCGGACGCCGTCGTCGATACTGATCGCAAGACGGAGCAACAGATCGCCGGTGAGGTGACGAGGCTTGCGCAAAGCAGGGCGGGATGGTAAAGATGCGCTTCCGTGTCGTTTGACGAGAGGTTGACGCGTGGCTGTTAAGAAGAGTGATGTGAAGCGAAAGAAGACCAAGGCGGGGAAGGGTGCGCTCGTCATCGTCGAGTCGCCGACCAAGGCGAAGACGATCGGCAAGTACCTCGGCTCGGGCTACACCGTGAAGGCCACGGTGGGGCACGTGCGCGACTTGCCGCAGCGCGAGCTGGGGGTGGACGTGGAGCACGGCTTCACGCCGAAGTACGTCACCATCAAGGAGAAGGCGAAGACTCTCGCCGAGATCAAGAAGGCGGCGAAGCAATCGGAGCGCGTGCTCATCGCCACCGACCCCGACCGCGAGGGCGAGGCGATCGCCTGGCACGTCGCGGAGTCCCTGGGCAACGGCAACAACGTCCGCCGCGTGCTGTTCCACGAGATCACGAAGGATGCCGTCCGGCAGGCGCTCGCGAACCCGCTGGAGATCGACCAGCGCAAAGTGGACGCGCAACAGGCGCGGCGCGTGCTCGACCGGCTGGTGGGCTACAAGACGTCGCCGCTCCTGTGGAAGAGCATCAAGACGGGTCTCTCGGCGGGGCGGGTGCAGACCGTGGCCCTGCGCCTCATCTGCGAGCGCGAGGACGAGATCCGCGGCTTCGTGCCGCAGGAGTACTGGACCGTCGAGGCCGACCTGGAGAAGGACGGCCAGCCGTTCCAGGCGCGTCTCCACAAGCTCGACGGCCGCAAGCCGGAGATCAAAGACGCCGCCGCCGCAGAGGCCATCGTGGCGGACGCCCGCAAGCTGCCGTTCCGCGTCACGACGGTGGAGAAGGGGGAGCGCCGCCGCCCCGCGCCCCCGCCGTTCCGCACCAGCACGCTGCAGCAGGAGGCCGCGAAGCAGCTGGGCTTCTCGGCGGCGATCACGATGCGGATCGCGCAGCAGCTGTACGAGGGGGTGGAGGTCGGGGCAGAGGGCCCGGTCGGGCTGATCACGTACATGCGCACCGACTCGGTGCGCGTCGCGGACTCAGCCGTGGACCAGGCGCGGGACTTCATCGCCAAGGAGTTCGGCAAGCGCTACCTGCCCGAGGCGCCCGTGCTCCACAAGAGCGGGAAGGGCAACACCCGGGTGCAGGACGCGCACGAGGCGATCCGCCCCACCGACGTACTGCGGCGCCCCGACGACCTGAAGAAGCACCTCGACACGAAGCAGCTCAAGCTGTACCAGCTGATCTGGCGGCGGTTCGTGGCGTCGCAGATGAACCCCGCAGTGTTCGAGACCACGAAGGTGGACTTCGACCTGGGCCGCTTCGTGTTCCGGGCCACCGGCTCGCGCGTGCTGTTCGACGGCTACCACGTGCTGTACCACGAGGCGCACGAGCCGGAGGAAGGGAAGACGCTCGAGGATCTGCCCCCGATACCGCCGCTGGTGGAGGGCGATGTGGTGACGGTGCGGCAGATCACGCCGACCCAGCATTTCACCGAGCCGCCGCCGCGCTTCAGCGAAGCGAGCCTCGTAAAGGAGCTGGAGCGCCTCGGGATCGGGCGGCCCTCCACCTACGCGACCATCATCTCGACGCTGAAGAACCGCTGGTACGCGACGGCGAAGGACCGCCGCTTCCACCCCACGCCCCAGGGCGAGATCGTGTGGCGCGTCATGAAGCGCTGCTTCCCCGACGTGTTCGAGGTCGGGTTCACGGCGCAGATGGAAACCGAGCTGGACAAGGTGGAGGAGGGCGATCTCGGGTGGCAGCGCGTGCTGGAGGACTTCTGGGGGCCGTTCTCCAAGGCGCTCGCGGCAGTGGACATCGACCGGCTGATCCACGCCGTGCACGACCTCTCCACGCTGCACGAGGAGCGGTGTCTCAACTGCGGCGGGCCGCTCATCGTGAAGAGCGGGCGGTTCGGGCCGTTCATCGCTTGCGCCAAATACCCCGAGTGCAAGTTCTCGAAGCCGATCCGGCGCGACAAAGTGCCCGACCGGCCGACCGACGAGGTATGCCGCGAGTGCGGCGCGCCGATGGTCATCAAGACGGGGCGGTACGGGGAGTTCCTCGCCTGCACGCGCTACCCCAAGTGCAAGCACACGCGGCCGGTGCCGCTCGGCGTGAAGTGCCCGAAGTGCGGCGAGGGGGACCTGGCGGAGCGCCGCACGCGCAAGGGACGGAACTTCTTCGGATGCCTGCGCTACCCCGACTGCGACTACTCGGTGTGGAACCGCCCCGTGGCGATCGCCTGCCCGAGCTGCGGCTTCGTGGGGATGGAGGAGAAGCAGTCCAAGGCGACGGGGGTCACGGGGGTCACGCGGAAGTGCCTGAAGTGCGGAGACGAAGTGACGGTCGCGGAGGGCGGCCCGGGGGAAACGTCGGCGGCCTGACGGCGGCGGTCGTGGGGGGCGGGCTGGCGGGCAGCGAGGCCGCCTGGGCGCTGGCCGAGCGCGGCGTCGCGGTCACGCTCCGCGAGATGCGCCCGGTCCGCATGACGGCGGCGCATCAGACTGATCGCCTCGCCGAGCTCGTCTGCAGCAATTCCTTCAAGTCGGTGGAGCTCACCAGCGCGCACGGCCTGCTCAAGGCCGAGATGCGGCGGCTCGGGAGCCTGGTGCTCGAGGCGGCCGACGCCGCGCGCGTGCCGGGCGGCGCCGCGCTCGCCGTGGATCGCGTCGCCTTCGCCGATCACGTGCAGCGGCGCGTGACCGCACACCCCAAG
The DNA here is from genome assembly GCA_003222115.1 of Gemmatimonadota bacterium. Taxonomy (GTDB): domain Bacteria; phylum Gemmatimonadota; class Gemmatimonadetes; order Gemmatimonadales; family GWC2-71-9; genus AG29. The sequence goes on along the minus strand of QHUL01000010.1, from coordinate 11,606 downwards.
ATCACGCTCACGCGGGACGAGGCGACTGCGCTGCCGTCGCCGGGCGTCGTCGCCACGGGGCCGCTCACGTCGGAGGCGCTCGCCGGGGCGATCGCCCGCCGGCTCGACGCGACCGCGCTCGCGTTCTTCGACGCGATCGCCCCCATCGTCTCGGACGACTCGCTCGACCACGACCGGTTGTTCCGCGCGTCCCGCTACGGAAAAGGCGGCGGCGACGACTACTGGAACGCGCCGCTCACGGCCGCGGAGTACGACGCCTTCGTGACCGCGCTCGGCGGCGCCGAGCAGCACCGCCCCCACCACGAGTTCGATCGCACGCCCGCCCAGTACTTCGAAGGCTGCCTCCCGATCGAGGAGCTGGCGGAGCGAGGGCGCGACACGCTGCGCTTCGGTCCCATGAAGCCCGTCGGCCTGGTCGACCCGCGCACGGGGCGGGAGCCGTACGCGGTGGTGCAGCTGCGGCAGGAGGACCGGGCGGGCCAGATGTGGAACCTCGTGGGCTTCCAGACGCGCCTGAAGATCCCCGAGCAGCAGCGCGTGCTGCGGCTCGTTCCCGGGCTCGAGCGGGCGGAGTTCCTGCGCTACGGCAGCATCCACCGGAACTCCTACATCAACTCGCCGCGCGCCCTGAGCGCCCACCTCGCCGCGCCGGACGACCCCCTGCTCCTGTTCGCGGGGCAGCTCACCGGAGTCGAGGGCTACACGGAGTCCGCGGCGACGGGGATCCTCGCGGGCGTGAACCTGGCCCGGCTGCTGGAAGGCGAGGCGCCGCTCGTCCCTCCGCCCACGACGATGCTGGGCGCGTTGTATCGCTACGTGCACACCGCGGATCCGGCGCACTTCCAGCCGATGAACGCCAACTTCGGGCTGCTCGAGCCACTCGAGCAGCCGGTGCGGGACAAGGCGCGGAAGAAGGAGCTGCTGGCGGAGCGGGCGCTGGCGGAGATGGATCACTTCGCTGAGCGGATCGGGGTTTCAAAGAATGCGGAATGCGGAGTGCGGAATGCGGAGTAGCCCCGAGCTCGCCGAGTTCGTCGCCTTCCTCTCCAAGGAGCGGAACGACTCGCCGCACACGGTGAAGGCGTATGCGCGCGACGTGGCGGAGTTCGCGGCGTTCTGCGGTCGGTACTACGGCGGCCCGTGGAGCTGGGCCGGCGTGGACCGGCTCGCGATCCGCGGCTTCCTCGGCAGTCTCGAGGCGCGGGGGCTGGCGCGCCGCTCGGTCGCGCGGGTGCTGTCGGCGCTGCGCACCTTTTACCGCTTCCTCAACCTCACCAAGGGGGTGCAGGTCAATCCCGCGAAGAGCGCCCGCACCCCGAAGCTGGAGCGCCGGCTGCCCGCCTACCTCGACCGCGCGGAGATCGAGCAGCTGTTCGTCACGGCGCACGACCGGGCGGGCGCGGGCGGGTTCGCGGAAATCCGCGACCTGGCCATGCTCGAGCTGTTCTACTCCACGGGGATGCGGCTCTCGGAGCTCGCGGCGTTGAGCGACCGCGACGTGGACCTGGTCGTGGACCAGGTCAAGCTGCGCGGCAAGGGGAAGAAGGAGCGCATCGTGCCCCTGGGCAGCCACGCGGCGCGCGCGGTGCGGCGTTACTACCGCCAGCGCGATGCGGTGCTCGCCGCGTTGGACGGGGAGGGCGAGGGAGGGGGGGCGGTGTTCGTGAGTCGGCGCGGCCGGCGGCTGAGCCCACGGGCCATCCAGCTGTCGATGAAGCGGCTGCTCGCGTCCCTCGCCCGCGGCCGCGACCTGCACGTGCACGCGCTGCGCCATTCGTTCGCCACGCACCTGCTCGACGCCGGGGCGGACCTGCGGGCGGTGCAGGAGCTGCTGGGGCACGCCTCGCTCAGCACGACGCAGGTGTATACTCATACGTCGGTGGAGCGTCTCAAGAAGGTCTACCACCAGGCCCATCCGCGGGCCTGAGCGAAGGGGACATGGGCACGGCGCGCTGGGATCGGATTCACGCCACCACCATCCTGTGCGTGCGGCGGGACGGCCACGTCGCCATCGGCGGCGACGGGCAGGTCACGATCGGCGACACGGTGATGAAGGCGAACGCCAACAAGGTGCGGACCCTGAAGGGCGGCAAGATTCTCGCCGGCTTCGCGGGCGCGGCTGCGGACGCCTTCACGCTGTTCGAGAAGTTCGAAGAGAAGCTCGAGCGCTACCCCGGCAACCTGCCGCGGGCGGCCGTGGAGCTCGCCAAGGATTGGCGGTCCGACCGGGTGCTGCGGCGGCTCGAGGCCCTGCTCGTCGTTTCGGACAAGGAGCACGGCTACGTGATCTCCGGCTCGGGCGAGCTGATCGAGCCGGACGACGGCGTGCTCGCGATCGGCTCGGGGGGCAGCTACGCGCTGGCGTCCGCCCGCGCGCTGCTGCGCTCGTCCGAGCTCGCGGCGAAGGAGATCGTGCAGCGCTCGCTCGAGATCGCCGCCGAGATCTGCGTCTACACCAACGCCCACATCAGCATTCTGGAGCTGTGATGGCGGAACCGACCCGCACCCCGGAACAGCCCGTCCCGCCGCACGAGCCGGTCCAGGAGGAGCCGCTCCCCTGGCTCGAGGAGCTGCCGCCGCGCAAGATCGTGGCGGAGCTCGACCGCTACATCGTGGGACAGGAAGTCGCGAAGAAGGCCGTCGCGATCGCGGTGCGCAACCGCTGGCGCCGCACCCAGGCGCCCGACGAGATCCGGGACGAGATCCTGCCGAACAACATCATCATGATCGGCCCCACGGGCGTGGGGAAGACCGAGATCGCGCGGCGCCTGGCCCGCCTGGCGGGCGCCCCCTTCCTCAAGGTCGAAGCCTCCAAGTTCACCGAGGTGGGCTACGTGGGGCGCGACGTGGAGTCGATGGTGCGCGAGCTCGTGGACGTGGCCATCAACATGGTGCGGGGCGAGCGCGAGGACGACGTGTATCCCGCGGCCGAGGCGCGCGCCGAGGAGCGGCTGCTCGACATCCTGCTGCCGCCCGTCCCCGCGGCCCCCACGTCCCCCCCTCCCCATCTCCCCGGGGGCGAAGGGCGTGGCGGTGCGGGGGAGAAGGGCGAGCGCCCCCTGTTCGTGGTCTCGTCCAAGGGCGACGTCACGCCCAAGGCGCCGGAGGCCGAGCAGTCGGCGCAGGACCGCTGGCGGCGCACGCGCGAGAAGCTGCGCCAGCAGCTGCAGAAGGGCGAGCTCGAGGAGCGCGAGGTGGAGGTCGAAGTCCAGCAGCAGGGCTTCCCGGGGCTCGAGATGATGCAGCCGCCCCCCGGCATGGAGGGCCCCGACTTCAACTTCGTGGAGATGCTGCAGGAGATGATGCCCAAGAAGAAGAAGCGGCGCACCGTGCACCTGCACGAGGCGCGGCGCATCCTCATCGACGAGGAGCTGAAGAAGCTCGTGGACATGGACGACGTGGTGAACGAAGCGCTGGACCGCGTCGAGAACCACGGCATCATCTTCATCGACGAGCTCGACAAGATCGCGGGGGAGCGCGGCACCGTCGGCCCCGACGTGTCGCGGGAGGGCGTGCAGCGCGACCTCCTCCCGATCGTCGAGGGCTCGACCGTCCAGACCCGCTACGGCTACGTGCGCACCGACCACGTCCTGTTCATCGCGGCCGGCGCGTTCCACATCTCCAAGCCGTCCGACCTCATCCCCGAGCTGCAGGGCCGGTTCCCGATCCGCGTGGAGCTGGAGCCGCTCACCGAGCAGGACTTCGTGCGCATCCTCACCGAGCCCGAGAACGCGCTCACGCGTCAATACGCCGCGCTGTGCGCGTCGGAGGGGGCCACGCTCGAGTTCACGCCGGACGGGATCAAGGAGATCGCCCGCATCGCGGCAAAGGCGAACGAGCAGATGGAAAACATCGGCGCGCGCCGGCTCCACACCGTGATGACGACGCTGCTGGAGGAGCTGCTGTTCGAGCTCCCCGACTACCCCACCAAGCACGTCGTCTTCGACGCCGCGGGCGTGCGCCAGCGGCTCGCCACGATCGTCGAGAACGAGGACCTGCGGCGCTACATTCTCTAGACCGAGCCATGGCCAAACGGGACTTTCTCGCGATCGCCGACTTCACCCGGGACGAGATTCGAAGCCTGTTCGACCTCGCGGAGCGCATGAAGCAGGGGGCGTACCGCGAGGAGCCGCTCGCGGGGAAGACGCTCGCCATGATCTTCGCCAAGTCGAGCACCCGCACGCGCGTGTCGTTCGAGGTGGGCGCGTACCAGCTGGGCGGCCAGGCCCTGTTTCTCTCGTCGCGCGACATCCAGCTGGGCCGGGGCGAGCCGATCGCGGACACCGCCCGCGTGCTGTCGCGCTACGTCGACGGCATCATGATCCGCACCTTCGACCACACCGAGGTGCTGGAGCTCGCCCGCCACGCGACGATCCCGGTGATCAACGGGCTCACCGACCTGTCCCACCCCTGCCAGGTGCTGGCGGACCTGTTCACGATGCGCGAGGCGCTGGGCGGCTGGGAGGGCAAGCGGGTCGCGTGGGTGGGCGACGGCAACAACATGGCGAACAGCTGGATCGAGGCGGCCCAGGTGCTCGGCTTCGAGCTGCGGCTCGCCTGCCCGGAGGGCTTCGAGCCGAACCGCGCGATGTTCGACCGGGCGAAGGCGGCGGGCGCGTGCGTCGAGATCACCGAAGTGCCCGAGGAGGCGGTGGAGGGGGCGCACGCGGTGAACACGGACGTGTGGGCGTCGATGGGGCAGGAGCAGGAAGCGGAGGTGCGCCGCCGCGCCTTCAAGGGGTACACCGTGGACGCCGAGCTGATGAAGCTCGCGGACCCCACGGCCATCTTCCTCCACTGTCTCCCCGCGCACCGCGGCGAGGAGGTCACGGCCGACGTCATCGAGGGGCCGCAGTCGCGCGTCTGGGACGAGGCGGAGAACCGGCTGCACGTCCAGAAAGCGCTGCTCGCCGTCCTGATGGGCTAGAGCGATGGTCGCCGCGACGATGAAGCGGACGCCGCTCCACGCGATCCACGCGCGGCTGGGCGCGAAGCTCGTGCCGTTCGGCGGCTACGAGATGCCGGTGAGCTATGCGGCGGGGATTACAGCGGAGCACAGGGCGGTGCGCGAGGCGGTCGGCGTCTTCGACGTCTCGCACATGGGAGAGTTCGAGGTCACGGGGCCGGATCGCAACGCCTTCGTGCAGCGGATCACCTGCAACGACGTAGGCGCGCTGCGGCCGGGGCAGGCCCAGTACACGGCCCTGCTCACGGAGCGGGGGACGTTTCTCGACGACTGCGTGGTGTACCGCTTCGACGATCGGGTCATGATCGTCGTGAACGCGGCCAACATCGCAAAGGACTGGGAGCACGTGGTCGCGCACAAGCGCGGCGCCAACGTGCGGCTCAAGAACGTCTCCGACGAGACGGGGCTGCTCGCCGTGCAGGGGCCGGGGGCCGAGGCCCTGATCGCCCCGCTCACCTCGCTGGGCGTGGCGATGATCCCCTACTACCAGTTTGCCCCGGGCAAGGTGGCGGAGGTCGAGTGCTTCCTCTCCCGCACCGGCTACACGGGCGAGGACGGGTTCGAGCTGTACTGCCGCGGCGCGGACCTGGAGCGGCTGTGGGACGCGCTCGTGGGTCCCGGTCGCGGCGCGCCGTGCGGCCTGGGCGCCCGCGACACGCTGCGGCTCGAGGCGGGCTACCCGCTGTACGGCAGCGACATCGACGACACGGTCACCCCCTTCGAGGCGGGCCTCGGCTGGATCGTGAAGCTCGAGAAGGGCGCGGACTTCGTGGGGCTCGCCGCCTTGAAGCGGCAGCGGCTGGAGGGCGTCGAGCGCCGGCTCGTCGGGTTCCGCGTGCGCGAGCCCAAGAGTGTGGCCCGTCCCGGGTACGGCGTGTATCTCGACGGCCGCCAGGTGGACGTGGTGCGCAGCGGCACCGTTACCCCCACCGTCAATTCGGCCATCGGCATGACCTACGTGCCGCGGTCGCTGGCGCACACCGGCGCCTCGTTCGAGATCGACGTCCGCGGCAAGCGCGTGGCGGCGGAGGTGGTGAAGCTGCCGTTCGTGCCGCATAGGACCAGGCGGTAGAGGGCGTAGAGGGCGGTAGAGGGCGGTAAGAGGCGGCAAAGGGGCGGCAATGAGCGGGAATGGGATCAGGATCGGCATTCTCACGATCAGCGACCTGGGCGCCATGGGCCAGCGCACCGACACCTCGGGCGACGCGATCCTCGACTGGGCCGCCGGGCGCGGCTACGACGTCGTCGTGCGCAGCGTGGTGCCGGACGAGCCGGACCGGATCGCGGGGAAGCTCGTGCGCTGGGCCGATTCGGGCGAGGTGGACGCGATCCTGACGACCGGGGGCACCGGGCTCACCGCGCGGGACGTGACGCCCGAGGCGACGACCGCGATCCTGGAGCGCGCGGCGCCCGGCATCGCGGAGGCGCTGCGGGCCGGCGCGGCCGGGGCGTTTCCCCGGGCCTGGTTGTCGCGGGGCGTCGCGGGCACGCGCGCCAAGACGTTGATCGTCAATCTGCCCGGCTCCACCGGCGGCGTGCAGGACGGCCTGGCCGTACTCGAAGGATTCATCGACCACGCCGTGGAGCTGGTGACGGGCGAGAAGGTCACACATTGAGGGCTGATGGCTGATCGCGTCGTAATCACGACCGGCGACCTGGAACACGCGGTCCGGAGCAACGCCGCGCTCGAGTCGGCGGGGTTCGAGACCGCGCTCGCCACGTCCGTCGACGAGGCCCGCCAGGCCATCCTCCGGCGCGAGCCGATCCCCGACTGCCTGGTGCTGACGGGGGGGCTGCACGAGCCGTCGGCGGCGCAGCTCCTCGTGCTGGCGCGCGACCGCTCGGTCTCCACGCTCGGGCTCGTGGAGGCCACCGAGCCCGATCCCCAGGGCCTCGCCCGGCGGCTCGGGCTCACGGCCTTCCTGGAGAAGCCCGCCGACCCGGCCGAGGTGGTCGCCACGGTGCGGCGCCTGGTCGAGCGGCGCCGGCTGCAGCAGCGCACCGGGATCATCGGCGAGTCCCCTGCCATCCAGGAAATGCTCGTCAAGATCGAGCAGATGGCGCCGGTCACGTCGACCGTCCTGATCGAGGGGGAGTCGGGGACGGGGAAAGAGCTCGTGGCGCGCGGGATCCACGACCTCTCCCCGCGGCGCGGCAAGCCGTTCGTCGCGGTGAACTGCGCGGCGATCCCCGATACGCTGCTCGAGAGCGAGCTGTTCGGCCACGAGAAGGGCGCGTTCACGGGTGCCGCCGAGCGCCGACTGGGCCGGTTCGAGCTGGCCGACGGCGGCACGATCTTCCTCGACGAGGTGGGGGAGATGGCCCCGGCGACGCAGGTGAAGCTGCTGCGTGTGCTCGAGGACCGTACCTTCTTCCGCGTCGGCGGCACGCAGCCGATCAAGGTGGACGTGCGCGTCATCGCCGCGACCAACAAGTCCCTGAAGGAGCAGGTCGCCCTGGGCCGCTTCCGGGACGACCTCTTCTACCGCCTCAACGTCCTCTACATCTATCTGCCGCCGCTGCGCGAGCGGCGGACGGACATCCCGCTCCTGGTGCGGCGCTTCATCGCGGAGTTCGCGGCCACCCACGACCGCCAGTTCCACGGCGTCACCCCGGAGGCGCTCCAGATCCTGGTGGACGCCGACTGGCCCGGCAACGTGCGCCAGCTGCGCAACCTCATCGAATCGATGGTCGTGCTCGCCCCCGAAGGCGAAATCCGGGCGAGCGACATCCCGCGGGACATCCGCGAGCGGGGACGCGGGCTCCCGGTCCGGGTCCCGGCCGCGAGCCGTGACGTCGCCGGCCAGGAGCTCGAGTTCATCTTCCACAGCCTCGTGGACTTGAAGCTCCAGATCGAGGAGCTGCGCCGCCGCATCGAGGAGCGGCCCCAGCGGGTGGAGGTCATCGAGGTGGGCCACGGCGCTCCCCCGCTCGGCCCCGTGGACGCCGAGCCCGCTGCCGCGGCCGAGGTGCTGTACCGGCCGGGGATGACGATGGCGGAGGTCGAGCGCGCGACGATCGAGGCGGCGCTGCGCGAGACCAAGGGCAACCGGCGCAAGGCGGCCGAGATCCTCGGCATCGGCGAGCGCACGCTGTACCGCAAGATCAAGGAATACGCGCTGGCCTAGACAGGCGGTCGCCCGCCCCGCATGTTAGGGCGCCCTTGTCCAGCAGTCCCGCGCCCCCCGCCTGGATGTGTCGTGGATTTTAGGATCGAACCGGAGCTCTGCGTCGCCTGTCTCGCGTGCGTCCGGGTGTGCCCGGCGGACGCGGTGGCGGTGGAAGGCCAGCAGGTGCGCATCGTGGACGAGGCCTGCACCCGCTGCGGGCTCTGCCTCCCCGCCTGCCCCCACGACGCGATCGTCGCCCACGGCGACTTCGGCCGCGCGCTCGAGCTGGCGCAGGCGGGCCGCGCGACGCTCATCCTGAGCGTCGAGTCCGCGGCCTACTTCTACCCCAACACGCCGGAGCAGGTCGTAAACGCTTGCTACAGCGCGGGTTTCCGCACCGTGCACCGCGGCGTGCTGGGGGACGAGCTGGTCGCGCGGGAGTACCTGCAGCTCTGGTCCGAGGACGGGTGGGGCACGATGATCCGCAGCACCTGCCCCGTCGTGGTCGAGACGATCGAGCACGAATACCCCGAGCTCATTCCGTATCTGGCGCCCGTGGCGACGCCGATCGCCGCCGAGGCGCGCTACCTGAAGCGGATGTACGGCGCGCGCACGCCCATCGTGTACGTCGGCGTGTGCCTCACGGAAGGCGGCTCGGACGTGGACGCTGCCGTCACGTTCGAGGACCTGCGGCGGCTGCTGGAGCGTCGCGGCGTGAGCATCGCGGAGCAGCCGCTCCACTTCGACCGGCTGCCGGAGGAGCGGCGCCGCCACTGGAGCACGGCGGGCGGCCTGCCGTTCGAGGTGCTGATGGAGGAGACCCACGCGAGCCGGCGGTTCCGCAAGGTGCGGGGCCTGGGGCAGCTCGAGGCCATCGCCCGCGCCGTCGCCGTGGACCACATCGACCTCGGGTTCGTGGACATCCTGCCGTGCGAGGGGTGCCTCGACCACCCGTTGCTCGGGCCGCGCGAGCAGCTGTTCTGGCGGCGCGAGATCGTGGGGGCCACGGAGCCCGTTCGCTCGCGGCTCCCGGTCATCGACGCCGATGTCGCGGACGGCGTACAGGTGGCGGAGGCGTTCCCGATCCCGCGCAACGGGCTGCGGCCCGCGGCCGAGGCGGTCGAGGCCGTGCTGGGCGAAATCGGGCTCGCGCCGAACGGCAAGCCGTGGGACTGCGGCGCGTGCGGCTATGCGACGTGCCGCCTGTTCGCGGAGGCGGCGGCGCTGGGCCGCACCACCCTGCGGTCGTGCCCGCCCTATCTCGACAAGCAGGCCCAGCAGGCGAAGCTGCAGGCGGCCGTGGACTCGCTCACGGGGCTCGCCACCTTCCGGGTGCTGCGGGACCGGCTGGCGAGCGAGGTGGCGCGCAGCGCCCGTACCGGCGATCCGTTCGCCGTGCTGTTCGTGGACCTGGACAACTTCAAGCAGGTGAACGACAGCTTCGGCCACGAGGCGGGGAACGAGGTACTGCGCAGCACGGCGCACGAGTTCGGCCCGCTGATCCGCTCGACCGACCTGGCGGCACGCTACGGGGGTGACGAGTTCGTGGTGGTGCTGATCCGGACGGGCGCGGACGGGGCCCATGGGGTGGCGGAGAAGGTGCGGGCGCGGGTGGAGGCGATGGGGCGGCGGCTCGGCTACCCCGAGGCGCTGGTGACGGCGAGTATCGGGTTGGCGGAGCACCGGCCGGGCCCCGAGACGGAAGACGTGCTGGTGGCCGCCGACCGCGCGCTGTATCGTGCTAAGGCCCGAGGACGCAACCAGGTTGCCACAGGAGACCAGTGACGTGACGCCTTCCAAGCCGGTACCGGACGGGTCCCCCGAGGACCCGATCGCGCTCACGCCGCCCCCCAAGTCTCCCGACCCGTGGGGAGTGAAGCGGGTGGAGAACCTGCTCACCAGCCTGACCGGCGTGCTGTCGGCGCGCGTGGTGGTGACGCCGCAGGGCGAGGTGAGCGAGATCCACGTCCTCACCCAGAGCGACCTGGATGCGAAGCGCGTGGTGCGGAACATCGAGTCCGCGCTGATGGCGCAGCTCGGGATGCGGATCGACCACCGCAAGATCAGCGTCGCGCAGACGGCGGACGTGCGGCCGATCGAGGCGCTGCAGCGGGAGGCGATCGACGAGCGGGCGAAGCGGCGCGTGGTGGTGTTCCAGGGGCTGGAAGTGCGGCCGGCGGAGCGGCAGCAGCGGGTGCTGGTGCACGTGAAGCTGTCGTTTCAGGACCGCCAGGCGGAGGCGCATGAGCAGGGGACCGACACGCCGCGCAACCGGATGGAGGCGGCGGCGCGCGCCGCCGCGGCGTGCCTCGACGAATTGCTACCCGACAACTCGATCGCGCTCGAGGGGGCGCAGCTGATCGACGCGTTCGACCGGAAATTCGTGCTGGTCGCGGTGCACGGGCTCGGGGGGCGGGAGGCACAGCTGTTGACCGGGACATGCGAGATCCGGGAGAGCGCGGAGCAGAGTGCGGTGCTAGCGGTGCTGGACGCGACCAATCGCTGGGTGGACGCTCGCCGTTAAGTAATTGTAATACTGCCACTTATGTAGTACTGTTGCCCTCCTGCCATAGAGAGATCTTGCGTTTTTCCTATTTTGCTGATATTTAGTGTTCTGTGCGTTCTTCTAGTAAAAACGTAAACCCCGGGAGCGTTGCACGGCCGCAACTGGGGGCCTTGCGGGCTTCCGATTCTGGAGGTATTAGGGGTTCTGTGACTTCATCGCAGGCGAAGCGGTATTGGGGCACTCAACGGGTAGCGCGGGTGTGCCAAGTGTCTCCGGCGACGGTGGCGAACTGGATCGATCAGGGCCATCTCAAGGGACATCGCACGCCCACGGGCCGGCGGCGGGTGGAGGCGGCGGATCTGGTGGAGTTCCTGAAGGTGCACGAGATGGCGGTGCCGTCCGACCTGCGGAGCGAGAACGGGACCATGATGGTGGTGGTAGTGGAGGACGACGTCGGCTATCTCGAGGCGTTGTTGCGGACGCTGGAGCGGGCGGACCTCGACATTGACGTGGTGGAGACGACGAACGGAGTGGACGCGCTGCTCGAGATCGGGCGGGTGCGGCCGACGGTGATCCTGCTCGACTACAGCTTGCCGGATCTCAACGCGCGGCAGGTGCTCGAGCGGCTGCTCGAGCCGGGCCGCAAGCTCGACGCCGAGGTGATCGTGGTGACGGGCGGTGTGCGGGACGACGAGGCGGCGAGTCTACGGAAGCTGGGTGTGAAGACGATCGTGAACAAGGCGGACGGCATCTCGGCGGTGGTGGAGGCGTTGCGGCAGGCGTTGCAGCGCCGCAAGGCCGCCTGAAGCGATAGGCTGTTTTCTGCGCCCGAGTGAGGGCGCGCGACACGGACATCTTGAATAAGGGGCCCCTGGTCACCGCTACCTGAGCGGAGCCGAGCGAACGGTTGAGGAGCGGAGCGTCGGGTACGCCGTAGAGAGGCGTACCACTCCTGGTCTATCGAGTGCGAACTCGTAGTCCGATGAAAGGGGTGACGCTCAATGCTGCATCTGCTCGCTGCGCT
>QHUL01000007.1 GCA_003222115.1 Gemmatimonadota bacterium | reverse complement strand
TGTCGGTGCTGCGCGATCTGTTGAGCCGGTCAGGACAGAGCAGCGTGGGTCCATCATGATAGATCTCGGCGAGACGATGTTCGCTTCCCCCGAGATGGCGGCTATCTTCTCCGGCCGGACGACGGTCCAGCGCATGCTGGACGTCGAGGCGGCGCTGGCACGCGCGGAGGTCCGGGCAGGCATGATTCCACAGGCTGCGGCCGCTGCCATCGGGGCGAAGTGCCGGGTCGAGCTGTTTAACCTCGAGGCGCTTTTCCGCGACGCGGCTGAGGCCGGATCACCTGCGATCCCTCTCGTCCGCATGCTGACCGAGCTCGTCGACGACGATGCCCGTAAGGCCGTTCATCTTGGCGTCACCAGCCAGGACATCATCGATACCGCGACCATGCTCCAGATCCGCGAGGGCGTGGACCTGCTGATCGGCCGGCTTCTCGACATCGCGCAGACATGCGGCACACTGGCAAGGCCGCGCGGTGGCTGGCATTGTCGACACGCCTCGCCACCAGACTGCGAACGCTACAACAGCAGGTGGTGGTCGTGCAACTGGGCGGAGCCGCCGGCACGCTCGCCGCACTTGGGAAAGAGGGATTGCGGGTGATGGAAATGCTTGCCCACGACCTCGGCCTCGGCGTCCCCGACCTCCCCTGGCACGCCGAGCGCGATCGCATAGGGGAAGTCGCCGCCGGGCTCGGAGTCGTCGCCGGCGCGATGGGCAAGATCGCCACTGATATCGCTCTGCTGGCGCAGACCGAAGTCGGGGAAGTATCTACCGGCGCGGCGGGTGCTGGGGGCAGCGGCCGCTCATCGGCCATGCCGCACAAGCGCAATCCGGTGGAAGCCACCACAGCACTCGCCTGTTCACGGATGGCCATTGGCACGGTGCCCGTGATCCTCGGAGCGGGCGTCCAGGAACACGAGCGGGCGACCGGCGGCTGGCAGGCAGAATGGCAGGCGGTCCCCGAGCTCTTCCGGTTCACCTCAGGGGCGGTGCAGTGGGTGCTCCGCGCGCTGAGCAGTCTTCAGGTCGATGCCGAACGCATGCAGGCCAACCTGAATCTCACCCACGGACTGATCATGGCCGAAGCGCTTACCACGGCGCTCGTCCCGCACCTGGGACGGTCGGAGGCCTTTCGCGCCGTCCAGCGCGTGAGCGACCGCGCCGCACAGACACGCACGAACCTGCGCGACGTCGCCGCTGCCGACGCGCAGATCCGTGCGGTGCTCTCACCTCAAGCACTGGAACGGGTTTTCGACGTGTCCGCCTATCTGGGCAGCACGGACACTTTCATTGACCGGGCGCTAGCAGATTTTCGCTCGATGCGACCCCAGGCCCCGGCGCGATGAACGTTGCCTAGCAACCAGAAGCCGCGTCGCCTGAGTCTGGAAGTCTATTCACTTGTCCCAGATCCAAGTGGAGTCCTTCCACCCATCCACGCCATACTCGGCCATGCATTGCTCGGCGAACGCCGTGAAGACGTCCAGCAGGCCGCGGCGCTTGGCCAGGTTCATGAGGTCCACGCGCATCTGCTCGTGGTTGCCTGAGTAGTTGCGCTCGTACAACTCGTGCCGGCCACCGAACTCAGTGCCAATGGCGTCCCAGATCAGTTTGAACAACTTGATGCGTTCCTCCGCTGAGCTGTCCGACCCACGATAGAAGCGCTCCAGGAAGGGGCGCAGCTCCTTGCTCTGCAGATCTTTATAACTCGAGGGCACGACGATCGGCCCGCCGCCCAGAACCAGCTCGAAGATTTCCTTCACGCGCGGCCACGCCAGGGTAGCGAACAACCGCCCGGCGGCGGCGTATTCCGTCCTGGGCAGCACGCTGCCCCCGGGTCCCGGCTGCGGATCGAGGGCCATTGCCGACGTCAGCGCCCAGATCAAGTGCCGCCAGCCGATCACCTCGCCCACGCTGCTCTGCACGCCCCGGTACACCTCGGTCCCCGTCGCGGCGACGCCCTTCGTCAGCAGCCCGCACATGAAGTCGAGTTTCACCGCCAGGCGTGTGAGAGATTGAAAGTTGTACCGGTTTAGGAATCCCGAGGCGGCGTAGAAGCCGGTGGCCTTCTCGATGTCGCGGTACACCAGCACGTTCTCCCACGGGATAAACGCGTTGTCGAAGACCAGCACGGCATCGTTCTCATCGAACCGGCTAGACAGAGGTTGGTCAAATGGACTGTGTGCTGCGGCTTCGTAGGATGCGCGGCAGATGAGTTTCTGCCCCTGCGTATTGAGCGGCGCGAGAAAGACGAGGGCGTAATCTTCCGCCTTCCCCTGCTCCAGCTGCGTCGCGCTATTCTGAGCGACGAAGGTAGCGTGCGTCAGCGCCGACCCGGTCGCCAGCATCTTTGCCCCGCTGACGATTATCCCGCCGTCAGTCTCCCGTACGACGTGCACGTAGACGTCCGCCACCTCATGCACCGGTTTGTTGCGGTCCACAGGAGGGTTGACGATAACGTGATTCAGAAAGAGGATCTTGGTCGCATACTCCCGGTACCATCGCGCGGCGTTCTCGCCGTACGGCTCGTAGAAATCCGGTGCGGCGCCGAGGGTGGCCATGAACGACGCTTTGTAGTCCGGCGTGCGTCCCATAAACCCGTACGAGAAGCGGGCCCAGGTCGCGATGGCCTCGCGAGCCTCGAGCAGCTCCTGCGCGGAGTAGCTGGGCTTGAAGAACTTGTGCGTCAGGATGCCCTGCCGGTCGGTCGCCAGCAGCGCGTCTTTGTGCTTGGGATCGTGCAGGGCGTCGTAGAGCCGGGCGATCGATCGGGCTGCGTTGCGGAACGCGCGATGCGTGACAACATCCTTCACGCGCTCGCCGTAGATGTATACCTCGCGCCCGTCCTGCAGGCTATCCAGGTACTGCTGGCCGGTCATCGGCCCGGTGATCAGCTCCAGCATCGCAAATCCCCTTTACCACTACCTACCAGCGGGCTGCAGCATGCCACTTCTCGGTTCCCGGCATGGCGCCCTGCCCCGTACCAACGCGACAGTTTCTTCTTGGGATTTCGCAGCATCCGAGGCGCGTTGGTACGGGGCCGGCCCTCACCCGCCACGCTCCCGCACCGCGATCCACCGCGAGGCAAACATCCGCCAGGCTTCAATCAGCCCGCCTGGAAACGCCAGGACAACGAGGACGAACAGGGCCCCGAAAATTAGTAGGTGTATCTCGACCAAGCGCAGCGCCAGGGCTTCTCGGAACAACAGATAGAACGCCGCGCCGAGCGGCGGCCCCCACATCGTGCCCGCCCCGCCCAGAAACGTGATTAGGAGCGCATCAAACGTCCACAGGGGGCTGAACACGAACTGCGGATAGAAGCTCAGGTGGTAATAGCCGAAGATGCCTCCTGTCGCGCCAGCCAGCGCACTGCTCAACACAAAGACGGCCAGTTTGTGACGGAACACGTGCACGCCAATCGCTTCGGCGACATCCTCGTCCTCCCGCACGGCTGCCAGGCCGTACCCAAAGCGCGATCGGGCCAGCGCCCAGACCACCAGCGTCGAGACGACGGCGGCGCCCAACGCCAGGTAGTAGCGTGGCGCCAGGGCATATCCGGCCAATGACCGCGCCGGCAAGGTGGATACCTCGGGAAACAGGTTCCCAGTCGTGATCCTCAGGATCTCGGCAACCGCCAGTGTCCCGATCGCAAAGTACGGGCCTCGCAGGCGTAACGTGGGAGCGCCGATAAGGATCCCCGCCGCGATAACCACTGCCGTTCCCGCCGCCAGCGCCGTCGCCAGTGATTGGCCTCCCAGCCAGAGCACCCGTGTCACGAACGCGCCGAGCCCAAAGAAAGCCGCGTGCCCTAGGCTGACCTGCCCGGCGAGGCCGCCCAGCAGATTCCAGCTCTGCGCCAGCGCCGCGTACAAGAACACGAGGAATCCCCAGGTGAGGACGCTACGGCTGGAGGTCACCAGCGGTAACATGGTAAGTGCGCCAACAACGAACGCGCCCATGATCCACGCGGCTCCGCGGATGCGAGTCATCGCGAAAACAATCCCCGCGGCCTCACGCTGAGGACGATGAGAAACATCACCAGGCCGACGACCTCGCGATAGGCATTTCCCAGGAGGAACCCGCTCATCGACTCCGCGACGCCCAGGAACAAGCCCGCCACGAACGTCCCGAAGATGTTGCCCATGCCACCCAAGACGATGACGATCAGTGCTTTGAGCGTCCAGCCTAATCCAATGGCCGGGCTGATGGCATCCGACACGCTGACGAGCGCGCCGGCGACTCCGGCCAGCGCGCTGCCGAGGGCGAATGCGGTGAGATAGATTCTCCCAATCGGAATCCCGACCAGCGTCGCGGCCTCGTCGTCGTCCGCCGTGGCGCGAAGGGCGGTCCCCGCTCGTGTGCGCGTTAGGAAGAGGTGCAGGCCGCCGAGCACCAGGAAGGCCAGTGCCATCGCGCCGAGCCGAGACAGTGGAACGACAACATTGCCAATCGCCGCAACCCGCCCCGCGTAACTCGGGGTGACGGCCCGCTCATCGGCTCCCCAGGCGAGGATGGCCAGGGTCTGCAGCACCAGCGCCAGCCCGAATCCGATGAGGATCGAATTCTTGATCCGCACTTCCTCCGAATAGGAAGTGAGACGTGTGAAGAGCAGTCGGAAGAGGGCTGCGCCACCAAGGAACAATAGCGGCCCCGCGGCCAGCACAGAGACGAACGGGTCGACCCGCCACAGTGTGAACAGCCAGACGCTCACATACCCACCGAGCATGATCAGTTCGCCGTGCGCCACGTTCAGCACCGCGAGCACACCAAAGACCAGCGACAGGCCGACGGC
>QHUL01000006.1 GCA_003222115.1 Gemmatimonadota bacterium | reverse complement strand
AGCGGCACGGCGACCAAGGAGGAAGTCGAGTATCTCACGCGGCTCAGGTTCAAGAACAAACGGCCCACGCCCCTCTTTTATTACCGGGAGTTACAGAACCTGAGAGACTCGCTCCATTTTGGCACCCGGTAACCCACATGAAGCGTCGGCGCGCGCGTTCGCCCGTAGTCAGGCGGGACACCGATCAGAGATGAGAACCGTCCGGTCGGAGCGCCTTCCATATCGGCTGAAATACTCCGCTGGCGAGCTGAGAGACCGTGTGGGCGCGTGCACGAAGGGCTCTGTTTAGAGTGCGCCATATCCGCCCTCCGGCGACGTCCAAGCGGGCTGCGACTGGCGCAGAAGGTCCTGGAGCTGCCGCTTAGTGAGCTCGGCGAGGGACGCGTCGGGACTGCGGGACCCGAGAGGCGAATAGCGGGTGAAGCGGCGCTTGCGCTCGGGGCCGCTCCCGAGCTCGAACAGCAACCCAAATTCGTCCTTCTCGTAGACAGTGATGCGGCCCGCGGGATACACCTTCCAGATCTCGCTGTCTACTACGATGGTGCGTCGTGTCATCAGGCCGAGCGCCTACGTGATATGACCCGGAAAGTCTTTGGCAGGCTGAGAACCTGCAACCCCAGCTGGTCATTCGCGCGCCCGTGACCGCGAGCTTCACCGCGATGGCGCGGGTCAGGCACCACAGACGGGAGATTGGGCGCTGCTGCTCGAGCTCCGCAGGCGCCCGAACCTCGCCCCGTTAGCTCTTGCGACCCGTCTTGGCGAAGAACGTCGAGAACATCGGCTCCACTGCCCGCGACTTGCATTTCGGGCAGGCGGGGCGCCGCTTGCCGTGCTCGCTGATCGATTGCTCGTAGCGGAAGCGCTTCCGGCACTTGGTGCAGCGGTACTCGTAGATAGGCATAAGCGAAGGGAAGTTATTCCCGCCCAAACCGGCGGTCAAGTTGACGGCCCGGCCGCGCCGTCCGAAGTGCCCTGACGATTCATAACGTAAAGATCTTCGTCGCTGAAGAATTCGCCCCTGAATGTTGCGATACAGTTTCTTGCTGACCTCCTTTGCGTGTTGCATCGCCCGATTTGCCTTTTCCTGCACCTCGCTATCAGTCAAGAGGCAATCTGGGGTGACTAGGCATAGTCCGATGGAGGCGGCAATACGCTCGTGGATTCCTTGGAATTCGACAGAACGGAGGCTGTCTTGGAGGGTTTGCAGAAAGTCGCTAGCAACTCTTAGATCCTAAAGGTGCCTTGTCAGCCTAATCTCGCTCGTAGCGGCGGCGTGAGCAGGATCCGGCGACCGTGGCGTTCGACCCACAGGCGTCCGAGACGACGCTCGAGGAGATAGCCCATGTGGGCCCCGAGGAAGCGGGTCTGGAATCGGCCTTCTGGCGGGCATCAGAGAATCGCCTGATTGCCGGGTATCACGCAGTCATGGGAATGCCTGCCAACTCCTCATTGGAGAAGCAACCGTCGCAGTCCGGTAGAGACCCCCGGACGCCTGAACCGAAATCGGGGCCGCACGCTCCGCGGCGAGGAAGGCTGTTCCACCTCCTCTGGCCGGTCACGTCCTATGTGGTGACGAATGTAACCGTGACCCTGCTCTGGCTGGTCTTCTTCGCCTTCAGCCGAACCGTGGTCATCGGCCGCCGCAACGTCGGCGAGGAGCGAAACACGCTCCTCCTCTCGAATCACCAATCGATGCTCGACAGCTTTTTGGTGGGCCTGGCGGCGTTCTATCCCCAGTCGTGGCTCAAGCCGCACGTGATTCCCTGGAATCCGGCGGCGGCGGAGAACTTCTACAAGAACCCGCTGCTGGCTTGGCTGGCAGACAACTGGAAGTGCATCTGGGTCCGGGAAGGGCGCCGCGATCTGCACGCCCTCCACCGCATGATTCAGGTGCTACCCCGCGGCGTGATGACGGTCTTTCCGGAGGGCACCCGATCGCGGGATGGCACCGTGGGCCCGGGGCGACCTGGGACGGGCCTGCTGATACTGGCGACACGGCCGCGGCTGATTCCCGTCGCGATCGACGGGATGCAAGCGGTGCTTCCCATCGGCCGCTACCTCCCGCGGCTCTTCAAGCGCATCGCCGTGTCCTTCGGCTCGCCCGTGGACTATACGGACTTGCTCGCGATGCCGCGTACGCGGGAGACGGCCCAGGCGGTGGTCGACCGCGTGATGGCAGCGATTCGGGTCCAGCACGCCGAGCTCCGGCAGCGGCGCAGCAAAGACGGGAGTCGGAGGTTGCGCTAATCGTCCTAGTGCACCGCGATGGTCGGCGGGCTCCCGGGCCGGGCCTGGTCGTTCACACGCAACGCGCTCTGGTCAAACTGGGAGTGCTCCTTCGTGCCTGGCGCCGCGGCTTCTCCAAACAACCCCGCATATCGCCTGGGAGCTAGGCTTCTTCTCTGGCCGGTGGCAAAACTGGTGGCAGACTCAGCGGCAAAAGAGGGATTCCCTCAGACTGCGAGGGAATCCGCCTCCTCACTCAAGCCGAGCCGGAACGACTGCTTAGGACTGCGCCGGACTGTCAAGGAAAACGGCGGAGGCCCTTTGCAGACCTCTGCCTTACCACTTGGCTACGGCGCCCGAGGGAAGCGTAAGCTCGCCACCCGCCTGCACTTCTGCAAGACGGCGCCGCCCGCCTAACATCACCGCCCGCCCCGCGTCTTACAGGCAACCTTCCCGGCCCCAGCCGTCACCCTCAGAGCAGGAGAGTTGCATATGCGCGCAGTCCAAGGGCACGTCACCCTCGTCGCGGCGACCGCGCTCGCGATCGGCCTCGCGGCCTGCACCAGCACCGAGGCGCCCACTGGAGTCCTGAGCCAGCAGGAGGCCCAGTCGCTGGCCGACGCCGTCGTGACGGACGCGGCATCGCTCACGGACGCCGCCGCCTACAACGCAACGAGCGGCGTGGCGATGGCGAGTGCGCCGGCAACCACGACCACGTCCCAGCCGTGCCCGGTCGTCAGCCCCCTGCCCGTGGTCAACAGCGACGGTGACATGCCGCCCGATTCGCTGAACTTCACGTTCGCCGGCTGCATCATCCAGCGACCGCTCGAGACCATCACCCTGAGCGGCGCCATCGACTACGTGGATCCCACGCCGACCACGACCGACCATTCCGCTCGAGTCCGCTTCACCGACTTCACGCGGACCGTGATGAAGCTCCTTTCCGGGAGGACGACGTCGGTCGAGCTGAACGGCGTGCACACCTTCACCGGCACGGCGGACGTCCTGGAGCACTCCGAGACGAACTTCCGGACGGACTACACCTACGCCGACGGCTCCACGGCGACGCACCTCAAGACCTGGTCGTCGACTTTCACGGCGGACGTCCTCGGCTCGATTCAGTTCGGCTCCCCGCTGCCGAGCGGGACGTGGAACATCGCGGGCACCTCCACGTGGACGCGCGGGGACAGGACGTATTCGCTGTCGGTGACGACGAACCCGCCGCTCCACTACAACGCGGATTGCACCGTCGCGCCGAAGGTTGACGCCGGGACCATCAGTGCGGTCGTGACCCGCAACGACCGGACGATGAACATCACCGTCCAGTTCACGGCCTGCGGCCAGTACACGGTCACGCGCAGCTGAGTGCGCGCTCCGCGCCAGGGGCAAGTGTCGAGGCCCGATCCCCAGCCGGGATCGGGCCTCGCGTCTTATTAGGCTTTCACGAGCTGGATCAGCGTGATCTCGGACGGAGCGCCGAGCCGCAGCGGCGGACCCCAGTATCCCGTCCCACGGCTCACGTACAGCCACATCTCCTCGAGCCGGTGCAGCCCCGCGACGAACGGCTGAAACAGCCGTACCAGCAGGTTGAACGGGAAGTACTGCCCGCCGTGGGTGTGCCCTGACAGCTGCAGGTCGAAACCCGCGGCGCGGGCGGCGAAGGCGCTCTTCGGCTGGTGCGCGAGCAGGAGCTTCACGTCGCTGTCCGGGGCCCCCGCAAGCGCCGCGACAGGATCGGACGCGTGGCCCCGCACCCGGTGACTCGCCGAGCGGTCCGTGACACCCGCGACCAGCAGGCGCCCGCCGCCGCGGCGCACCAGGCGGTGGGCGTTGATGAGCGGGCTGAACCCGAGGCGCTCGACCTCACCCACCCACCCCTGGGGATCCCAGTAGTACTCGTGGTTCCCGGTCACGAAGAACTTGCCGTAGGGCGCTACGAGCCGCGCCAGCGGCGCCACCTCGTCGCGGACCACGGTCGGAAGCCCGTCCGCCACGTCGCCGGTGAGCGCGATCAGGTCGGGCTGGAGGCCGTTCGTTGCGGTCACGACGCGCTCCACGAAATCGCGCTTGAGCGTGGGGCCCACGTGCAGGTCGGAGAGCTGGACGATGCGGAATCCCTCCAGGTCGGCGGGGAGGTTCTGGATCGGCACCTCCACGCGCACCACCGCCGGTCGCCGAGCCCGCCACGAGCCCGCTACGAGGACGGCGACGGCCCCGCCGACGACGCCGGCGCTGAAGAGGCCGGCGCCCACCCAGGCTCGCACGTGCAACACGTCGCCCGCGACCACAAACACGATCAGCAGCGAGGACAGCCCCATGGCCGTGAAACCCGCCCACTCGAGCACGGGCTTCGCGGGCACCCGCTCGACCCGACCGGCGAAGAGCGCGCCGAAGGGGGCGAGCGCGAGCAGCAGGATCGCGGCCCACCCAAGCAGCCGCTCCACGGGTCCGAGCGGAGCGTGCGCGAGCAGGCGCTGCCCCACGTACAGGTGGAGCAGCGCCCACAGGCCGATGACGATGAGAATGCGTCGTGCCATGCTCATGTTGACGAACGCCCGGCCCTGCTCGCGAAGTTCCTCACGGCGCCTCCCCGGACAGACGCACGTACACGGCCCGCGCGTCTGCAAACTGCCGCACGGTCGCGCTCCGCTCGGCCGGCGTGTTCCAGTCGCCATGCCGCCGGGCGGCGTCGAGCAGCCGGTCGATCCAGCGGACGAAGAACGCCGCGTCTTCAGGCGAGCGGACCGGCTGCTCGCCGACCCGCACATAGATCGGGCTCGTCGAGGCGAACGGATAGAGATCGAGCACCGGGGTGCGCGCCCGCTCGCTCCAGGCGCGCAGCACGTACCAGCCGCTCGCCGCCACGGCAATGCCGACCGTGTCACGGGCTGCGCGGCGGTCGCCCGGAAGGGGAATCGTCGCCACGACCTTCCCGTTGCCGACGATCTCCAGGTGATCGACGGGCACGTTGGAGCGGAGCCCGACCCGAGCGACGAGCCGGCCACCCGACGCGGGGAGGTCGATCTCGCCACCCGGTTCCCGACCGGCGAGCGTGAACTCGACGAGCGGCGCGTTGGTCACGAAGGTCCGCCCCGCCTTGATCCCCGCGAGCCAGCGCCCATGCGCGAG
This sequence comes from Gemmatimonadota bacterium, assembly GCA_003222115.1. Taxonomy (GTDB): domain Bacteria; phylum Gemmatimonadota; class Gemmatimonadetes; order Gemmatimonadales; family GWC2-71-9; genus AG29. The sequence goes on along the minus strand of QHUL01000006.1, from coordinate 923 downwards.
CGCCGGGCCGGTCTTCACGTACACACGCACGAGCCCGGGCGGCCCCCGCAGCGACGCGAAGTTTGGGAAGGCGTCGGTGCCCGCAGCCGCGGGAATCCGGAAGCCGCAGTTGAGCAACCGATACCAGATCTCGGAAGTGATCAAATGGTCGCTGAACCCCATCACCTCCAGGTAGTCCACCTTGCCGAGCGCCACGTCGACCGGCAGCTCGTAGGTGAACGGGCCGGTCGTGTCCGCGGGATCGGGCCGCGCGTCGAACGGGTGCACGTAGCCGACGAGCGCACCCTGGGCGTGCGCCAGGTCCGCGACGTCCGCGTTCGTCGGAAACAGGCTCGCGGCCGCGGTGTTGGGGTAGCCCACGTACTCGGGGAGCAGATAGTGGTCCGACAGGCCGAGCAGCCCCAGGTGGCCCCACACGCTCGTGTGAAACTCCTGGCCGTGCATCAGGAGAAAGCCCGGCGCCGACGCCGGGTCCGGATCGGTACGAAAATAGCCGATATCCGGGATGCGCTGCTCCTTGTTGACCACGAGGTCCTCCACCACGTGCAGATCTTCCGCTCTCGCCTGGAATGCGAGATGCCGGGGCGTGTTGCGGTAGGCGCCGCCGTAGTTCATGTGCACGTGCACGTCGCCGCTCCACCAGCCCTGCGCCGGGAGGTCGGCGACGCGCTGCAGCGCGACCCGGTGGGCGCTCGACCCCCCGGGGGAGAGCGTCAGCTCCGCCTGCGCGATCCGATACTCCGGCCCGCGCGTCACCTCGACCGTCACGCGCCCGGCGGGAACCGTGAGCGCCGCCCGGCCGGCGGCGTGGAAGTAGCCGTACTCGAACGCCCGCTCCGAGCGATCGAACGCCTCGTCCGCGTGGCGCCAGGCGTCGTCCGGGGCCCAGCTCCGGCCGTCGGGCCCGGTGACGGACACGCGCG
>QHUL01000096.1 GCA_003222115.1 Gemmatimonadota bacterium | reverse complement strand
CGCTTCACCTGCCCAGGGGCTACCCTGGGGTTGAAGACAATTTCCAGGCCAAACGTCGCGAGGTCGATGTCCCAGGATTCAATCAGCGGATCCAGGAACGACACGCAGTTTTCCCTCGACACGTGGAAGATGTCCGTATCCAGGAACTCGAGTACGATCACGCGCATTTCCTCATAGCTTCGGCCGCTGAGTTGCGCCACCATGCGGAGCCAGTATGCATTTTCCAATTCGTCTTGGGCCACTCGCTTGACCACGTCCAGCAACTTCTGGGTGACTAGGCGTTCGAGTTCGCCGAAGGGCTGCTTCTCAAAAATCGCGCGGACGTGTGTTGCGTTGTCTGGATTGCATTTGCGGAGGATCAAGTCGCGGACCTCCGGCAACAAGGGGGCGGCCTCGTCCCCCAGTGCTCGCTTCAACTCTTCCTTCCGCTGGACGTCCGCCAGTGTCGCCAGCTTCCCGCGCGGGAGCTTCAAGAATTTGTCCATCTTCTCATAGATGTCCGTCCGGGTCGGCGCGGGGGGCGCCTTTCGCCGCGTCAGCAGCTGGGAGATGTAGGACTCGGTCACCTGGGCGGCGCCGGCGAGATCTCGCTGCTCAAACCCCAACTCTTCGAGCCGGTGCCGAATTAGCAACGGGACGTCCACTGGATTCCTCCTGGGGCCGACGTACTGCTTGACCACCATGAGTTAACTGCTTGAACTGTCTTGGCCAGTTCGGTCGATATACTTGACAAGTACAGTACAGTAATATACACTGGAGCAGTCACAACTCCCAGTAGTTAAGCAGGGTTTACAAGCAAGGAGGCACGATATGTTCAGTGTTACCCAGAGGGACCCGATGCTAGATCTGCTGCATCACCTGGAGCACCGGATAGGCCGGAGCTTCAACGGCGAGGCGTTACGCGCGTTCGAGTGGCCCGTACCTGAGGCCGCGACGACCGCCTGGCTGCCGCTGGTGGACATCTTCGAGGAGCCCGATGTCATCCGCCTCGTGGCGGAGATACCCGGGGTGAAGCCCGAGGACGTGAAGATCTCGGTAGAGTCCAACCTGCTGACGATCAAGGGCACGAAGGAGCAGGTGGCGGAGGAGAAGGCGGAGAAGGTCCATCGTTATGAGCGGACCTATGGCGCCTTCGAGCGGACGTTCAGGCTGTCGGCCTCGATCGATCCCAACAAGATCAAGGCGACGTACAACCTCGGCGTGCTGACGATCACGCTGCCGAAGGCGGAGACGGCCAAGCCTCATCTGATCGAGGTGGAGTTCACGCCGCAGAAGGCGTTGAACGCCTAACCGGGGTTTGTTCATCAGAGGAGGAGGGTGGCGGTTGTTCGCCCTCCTTCTCGCCCGGAGAGGGTACACGCTCACGGAGCACACGCACGTATGGAAGGCCTGCTCACACACGTCGCCACGGCCGATTGTTTCATCACTCTCCCGCATCCGTCGCTAGAGTGCGGGATCGTCACGGCGTGGTGGCAGTCTCAGGTGGAGACGGAGCCGGCCATGCGGCGGCGGCAGCAGGAGGACGAGTAGCGACAGCCGTCGTCTTCGGCATCGAGTAGATTCTGTTATGCCCACCGCTGAAGATACCATGCTCCTTTCCGGGTCCCCGGAAAACTCGCGTCAATTCTCCAAATGCATGGAGTGTCAACGGTACGCCACGAGGTCCCGGATGCGGGAACTCCTAGCCCTCGCCACAGTCGCCCGCCTCGACTTCTGGCCGGAGGAGGTTGTCGAGCGCCGCATCTACCTCACCTGGCTCGCGTCGCGCGATCCGTGGTTCATGCTCCGCACGATTCCCGGCACGGTGCGGGGAGTGGGTGGCAGCGTTGTTCCCTCGTCGCTCCCGGCGAATCCCGCGGATCACGTCATCGCGCCACGACGGCAATTCGAAAGCCTCTTCGCCACGCTGTTACCGAAGGACGCGCAGGTCGAAGTCGAGATGCCCGACGGCCGGCGCTTCCTGATGCCCCGAAAGCGCCCTCAGGGTCGGCCCGTGCTGCTCGCTGGGCTGAATGCGCGCGAAGCGGACGAACTCCTCGCACGCGAAGCGCACGAACTGGTCGCCTTTGGACGCCACATCGACGGGTTGTTGTTCGTGAGCAACGACGCCGAAGCGTTGCACCAGGGCCGTGGGGCACCCCGCCACGCACGATCCGCGGTCTGCGCCCACGTCTCGCAGGCGACCGGCGACCGACTGCTAGTGGTCGTCGCAGCTCGAGTGGTCGTCGATTACTGTCGCGGGCAGCACTGGACCGAGGCTCGGGCTCGCGCGGTCATCCGTCAGCTGTTGGATCTCTGCGTCACGGCCAAGCCGCCCGAGCCCGAGCCGGAGACCAGCGAAGCCACCGTCCTCACTGAGGTCCGCAAGGCGCTCCAGCGCCCGCAGCTCGCGCCGTCCGGCGCCGAAGCCGGCTTCCGGCTCCGCAATAGCAACTGACAGGTGCCGGGAGCGGTCGCTTCCAGCGCATAAGACGACGCGGACTCCACCGGGACTACACCGAAACCGACTGGCAGGCAAAGAACAGCGCGCTCGGATGAGCTGGATGGAGTCGAGGAAACCCGCGACATCCGGAGGGACGAAACCACGCAATGAGTACGCCGCGCCGTGAAGCGTGCCGTGGCACCATGGGCAGGTCGCCTTGGCTGACGCCCTGAGGCCGCTGCGCCGCCTCTTCGGGGGCGGCCGCCGCCCGGAAGCCGAGAAGCCCCTCCGCGCCGAGCTCCTCAGTATCGAGCGCCTGGAGGAACGGGCCAGGGCCCTCGCCGCCAGCTTCACCCTGGCCCGGGATCCGCGCCGCAAGGCCCGCCCCTTCTTCTCGCGTCTGGAGGACAATGCCCGCGTGCTACGCGAGGCCTATCGCGTCCTCGCCGACGACGTCCATCGCGGCGAGTTCGTGCCCCCGGCGGCGGAATGGCTCCTCGATAACTTCCACCTCATCGAAGGCGAGATCCGGGATACCCGGCACGACCTTCCCCGACAGTACTACCTGGGGTTGCCCAAGCTGGCCTCGCGGGAGATGGCCGGCATCGCGCGAGTCTACGCCATGGCCCTGGAGCTGATCCGCCACACCGACGGTCGCCTAGACCGGCACCAGCTCGTGCGCTTCATGGCCGCTTACCAGACAGTGGCCCCCCTGACCATCGGCGAGCTGTGGGCCTGGCCCAGCATGCTCAAGCTCGCCCTCCTCGAGAGCCTGAGGCGACTGGCGGACGAAACGCTGCAGGGCCGGGACGCGCGTCTCACGGCCGACGGCTATCTAGCCCAGATCGGCGGCGCCGAAGATACGGCACCCCTGGCGTCCCTCCCCGAAGTCCTGGAGACGGCCTACGTCGTGCGACTGCTGCAGCGGATGCGCGAGTATGGGCCCCTTGTCTCTCCCGTGCGCGCGGCCGTTGAGGAACGCCTCGCCGCCCAGGGAATGACAGCGGAGGATTCGATTCGGACGGAGCACCAAAGGCAGGCGGCGGGGCAGGTCTCCGTGGCCAACGCCATCACCAGCCTGCGGCTGTGCTCCACCCTGGACTGGACGCAGTATTTCGAAAACGTCAGCTTGATCGAACAGGTCTTGCAGCGCGACCCGGCTGGCGTCTACGGGAGAATGGATTTCCTCAGCCGGGACCGCTACCGGCAGGCGGTGGAGGAGCTGGCGGAGGCCACCGGCGAGGCCCAGCTCCGCGTGGCCCTTCGCAGCGTGGAGAGCGCCCGCCAGGCCGCTGAGTTGAAGTCGGCCGACAACCGCGCCGCTCACGTGGGCTACCACCTGATCGGGAAGGGGCGGCGCGACCTCGAGACCGACGTGGCGTACCGTCCGCGCCTCACGGTCCGCGCGCGGCGCTTCATCTTCGCCCACGCCACCAGCTTCTACCTGGGGTCGATCGGACTCGTCGTCGCCGCCCTACTGGCTCTGGCCGTCGCGTACGTCCAGGCCCAAGGCGGTGCCCCGTGGGTCCAGGCCTGGACGGCAGCACTCCTCCTCCTGCCCGCCAGCGAGTTCGCCATCGCCCTCGTCCAGCGCCTGGCCGCGCACGTCGCTGCGCCGTGGCGCCTCCCCCGCCTCGACTTCCAGGCCGGCGTGCCCGAGGACGCGCGGACCATGGTCGTCGTCCCCACCCTGCTCACGAGCGTGGCCGGCGTGGCCGAGCTGTTGGAGCACGTGGAGGTCCTGGCCCTGGGGAACGTCGACCCGCGCATACACTTCGCCATCCTCGGCGACTTCGCCGACGCCCCCACGGCCGAGCTGCCGGCGGACGACGAAATCCTGGACGCCGCCCGCGCCGGGGTCCTCGCCTTGAACGCCCGTCTCGGCCAGGGTCGCACCGACCGGTTCCACCTGTTCCATCGTGCGCGCCAGTGGAACCCTGGCGAGGGCTCGTGGATCGGTTGGGAGCGCAAGCGCGGGAAGATCGAAGAGTTCAACCGCCTGCTGCGGGGGGCCAAGGACACGAGCTTCCGCGTCCACGTGGGCGATCCGGAGGTGCTGCCCAGCATCCGCTACTGCATCACCCT
>QHUL01000095.1 GCA_003222115.1 Gemmatimonadota bacterium | reverse complement strand
CGCTCGCGATGACGATCAGGCAGTCATTGCGAGGAGCGCAGCATTTGCCGGGGTCCCCGCAAATTCGCTACCCAAATTTGCGGGGTGGCAAGCAATCTCTAACCCAGGTATCCCAGGGACGGCCCGTGCCGCCGGCGATACTCTCCGGCGATCCTCTCGCCTATCTCCGACGAAGGCACCAGCGGGTGCAGCGCCAGCGCTGCGACCGCTTCCCGCCACGACCGGTGCAACGCCGCCGCGACGGTTGCGCGCTCGTACGCCTTCACCCGCAAGACCAGATCCCGCACCGCTACCGGCAGTCCTCCCATCGACCGCGGGTGCGCCCCATCCGGCCCGACGCGGCTCGGCACCTCTACCACGTCGGCGTCGTCGAGATCTGCAATCGCGCCCTGGTTGACGGTGTTCACGATCAACTCCCGGCTCTGCGGATGGAGCATCGCCTCGATCACGTCAAGCGCGGCGCGGGCGTATCCGCCTTCAACGTGCCCGCCCATCATCGCTAGATCCCGGCGCTGGCCGGTCTCCGTCGCCATATAAGATGACCGCCGCGCGAAGATCGCCGCCTCATAGACCGGCAGCGGATCTTCGCCGCGTGTGACCGCCTCCAGCGCCGACGTCTTCAAACGCGCCGCCACGTCGGCCACGTCCTCCGCGCGCGTCCGGGGCGCTGCGCGCAGGCGGCCGACAACCTCGTCGTGATGATAGTAATATTGCAGGTACTCGTTTGGCAGCAGCCCCAACCGTCTGACCTCGCCGGGCTCGAACAGCGGCCGGCCGTAGATCGCCCGGATCGCGTCGTCGCTACTGAGAATCTCCGGCAGTCGATCGGCGCCATCCGTCCAGACGGCGCGAACCCAGCCGAGATGATTGAGGCCCAGGTAGTCGAGCCGCACCGCAGACTCCGGCACCCTCAGCTGCGCAGCGATTTTCCTGCCGAGCGCGGGCGGGCTGTCACAGATGCCGACCACGCGGGTCTCTCCCGACGCCGTCAGCGCCTGTGTGATCAGACCCGCGGGATTCGTGAAGTTGATGACCCACGCCTCGGGTGCCCGGCGGCGGACCCTCGCCACAAGGTCGGTCAAGACTGGAATGGTCCGCAGGGCCATTGCCCAGCCACCCGGACCCGTGGTCTCCTGCCCCACCACGCCATATGCCAGTGGGACCTGCTCATCGATGATCCGGCCCGCGAGACCCCCGACGCGGACGCTGGTAATCACAAACGAGGCACCATCAAATGCGCCCGCCGGCGAGGTGGTGGTCTGGAGGGCAAAGGGCCGGCCACTGCGGACCAGCAGCGCATCGGCCAGCGTTTTGACCAGGTGCAGCGCATCCGGATCCGTGTCGTACAGCACGACGCGTTCGACCGCCAGGCGCGCGCGGCGCTCAATCAGCCCCGAGATCATCAGCGGCGTGCGCATCCCTCCGCCGCCGGCGACGGCGACGATCACGGCGACGCGTCCCGGAGGGCGGTCCGGAACTCGCGCAGCGTCGGGAACGCCGGTGTTCCGCCCGGCGCGCGTGTCGAGAAGGCGCCGCAGATATTGCCCGCCAGCAGGCACCGTTCCAGCGGCTCGTCGCGCACGAAGGCCCAGATGAACCCGGCGTTGAACGCATCGCCGGCGCCGGTGGTATCGACCACCTCGACACTGGGAGGACGGACGGTCACCACGCGTCCCTGCTCCAGACCCACGGCGCCCTCGGACCCGACCTTGACGACCGGCACCCGCACCATCTCCCCCAACGCGCCCACGGCCTCTCCGAGATCGGACCGCCCCGTGAACCACTTGGCGTCGCGCTGCGATGGCATGAAGATCGTCACCCGTTTCACAATCTCCCGAAACCCCGGGTCGGCGTACACCTCCGGATTCCAGCCGATGTCCAGGGACGTCGTAATCTGCTCGCGGCGCAGTTGCTCCAGCAGCTTCACATGAGGTTCAAATGGAGATCGCATCCCGGCGAAGTGCACATGACGGGCGGCAGACCTCTTCCATGCCCGGAGCAGCTCCCCGGTCTCGCCCGCGCATCCTTTGTAGGTGAGGAAGCCGCGGTCTCCGGTCGTCGAGAAGGCCACCGAGATCGCTGAGCCAAGCGTGGGATGGCGCTTCACACCCGATACATTCAGGTGCTCGCGCCGCATCGCATCCAGCAGCAACTGTCCCAACTGGTCGTGCCCGACGTAGGTCCGTAGCGCCGTCCGCACTCCAAGACGCGCCAGCCCGACCGCCGTAATGTAGCCTCCGCCGCCCGGGGTCATGGTGAAGCGGTCTGTCCGCACCTCTTCTCCCAGTGTGGGCGGCTCGTTCAGGTTGAAAAAGATCAGATCCCAGTAGACGCTGCCGGCGACGATGACCTCGGGGGCTCCCGCACGACGCTTAACGGTCATCGCTCTCGGGACCGGGCAGCGGCAGACCGAGCAGGCGGGCGGCGTTCCCGGCAAAGATCAGGCGCAGGGCGTCCTGGCCGAGGCCGAGTTCACGGCAGGCCTGGAACTGAACCTGAAGATACCGGCGCGCGAACCCCCGCGGAAACCATGACGAGTCGGTGCCGAAGACGATCCGCTGCGGCCCCACGGTCTCCAGGAACTTCCCAAAGAGGGCTTTCAAATCGAGCGCGTAGGGCATCCACCGCATCCATTCGTTGCTGCCGGACGTATCCACGTAGACGTTCCCGCAGACCCACATCAGGTGCAACAGTTCGCGCGGGTAGCCACAGCCGAAGTGAGGAACGACGAATGGAACCTCCGGGAACGCCCGCGCCACGTCCTGCAGCACGAGCGGGCTGATGTTGGGACCGGCGACGATGCCCTCGTACCGCAGCGGGCCGAAGTGAATGAGCACCGGGATCTTCAGGCGCTCCGCCGTCTCCCACAGCGGGTAGAGACGCTCGCCGTCCAGCCGGTCCTGGTGGTGCGGCGCGATGATCTTGTAGCCTCGAAGCCCGAATGTCCTCACCGCCCGCTCGAGCGCCGCGGGGGCGTCCGGCGCGAAGGGGTCGTGATGCGCGAACCCGACGAACTTGTCCGAGTATGGTTTGAGGGCCGAGGCGAGCCGCTCATTGCCGCCGCCGGTCACGAAGACGACCCGCACGAGCCGGTGCCGCTCGACTTCCTGCGCCCACCGCGCGGCCATGTCGGCATCGTCGCCCGCCGGCTCGGGCGCCGGAAAACCCCACGCCCGCCGCCAGGCCTCCTGGTCCGCGGCCAGATGGCGCCGGATCACCGCCCACTTCGCGTCCCCGAAGCGCCGCACGTACTCCACCTGGGCGGCATCGGGCTCCGCGCGCACCGGGAAATGCGCATGAAAGTCCAGGACCGGGACATCGGCCTGCGCGGATGACTCCATCATCCTCAGCTCCGCAGCCCGGTCAGCGTGATCCCTTCAATGATCTGGCGCTGCAGCACGGCAAAGACCCCCAGCACCGGCAGGACCGCCAGGGCCGACGACGCCATGATCAGGTTCCACGCCGAGCCCGCCTCGCCGGAGAACAACGCGATGCCGACCGGCAGCGTCCGCATGTTCGCCGTCTGGATCACGATCGTCGGCCACAGGAAGGCGTTCCAGTTCCCCAGGAAGGTAAAGATGCACAGCGCCGCCAGCGCGGGCCGGATCTGCGGGAGGGCGATCCGCCAGTAGAGGCCGAATTCGGTGACTCCATCCATACGCCCCGCGTC
>QHUL01000086.1 GCA_003222115.1 Gemmatimonadota bacterium | reverse complement strand
GCCGCAGCGACAAATGTTCGTCATGGCGGCGTCGATGTCGGCGTCGCTGGGGCTGCGGTTCTTGGCGAGCAGCGCCGCGGCGGCCATGATCTGCCCGGACTGGCAGTAGCCGCACTGCGGCACGTCCTCGGCGATCCAGGCTCGTTGCACGGCGTGGCTCCGGCTTGACGACAGCCCTTCGATCGTGGTCACGCGCTTCCCGGCCGCGGCCGCGACCGGCATCACGCAGGAGCGCACGGCCGTGCCGTCGAGATGCACGGTGCAGGCGCCGCACTGGGCGATGCCGCATCCGAACTTCGTGCCGGTGAGACCGAGGTTGTCGCGCAGCACCCACAGGAGCGGCGTGTCTGGCGCGACGTCCACGGACTGGCGTTTGCCGTTGACGGTGAGGACGATCGGGGGCATGACGCACTCCGGGCGGAGGGTGTCGAGAAAGCTGGTGTTACGACGGGGAAGGGGGAAGGGGGAAGGGGGAAGGGTTGGGCGACGTTACAAATCGGTCACGACCCGCCCATGAGCGGGCTCCGCTCGGCGTCGATGCGACCGGGGAGTTCGCTCGCGCGCGTGCCGGGCTTTCCCTCGGCGACGTTGTTGAACCCGCGGCGCGTGATGTAGGCGAGGTCGATGTCGTCGTGCTTCGCGAACTCGCGCAGGATGTCCTCCCAGATCTCCTGCTCGGTGACACGACGCTGGCGCGGCTCGCACAGGTAGCGCAGCGTGAGCAGCACGCCGCTGTCGTGCCCGCTCGTGTACACGGTCGGGGTGAGATTCGTGTAGAAGATCATGAACTTCCGCGTCGTCTCCCGCACGCTGTGCTCGGCGGCTCGCGCGATCTCCTCGGAGTCCCGCCGCACGATCTCGAGCAGCAGCTGCTTCGCCTTCTCCCAGTCGCTCTCGAAGGAGACGAGCACCGGAATCTCGTTCCAGATGTACTGGAACCCCTCGCTGTAATTCGCGATCACCTCGGTCAGCACCTTGCCGTTCGGGATGTGGATGATCCGGCCCGTGCTTTGGTCCGCCTGCACCCAGTTACCGATCTCGTTGAGGGTGAACTGGAACAGCCGCACGTCGATCACGTCGCCCGCGTGCTGGCCGATCTGGATGCGGTCGCCCAGCGCGAACGGGCGCCGCCAGATGATGAACACCCAACCCGCGAGGTTGACGAGGATGTCCTTCAGCGCGATGGCGATGCCCGCGGAGACGAGCCCCAGGAATGTGGCGATCGACTGGAAGCCTGCGAACCAGATCCGGCCCACGATGAGCAGGGCGATCGGCGTGGTGATGTACGCGGTGGCCTTCTGCCAGCGGTAGCGCAACCGGCCGTCGTGGGTGCGGCGCCACACGATCGCGAGCGTGATGCGCTGCACCAGCCACAGCGCCACCAGCACGAGCAGAGTCGCCTCGAGCTTGGTCGCCGTCGCGGCGCTCAAGCCGATGCTGCGTTGCAGCCAGTCGCCGAATTGCGTCATCGCCAGATCAAGATACGAAGGGCTACCTTTTCTTCCAACCATGACCACCTACGCCCGCCGCCTCGGCCTGTTTTCCGGCACCATGGCGGTGGTCGGCGGCATCATCGGAGGCGGCATCTTCCGGACCCCGGCGGTGGTGGCGGAGCGCGTCGGTTCCGCGGGGCTCGCGCTCGGCGCCTGGCTGCTGGGCGGCGTGGTCGCCCTGATCGGGGCCTTCTGCTACGGCGAGCTGGGCCAGCGCCGCCCGCGGGCGGGCGGCGGCTACGTCTACCTGCGGGAGACGTGGGGGCCGCTGCCCGCGTTCCTGTACGGCTGGACCCTGCTCCTCGTCATCGCCACGGGCGCGATCGCCGCCGTCGCCGTGACGTTCGCGAACTACGCCCTGGCGCTCGCCGGCCTGCCGCAGCGGCTCACGGTGCCCGTGGCCGTGGGCGCGATCGTCCTGGTTTCCGGGATCAACTACGTCGGTGTCCGGCCCGCCGCCGTCACCCAGAACATCTTCACGATTCTCAAGCTCGCCGCGCTCGCCGCGCTCATCGGAGCTGCACTCTTCACCGTGACAAGTGCCGTCCCCTACCGTCTCCTACCGCCCCCTTCCGCCCCCGTGGGGTTGTGGGGGGTGGTGGTCAGTGTCGGCGCCGCTCTCGTCCCCATCCTGTTCACGTACGGGGGGTGGCAGCAGACCAACTTCATCGCCGAGGAGATCATCGACGCCGAGCGCAATCTGCCGCGCGCCCTGGTGACGGGCGTCGCGGGGGTGGTGGTCGTGTACGTGCTTGCGAACGTCGCCTACCTGCGCGTGCTCGGTCCCGCGGGCCTCGCCGCGAGCACCGCCCCCGCGGCCGACGTGATGCGCGCGCTGCTCGGCCCCGCGGGCGGCACGCTGATCGCCGCGGGGATCGCGGTCTCGACGTTCGGGTTCCTGAACCTCGTGATCCTGGTGACGCCGCGGGTGCTGCAGGCGATGGCCGCGGACGGCGTGTTCTTCCCGCGGCTCGCGGAGCTGCACCCCGTGCACCGGACTCCGGCGGCGGCGATCCTGGTGCAGGCGGGCTGGGCAGTCGTGCTGACCGTGTCCGGCACGTTCGGCCAGCTCGTGGACTACGTCGCGTTCGGGGACTGGATCTTCTTCGGCCTGACCGTCGCGGGGCTCTTCATCTATCGAGCGCGCGACAAGACGGGGGGCTACCCCGCGCCCGCCGGGGCATTCCGGGTGCCCGGCTATCCGTGGACGCCGGGGCTGTTCGTCCTCGCGGCGGGGTACGTGGTCGCGAGCTCGGTAGGGGCGAACCCCAGGAATGCGGCAATCGGGACCGGGCTGATCCTGCTCGGCGTGCCGCTCTACTATTACTGGAGGGGACAGCTTGGAGAGCGGAGTGTGTAGCGGAGACGGGTAGACGGGTAGACGGCGAGCGGCTTGTAGCGCTGAGTGAGTAGGGAACGCTTTCCTGCGCCCTAACACCTCCAAACCGCTACCCGTCTATCCGTCTACCCGTCTCGTCCTGGCGGCCACATGCTGCATCGTCTACGGCTTGTCACTGTTGAAGATGTCGTACTGCACCTTCCACTCGCCGTTCACCTTCTTCCACGCCACCACGTACTTGCCCGTGTCCTCGAGGCGCCGGCTCTTGGGGGCGGCCCTTCCCTTGACTCGCTTGGCCTTGGGGAGGTCATAGCCCAGGTGATACGAGCCGGTCTCGTAGGCGATGTCCGCAGAGCTGGCAATTGTGATCTTGGTGGGCTCGAAGGTGAGGACGAGGTTCGGGGCCTTGAGGAGGCCGACCCAGGCCTGGCGGACCGCCGCGCGACCGCTCGCACGAGGCGCGCCCGGGGCCAGGAAGTTGGCATCCTCGGCATAAGTGTTAGCAATGGCTGTCGTGTCCTTCGCCGCAACAGCCTGAACCCACTTCTTGTCCAGGTCCCGAATGACTCGCTCTTCCGTGGCCACGTCCGCCCGCTGCACGCAGGCGTTTACCGCGGCGGCGACAGCCAGTAGAGTCACTTGCAACAGCCCGTCGATTGCGCGCACATGTCCTCTCAGTGGAGCGGATAGCAACGATACCGCCTGGCATCCCACCGTCAACGGTGCACATTGATGGGGCCGAGTCTCGGGAGACCTGTGAAGGCGCTCTGCGGCATCACCCTCGTGTGCGTTGCGACGAGCGGCCTGGCGGCGCAGCAGGGGCACGAGGGTCACGGCGAGCATTTAGGCCGCGTACGCTTCCCGGTGTCGTGCGCGGCGGAGGCGCAGCGCCGATTCGAGCGTGGCGTGGCGCTGCTCCATTCCTTCTGGTACGAGAAGGCAGAGGATGCGTTCAAGGACGCGGTCGCCGCCGATTCGACGTGCGCGATGGGGTACTGGGGGCAGGCGATGGCGATCCTGCACCCCTTGTGGACCGCACCCGCGCCGGCCGAGCTCGGGGCTGGCCTCGCCGTGGCGGACCGGGGCCTCGCCCTCGCGAAGACGCCGCACGAGCGCGACTACCTCCAGGCGATCCGCAGCTACTACGCCGAGTACGCGACCCTCGATGCCAAGGCCCGGCTCGTCGCCTACTCGCAGGCGATGGATGGTGTCCAGCGCCGCAATCCCCGGGACCGCGAAGCGAGGATCTTCTACGCGCTGTCGCTCATCGCCCTCGGTCAGGCGAACGCTACGGACACGACGTTTGCGTTTCAGAAGCGCGCTGACTCGATCCTCGAGCCGCTCTTCAAGGCGGAGCCCGAGCATCCGGGGCTCGCCCACTACCTGATCCACACGAACGACGTGCCGGAGCTTGCGCATCTCGGCCTGTACGCCGCGCGCCGCTACGCCCAGATCGCTCCGGCCGTGCCGCACGCACAGCACATGCCGTCGCACATCTTCACGCGGCTGGGCTTGTGGGACGAGGACATCGTGTCGAACCTGCGCTCGGCGGAGCTGGCGCGGCAGTTCGAGGAAGAGCGCCACCTCAACGCCTTGTGGGACCAGCGGGGCCATGCGTGGGACTACCTGGTCTACGCCTACTTGCAGACGGGTCGGGATGGGGACGCGAAGCGTGTCGTGACCCGAGTGGACTGGGTGACCGCCGAGTATCCCGTCGGCTCGCTCACGAACGCCTACGCGCTCGCCGCGATTCCGGCGCGCTACGCGCTGGAGCGCGGCCGCTGGGACGAGGCCGTGCGCCTCGCCGTGCGGCCGGCCCCCGAGTGGCGCGCGGCGGAGGCGATCACGCACTTCGCCCGCGCCCTCGGCGCCGCGCGCGGCGGCGACACGGCGCTCGCCCGCGCGGAGGTCGCGGCGCTGGGAGAGATCGAGCAGGCGCTCGGCGCAGCCGGGGGCTCACAGGCGTACTGGGCGGGCCAGGTGAAGATCCAGCGGCTCGCCGCCGGTGCCTGGCTCGCGCGCGCAGCGGGCGACGCCACCGAGGCCATCCGCCAGGCCACGGCCGCGGCGGACATCGAGGACGTCACCCAGAAGCATCCCGTGACGCCGGGGGCCGTGCTGCCCGCTCGCGAGCTGCTCGGCGATCTGCTGCTCGAGCTCAACCGGCCAGCGGACGCGGCACGGGCCTACGAAGCGTTGCTGCGCCAGGCGCCGGGCCGGGCGCGCAGCCTCTTCGGGCTCGCGCGGGCGGCGGAGCGGGCGGGCGACATGACGACGGCGCGCGCCAGGTATCAGGAGTTCCTGACGCTGATGCACGCCGCGGACGGCGATCGACCGGAGATTCTGGTTGCGAGAAACGCTCTGGCGAGCAGGTAGGGGGACCAGCGAAGGGTGGCGGCTAGCTAACACCCACAAGCCGCTACCCGTCTGCTCGTCTACCCGTCTACCCGTCTACCCGTCTACCCGTCTAAGCTAAGTACTCCTCCCTGTACATCCTGATCAGTTCGAAGAAGTAACTCAGCGCCAGCGGCCCGATCAGCAGCCCCAGGATCCCGAAGTAGGGCACACCGGCGAGTGCCCCGATCAGGGTGACGAGCGGGTGGATGTTGGCCCAGCGGCGGAACACCATCGGCCGGATCACGTAGTCCACGTTCCCGACCACGATGGCGCCCCACACCGCCAGGCCGATCGCGGCGCCGTAGCGGTGGTCGAAGTAGAGCGCCAGGGCGGCCGGCGCCCACACGAGGCCGCTCCCCACGACCGGAAGGATCGCGAACACCATCGTGACGACGCCCCAGAAGAGCGCGTTGGGGATCCCTGCGAGCGCAAAGCCGAGGCCGACGAGCGTCCCCTGGATCGCGGCTGTGAGCCCCGTGCCGATGATGGTCGAGGTGGTGACGTCGCGGAACCGTTGGCGCAGCTTCTCCGTGTTCTGCGCGGAGAAGGGGATGTAGGGCCGGGCGGCGGCCCACGTCTCACCCGGCCGCAGCAGCAGATAAAACAAGCCGAACAAGGCGATCGTGAGATTGAGGGCGACGCGTGCTGCGGTGCCGATCAGCCCGAACGCCGAGGAGCCGATCCACGAGACGATCTGCGCGCCGAGCTCGGCGAGGCGGGGGCCGAGGTCGGTCTCGCCGATCTTCAGTTGGGCGAGGCGGCCGAGGATCGGGCTCTGGATCACGCCGCCCGCGATCTGCTGGGCCTGGTTCACGACCAGGCCGGCGAAGGACACGCCCGGGACGACGATGAGGAACAGCGCGAGCACGACGACGAGGCTCGCGGCGAGCCGCGGGCTCGCCCGTTTGGCGAGCCAGTCGTGGGCGGGGGCGAAGACGGCGTAGAGCACCGGGATGCCGATCAGTCCCGTGGCGTAGGGGGTGAGCGCGATCAGGAGCGCGACGCCCAGGACGAGGACGAGGATCGCGGCGCGCTGGTGATTCGTGTCGATGAACGGCATGCGGGAGTGTAGGGAGGGCCGGGCTACCCCGCTAGGGCGCAGGTCCGTTGAGTCGCGCGGGGTCCGGGGCTATCTTCCTACGCATCTGGGCATCTCGGCGTCTGGGCGTCTAGTAGTTCGGGACGTAGCGCAGCTTGGTAGCGCACCTGAATGGGGTTCAGGGGGTCGCGGGTTCAAATCCCGCCGTCCCGACTGAGTGAAGAGCAAGCCCCGCAGCGACTTTCGCTGTGGGGCTGTTTCTTCGACTGCGCCCCGTGTTGTGAGTTTTGTTGTGAGTCCGGCTCAGCCGCTCACAATCCGCCGCGTCGGATGCAACACGACTCGCTTCACCGTTTCGGCATCGGGCTGCTGATACGAACGAAGGCAGCCCGGAGCGGAGGGGTCTAGAGTTCATTCCGGCTAGCGTACCAATGGCGCCAGGTGCGACGCCCTCAACTGTCCCTGCCGCGCCAGCGGAGACGGGGACTGCGGTCGAAACGAAGGAGGCAAAAAATGATTGATCCGCAGGTACGCGCCTGCATCGCCGCCATCGTAGCGGCGGTGGCTAAGGGTCGCGATCCCAAGACGATCTACGATCACGGTCAAAGCCGGCACGTGACTATAAGCGGGCGCCTGAATCCCGATCGCGTGAGCCTGTATGACCATGATCGGTCGTGTCACGTCGGCGGGCGCGTTTCAGGCCGGAAACTCTCGTTATACGATTTCGGTCGCAGTCAACATATCTCGCTCACGATAGAGGGCGAGAAGTTCAAAGGCTACGATTTCGGTGTGAGCGCGCATTTCACTGGTTCAGTGCGCGGACGATCTGTTACCCTGTATGATTTCTCCGAATCTGAATGGACGCATTATTCGAACTAGCGGCGGGAGCCTATGGGAATGTTTCGTGGCGTACACGAAGGAGGGCGTGCCTCAAAATCCACCCCTCGG
>QHUL01000085.1 GCA_003222115.1 Gemmatimonadota bacterium | reverse complement strand
CCGCCAACCCGACTGACAGAAGCCACCACGCCTTGCGCGCGACGGATTTGGAGTCGCTCACCATCGGAGCAGCCTCCCTTCTACGACGCCGGCCTTCCCCAATAACTGGGGCCTCGGAGAAGGTACTCCTCGCCGCTCGCGCTGCAACTTCCCCACGTCCCCACTACCCCACGCATTTGATGTCCCCCATATTCTGTCTCTCGCGGGCCCTTAGCTCAGATGGTTAGAGCAGCGGACTCATAATCCGTAGGTCCCAGGTTCAAATCCTGGAGGGCCCACGGAAAGGCTAGACGGGTAGACGGATAGACGCGCAGACGGGTAGGACCTCATCAGCCACCAGCTGCAAAGCTGACGACCGCTACCCGTCTCCCCGTCTCGCCGTCTACCCGTCTAGAAGTTGGGTGGTTAGCTCAGCTGGTTAGAGCGCCGGTCTCACATACCGGAGGTCACAGGTTCGAGTCCTGTACCGCCCATTCCCCAATGCGGAGTGTGGAGTGCGGAGTGCGGAGTTGACACGAGTGAGGTCCGCTCGCTCCGCAACACCCACCGTAACACTCCACATTCCGCACTCCGCACTCCGCATTTTGGTTTGATGCGCCGCATTCTCGTCGTCTCCTCGACCTACGTCGACCCCGCCAACCGGGGGAAGCTGCGCGCGCTTGCCGCCCGCGAGCTCGACGTCACCGTTGGCGTGCCGCAGCGCTGGCGCGAGGCGGGGCTGGGGCGGACGCTCGAGGTCGGCTGGGAGCGTCAGGGCGGCGTCGAAGTCTTTCCCATTCCGGTGACGGGCTCCGGCAAGGCCGACCGGCTGCGCTACGCGGGCCGGGCCCTCGCGTCGCTGTTGCGGGACAAACGGCCCGACCTGGTGCAGGTGGAGGAAGAGCCGGGGACCCGGGTGGCGTTGCAGGTGGTGCGCGCGGCCCGCCGCCTCAAGATTCCCGCCGTACTGTTCACCCGCCAGAACGTAACGCCGACGGACGGCCTGTTCGCCGCCTGGCGCCGCAGTCGCACCTTGCGGCGGCTGCGCGGTGCCATCGCCGGGAGCACGGCCGCGGCGGGGCTGGTGCGGGAGATTGCGCCCGACCTCCCCGTCACGGTCCTCCCCCAGCTCGGCGTCGCGGTGCCGCCGGTCCCCGAGCACGCGCTGCACGAAGGGCTCGCGATCGGGTACGTGGGGCGCTTGGTGCCCGAGAAGGGAGTCGATACTTTGCTGGAGGCGCTGGCGGAGATCCGCGCCGACCGCTGGCACCTGACTCTGGTGGGCGACGGGCCGGACCGCGAGCGGCTCGAGGCCCTGGCGAGCGAGCTGCGGCTCGCGGCGCGGGTGCGCTGGGCAGGCGCGCTGCCGCCCGAGCAGCTCGAGCGGCTGTGGCAGGACCTGGACGTGCTGGTGGTGCCGTCGCGCCGCTACGGCACGTGGGCCGAGGCGGCCCTGCACGTGGTGGCGGAAGCGATGGCGCACGAGGTCGCCGTGATCGGCACGGACGGGGGCGTCACGCCCGAGATCATCGGCGAAGCCGGCGTGATCGTGCCGCCGGGCGAGGCGAGCGCGCTGGCGGCCGCGCTGCGCCGGCTCGCGACGCCGGCCGCGCGCCAGCCGCT
Organism: Gemmatimonadota bacterium; assembly: GCA_003222115.1. Classification (GTDB taxonomy): domain Bacteria; phylum Gemmatimonadota; class Gemmatimonadetes; order Gemmatimonadales; family GWC2-71-9; genus AG29. The sequence continues at coordinate 7,101 of QHUL01000085.1, read as the reverse complement.
GGTGCAGGCGGCGCGGGCACGGGCGATGCAACTGTTCTCGGAGGACGCGGTGGCGGAACGGACGCTGGACTTCTGGAGGAGCGTGCTCGGGTGAACCAGGAGCGCCCATGAAGTGCCGCATGTGCGAGGGCCAGAATCTGTTCGAGTTTCTCGACCTGGGCTCCACTCCTCCCGCGGACGAGTTCAAGACGGAGGCCCAACTGCGTCAGGCGGATGCTTACTATCCGCTCCAGGTCTACATGTGCGATGACTGCGGTCTCGCGCAGCTTGGCTTCGTGGTTTCGCCCGAGCTGTTGTACCGGAACGATTACCCGTACGAGTCCTCCACCACGCACGCCGGCCGGGAGCACTGGGCGCGGTTTGCCCGCTCCGTCGCGGCGCAGCTTGGCGTCTCGGCCAACGAGCTGGTCGTGGACATCGGGAGCAACGTCGGCGTCCTGCTCGAGGCGTTCCAGAAGCAGGAGATGCGGGTGCAGGGAGTGGACCCGGCGCCCGGCATCGCCGCCAAGGCAGTGGAGCGCGGGATCGATACGATCTGCGACTTCTTCGGTCCGGCAGTCGCCCGGCGCATCGTGCGCGAGAAGGGGCGGGCGTCGGTGATCACCGGGACGAACGTGTTCGCGCACGTGGACGACCTGGTCGGGTTCATGCACGCTGTGGATTGCCTGCTGGCGGACCGGGGCGCGCTGATCATCGAAGCCCCCTACTTCGCGAACCTGGTCGCGTACACCGAGTACGATACGATCTACCACGAGCATCTCTCCTACCTGTCGCTGCGCCCGCTGGTCCCCTTCTTTCGCCGGTTCGACATGGAGGTCTTCAACATCCAGCAGGTCGAAATCCACGGCGGGTCGTTCCGCGTGTTTGTGGGGCGCAGCGGGGCTCATCCCGTGTCGCCGGAAGTGGACCGTCTCGTCGCCCAGGAGCTGGAAACCCGGCTGCACGCGCCGGAAACGCTTCAGGCCTTCGCGCACGCGGTACGGCAGAATCGGAAGGACCTGCTCTGGCTGCTGCATCGCCTCAAGAACGATGGCAAGTCCATCGCGGGGGTGAGCGCGCCGGCGAAGGGCATGACCCTGCTCAATTACTGCAGGATCGGCACGGAGATCCTCGACTTCGTGACGGAGAAGGCGGAGCTCAAGATCGGCCGCTTCACGCCGGGCTCGCACATCCCGGTGCGGCCCGACGCGGAGCTGCTGCGGGCGCAGCCGGACTACGCGCTCCTCCTGGCGTGGAATTTCGCGGAGGAGATCATGCGGAATCTGGACGAGTACCGGCAGAAAGGCGGGCGCTTCATCATTCCCATTCCCACTCCCCGAATCGTATCCTGAGCGCGACGATGGGTCCCCCGGCTCGAGGAGGAGACACGTGAGAGTCGAACGCAGGAAGCCGGCGTTCCGAGACGCGCGCGGCGTCATTACCGACATCCTCGACGGCGTCCGCGTCGACTGCGTCAGTCTGCTCAGCACGAAGAAGGGCGCGGTGCGGGGAAACCACTATCACAAGAAGACCACGCAGTACCTGTACGTGCTGCACGGTCGGTTCCGGGCGTTCGAGCAGCGCCGCGGCGGCCCAGTGGAGCAACGGGTGCTGAAAGCCGGTGACCTGTGGATCACTCCGCCGCGCGCGCGCCACGCCATTCTCGCGCTGGAAGAAGGAACGTTCGTCGCCTGTGCCCGCGGGCCACGGGCGGGGAAGGATTATGAGAACGATACCTACCGGCTCCCTGTCTCCCTCGTCGCCCGGCGCGGCTGAAGTGCCGACGCGCCTGATCCCGGTTTACCGGCCGCTGCTCGGTGAGCAGGAAGCCCGCACCGTCAACGAGGCGCTGCGGCAGGGGGCGATCTCGGGCTTCTTCGGCGAGCACCTGGGCCGGTTCGAGCGCGGATTCGCCGAGTACTGCGGATGCCGCCACGGGATCGCGACCACGAGCGGGACGACGGCGCTGCACCTCGCGATGGCCACGCTGTCGATCGGGCCGGGGGATGAGGTCCTGGTGTCGACGCTGACCAATATGGCCACCTTCTTTGCCGTGCTGTACCAGGGAGCGAAACCGGTCCCGATCGACATCGATGAGGACACCTGGAATCTCGATCCGGAGCTGCTCGAGGCCCGAATCACGCCGCGGTCCCGGGCCATTCTCGTGGTGCATTTGTTCGGGCATCCGGTCGACATGGGCCCCGTGCTCGAGATCGCACGGCGCCACCGTCTGTACGTCGTCGAGGACTGCGCCGAAGCCCACGGTGCGACCTACCAGGGCAAGAAGGTCGGCGGGCTCGGCGACATCGGCTGCTTCAGCTTCTACGCCAACAAGATCATCACGACCGGTGAAGGCGGGATGCTGACGCTGAACGATGCCGGCCTGGCCGACAAGGCCCGCTCGCTCAAGAGCCTGGCCTTCGGCAGTGAGCGCAAGTTCATGCACACCGCCATCGGCTATAACTACCGGATGACGAATCTTCAGGCGGCGCTCGGCTGCGCACAGCTCGAGCGCATCGAAGCCATCATCGAGCGCAAGCGCGCGCTGGCGCGATTCTACACCAGCCGCTTTTGCGACCTCGCCTCGCTGCAGCTGCCGGTCGAGAAGCCGTATGCCCGTAACGTGTACTGGATGTACCATGTCGCCGTGCGGGACGCCGCCGGCGGCAAGCGTGACGCGGTCATGCGGGCCCTGGCCGAGCGCGGGATCGAGACGCGCGAGGGCTTCATCCCCGCCAACATGCAGCAAATCTTCCAGGGCCAGGGATGGACGAGGGCCGACGACTGCCCGAAAGCCAATGATGCAGGGGCGAGAAGCTTTTACCTTCCGAGCGGTCCTTCCTTGTCGGAGGAGGAGCTGGAGTTTATAGCCGCGAGCGTACGCGAGGTGCTGGAGTCGCTGTGACCCGCGTGCTGTTGGTCCCCGACCTCCCCCTCGAGCGCTGGCCCGCGATGGACAAGTACGCCCATCGGCTGCACGACTGGCTCGAGTCGAGCGGCCCCGGGTTCGAGGTGCGGCTGGCGGCCTACATCGGGGATCTGACCCGGGAAGCGCGCAACGGCCGCCGCTCCGGGGCGACCCCCAAGTGGTGGGCGCGCGAAGTCGATCCCGCGCGCATCGTCCTCCCCGGGCCGCTCGTCGGGCCACAGCGCTACGCGGCGCGCTACTTCTTCTATCCCTGGCGCTTGAAGCTCGAGGCGCGGCGCGCGGCGCTGGTGCACATCCTCGATCACACCTACGCCCACATGCTGCCGAGCGCGCGGCGGCGCCCGGTCGTCGTCACGGTGCACGACCTGATGCCGGTGATCGTGCTGCGCTCGCCCACGGACGGCTGGCGCGAGGGGCTGCGCAACCGCTTCCTGCGGCAGGCGCTCAAGGCGTTGCGGCAGGCGCAGGCCTACGTCGTGGGCACCGAGTGGCTGAAGCGGGAGCTCGCGACCTGGCTGGGCGACGAGCGGCGCATCCACGTCGTGCCGTTCGGCGTGGATCGCGCGATGTTCTCGGAATCGCCGGGCGCGCGGCTGCGGGGCCGCACCGACTGGCGCATCCCGGAAGACGCCTTCGTGGTGCTGCACGTGGGGAGCACGGCGGAGCGGAAGAACGTTCCCCTGCTGGTCCAGACCGTGGCCCGCCTGCGCGCGGAGGCGGACGCGTATCTGCTGCAGGTGGGCGGGCGCTTCACGGGCGACCAGGAGCAGCTGATCGAGCGGCTGGGCCTGCGGCGCTACGTGCGCAGCGTCCCGTTCGCCGACGAAGTCACACTGCGCCGCGCCTACCGCGCGGCCGACGTGCTGCTGTACCCGTCGCTGTACGAGGGCTTCGGGGTGCAGGTGCTCGAGGCGTTCGCGTCGGGACTGCCGGTCGTCACCTCGGGAGCGGGAGGGCTCAAGGAAGTGGGCGGCGACGCGGTCGTCGTCGTGGAGGGGCGCGACCCCGCGGCCTACGTGGCCGCGCTGGAGCAGCTCTCGGACGACGTGACGCGTCAGGAGGAGCTGGTGGAGCGCGGGCAGGCGCGGGCGCGCAGGTTCACCTGGCAGAAGACGGCGGAGCAGACGGCGGCGGTGTATCGGAAGCTGCTATAGAGGAGCACGGAGCACAGAGCACGGAGCAGTACCAGCCGGTGCGCTCTAGGACTTCGAAGGCAAGGGCTTCCGCAGAAGCCCGAATAGCATCGCCAGTATCTCGTTGAGCTTGCCGGCGGCATCCTGTACGACTTCCGGACGTAAGTACCCGAGCTCTTTCGCAGCCCGCAGGAGGCATTCGGCCTCGGCGGCCGAACCGAGGGCTATGCGCAAGTGCCGCCGAAACTGCAGTGGGGTTCCGAGCGCATACCCCTCGACGAAGTTCGCTTCTACTGAAATCACAGATCTCCGGATTTGGTCGAACAGAGCCCGAGATCGCGGGTGGTACGCCGCGTCGGTCGCTCTGAGGGTCACGAGCAGCAGCTCGTGCGCGCGTCGCCAGATGGCCAGAGAGCGGTACTTGTGCATGGCGCCAAGATGCACACCAGCACGCTGCCAGCATCACCATATCCTCGCCCACCGAGGGTCTCCCGGCGCACCGCGGCAGACTGCTCCCTGCTCCGTGCTTATTAACGCCTTGACGTTCCAAGAGTTAGCCTGCAGCTTTAGCCCCCTGTTTCCTTCCCGAGCCCTTGGGGAAAGCGAAGTACGCGAAGGTGTTGAACACGGTCAGGCGGCACGGAGCACGGAGCAGTTCGCCCTGGGGCGCGACAGTGCGCCCTGCGCCGTCACGTACTGCTCTGTGCTCCCTGCTCTGTCTCCTGGCGGTAGCTCCCCAGGGTCTTCGGAGTCAGGTCCCACCCTCGCAAGCTCCGCAGGCTCTCAAACAAGCCGTCCAGCAGAACCCCGGGCTCCCCGACATCATCCGCCAGCGCATCCTGCAGTCGGGGCTCTCGGCAGAGCAGGTTCGCGCGCGGCTCGCGGCGAGCGGCTACCCGTCGAACCTGCTGGACGCCTATTTGAGCGGCACGGTGACCGGCGCGGCGCTGCCGGCCGGCGCGCTCGAGCTCGCGGCGATTCAGGCGCTGGGCGTGCCGCCCGTCGAGCAGAGTCTCCTATCCGTTGATACCGGGCTGATCCGGATGCGCGGCACGAACGTGTCGAGCCGCGTGTTCGGGGTGGACGTGTTCCGGCGCAGCACGACACAGTTCCTGCCGCTGCTCTCCGGCCCGGTGCCACCGGACTACAAGCTCGGCCCGGGCGACGCGCTGGTGCTGATCCTCACGGGGGACGTGGAGCTCGCCTACACGCTCCAGGTGACGCGCGAGGGGTTCATCCTCATCCCGCAGGTCGGGCAGGTGTTCGTATCGAACCTGACGCTCGACCAGCTGCGCGACGTGCTGTACACCAGGCTCGGGCGCGTGTACTCCGGCGTGAAGCGCGCTCCGAACGCTTCCACGCGGTTCGACATCTCGGTCGCGAACGTGCGGGCGAATCAGGTTTACGTGGTGGGCGAGGTGGGCCAGCCCGGGGCCTACCAGATCAGCTCGCTCGGCACGGTGCTCACCGCCCTGTACGCCGCCGGAGGGCTCACGGAGCGGGCGAACATGCGGCAGGTGGAGCTGCAACGCCTCGGAAAGCTGGTGGCCACACTCGATCTCTACGACTATCTCTTGCGGGGCGACGTCCGCAGCGATGTGCGGCTGCAAACGGGGGACGTCGTGTTCGTGCCCGTGCACGGCACCCGCGCCGAAGTCGGAGGGGCGGTCACCCGCCCGGCCATCTACGAGCTGAAGGCGGGCGAGACGGTGGTGGACCTGGTACATGCGGCGGGCGGGTTCCGGCCCGACGCGCAGCTCAAGCGGTTGGCGGTGTATCGCCTGCTGCCGGTCGCGAACCGCAGTCCGGGCTCGCCGCCGCGCGCGGTGATCGATGTGGCACTGACCCCCGCAGTGAGCAAGGAGCAGGGAGCGGTTCCTCCCGGTGACCCACCGTTGCCGGTGACCATGCCGTCTATGGCGCTCGAGGACGGCGACTCGGTGGTGGTGGACGCAGTCGCGCCACTCGCGGGGCAGTACTATGTCGCCATCACGGGCATGATACGAAAGCCCGGCATTTATCCCTGGCGTGACGGGATGACGTTACGGGAGCTGGTGCTGCTCGGGCGCGGGCCGACGGTCGGCGCCGATCTGCGGGAAGCCGAGGTCGCCCGGATGCCGGAGGATCGTTCGCAGGGGCAGCTCGCGACGACGGTGCGGGTGCCGCTCGACTCGTCGTATCTGTTCGAGCGCGACTCGCTGGGCCGCTACTTTGGGCCACCGGGCATTCCCGTCGCCGCTCGTGGGACGCCTGAGGTGAAGCTCGAGCCGTTCGACAACGTGCTCATCCTCAAGCAGCCGGAGTTCGACTTTCAGCGCACCGTGACGATCCTGGGCGAGGTGAAGTCGCCCGGCACCTACTCGTTGCGCACCAAGCAGGATCGTCTTGCCGATCTGCTGGACCGTGCGGGTGGTCTGACCCGTCAGGCGTACGCGGAGGGGGTCCGGTTCTATCGCCTCGACAACGGCGTCGGCCGGATCGACATCGATGTGGCGCAGGCGTTGCGGGATCGCGCTTCCCGCAACAACGTCATTCTGCAGCCGGGCGATTCCATTTTCATTCCGGAGTACGAGCCGAGCGTGCGGGTGCAGGGCGCCGTGAACTCACCGGGTAGCGTGTTGTGGCAGCAGGGCCGCGGGCTCGAGTACTACATCGGTGCGGCGGGCGGGTTCGCCCACACGGCGGACAAGGGTAAGGTGAGCGTGCGCTATGCCAACGGGCAGGTGCGCACGCGGCGGCGCACACTCTTCGTGTCGAGCGACCCCAAGCCGGGGCCGGGGTCGGAGGTGGCGGTTCCGATGCGGGATACGACGCAGCATACGAACTACGTGCAGCTCGTTGGTGGGATCGCGCAAATCATCGCGAGCACGATCGCGATCATCGTGGTGGCGAGGAAGTAGCGTCGTCAGACCATCAGCGCGCGCATGGGGTGGAGGACCCGGCGGAACGGGTCGAAGACGAGGCCGAGGATCTCCAGCGTGACGACGCCGAGCAGCGCCTCCGCGTCCCCTGGTTGGCCCAGGACGACCGGCGTATGCCCCTCGCCCTGTGGAAGCGAGA
>QHUL01000058.1 GCA_003222115.1 Gemmatimonadota bacterium | reverse complement strand
GGTCGCCGTGTGGGTGAATGGCACGAAGGTCATGGACCTGGCCTGTGCGAGCTACATGGGGACCACGGGCGGCTCCTCGGCCGGGCTGCTGTTCTGGGATGGGGCAACCTACTTGAGCGGGGGGCTGGGCCCGCTGACGGTCTACACCCTGTTCGTGCAGGCGACCAACTACCCGATCGGAGCGGCCACCCCTTCGCCGTAAGCCGATCAACGACGACCGACAAATCTCGCTGACAACAACACTCAGCACTCTCTGAGGAAATTGGATCGTGCCGTTCAAGCACAAGCTCTCCAAGCGCCTGGCCCTGATGAGAGACGCTGTATTCGGTCTTGCGGCGGCGGTGCTCGCCTGCTCGCCAGACCAATCCATTAGTGGCCCCCCCAGGCTCCTGTTGACCTCCTCGCAACCAGTCTGCCAGCAGAGTGCGGCCGTGTGGCTGAACAGTGCGTTTGCCCCACAGACCGGGTCTTTCACGGTGCAGTTTGACGGTACTCCGAACGGCGCGGCCATCGATGGGGTCATCGGGCTGGCGGCGGGGGCGGCCGGCGCGTACACGGACTTAGCCGCCATTGTGCGCTTCAACGTGGCCGGCCAGATCGATGCGCGCAACGGTGGGGCGTATGCGGCGATGACCGCCATTCCGTACACTGCGGGGACGAGCTACCACTTCCGGCTCGTGGTCGACGTGGCCAGTCGCACCTATGCGGCCTACGTGACGCCGTTCGGGGGGGCGGAACTTCCGATCGGCACCGGCTATGCGTTCCGCACCGAACAGAGCGGGGCGACGGCGCTGGCCAACTGGGCGTCGTACACCAGCAGTGGCACCCTCACGCTCTGCAACTTCGGCCTCGGGTCCGGCATTCCCTCGGTGTCTGTGGTGTCCGTGATAGTATCGCCAGCCTCGGTCTCGGTCGAGGCAGGGTGGACGGGGCAGCTCACCGCGACGCCCGAGGATGCAGCGGGCAGTGCGTTGAGCGGCTGGGTCGTGACTTGGGCGAGCAGTGCTCCTGCGGTGGCCACGGTGAGCGGGAGCGGGCTCGTCACCGCTGTGGCGGCTGGCGCGGCCCTGATCACGGCGACCAGCGACGGGCGGAGCGCTACATCCGTCCTTACCGTTCAGCCGGCACCGCCTCCGCCGGGATGCAACGCGAGCTCGCCCGCGTGGCTGAACACCGCGTTTACTGCCCAGACCGGGTCCTTCACGGTGCAGTTTGACGCAACACCCAACGGTGCGGCTATCGATGGAATCACCGGGCTGTCGCTGGGCGCGACCGCCGCGTACACGGACTTGGCCGTCATTGTGCGCTTCAACGTTAGGGGGACCATCGATGCGCGCAACGGGGGGGCGTATGGCGCGGCGACCGCCATCCCGTACACTGCGGGCACGAGCTACCATTTCCGGCTCGCGGTGGACATCCCGACGCACATCTATGCGGCCTACGTGACGGCGCCCGGGGGCACGGAGGCCACGATCGGTACCGGCTTAATATTCCGGAGCGAACAGAGCACGGCGACCTCGCTCGCCAATTGGGCACTGTACTCCGATGCCGGGAATCACGCGGCCTGCAATTTCAGCATCACATCGAGTGCGCCACCCGTGCCCGTGGCATCGGTCACCGTGAGCCCAGCGAGCGCCACGGTGGCAGCGGGTGGGACGGGGCAGCTCACCGCGACCCCCAAGGACGCGACCGGCACCCCGCTGTCGGGTCGGGTCGTGACCTGGTCGAGCAGCGGCAACGCAGTCGCGACGGTGAACGACAATGGCGTCGTGAGCGGCGTGGTGGTCGGGGCGGCGACGATCACGGCGACGAGCGAGGGGCAGAGCGGCACGACGCAGGTCAGCGTGACGGCGAGCGCGCCGGGGCAGGTGATCTACTACAGCACGAATTTCAACGATGGCACGACGGGCCCGCTGGACGTGTACGCCTACGGCGGCGGCAGTTGCGCGGCAAGCACTGCGTACGTGGATCCTGGCAGCGCCCACTCCATGAAGTGCACCATTCCGGCGCCCGGCGGTGCGGCGGCGCTGCAGACGTGGTTTGGCACCAGCAAGCTTGTCGGCACGCCCAACGACCCGTCGTTGGATCAGGACCTGTTTGAGCAGGTGCGGTTCGTACTGGCACCGGGCGCGGCTGCGGCGATTGGGGGCACGACCTGCGGGTCGTCCAATTCCGGCTCGCAGTTCAAGACGCACAAGTCGGTCTATGGCCAGTCGGGGAGCGCCATCAACGGCTGGGTGATGTCGGAGATCTCACCGTGTTCTGATGGGAACATCGGCATGTTTTCCGAAGCCGAGATGTGGCGGAACAACGGGCACGCGAATCCCTGGCCGGGCACGTATCCGTCCTTGAATGAGGGGACCGTGTACGATGTGGTCTATCGCTACCACCGCTACACCGCGCAGGGCTGCGGGACGGTCGCCGTGTGGGTGAATGGCACGAAGGTCATGGACCTGGCCTGTGCGAGCTACATGGGGACCACGGGCGGCTCCTCGGCCGGGCTGCTGTTCTGGGATGGGGCAACCTACTTGAGCGGGGGGCTGGGCCCGCTGACGGTCTACACCCTGTTCGTGCAGGCGACCAACTACCCGATCGGAGCGGCTACACCCTCCCCGTAAACGGAAGCGTCCCCCGGCGAATGACACGGTGCACATCGCCCCCACCTGATCGCCGCCGCAGCGAGGCTCCAAGCCGGACTTAGGCCCGGGACGAGGCTGCCGTCATGGGGCACGCGCCGCAGGTGTTGCGTCGCCGCAACGCACGGATGGGCGCGCGGGTTGTCCTGACAGCGGCATGGCGTCTGCACCTCCGGTCGTCGTGAACCTCGCCCTCGCTCTCTCCACAGCGACATCTTCGCGCGGACGCAGGCGATGACCCCGTGGTGGTTGTCGCACATGACCGCTCGAGGCCGTGGCACTCGCGACGCCCACCACCTCGTCGCGCCGCCGCCTCCAGAGCGGCTGCAGTGGGATGGCTTGCAAGTGGCGCTGGGGGTTCTCGTGTTCACGCAGGTCTGGCGCGTCCACGAGCTGTTTCCGATCCTCGCGGTACGCGGTCTTCCGCTCCTTGCCGCGTTGGGGGCGCTGCTCCTGTTCGCTTTGGACCGCGATCCCCGGCGGCGGTTGAGCGGTCTGAATGAGCCCGTTGTCCGTGCGGCGCTCGGTCTTCTGGTGCTCGTGACGCTCTCCGTTCCGGGGAGCCTGTATCCCCGTTTGAGCCTGGAATTTCTGCTCAAAGACTACCTGCGCAGCGTCACTTTGATGCTGCTCCTCGTCGCCGCGAGCATTCGCGGGTTGGCCGACCTGCGGCGCCTCGCCTGGCTCCAGATCGCTGGAGTGACGGTGTTCTCCGCAGTCATCCTCGCTCGCTCTCCACTCACGAGCGAAGGTCGACTGCTCGCCATGGCCTATTACGATGCCAACGACCTGGCCTTGCTGATCGTGTCCACCTTGCCGCTTGTCCTATGGCTCTGGCGGCGGCCGGCTGGGTTCGTGGCCCGCTTGCTGCTGACGGCGGCCACGGTGTTCCTCATGATGACGCTGGGCAAGACGGGTTCGAGAGGTGGATTCCTTGGGTTCCTGGCCGTGGCGGCGTACCTGCTGCTGCGGTTCCATGCAATCTCGAGGGCGAAGCGCGTGGGAGCCGTGGCGCTGATCGCGGTCCTGCTCGTCGCCGTCACGAGTGACAACTACTTCGAGCGGATGCGGACGATGCTGCATCCCTCGACCGATTACAACTGGAGCGGCCAGGCGGAGTCGGGCCGACTGGAAGTGTGGAAGCGTGGAATTGGTTACATGGTGAGCCATCCGCTGCTCGGCGTTGGGGCTGGTGCCTTCCCCATAGCGGAGGGCACCCTCGCACCCGAGGCCCGCGTGCAGCAGTACGGGAGAGGCTTCAAGTGGTCCGCGGCGCACAACTCCTTCGTCGAGATCGGCGCGGAGCTCGGCGTCCTGGGGCTGATCCTGTTCGTCGTGCTGCTCGTGGGTGCCTTCCGCGCGCTATCCAGAGTGCGGCGGGGGCCACCAGGAGACGCAGCGTTTCTGGCGCAGGCCCTGACCGGATCCCTTGTCGGGTTCGCAGTGACCGCCGTCTTCCTGTCTCAGGCGTATTCCGGCTACTTGTACATGCTCCTCGGTATGAGTTTGGGACTCGCTCGGGTAGCGTCTCCGCTGCGAGCACCGGTACGTGCTTCCGCCGGGCTGGTTCCCCGCTCGGTCCAGGCGCCGCAGGCGGTGGCGGACCTCTTGCGTCCCGCTGGCAGGTTGACGCGGGACGCTCGATGAGAACGCGGGCTGCGCTCAAGGCGCTCGTAGAGACCGGACTCGTGTGGAGTGGCACCGCTGCGCTTTGCCGAGTCGCGCTGCTCCGCCATGCTCTCGTGTTGACCTACCACAACGTCGTGCCCGACGATTGCTCGTCCTTTGGAGACCGCTCGCTGCACCTCCCGCGCCGGACGTTTGTGAGGCAGATCGAGCAACTCTTGCGAACGCATGCCATCGTGCCGCTGGAGGAGGTGCTGACGCCCGCTCCATCGGGGCGCCGCCCGCGGGTCGCGATCACGTTCGACGACGCATACCAGGGAGCCATCGCGATCGGGGTCGAGGAGTTGGCACGGCGGGGCGTTCCGGCGACGCTGTTCGTCGTCCCTGCCTTCGTGGGGGGACGTTCCTTCTGGTGGGACGCCCTGGCGCGTGACGAGGGCGGCGGTTTGGATCCGGTCCTGCGGACGCGCGCCCTACAAGAGCTGGGCGGAAAGGACCGGGACGTCCGCCGCTGGGCTGAGGCGCAGGGGCTCCGACTCGCCGCGGTGCCGGAATGGGCGCTGGTCGCTTCGGAGGGCGAGCTGCGTACAGCCACCCGCCATCCGGGCATCACGCTCGCTTCTCACACGTGGACGCATCCGAACCTGCTTCGTCTCTCGCCGGCCGAACTCCAGGAAGAGTTAAGCCGGCCGCTCGACTGGCTGCGTCGGCGGTGCACGAGTGTGGTCGCGTGGCTCAGCTACCCCTATGGTCTCGCGAGCCCGTCGGTCGAGGCGGCGGCGGCGGCGGCGGGCTACGTCGCGGCCCTCTCTCTTGACGGGGGGTGGTTTACGCCGAATCGCGTGAACCGCTACGCCGTGCCGCGGGTCAACATCCCTTCGGGGCTGTCGGCCCATGGGTTCGCGCTGCGGACGTCAGGCTTTGCAGGCGTACCCGTGACGCCGCCGACCGCCGTTAGCAGCCACACATGAAGCAACGCCTCAAGGTGCTGCATGTGGTTCACGACTTGGACTACGGCGGCCTGGAGCGACTCGTCGGGGCTATCGTTCGACTCATCGACCGCGCCCGTTTCGAGAGTCACATACTGACGCTGAGTGGATTCGGCCGCTTTGCGCAGGGGCTCGAGTCAGTTGCGGAGCTGCACCGATTCAAGGCCATTCCGCGCCTGTCTATGCTGTGGCCGGTCGGGCTGGCCCGAAGAATCCGCGCGATCGCGCCGGATGTCGTGCACACCCATTGCGGCGTCTGGTACAAGGCGTCATTGGCGGCGCGGCACGCCGGCGTCCCGCGTCTCGTCCACACCGAGCACGGGCGTCATTACCCCGATTCCTGGGTCGCGCGGTTTCGCGACGGGCTTGCCGCCCGCCGCACCGACGTGGTGGTGGCGGTATCAGACGCTCTCCGCGGCCAGTTGGCGCGTGCGGTGGTCCGCGACCGCTCACGCATCCGGGTCGTTGTGAACGGCGTCGATACCCGTCGCTTCCGGCCGCGGCTGGTCAACGGGTCCGTCCGGGCGGAATTGGGTGTGCCGGCTGGGGCGCCGGTGATCGGCAGCGTGGGTCGGCTCGATCCGGTAAAGGCGTACGAGATCATGATCCAGGCCTTCGCCCAGCTCCGGGCGACTTGGACCGAGGGCCCGGCGCCCGTTCTGGTGCTGGTCGGAGACGGCCCGGAATGGGCGCGGCTGGAGGCGCTGATCGAGCGATATGGGCTGCGGGACGCTGCGCGCTTGGCAGGCTGGCGGAGCGACGTCGAGAACGTCCACGCCGTGTTGGACGTGTTCACGCTGTCGTCGTGGAGCGAGGGGACCTCGCTCGGCTTGCTGGAGGCGATGAGTACCGGCGTGTGTCCGGTCGTGACCGAAGTCGGCGGGTCTCCCGCAATCCTCGGAGAGCGTCTGCGCCACCGCCTCGTGCGGCCCGGAGACGTCGCCGCACTGGCGGCCGCATGGCGTGACGCCTTGGCGCATCGCGACCGACGCGAGGCGGATGGGGCGGTCGCGAGGGAGCGGGTAGAACAGGGATTCGGCCTCGACAGGATGGTGCGGCAGTACGAGCGCCTCTACATGGGGGAGGAATGACGGCAAGCCGTAACGGGGCGACTGGTGAAACGATGTGGACGATGGAGTCACTGGCACGACGCATGGTGAGCAGCCGCTGTGCTCGGGAGGTCGGATCTGTGGGTCCGCTCAGTCGTGACGGAGCCATCGGCGTGCTCCACATCGCAGCACCGTGCGAGGCAGGCGGTCTCGAGCGAGTCGTTCACGCGCTCGCCACTGCGCAGCGTCGGGCCGGTCACCGGGTGAGCGTGGTCGCGGTGCTCCCGAACGGCCGCGAGGACCATCCGTTCTTACCGCCCCTCATCGCGGCCGGCGTCGATGTTGTCCCGGTGCGCATTCGGCCGCGGGCTTACCTCCGCGAGTGGGCTGCGGTGATCGAGATCTGCCGGCGAGTCCGGCCGGACGTGGTGCATACGCACGGCTACCGCGCGGACGTGATCGACGCCAGTGCCGCTCGCCGCCTCGGCGTTCCTACGGTGACCACGGTACACGGCTTCGCGGGGGGCGACCTCAAGAACCGCTTCTACGAGTGGCTGCAACGGTGGGCCTTTCGGCGCTTCGACGCCGTCGTGGCTGTCTCGCGCCCCCTCGCCGCCGATCTCGCGCGCGCGGGCGTGCCAGCCCAGCGCCTACACGTCGTTCCGAACGCGTGGCCTGAGGGTGACCCGCCACTCCCGCGTGACCGCGCTCGCCACATGCTCGCAGTGCCTGAAGGTCGATTCCACGTCGGATGGGTGGGACGGCTGTCGCCAGAGAAGGGGCCGGACGTCCTGCTGGCCGCGTTGGAGTTCCTCAGCGACCTGCCCTTGGCCGTGTCGGTCTTGGGCGACGGACGATCGCGGGCTCCGCTCGAGGCGCTCGCGGCGCGCCGCGGGCTCGCGCAGCGGGTCCGCTGGCTTGGCAACCGCCCGGGCGCGGGGCGCCTGTTCTCTGCGTTCGATGTGTTTGTGCTCAGCTCCCGGGCCGAGGGCACGCCGATGGTGATGTTGGAGGCCATGGCGGCCGGCGCCCCGATCGTCGCGACGGCGGTCGGAGGCATCCCCGACGTCGTCTCGTCGCGAGAAGCGGTGTTGATCGCGCCTGAGCATCCAGCGGCGCTCGCGGCCGCGATTCGGGGCGTGTATGCGGACTCCGAGGCGGCAGCGGCACGCGCGCGCCGAGCGCGGGAGCGATTGGCGAACGAGTTCGCCCTCGCTCCCTGGCTTGCGACGTACGAACGCATCTATCGGAACGTTCGCTGATGGCGCAGGACGGAGTCCTGTGCCCCTCAAGCCACCTCAGAACGTCGACTTGAACAGAAGCAGATTGGGTGTGCCGGCGGCGTTTCCGGTGATCGCGCCCGTCGTGGCGTTGCTGATGATCCAGTTGGACACGGTGGCGGACGGCGCGTCGCCCAACGTCGCCTTGTAGAGCGCGGCCACCCCGGTGACATGCGGCGCCGCCATCGACGTGCCGGACATCGTCATCGTCATGCCTGCGAGCCACGTCGACTTGATATCCGAGCCCGGTGCGTAGGCCTTCACGCAGCTGCCCCAATTGGAGAAGTCCGCTTTGGCGTCGGTCCGGGTCGACGCCGCGACGGTGAAGGCGCCGCTCGCGCTCCCGGGCGAGTACAGGCAGGCGTCGTCGGTCTTGTTGCCGGCCGCCACCGTCACGAACACGCCGGAGTTCCACAGGCTCGTGACTGCGGTGTTCAGCGCATCGGAGCGCCCCTCCGTGAGCGAGATATTCGCCACGGCGGGGCTCGCGTGATGCGCGGTCACCCAGTCCACCCCCGCGATGAGATCGGAAGTCCACCCGACCCCGCCACAATTGAAGAACACCCGCACGCCGTGCAGGAAGACCCCCTTGGCGACGCCGAACGTCGCGGCGCCGACCGTGCCCGCCACGTGGGTGCCGTGCCCGTTACAGTCCAGGCCGTCCAGGCCGAGGATGTCGTACACGTTGTCCGCCCGGCCGCCGAACTCCGGCTGGTCAGTCCAGATGCCCGTGTCGATGATGTACGCGTGCACGCCCGCGCCCGTCGCGGTGTAGCTGTACGTGCCCGAGAGGGGAAGCGCCCGCTGATCGATCCGGTCGAGCCCCCAAGGGTCGCCGTTCGCATCCATCTGCTCGGTCCCGTCGGTCTGGACCAGCTGATCGGACTCGATGTAGGCGACGAGCGGGTTCTGCCCCAGGGCCGCCACCGCCGCATCCGACAGACTTGCTGCGAATCCCTTGAGAGCGCTTGTGTAGATCTGTGAGAGCGATCCGTTGTAGGCGCTCACCAGCGACTGGGCGAGGCCGGCCGGGTCGGTGACGGTCTCCTGGAACACGACTATGTATCGCGCGACCGCCGCTCCGAGGAGGTCCCGGGTCGGGCCCGCCGAGGTCGGCTGAGTCGGGCTCGAAGGCTCCTGGCACGCGGCGAGGAGGATGGCCGCGGCCATGAGAGCGGAGCGTGCTGGCTGCCTCATCGGTCTTGCCTCGTGGGACGGGTCTTTCCCCACGACGGGGCAAGTTCCGTTCCGGAGCGAGCTTGGGCGACCGATCGAGGAGCCCGCGCAACGGTAGTGGGATGTGCACAAGGATGGGGCAAGCGCCCAGTGGGTCAGTGCACCCGCCAGGGCCGGCACGTTCTCTGCAAGGCGAGGGAGGGAGGTGTTGCAGCGGCGCCCCGACCCGAGGGCGCTGAGCCAGGGAGGGGAATGGCGGTGCCGCCCAGCCACGTGCTGTCCATCGACGTCGAGGACTGGTTCCAGGTTGAGAACTACGCCCGGGCCATCTCCCGCGACCAGTGGCCGCGCTGCGAGCTGCGTGTCGGCGAGAATGTCCGTCGGCTGCTTGATCTGCTCGCTGCGACGGACGCGCGGGCGACGTTCTTCGTGCTGGGGTGGCTAGCGGAGCGGCTCCCGGACTTGGTACGCGACATCGCTCGGGCCGGACACGAGGTCGCGAGCCACGGCTGGTCGCACACGCCGATCTGGTCCTTGAGCAAGGCCGCCTTCTTCGACGAGGTCTCGCGTTCCCGTGCGCTGCTCCAGGAGCTCAGCGGGCAGCCGGTGATTGGCTACCGCGCGCCCACCCTATCAGTCACCAGCCGGACTCTGTGGGCACTGCGCGAGCTCCACCGGGCTGGCTATCGGTACGACTCGTCGATCTTCCCGGTGCACCACGACCGCTACGGCATTGCCGAGGCGCCGACCGGCGTCCACCGCCGCGAGGAGGGCATCTGGGAAGTTCCGTTGTCCGTGTTCGAGCTCGGCGCAGGGCGTTTGCCGGTGGCTGGCGGCGGATATTTCCGACTCTACCCGCTGTGGCTGACGCGCTGGGCAATCCGACGACTCGAGCGGGCCAGCCGGCCAGCGGTCGTCTATCTGCATCCATGGGAGTTTGACCTCGGCCAGCCGCGGGTACGAGGGGTCGGGCTGCTGCGCAGCTTGCGCCATCGGGTCGGCATCGCTGGCAACGCGCACAAACTCGCGCTGCTGCTGCGCGAGTTCCGTTTCGCGCCCGCCCGTGCGGTGCTCGACGAGCTGGGCGTCGAGCTTGAGCCGGTCCCGCCAGTGGGCGGCCCGGCCGCGTCCGACGCCTTGACCCCGGGGCTCATTCTTGCGGCGGAAGGCAGTTAGCCCCTCATGTGCGGGATCGTCGGTATCGTCAAGCTCAATCCACAGGCGGCCGTGGACGAAGTGGGCCTCAAGCGGATGCGCGATGTGCTGCGCCACCGCGGGCCCGACGGCGAGGGGCTCTGGATCGAGGGGCCGGTGGGGCTGGGGATGCGTCGGCTGGCGATCGTGGATGTGACCGGAGGCCACCAGCCCATGGCCAACGAGGACGGGACCGTCTGGATCGTCTACAACGGCGAAATTTACAACCATGCCGATCTCCGTCGCGGGCTCGAGCGGCGCGGCCACGCCTACCGGACCCGGAGCGATACCGAGACGATCCTCCACTTGTACGAGGAGGAGGGGGCATCCTGTGTCGAGCGGCTCCAGGGCATGTTCGCGTTTGCCCTGTGGGACCGGCTGCAGGGCCGCCTCCTCCTGGCGCGGGACCGGCTCGGGATCAAGCCGCTCTACTACGCGTACACCGACAAGGAACTCCTCTTCGCCTCGGAGATCAAGGCACTTCTCGTTGGAGGCTCCGTTCGGCCAGCGCTGAACGAGGCGATCGTTCCCGAGTTTCTGGCTACGGGGTTCGTCGCCGGGGAAGAGACCTTCTTCAAGGGCGTGCGCAAGCTGCTACCCGGTCGGACCCTCTCGTGGACGCTCGCTGAAGGGTCTCGGGAGCGCCGCTATTGGCGACTGCCGGCTGCCACGGAGGAGGCTCCCGTGACGCTTGCGGAGCGAGCCGGTGAACTACGCACGCGGCTCACCGCCGCCGTGCGGAGCCACCTCATGAGCGACGTGCCACTCGGGCTGTTCCTGTCCGGCGGGATTGATTCGAGCGGCCTGGCCGCCCTCATGGCGTCGCTGGTCACGGAGCCGATTCGCACATTCGCAGTGGGCTTCTCGGAGCCCGAGGCCAACGAACTTGCCTACGCCCGGCTTGCGGCCCGCGCGGCAGGCGCGGAGCACCGCGAGGTCGTCGTGTCGCCCACCGAGTTCTTCGATGCCTTGCCGCAGCTGATCTGGCACGAGGACGAGCCCATCGCCTTCCCCTCGAGCGTCCCTCTCTACTTCGTCTCGCGCCTGGCCCGGGAGCACGTCAAGGTGGTGCTCACGGGTGAGGGCGCCGATGAGCTCTTCCTCGGCTACAACCGCTACCGCGTGACGGCCTGGAACGAGCGGCTTGGGCGCGTCTACTGGGCTTTGGCCCCTCGGGCTGTTCGCGGCCAGGTCGGTCGGCTCACGCGGAGTCTCCCCAACCCGATGCGCCGCTATGCCCGGCGCACGGTTCTGGCACTCGAGCCAGGGCCCCGCGCGCTGTTCTACGAAAACTTCGCCGTGTTCCCCATGGTCCTCCAGTCTTGCCTCCTGGCGGACCACAGGCTGCTCGCCGGTCGCGACCCCTACGGCGAGGGGCTGCGCTGCTACGAGGAGTCCGCCAGCGGTACCCTCGAACGGATGAGCCACGCCGACCTCCAGACGTATTTGGTCGAGCTGTTGATGAAACAGGATCAGATGAGCATGGCGGCCTCGATCGAAAGCCGGGTCCCGTACCTCGACCACGAGTTCGTCGAATACGCGACGGCGATCCCTGGCCGTTTCAAGCTGCGCGGCTGGCGCACCAAGGCCGTGTTGCGGGCCGCGCTGCAGGACCTGGTGCCGCGTGAAATCCTCACGCGACCGAAGATGGGCTTCCCGGTTCCCGTGGGCCGATGGCTCCGCGGCTCGTTCTGGCCGCTCGTGCAGGAGTTCGTGCTGGGGCCGCGGGCGCTCCAGCGGGGGCTCTTCGAACCCGCCTGCGTCAGGCGCCTGGCCGAGGAGCATCGCGCCGGGGCGGTGGAGCACGGCGATCGCCTCTGGCTCTTGATGAACCTGGAGATCTGGCAGCGGGTGTTTCTGGACGGCGACGATGTCGCCGGAGTTATGGAGGCGACGAGCGAGCAATGCGCATCCTGTGGGTGAAGGTAGGAGGGCTCTGGCCGCTCAATGCGGGGGGACGACTGCGGAGCTTTCACATCATCGCGCAGCTGGCGCGCCGGCATCGCGTGACTCTATTGACGACTCACGGCCCGCGGGACGATCCCGAGGGGCTGGCGGCTCGACTGTCGAACTGCGAGCACGTGATATCGGTGCCCTGCGCGATCCCGAAGCGCACGAGTCCCTGGTTCGCCTTGGCGTTGCTCAGATCCTGGCTCTCGCCGCTCCCGGTCGATCTCTGGAAGTGCCGCGTGCCGGCGCTCGCCCAGGAGGTCTCCCGGCGCATCGCAGCGGGCAACGTCGATGTCTGCGTGGTGGATTTTCTCGCCGCCACGCCCAATGCCGCGCTGGACGGGCCGGTCCCGGCGGTCCTCTTCGCACACAACGTGGAGCACATGATCTGGAAGCGTCTGAGCCGGGTCGAGCCGCGGATATGGCGACGCGCGCTTCTCGAATTGGAGTGGCGGAAGATGCGCCGGTACGAGGCGCGGGCCTGCGCTCGGGCGCGCCTGACCGTCGCGGTCTCTGAGGCGGATCGTACGATGCTGGCCGCCCACGCCCCCAAGGCAAGGGTTCGCGCGATCCCAACTGGAGTCGATACCAGCTATTTCACGCCCAATGGATCGCACGAGGCACCTGGCTCCGTCGTCCTTCCAGGCTCCATGGACTGGTGGCCCAACGAGGACAGTGTCGTGTACTTCGTCGAGGCGATCCTCCCCCGCATTCGCAGCGAAATGCCGGAAGTGTCTCTGACCGTAGTCGGGCGCAATCCGAGCGCCCGTGTGCTGCAGCTGGCGGCGACTGCGGGCGTCCGCGTTACTGGCACCGTTGATGATGTGCGACCGTACGTCGCGGAAGCGAGCGTTGGCGTGGTGCCGCTCCGGGTTGGCGGCGGGACGCGCATCAAGATCTTCGAGCTACTCGCGATGGGGAAGGCCGTGGTGTCGACGACCGTGGGAGCGGAGGGGTTGCCGCTGATTTCGGGCACGCACTTCCTTCGCGTGGACGATCCGGCGGACTTCGCCGCGGCAATCGTGGCGCTCCTCCGGGATCCCGCGCGGCGGCGGGCGCTGGGGAGCGCTGGGCGTCGGCTGGTCGAGGAGCGGTACTCGTGGTCGCAGGTGACTCGAGAGTTCGAGGCCTTGTGCGAAGAGGAGGTGCGGCGTCATGCGTGTTAGCGTGTTCGGCCTCGGCTACGTGGGATGTGTCACCGCTTCCTGTGTGAGCAGGGCGGGGCATGAGGTGATCGGCGTTGATATTGACGCCGAAAAGGTGGCGGCTGTCAATGCGGGCACGCCGCCGGTGGTGGAGCCGGGGCTGGGTGAGCTCTTGGCCGAGCTTGTCGGAGCGCACCGACTGCGAGCCACGGTCTCGGCCGCGGAGGCCGTGAGGCAGACCGATGTGGGGCTGATTTGTGTCGGCACGCCCGGGCGCGCCAACGGGCAACTCGGGGTGGCCGCGCTCGAACGCATCGGCCAAGAGATCGGTCAGGCGCTGGCCGGACGTACTGAACCGTACACCGTCGTGCTTCGAAGCACGGTGCTCCCCGGTACCACGGAGCGCGTGCTCATCCCCGCTCTCCGCGCCGGCGCGGGACGGGAGCTGGCGTGTCAGCTACGCGTCGCCGTGAACCCGGAGTTCATGCGGGAGGGCTCCTCGCTGCGAGACTTCGCGCATCCCCCGTTTACCCTGGTCGGGAGCGACGATGCTGAGACCGCCTCCGTGCTCCGCGCGCTCTATGCCGACGTCGCCGCGCCATTCGTCCACACGGCGGTGAGGACGGCGGAGATGGTCAAGTACGTTTCGAACGCGTTTCATGCCCTCAAGGTATGCTTCGCGAACGAGATCGGTGACGTGTGCGCGGCGCTCGGGGCCGACGCGCACGAGGTCATGCGCGTCTTCCTGATGGACCGGAAGCTCAACGTCTCTGAGGCCTATCTCCGTCCGAGCTACGCGTTCGGCGGCTCGTGCCTGCCGAAAGACCTCCGCGCGCTCATGCACGCCGCCCGCACCGTCGACGTCTCTCTGCCCCTTCTCTCCGCGATCCTACCCTCGAACGACGGGCAGATTCGCCGGGCGGTGGAGACGGTGCTCGAGACGCGCAAGCGGCGGATCGGGGTCGTCGGGCTGGCCTTCAAGCCGGGGACCGACGACCTCCGCGAGAGCCCGATGGTCGCGCTGATCGAGGCGCTCATCGGCAAGGGATGCGACGTACGAGTTCTCGACCCGAACGTCGCCATTGCCCGCTTGCGAGGGGCGAATCGCCGTTACATCGAGGAAGAGATCCCTCACATCGCGTCCCTGATCTGCGACAACGTGGAGGCGCTCCTCGCGCACGCTGATGTGCTGGTGGTCGGCAACGTCTCCGACGAGGGGGAGCGGGCACTGGCGGCGGCCGGCCCCCACCACGTTGTGGTCGACCTGACGCGCGGCGCAGCGCGGCTGGCGGCCGCGAGTCACGCAGGGTTGCAACGCGAGCTCGTTGCGACGCCTGTGCCGGAAACCTAGTGCGGCTGCGCGGCGTCGGGTTGCTGCGCACCTTCCCTCATCGGGTTGAGGAGCGCAGCGTGCCTCAGCGACGTGGCTCCTCCCCTGTCGACGCGGACGACGGTGAATCGGCGGCGATGACGGGATTCCGGGTGCGGGAGGCGGGTCCTGCCGAGTACGAGGCTGTGCGGCGCTGCATCGACGTGGTGTACCGCGAGACCGCCGCGCACAAGGCCCCGGTGTTCGACCGCGCACTGTGGGCGTGGCAGTACCTCCAGAACGAACTCCCTTCGATCATCGTCGTCGCGGAGCGCGCAGGGGGGCTGTGCGGTTACCTCCACGCGCAACGATTCCGGATGCGCCTCCGCGGCCAGCCAGCGCTGGGCGCGCTGCTCACGGACTTGGGTACGCTGAGCGCCTACCGCCGTCAGGGTGTGTTCCGTGCTATGGCCGACTTCCTGCTCGAGCGCTTGCGTGCCGAGGGGGTCGACGTCCTGTACCTCTTCCCTAACGCGCGAAAGAAGAGCCTACCGGGTTTTGTCCGCAATCACGGCTTCACGGTCGTGGCCCGCGTGCCGGTCTATGTCGCCCCGCTCGACCTCGGCGCGCTGCTGGCCTCGCACCTCCGCTTGGGCGCCGCTGGGCAATGGCTCGGCCAGCTCCTCAACCCCCTCGTCCGCGCGCTCACGCTCCGCACCCCGGCACTCGACCGTGCCGAGGAGGTTGTCCGGCTTGACCAAATCGACGTCCGCCTCGAGCCGCTCGTCCGCGACTTCGCTTCGGGGCAAGGTGTGAGCCTGGAGCGCAACCTGCGCTACCTGCGGTGGCGCTTTCTCGACAAGCCGACGGGCGACTACACCGTCTGGGCGCTCGCCCGAGGTGGGCGGCTGTGCGCCTACGTCGTGACCCGTCAGGCGAGGCTGTTCGACACCCGCTGCACCGTGCTCATGGACTTCGGCTGCCTCGCGGGCGAAGACGCAGCGCTCCGCCGGCTCGTCCGCACCCGGCTCGAGGCCGATCAGCGCGACGGCGCGGCCTTGGGTGTAACGATGGGCCTTCATCCACAACTCGGTGAGCTGAGCAAGGTCGGATTCGTGCGCGTACCCGAGCCCCTCAACCCCCGGCCATTAAACCTGATCACCCGCGAGTTCACGCAGAGCAGGCCGGAGCTCTTCGACCCATCGGCGTGGCACATCACGCTGGCCGACTGGGACGTGTTCTGACCCTCGACGCTGACCACAAGCGCAGGCACCCGTACCAAGCCGCTACGCAGAGCGTCTCACCTCGCTGAACTGTTGCGCGTATGCATCACCTGAGGGCTCCATCCCTCGCAGTGGAAGCAACGCCCTCCAACGGGTTAGCGGCACCGCAGTTGCTCACGTACTGCGTGAATGGAAAACGACGATGTGGTCTGACGCGACCTGTCAAGAAGCGCTGCGCTACCGGAGCGTTCGATGACCTCCCTCTGCCTGGCAGTGCTCGGTGCTACAGTCGCGTTTGCGCTGTACACGTATCTCGGCTATCCGCTGTTGTTGATGCTCCTGAGGGTCTTGCGGCGGAACCGGCCTCCCGTGGCTCCGCTCGCCGAGTGGCCGAGTATTACCATCGTCTTGCCGGTCTTCAACGAGGAAGCCGTCATCCGGAACACGCTGGAGAACCTGCTGCAGCTCGACTATCCCGCGGACCGGCGGCAGATCCTGGTGCTATCCGACGCCTCGACCGATCGCACCGAGGCGATGGTAAGCGAGTACGCGAGGCGCGGAGTTCAACTCCTGCGCATGCCGCGCCGCCGAGGCAAGACGGCAGCGGAAAACGCGGCGCTGGCGCTGCTTCGGGGAGAGATCATCGTGAATACCGACGCCTCCGTGTGGGTGGAGCGTGGAGCGCTGAAACCGTTGATCGCGAGCTTTGCCGATCCCACCGTGGGCGTCGCGTCGGGTCACGGCGTGAGCGTCGCGCCCCGTCAGGAACACGCCAACCGCGTCGACTCGTGGTACATCGGCTACGAAATGTGGGTGCGCGATCTGGAGACCCGGGTCTCGGGGATCGTCGGGGCGGCCGGGTGCTTCCATGCCGTGCGGGCGCCCATCCAGAGGCACGCCTTGCCGGAGGCACTGAGCCGCGACTTCGCCGTCGCGCTGCTGGCGCGGGAGCACGGTTTGCGGACGGTCTCAGTCCGCGAGGCCGTCTGCCTCATCCCCCGTGTGCCGTCGCTGCAGCGGGAGTACCGCCGCAAGGTCCGCACCATCACTCGCGGCTGGCACACGCTCTACTTCAAGCGCCGCCTCTTGAACCCGTTCCGCTACGGGGCGTTCTCGTGGATCCTGGTCAGCCACAAGATCTGCCGCTGGCTCATCCCGCACCTCAGCCTGCCTGCCCTCGCCGCCCTGGCGTGTCTCGGGCGCGGCGCTGCGTGGGGTCGCTGGGGCTTGGGTCTCGCGGCGTTCGCGAGTCTGTGCGCCGCGCTCGCGTGGCGGTGGCCGGAGGGCCGCCGCTTGCCGAAGGTCCTCGCCGTGCCGGCGTACATCGTAATCGGCAACCTCGCGGCCCTCCACGCCTTCGTGCAGGCCGTGAGGGGCGAGCGCGTCCCACTGTGGGAGCCCACGCGCCGGGAAGCCGTGCGGCCAGCGCCGGGGTAGGTGAGGACGGCGACGGCCTGGTGCGCCGCATGACGTCACGCGCTGCGATAACTGATTGGCATGCGCCTGCCCCGTGCCGTCAACACTGCGGTCTCGGTGACTGGCGATTGGAAGCCGCATTGAACGCCGCTCGACTATCTACCCACTGGGCGAGGTGAACTTGTGGAGGCCGCGGAAGCAGGACTGAAGGAAAGAGCAATCAAGCACTTCGAAGCTAAAGCCAGTCTGTACGCCGAAAGGTATGTCGTTCAGGCGAGCGGTGACGTACTCCAGCCTCGCCACCGTGCCATTCTACAGATGGTCCATGAAGTGAAGCTGCCGCAGGGTTCGAGGATCCTCGACTTAGGCTGCGGTCCGGGCGCTCTGAGTTTCGACCTGGCGAAGCGAGGCTACCGCGGCGTAGGCCTCGATGCAGCTCCGGCGATGGTTCAGCGCAGCAGGCTTCGGGCGGCTGCTGAGGGCCTCTCCGGGCTGTGGCGCTACCAACTAGGCGACGTGGAGGCGCTCCCCTTTCGAAACGAGTGCTTCGATGCAGCCGTTTGTGCTGGGGTAATCGAGTACTTACCAAGGGACGAACATATGCTGCGCGAAGCAGCACGCGTTCTGAAACGGGGGGGGCGTTTTGTCCTGTGTGTAACCAACAAGTACGGCTACACGGTTAGCCTATCCGGGATCATGCACAGGATCCAGAAGGTCCCCGGAGCGAGGAACCTAGCGTCGATGCTCCGGAGGATTGTAGTTGGTGGGAAGTACGGAGCCATGGAGTTTGGTTTTGTACCGCGAAAGCATCGCCCCTGGGCGGTTCGCGAACTCATGGTCAAACATGGCTTTCGAATCGACAAAGACCAATACATACACTTTACGCTCCTCCCCGCTCCCTTCTGCGCGTTGACTTCGAAGCTAAGGCTGGCGATAGACGAGAGGCTCGACGTGCTGGACCGCACCCCACTGCGGGTTATCGGTTCTTGCTATCTGATGTGCGCTCGCAAGGAGATGGCTTGAGCTCGAGATGGTGCGGGGGACGGAAAACGACCGGGGCAGTCGCACCGCGACCAACAGGAGCTACGATTCCGCGACCGCCAACTGGTTGCCAGTGCGCCGGCCAGGCTGGCCGCGCAGCAGATCTAAGACCCCCCGCACACGGTCGCCGTACGCCGCGTAGAGGACCGCACCATACGCCGTGGCCCCGGTGACCCCGAGGGCTGCGAGCCGCAGCCCCGGCGACCACGTGGCCGGAAGAGCTGCCCGGAGTGCGAGCACCGCGAGCGTCATGACCCCCGTGGTGCTGACCGCGGGCCACAAGGCGCTCCCGTACGCACGCCACGACATCCCGACGATCCGGAGCGCGGACCGCACGAAGCAGGCGCAGTAGAGCAGGGGATACGCGGTGATCCACCCCAGCGCCACGCCCGTGGTTCCCCAATGGCTCCCAAGGTAGAACACCCCCGGGAGTACGGCTACCGCGAGCACGCTGAACTGCATGTTGCGCTTCGCGTGCCCCGTGAATACCAGGATTTGCGGGGTGAGGGTCACAATGGACCGGAACCCCGCGTACAGCGCCAGCAGCCGGAGCGGCATCACGGCATCGAGCCAGCGGCCGCCGAGCGCGCTCAGCACGAATTCGCGCGCCACGAGGGCGAGCCCGACGCACGCCGGGAGAGTGACGAGCCCTAGGCCTTCAGTGAGGCCGCTGAGATAGCGTCGGAGGGCGGCGGGATCTTGATTTACCGCCGCGAAGAATGGAGGGGTGACGTTTCCCACGAGCGCGCTCACGCGTTCGACGGGTACGCTTGCAATGTCCCATCCGAAAGCGTAGGCGCCGAGCGCCGCCTTGCCGAGCACCCGTCCCACGACGGCGAAATCGGCGTTGCTGTACAAATACCACGCAATTCGAGATCCGGCGACGTGCCAGCCGAAGGTCACCGCCTGCTCGAGGGAGGCGAAGTCCCCGGGTGGCGCGAGCCGGTGCGGCCGCCAGCGCAGGCACAGGAGGCTCGTGGCCAAGTTACCCAGGAGGGTGCCCAGCACGAGCGCCCACACGCGCAAGCCCAGCACGGCCAGTACCAGCGTCATGAGAGCGACCGTCACGGCCTCGAACCCATCGATCCAGGCGAGCTTGCGGAACTCGAGGTCGCGGGCCAGCAGCGAGCGAGGCAAAACCTGCAGGCCGCGGGTGAGAAACGTGGCGCTCAACGCCATGATGATCCAGCGGACCGACGGCTCGCCGAAGAACCACGCGATGGGAGTCGACAGGGCGAGCGAAATCGCAGCGAAGCCCACGCCGAGGACGAGCGCTACACCGCCGAGCCGAGCCACCTGGTCTTCCGTGAGGCCACGCTGCTGGATGAGCGCTGCAGAGAGGCCTGCTTCGCTGATCATCTGCGCGAAGCTCACGTACAGCGTGGCCATTCCGACTAGGCCGTATGTAGCCGGGCCCAACAGGCGGGCGACGATCAGGGTGACGAGCCAGGAGACGAGCTGGGTCGACCACCGCATGCCCCCCGTCCAAGCGATTCCCTGCACGAGGGAGCTATCGAGACTGTGACCGTCGTTGCTCACGCGCCTCACTAACCAGCAAGACCAACGCCAGCGCTTGCTCCGCCGCGGCAACGTTCCGGCTGTGGCGCCGACGCCACGGTATGAAGAGCGACTCGCGGCGCCCAGGCGCCCGGAAGGGGCCCTCGGGACTGCCGTCGCGCGCCGGCAACGCCGCATCGGACGGTGCTGGCCAAGCATCGATCGGCACGAAACTTGTCCTCCCGGGGAGTGACTCCCGCCGTTCGGTCCCCTTTTTTGAGAGTCGGGAAAGGCAAGCACCCGGTGACTGCGTCT
The DNA here is from genome assembly GCA_003222115.1 of Gemmatimonadota bacterium. Taxonomy (GTDB): domain Bacteria; phylum Gemmatimonadota; class Gemmatimonadetes; order Gemmatimonadales; family GWC2-71-9; genus AG29. The sequence continues at coordinate 47,532 of QHUL01000058.1, read as the reverse complement.
GAGGCGGCAAGCTCGAACCGCGAGGTATTGCTGGTTGTCTCCGTGGATACCGAGGAGGACAACTGGATTCCTACTCGGACCGGGATCACGCTGGAGAATATCCAGGAGCTGCGACGGCTTGCGGGTGCTTTCGACCGCTGGGGCGTCCGGGCCACGTATTTCACGACGTATCAGGTCGCGGTCCAGCCCAGGGCGGTCGCCGTGCTGCGGGAGATCGCCGCGGGCAGCGCTGCTGAAATTGGGGCACACCTGCATCCGTGGAACACGCCCCCGCTTGAGGAAGCGCCGCTGCCGCGCAACTCGGTGATGAAGAACCTGCCGCGGGAGCTTCAGCTGGCGAAGCTGCAGCGGCTCACCGCTGCGCTCCGGGAGGCATTCGGGGCCGCTCCCACTGCGTTTCGCGCCGGCCGTTTCGGTTTGGGTAGCGACGCGGTATCGGCGCTCCTCTCGTGCGGCTATCGCGTCGATAGCAGTGTGACGCCGTTCGTGAGCTGGGAGGCGTTCGATGACGGCCCCACCTTCGTCGGTGCTCCGCTGAACGCCTATCGGATTGGAGCGGGACAGGACGTCAGGGTGCCCGCACCGCACGGGTCGCTGGTGGAGATCCCGGTCACCTGTGGCTACACGAGACTCTCATCCCTTCGATGGCCCATCGTTCATCGCGTGCTGCGCGCCCGCGCCGCCCGGGCGGTCCGTGTGCCCGGTCTCCTCGCCCGCCTAGGCATCGCCAAGCTCACCATTCTGACTCCGGAGTTTGAGTCGGTACGGGACATGCTCGCCTTGTCGCAAGGAGCGCTGGCGGGCGGGGTCCGCCATCTCCACTTATTCTTCCACAGTGTTGCGCTTCGTCCAGGATTGAGCCCGTGGACGTCCAGCGCCGAGAGCGTGGAGCGGGTGTACGCGACGATTGAACGCTATCTCGAAGGCCTCTCCAAGATGGTCTCGCTGCGGTTCGCGACCGTCAGCGAGGCCCAGCGCGCTCTAGGATTTGGCGTCGCCGAGCCCCCTCGCCCCGCCCGACAGCGTGACCCAGTCGGGTTAGAAGGGTGCCGTGCTGACTTGAGCCCCTCCGGTCGGGACCGACCCCATGGCTAAACCCTCGGGCTGCTGCGGCGGCGCGCGCAGCGCTCGCAGGAGGCGGAAAAACGCAGCTAGGCGCTCGCGATACATGGCAATGGACACCACGGCGTAGACAATCGCTCCGGCGACCACTTGGGCGCTGAAGCTCAGGGCGCGCGACATGTGCTCGCCAGCGGTCAATTGCACCACGAGGACGGTTGCCGCCATCGCCACAGAGGCGCTGGCCGCGGGCCACAGGGTCCGCAGATACTCTCGGCTCGAAAGCTCGATCGTCTGCAACACGCGACGATACGCCGGGAGCACAAGGAGCGGGAACACAACAACCCAGGTGAGCGCGAGTCCCACGGTACCCCAGCGTTGCCCCAGAAGGTAAAACGCGCTCGGGAGGACGACGGCGCACAACACGCCGTATTGCATGGTGAGCCGGGACTCCCCGACCACGTTCAACACTTGGGACAAGAGGGGGGTGACGGCACGGAAGCCGGTACTCAGAGCCAGCAGCTGGAGCGGAGCGATGGCGCCGTCCCATTTGGCGCCGAGAGCCAGGTGCACAAAATCCGGCGCGACCAGGGCCATTCCCAGGCTCGCGGGGAAGGTGATCAAGGCGAGGCCTTCAGTGACTCTCAGCAGATAGCGCCTGAGCGCCGCATGGTCCTGCTGGACGGCGGAGAAGACGGCAGGAGTGACTTGACCCACCAAGCTGGTGATCTTCTCAATGGGGATGTTCGCCAGGTTCCACCCGAACTCATACAAGCCAAGGGCAGCCTGACCCAGGATCCGGCCGGCGATGAGAAAGTCGGCGTTGGAATACCAGTACCATGAGAGCCGGCCGGCGAGAATATGCCCGCTGAAGGTCATGGCGTGCGTCAGGGATTGCCGACGGGGCCAGGCGAACCGATGCCGCCGAAGCACCAGCGTCGCTGCGGTGGACAGACTGGAGCTTAGCAGGCCCCCGATCACCAGCGTCCAGTATCGGAGCCCGAGGAGTGCGAAGCAGATCATGGCGGCGGCGAGGACGATCACCCGGCCCGTTTCGACAATCGCAAGGGCTCGAAACCGCAGTTCCCGTTGCAGCAGCGAAAACGGCACCGTCTTGAAGGCCGTGACCACGAAAGCCGTGCTCATGACGACCACCACGGCCGGCAGCTGCGGAGCATGGAAGAACCGCCCGAGCGGCACTGCCGCCGCGCAGGATGCCGCAAAGCTGGCCACACCGAATAGCACGGACAGGCCATTGAGTTGTGCCACCTGGTGCTCGCTCAAGTCGCGCAGCGTGATCACGGTGGATCCCAACCCGAACTCGCTGACCAACGTAATCAGGCCGAGGTAAATGGACGCCATCCCCACGAGGCCGTAGTCCGCAGGGGTGAGCAGTCGCGCCACGATCAGCGTCGACGCCCAACCCAGCAACTGGCCCGCCCACTTGGCGCCGCTGGTCCAGGCAATGCCCTGGACCAGGGACCGGTCGAGCGTCCGGATGTCTGCGGCTGGTTCGTGCGCGGTCAATGCGGCAACGGATTGCCTGCCCATGTCGCCGTCGTCCTGCGCAAGACGGGGACCAGAAGGCCGGCCCCGGCGGCCACGGGAAATGCTGCCGCGCCGCTCTCGGAAGTCCGGCTGAGGCCACGGTGCAAGGGAGCCTGATGCGGGGGCGCCACACCGGGCGAGCGTAGGTGCGTCCAGGCGAAGTCCGTCGAACGCTCGAGGGGGCGTGGTGTGTGCGCAGCAGTGTAGCTGCTCGCGCGCCTGCGGCTTCGCCTCCGCAGCCATCCAAAACGCCTTGTGAATCAATGAGTTGTCGGGAGCTGCGCCGTGCGCACACGGCTTGCACTGGCTCGCAGCGACTGGGCCGGGTCCCTCAAGAGGGAGAGGCGCCAAATGAAGGTCGTCCTGTTCTGCGGTGGTCTGGGGATGCGGCTTCGGGACTACGACCAGAACATTCCGAAGCCGATGGTGCCGATCGGCTATCGCCCGATCCTCTGGCACGTGATGAAGTACTACGCTCACTTTGGGCACCAGGACTTCATCCTCTGCCTCGGCTACCGCGCTGACGCCATCAAGAACTACTTCCGCAATTACGACGAGTGCGTCTCGAATGACTTCGTCCTGAGCGAGGGCGGTCGGCGGCTCGAGCTCCTGCAGAGCGACGTCGGCGATTGGCGTATCACGTTCGTCGATACGGGGATCAACTCGACCATTGGGCAACGCCTCAGCGCGGTCGAGTCGCACCTCGCCGGTGAGAGTGAGTTCTTCGCGAACTACACCGACGGCCTGACGGACTTGCCGTTGCCGGCGGAACTCGAGCATTTCCGACGACACGGCCGGATCGCGAGCTTTCTCTGCGTGAAGCCGCATCTGAGCTATCACTTCGTGGTATCGCGACCCGGCGGCGAGGTAACGAGCATTCGGGAGACCGCGCAGACCGGCCTGCGCATCAACGGTGGGTATCTCATTTTCAAGACCGAGATCTTCGACTACCTGCGGCACGGGGAAGACCTCGTGGCGGACGCGTTCCAGCGGCTCCTCGCCGAGAACCAGCTACTGGCCTACCGCTACGATGGGTTCTGGACGTCCATGGACACGTTCAAGGACAAGCAGCGCTTGGACGACATGTACGCCCGGGGCGACGCGCCGTGGGAGGTCTGGAAGCGCGCTGCGCCGACCGCGCCGCCGTCGGGCGAGCGGGCGCCGCTCTCGCTTGGGGGCAGCCGGCGCCGAGCGCTCGGCACGCCCTGATGCTCGCGCTGCCCCTCGCGAGCGTCCCGGATGCCGCATTTCGGGTGCTCTGCCTCGGGGCGCATGCGGACGATATCGAGATCGGTTGTGGCGGGACGGTGCTGCACCTCGCAGCCACGGTGCCGGGTGCGGAGTTCACCTGGATCGTGCTGAGCGGCGACGGGACGCGAGCGGAGGAGGCCCGGCGCGGGGCGGCGCTGTTTCTAGGCTCGGCTGCACGCGCGCATGTCGTCGTCAAGGCGTTCCGTGACGGCTTCTTCCCCTACGTCGGCGCGAGCATCAAGGAGTACTTCGAGGAACTGAAGCGCGATCAGACACCCGACGTGATCTTCACGCACTACCGCGGGGACCGCCACCAGGACCACCGACTTGTGTCCGAGCTGACCTGGAACACCTTCCGGGACCACTTGATCCTCGAGTACGAAGTGCCGAAGTACGACGCGGACCTCGGCACCCCAAACTGCTACCTGCCGCTCGACGACGCGACGTGCCGCGAGAAGACACGCCACCTACTCGACGCCTTCGCGTCGCAACGCGACCGCCGTTGGTTCACGGAGGACACCTTCCGCGGGCTGATGCGCGTCCGTGGGGTGGAGTGCGCTGCTCCCGGTGGGTACGCGGAGGCGTTCTACGCGCACAAGCTCGTAGTGCGCCCGCGACCGTGCGAGGGCCGATGACACGCGCACGGCCCCGAGTGAGTGTCGGCATACCCGTGTACAACGGGGAGCGGTATCTCGCGGCGGCGCTCGAGTCCTTGCGTGCGCAGACCTATGAGGACTTTGAGCTCATTATCAGCGATAACGCGTCGATCGACCACACAGCGGAAATCGCGCGCTCGTATGCGGCGCAGGACCGGCGGATCCGCTACGTCCGCAACGCCAGGAATGTCGGAGCCGCGGGGAATTTTCGCCACACCCTACAGTTGGCCTCGGGAGAGTATTTCCGCTGGGCGGCCGCGGATGACATCTCGGCTCCCGAATTCCTGGCGCGCTGTGTTGAGGTCCTGGATCGGGAACCGAGGGTGGTGCTCGCCTATCCGAAGACGAGGTTCATCGACGAGTACGGAAGGGTGACGGCGGACTACGACGATCGCCTGCACCTGCCACAGCAGCGGGCCAGCGACCGCTTCCGGGCGCTGGTCGATCGCTTGGGGCACTGCAATGCCATGTACGGCCTCACCCGAAAAGACGTCGTAAGGAGAACGAGACTGCTCGGTTCCTACTTCGGGGCCGACATCGTGTTGCTGGCCGAGCTCGTGCTCTATGGCGCCTTTTGGGAGGTTCCGGAGTTCCTGTTCTACAGGCGGTTCCACGAGGCGGCGCACAGCCGGATGACGACCATAGACCAGTGGAAGGCGTTCTGGAATCCCGAGGACCGGGGACGGATCTATTGCTACACTTGGCGACATCTCTGGGAGCACGTCCGCTCCCTACCGCGCGCCCCGCTCGATGCCGCCGAGAAACTGCGCGTTGCCACTGTTCTGGTGCGGATGGCTCTCTGGCGCCGCCAGCGCCTGAGTCAGGAGATAACCGACGCGGCGCGCCAGCTCATGGGAGGAATCTCCCGCCCGGCGGCGCGCTCCTAGGGGAGCGCGTTTGCGGCGGCATCGAGCGTACGTCTCATGCGAGTTCCGCCATCAGGTCGATCACCGCAACCCCTGAGCCCTGCTGTCTCAAAGCGGCAGATATTTCCTGAACGTAGTTGGGATTCAGGACGATGACCGCCTCGATTCTCTCGTCCCCCAACATGGCCGGCGCGACGACCCGATGTCCCGTGCCAGGCACATACCGGTGCTGCTTGTTAGGGTTGACGTCCACAAGGCACTGAATGTCGCGGCAGTCCGGATCGACAAGGTTCACAAAGGTTACACCCTTTGCACCCGCTCCCCATACCGCGACTCGACGAGGAGACACATCCCCTTCTGCTACGTCCAAGGCACGAGCCACCGCCGCGCGCCACCGCGCGCCCATCCGTTCTTCAAAGGCACTGAATCGCTTCGCCAATTTGATAACATCGCCAGCATTCTTGTGTGCTCGAATGAGGCCGCGCGCTGGTCGGCCTTCCAGCCAGAGATATTGCCCCTCGAACACGTGCCGTGCACGCAGAACGTCGAGACCAGAGAGCTCGAATGCCGTTGTCAGCGATGAGCTCGTGAACAATGAACAATGCTCATAAAAGAAATCCCAAAAAACCGAGTGTCGAAGAATCCACTCCATGCACGGGGTCTCGAAGCATACCCAGGCGTTCGGCCGCTGCTCGGCAGCTCGGCGGACAGCACTGAGCAGCTGCAGCGGATCAGGAACATGTTCAATCACATGGCGGCAGATCACGACGTCCGCAGGTAGCGATGACGCGTGCTCATCGTAAAAACGCTTCTCAAACCGCAGACGTCCACCATACTCGACGTCGGGACCTACGTGGGTCGGATCGAACCCATACCCGGTAATGTTGCCACGCGGATACCCGACAAGTCGTCTGATAAACTCCCCCTTGCCACACCCGACCTCGACGACGGTGCAGTTCCGAACCTCCCGCTCCTCCACGAGGTACCCAATCAGGTCGTTGACGTATGCGCTGAATCCCGGGGAGCATGTTTGTGTACTGTCGTAGCAGTCCCCGTATGACATGAGTGATTGATCGAAGGCCGCATTGAAGGCGAAGCCGCAATCACCACACGCATACATGGTCAGCTCACCGCGACCAGAGGCGCGGGCTTCCGCTACGCTGGCCAGGACCACGTCCTGGTGGACGGGAACGGATGACCGCTGCAGGAAGGCAGACGTATCTGAAGAACCACAGACGGGGCACGACCGTTCGGGACGCATTCGAGACACCGCCGGGCAATATTCCCGACGACTGGACTGTCTGCCAGGACTCGGTCGCAACGTGCAACGTGGCGGCCATGCGGGGGCGCGCGTGCAGCGGCCCCCGCAGTAGGAATCAGCGATAGACTCGGGGTTCGGGAATCGGCACGACGAAGTGGCCGCCCCAGTCACGGATGTAGGACATTTGGTCCATGATCTCGTCCTTCAAGTTCCACGGCAGGATCAGCAGGTAGTCGGGCCGGGTTTCGCGTAGCTTTTCGGGCGCGAAGATCGGGATGTGCGTACCCGGAAGGAACTTGCCCTGCTTGTACGGGCTGCGGTCCACGGTGTACTGCAGCAAATCAGTCCGGATGCCGCAGTAGTTCAGCAGCGTGTTGCCTTTGCCCGGGGCTCCGTAACCCACGATGGTGCGGCCCCGCCGCTTCGCCTGAATCAGGAACTCGAGCAGGCGACGCTTGGTCTCCTGTACGTTCGCCTCAAACGCGGAGTAGTAGTCCAGGTGCCGGAGGCCGGCAGCCTCCTCTTGCGCCCTGAGCTCGCTCACCCGTCGCCCGATTGGCTTTGAGGAGTCCTCCAGGTGGCGGGCATAGATGCGGAGCGAGCCTCCATGCGTCTTCAGCTCTTGCACATCGAACACCACGAGCTGGTGCGCCGCGAAGAGTCGCTCCACCGCCAGCAGCGAGAAGTACGAGAAGTGCTCGTGGTAAATGGTGTCGAACTGATTGCCTGCAACCAACCGCATCAGATGAGGAAACTCTATCGTGATCACCCCACGGGGCGCCAGCAGAATCCTCAATCCGGCAACGAAGTCGTTGAGGGCGGGTACTTGGGCGAGCACGTTATTCCCGATCAGCAGGTCAGCCCGCCTGCCGCTGGCAGCCCATTGCCGGGCCGTCTCCCGCCCAAAGAACTGTACCCAGGTTGGCACGCCCTTCTGTATCGCCACCTGGGCCACATTCGCGGCTGGCTCGATCCCCTGCACGGGTATGCCTCGGGCCACGAACCACTGCAGCAGGTAGCCGTCGTTGCTCGCGATTTCCACCACCCAGCTGTCACGGTTCAGCTGAAACCGCTCGATCATGTGATCGGTGTACACGCGGGAATGATCGAGCCAGGTATCCGAATACGAAGAGAAGTAAGCGTACTCGCGGAAGATCGCCTCCGGGCTGACATACTCCGGCAGCTGCACGAGGAAACACTGGTCACAGACGTACACGTGGAGTGGGTAGAAGGGCTCCATCTCGTCGAGTTGGTCCGCGTCCAGAAAGCTCTCGCACAGTGGGGACATGCCCAGATCAACGAACGTGTGCACCAGTCGCGCACCGCAGTGACGGCAGCGACCGCGCTGTGTGGACGGGTGCCGCTGAGTGGCTTCGTCGCCGCTCGGGAGGACGATACGGTTAGCAGTACTCACGGGCCTTACCGTTTGGCGAATGGAGGTTGGGGATGATGCCTGTTCCTTCCGTCGGAGTCGCAACATGTATGCCTACAGCGACATCCGAGCACGGGCCGCGCCGGGCGGCCTTGAGCCCACTGCTGTGGCGTACACGCAACAAAGCACCCTCCAAGCGGCGGGGACGCCGCTTCTCTAGTGCCGTGTGGCGGTGCATGGCTCTTGCAGAACCGTCCCGGCGAACACGGTGCAACGACCCGAGGAGCCATCGCTGATGTTCTCGAATGTGTACGCGGGCCGGCGTGTGCTCGTGACGGGCCACACGGGGTTCAAGGGTTCCTGGCTGTGCACGTGGCTGCTGGAGTTGGGGGCGGAGGTGGCGGGATACTCCCTGGACATTCCGACAAACCCGTCGAACTTCGAAATACTCGCCCTCAGCCAGCGCCTGCGCCACTATCAGGGCGACTTGCGCGACCGTGAGCGGCTGGCCAGGGTGTTCGACGAGTTCCGTCCGGAGATAGTCTTCCACCTGGCCGCGCAGTCGTTGGTCCGGCGATCGTACTGCGACCCTGTCACCACCTTCGAAACGAACGCCATGGGCACGATGAACGTGCTCGAATGCACGCGGCACCGCCCCGGCGTGCGCGTCGGCGTCATCATCACTAGCGATAAGTGCTACCGCAACGTCGAATGGACCTGGGGCTACCGGGAGAACGACGCGCTGGGCGGAGAAGATCCCTACAGCGGGTCGAAGGCGTGCGCGGAGTTGATTGCCTATTCCTACGTGCGCTCGTTTTTCAACGGCCGGGAGGACGGGGCGGCCATCGCGACCGCTCGGGCGGGCAACGTGATCGGGGGTGGCGACTGGGCAGAGGACGGTCTCGTGCCAGACTGCGTGCGTGCCTGGTCCAAGGGCGATGCAGTGGTCATTCGGCATCCCGAAGCAACCCGGCCCTGGCAGCACGTGCTCGATGCACTCAGTGGCTATCTGTGGCTGGGCCGCCAGCTGTGGGGCCGCAACCCGCGCGTGGTGGGGGAATCGTACAACTTCGGGCCAGACGCCGCGGCGAATCACCGCGTGGAGGCCCTCCTTCAGATGGTCGCCGAAGGCTGGCGGGGTGCCCGGTGGAGGGTGGAGGCGAAGGGGATGGACGGCCGACCGGAGGCCCGGTTCCTGACGCTCTCCAGTGACAAGGCCCTCGCGGACCTCGAGTGGCGAGCTGTGCTCACGCTCCCGGAGGCGGTCCACTTCACCAGCCGTTGGTACCATCGGTACTACGAGCAAGGCGGCGCCGGCATGCGCGAGTTCGCCATCGGGCAACTAGGCGAATACGGCTGTCGGGCCACGGAACGGGGGCTTGCGTGGAGCCAGGGCTAGCGTCACCGCTACCGTCACTCGACGATCAACGGCGTTACTGGGACGAGCGCTGGGAGCGGCAGCGACTCCCCAACGACTACCAGCGGCGACGGGGTGACGTGGTGCTCGCGATTGTCAGGTCGCTGCGACTCACCGATCCCGAGATCCTGGACTTCGGGTGTGGCACGGGCTGGTTTACGGCGAACCTGTCGCACTGGGGACGGGCCACGGGCATCGATCTCTCCGAGGCGGCGATCGCCCAGGCGCGCGCTGCCTACCCGCACGTGCCGTTCATCGCCGGAAGCGTCTATGACATGACGTTGCCGGCCGAACACTTCGACCTCGTTGTGTCGCAGGAAGTCGTGGCCCATGTCGAGGATCCGGCCGCATACCTGGACATCATCGCGCGGATCCTGAAACCGAACGGATACCTCATCATCACCGCAGCGAATCGCTTCGTGATCCAGCGCTGGGACTACGGGCCCGATCCGGACGCTCACATCAAGTTCTACCCCAGTCGCGGGGAGTTCAGAGCGATGTTGCGCCGCCGATTCCGCGTCCTCCGCACTACGAGCGCCATTCCGATCGGGAACCGTGGAATCCTACGTCTCGTGAATTCCTATAAGGTCAACAAGGCGCTGGGATGGGTGATCTCGCCGCGCCATCTCGAGCGGCTCAAGGAGTGGGCCGGGTTCGGTTACACATTGGTGGCGCTCGCACAGAAGCTGCCATGAGGATCGGCGTCTTCGGTCATGTCGGCAACCAGAACCTGGGCGACGAGGCGTTGATCGCCGCCGTCCTCCAGAACGTGCGCCGCCGCTGCCCCGACGCGGAGCTGTGCAGCTTCACGGCGCACCCGGAAGATACCGAACAGCGGCATCGCATCCCGGCGTTTCCCATCTGCCGGACGAACGGGCGCCGGGCCGCCGCGCCACCGCCGGCGCTCGCCGACCCGCCCAGCGGTGAAGGGTCGGCCCCGGCAAGCGCCTGGGCCAGGCTCCGGGCACAGCTCAGGAGCATCCCCCTCCTGCCTGTCCTGGTCCGGGCAGCGCGGCATGTGGGACGGGCGGCGCTGGCCGTGCCCCTGGAGCTCGCGTTCCTCGCCAGGTCGTATCGCAATCTTCGGGGCACAGACCTGCTGCTCGTCGCCGGCTCGCAACAGCTGAATGATTACTGGGGCGGACCCTGGGGATTTCCCTTCACGCTGTTCAAGTGGTCGCTGCTGGCGCGCGCAACCGGCACGAAGGTCGCATTTCTCAGTCTCGGGGCAGGCCCGCTACAGACTCCGCTCGGGAAGTTCTTCATCAAGCAGACCCTGCGCCTGGCGCACTATCGTTCCTACCGGGACGACGACGCACGGCAATGCATCGTGGGGCTCGGAGTGCCGGGGGAGCATCCGATGGTTCCCGATCTCGTTTTCAGCTTGCACGTACCCCCCCCGCCCGGCCCCACCGCTCCAGCCCGACGACGGGTCGTGGGCATCAACCCCATGCCCGTGTTCGACGACACTTACTGGCCCGAGAATGATCCCCGGGTTTACGGGCCCTATGTCCGCTCGCTCGCGTCCTTCGCGGACTGGCTCGTCGAGCGCGGGTACGACGTGCGGTTCTTCGCCACCCAGCTACTCGCGGATGACCCGGTGATCGACGAGGTCCGGAGCTTCATGCGGCGAGGCCCGACGTTCAGGGGCGAGGAGCGAGTGATCGCCAGGCGGATCGGCTCGTTCGAAGAGCTGGTCGCTGTGATCGATGCCCTGGACTTTGTCGTGGCCACGCGCTACCACGGCACGCTGTTCACCCTGATCCGGCGCAAGCCTGTCCTCAGCATCGCCTACCAGCGCAAGTCGATAGAACTGATGCGGCAGGTCGGTCAGGGTGAGAACGCCATCGACATCGGCCAGCTGACCCTCCCCGCGCTGCAGCAGCGCTTTGTGGCGCTGGAAGACTGCGGCGCTCAGTCTGCCGAAGCCGTCCAGCGACGACTGCTGGCTATGCGGCAGGCGTTGGAGGTGCAGTATGATCGCGTGTTCGCCCTTCTCGATTCCGTAGGATGAAGCAGAGGTCGGCCGGGCCTTCTGAGTCGTCTCACCAGCCCCGCTGGCCGAGCATCACGGCCGGCGTGCGCAGCATGATCGCCACGTCTTCGAGCGCCGACTGGCGCCGGATGTACGCGAGGTCCAAGGAGAGCTTCCTGCGGACGTCGTCCACCGAGCGGTCGTAGGACAGGTTGATCTGTGCCCAGCCGGTGATGCCGGGCCGCACGCGCTGGCGGCGCTGGTACCCCTCGATTTGCTCCCGCAGATGAACGAAGATAGCCGGCTGCTCGGGGCGGGGCCCCACGACGTTCATATCGCCCGTGAGGACGTTGAACAGTTGTGGTAGCTCGTCGAGCCGGAAGCGGCGCAGCAAGCGCCCCATGGGCGTTACCCGCGCGTCGTCCGGCCGCGCCCACACCTGGCGATCGGCGCTGTGGTTGTCCACGTACATCGTGCGGAACTTGTACATCGTGTACGGATGGCCGCCGAGATCGATGCGGCGCCGGGTATTCCCGCCCATGCGCGACAGCGCACGCCGGTCGAGGCCGACGCGCGTCTGCTTGAAGAGCACGGGGCCGCGAGACGTGAGCTTGATCAGCAGCGCAATGCCAAGCATCAACGGCAGGGCCAGGACGAGTCCCACCGTGGCGACGGCGATGTTGAGCAGCCGCCGCCCCGGCCGCTCGCGGTCGGTGGGCCGGAGTGAGTGGGCCAGGGTGATGGTGCGTCCCGCCAAGCGGGGCACGAGCGTCGTTGCCATGACCCGCGTCTATGGCAAGCCGCATGCGCGGAAACCGACTCGGGGCTATTGGTGTAAGTGTATGCAGTTCTGGTAGTTGCGGCACTACGGTTTGGTGTGCGGTGGCGGCGCTACATAGCAACCCGGCGTCGGCTGTGGGACGGCCGCGACGCGGCCTGTGTCAGGCGGCGACCCCAGTCGGTGGCAGGTCGAGCTCGAAGAAAAACCGGGTGCCCGAGCCGGCCCGGGTTTCGACGCGGAGCTGGGAACCCAGCGCCGTGACGAGCTTGCGGCAGATGGCGAGCCCGAGGCCGGAGCTCGAGAAGTGGTGCCGCAGCTCCGCCTGATGCTTCCGGAACGGCTGGTACAGCGCCCGCAGCTCGGCGGGGTCGATGCCCGGTCCGGTGTCACGGATCGAGAACTCGACGCGCGCCGCGTCGAGGGGCCGCGCCGCGAGCTCGACGAATCCCTGCTCGGTGAATTTCAGCGCGTTGGTGGTGAGGTTGAGCAGCACGCGGCTCAGTGCGCGGGCGTGGCCGAGCCGCCAGTCGGGCCGCGCGGGCTTGAGGTGCAGGGGCAGGCCCTTTTCCTCGGCGATCGGCTGCACCATGTCACGGACCGACTTGAACACCTCGACGATCGAGAACGGGCGCGGCTCCCTGTCCGCGAGCCGATCGCCCCCGCGGGCCAGCTCGAGCACGTCGTTCGCCGCCGTGCAGAGGCACAGGGCCGCGCTGTAGATGAGCCCGAGCTGGCGACGCTGGGGGTCGGTGATCGGGCTGCTGCACGGCCCGCTCCGCAGCGACTCCGCCAGGAACAGGATCGAGGTCAGCGGGGACCGCAGATCGTGGGCCATCTCGACGACGAGATCGAGCCCGTTGGGCCCGGTGAGGCTCGTCGCCAGGTCCTCGGGCTCGGCCGCCGACTCAGGGGCCTGCCACTGGCGTTCCACGGCCGTCGCGGTCATCGGTCGCTTCTCCCTTGCCTCACGCGTCCTCCGGCGCGCCGCCGGTAGGCACCACAGCCTCGTCCTCCGTCGGCTCGCGCTCGATCACCCAGCCCGTGCTGGGGCTGCGCTGGAGCCCGTGCCGTCCCATCAGGCGATACAGCGTCGTGCGGTCCACGCCGGCGATACGCGCCGCCTTGGACATGTTGCCGCCCACCCGGTTGACGAGCCAGGTGAGGTACTGCCGCTCGAACTGCGTGATCACGCGGTCGCGCGCGGCGTGGTAGCTCTCGTTGAGCAGGGTAGAGACCAGCGACGCGGGGTTCGCGTCGGCGGCGGGCTGCTCCTCCGCGACGAGATGCAGGTCCTCCGGCTGGATCTCCGCCCCCGGTTCGGTGACCACGGCGACGTGCTCGATCACGTTCTGCAGCTCGCGCACGTTGCCGCGCCACGGGTGCACGCTCAGCGTGCGGATCGCCGCCGCCGAGAGCCGCGGGAACGGGGCGCCCTTGTTGCGGTGGCGCACCCAGTAGGTCGAGAGGAAGTAGTCGGCGAGGAGCGGGATGTCCTCCGGCCGCTCGCGCAGCGCCGGCACGTGGATCGGCACGACCTTGAGGCGGTAGTACAGGTCCTCGCGGAGGTCGCCCGCCTTCAGCGCCGCTTCGGGGTCGCCGTTGGTGGCGGCGATGAAGCGCACGTTGACGACCGCGTCGGTCGCCTCGCTGCCGACGCGCCGGACAATCCCGTCCTGAATCACCCGCAGCAGCTTCGCCTGGATCGGCTTCGGCATCTCGATGAGCTCGTCCAGGAACAGCGCGCCGCCATGAGCCGCTTCGAGCAGGCCGGGCTTGTCGCGCACGGCACCGGTGAACGCTCCCTTGCGATGCCCGAACATCTCCGACTCCAGCAACCCCTCGGGCAGGGCGGCGCAGTTCACCGCCACGAACGGTCGGCTCGAGCGACGGCTGTGGTGGTGGATGAACTGGGCGATCAGCTCCTTGCCACTGCCGCTCTCCCCGGTGATGAACACCGACGCGTCGGTCGGGGCGACCTTGCGCGCGAGCTCGATCGCCCGCTGGAACGCCGGTGCCGTGCCGAGCAGCGTGATCTTGTCGCTGTGGGCGTGACGCCGCTCCAGATCGGTCCGCTGCTCCTGGGTCTCGCGAGCCACGATCAAGGTGTGGACCGCCCGGCCGATCAGGACCTGAAGGTGCGTGGCCGTGAACGGCTTGGGGAGGTAGTCGAACGCCCCCTGCCGCAGCGCCTCGACGCTGGATTCGACGCTCGGGTTCCCCGTCATCACGATCACGATCGTGTCGCGGTTCGTCCCGAGGGCCGTGCGCAGCAGCATAAGGCCGTCGACCTGCGACATGTACAGGTCGACGAGCACGAGGTCGAAGCCGCGGCGCTTCAGGAGGTCCAACGCGTCCTGGCCGCGCCCGCACGCCGTCACGTCGTAGCCCTCCTGGCGGAGGACTGTGGCGCAACTCTCGCGCAGCGTGTGCTCGTCGTCCACGACCAGAATCCGGATCCGCGTCTTCAGTTCGGCGCCGATCGGCAGCAGCGCCGCGAGGTTCTGCACTTCCTCCGGCCCCGCAGGCCGCGGAACCTTCTCGTTTGCTGTCGCTGTTGGGGCGCTCGGCATTGGCGTCGGCATCGTGCACACCCGGAATCGGTTCGCGGTCCCTGTACGCAGGGTTCGGGCCAGCCTGTCGCAGCCCCGCAGCAGCACTGCGGGGGTCAGCGCCGCACCAACCTGCATCCTGGGAGCTCCCGCCAGTGCACTGATTTGCGGCACCGCAGGTCGGCGGTGCCACGCGGCCGGTGGAGCATGGGACGGGAGGGCTACGCGGGTATCGGAATTGCGACGAGGGGGACGGGCACCCTTGTCACGCGTGCGATGGAGGAACGAGCGCATCCAATGACGACCAACAACTTGCCAGCGCCGCTCGCCTCTGTACCGCCCCCCGAGCGCTCGGCAGAGACGCAGGCACTCGGACGAGTCGGCTTTCCCGAGTACGACAGCGGACTCGATTGGCGGCGTGCGCTCAGTGCCGTCCTGCGCTTCAAGTGGCTGATTCTGTTGGTCACCTTGCTTGGGAGTGCGGCAGGCGTCGCGGCCACGCGTGTCGTCAGGCCGATCTACTCGGCGCAGGCCACGGTCTGGATCGATGCGGCGGAGGGGCGCGGCCCCGATCGCGGGCCCATCCGCCAGGGCCAACTGCTCGACCCCCAAGCGTGGGTCGACCTCCTCAAGTCATACGTCGTGCTCGACCAGGTGGTCCGCGACCAGCGACTGTTTCTCGAGCCGCAATCGCCGGCGGACGCCGCGGCGCTCGCGACGCTTCACGTGACCAACCAGTACCGGCCCGGCGCCTACCGACTGACAGTGGACGAGGCGGGGCGGGCGTGGACGCTCACGACGAGCGATGGCCTCGAGCTCGAGCGGGGCACGCCGGGCGACTCGATCGGTACTCGGGTCGGGTTGATGTGGGCGCCGGCGCGGGGGACGCTGACGTCGGGCCAACGCGTCGAATTTACATTGGCCACGCTGCGCGATGCGGCGCGGCGGTTGATGGAGAGCCTCGACGTCCAACTGGACTTGAATGGGAACTTCCTGCGCCTCGAGCTGCGGGGTTCCGCTCCCGCGACGATCACCGAGATCGTCAACGCCGTGGTCGAACGCTATGTGTCGGTCGCGGCACAGCTCAAGCGCGAACGACTCACCGAGCTCACGAAGATCCTCGACGAGCAGCTGAGCTACGCCCGGCAAACCCTGCTGGATGCGGAAGCTGCGCTGGAAGGCTTTCGGGTGCGCACGATCACCCTGCCGTCCGACCGTGGCGCGTCGGCAGACGCGGCGCGCGACCCGGTGTTCACGAGCTTCTTCGACACCCAGATTGAGCGGGAGCAGGCGCGGCGCGACCGCGAGGCGCTCGAGCAACTGCTCGCACAGGCGAGGGACTCCGGGATCTCAGCCGATGCCTTAGGGGCCATCGGTTCGGTCCAGCGCAGCGCGGAGCTCTCGCAGGCGCTGAAGGAGCTTACTGCGAAGCAAGGCGACCTCCGGACGCTGAAGTACCGCTACTCTGACGCCTATCCGCCCGTGCAGCGGCTCACCGCGGAGATCGCGACTCTCGAGGGGCAGACGATCCCGACCCTGGCGCGCGGGCTCGCGAGCGAGCTCGCGGCGCGGGAGGGGGAGCTTACTCGGCGGGTCGAGACCGACTCGCGCAACCTGCGCCAGATCCCACCCCGCGTGCTTGAGGAGGCGCGCCTCCGCCGCGGCGTGGTCCTAGCGGAGAACCTGTATACGACGCTGCAGCAGCGCTATGAGGAAGCGCGCGTCACGGAGGCGAGCACCATCCCCGACGTGCGCATCCTCGACCGCGCGGTGGTCCCGCAGCGGCCCGTCAAGAACGCGGCCCCGCGCCTCATTGCGCTCGCATGCCTCGGGAGCCTGGGCCTCGCCATCGTGGGCGCGGTCCTGGTCGATCGCGCGGACCCGCGGGTGCGCTATCCGGAACAGGTGTCGCGCGAGATGGGCCTCGCCATTCTCGGCGCCCTGCCGCACTTCGCAGGACGGGGAGACGGGAATGGAGCGGGACGGACGCCTGAGGACATCGCCCAGGTCGTGGAAGCGTTGCGGGGCGTGTGCCTGAACGTGGTTCACGCCTATGGGGCCGCCGGCCCCCTAATCGTCGCGATCACGAGCCCGGGACCGGGGGACGGCAAGTCCTTCCTCGCTGCGAACCTGGCGCACACGTTTGCCGAAGGCGGGCACCGCACGCTGCTCGTGGATGGGGACATCCGGCGCGGCGTACTCCACCGCCGCCTCAGCGCGCGCCGCCGGCCCGGCCTGACCGACTATTTGCGCGGAGAGGTGCCGCTCGAAGCTATCCTGCAGCCCACTGGGTGCCACACGCTGACGCTCATCGGCTGCGGCACGCGGGCTCACAACGCTCCAGAGTTGCTAGGGTCGCAGGCGATGGGAGAGCTGATCACCGGGTGGCGCGCGTCCTACGACGTCATCCTCATCGACACCCCGCCCCTGGGCGGCGGAGTCGATCCCCTGATCCTCGGGACGCTGACCGGAAACCTGCTGCTGGTGTTACGTACCGGGTGCAGCGACCGGGACGTGATGGCAGCCAAACTCGAAGTCCTCGGGCGGCTGCCGATCCGTGTGCTGGGTGCTGTCCTGAACGACGTGCCCCCCGGAGCCGCCTACCGGTACTATTCCTACTACCTCCCAGGCTACGAAGCCGTGGATGAGGACACTGGGCGAAACAAGCGCCAGCCGCTGGTCATCTAAGGGGTCGGACCGCTGACGCCGGAGTCAAACCGCCGGATCCAGCCCCCCGGTTCCTCCTTCCCCGTGCGGAGCGCCGCCGACGCGCGTACCAGCAGCTCGACTGGCTCGATCGGCGCGTAGCCCATGTTGGCCACCGCCTCATAGCCGCAGCGCACGCGCACACCGGGCGCGGCCCGGGCTGCGTCGGGGGGGGTCGTCCTTGCGTGGATGCTCTGGGCCAGCCGCTCGGCGAGCCGCCGCGCGCCGCCGGCATCCGTGCCCGGCGCGAGCACGGCGAACTCCACGGCGCTGAGCCGGCCGACGACGTCCGACAGTCGCGCCGTCGACTTCAGCGCGTTCACGCAACGGACCACGGCGGCCCCGTCGGTCTCCTCGGCCGTCGCGGCGGCGTCACCCTGCTCGACATCGAGGGCCACGGCCACACACGCGAGCGCGCCGTGCTCCCGGAACGCCTGGGATCCGAGCTCGCGCGCGCGCCGCGCCAGCCCCTGCGGATTGTAGAGCCCGCTCAACGGATCGAGCAGGCCCTCGGCCCGGGCGCGGTCGGCGTCGAGCTTGGCGCGCACGTAGGCCTGCACCTTCAGGAGGATCTCGTCCGCGTCGTGCGGCGGCGCAATGCATTCCCAGGCCCCGGCCGCGAGGGCCGCCAGCCGGCGCTCCCGCGTGCAGGGCTCGCCGGCCGCCAGCAAGATGGGCGTGCTAGTCGTGACGCGGGGATCCGCGCGCAAGGCGCGACACAGCTCGACCCCCGCTTGGTCCGACAGCTCCGCGTCGACGATGATCAGGTCCGGGCGAGTGGCGCGCGCCCGCTGCAGCGCATCGCGGCCCGTGCGCTCGCGGAGTACTCCGTATCCGCCGGACTCGAGCAGGCCTTCCAGCCAGTGCGTAGCTCCGTCGCGATCTCCTGCGAGGAGCGCCAGCGACACCCCGGCCGCGGGCATTCGATCGGTCATCCGATTCCCCCGGGCGATGCGTGAACGACGTCGGGAGGGCGCCAAGCCTTCTGACCTGCAAGCCTGAGGCCGCAGCGGCTCGGCCTGCCGAGCCTGCGGGCGGGGCGGTGCCGCGCCCCGAAGCGCGGCGAGGTGCCGCGCTCGCGCAACGGTTGCACCGCCGGGGGCGCGGCAGCGCGGGCCTGCCACGGGGTCGTAACACCTTGGCGCCCCGCGCGCTATGCACCACGGCCCCGGCTCGCGCGCGTCCGGGCCTCAAACTTGAAGCGCGTGGCGCCTGGGGCGTTTCACGGTATGGAGACCTCGCGCATGCTGTGCAGGCGCTGTCGAGCGCTGGGCTGGAACGGCGGGACGCCGCGGCGACCCGCCGGACCGTCGTCGCCCCCGACCTGCGAGTGGTGCGGCGCCGCCCTCCAGACGCCTGACGACGTGCTGCGGGGCGTGCGCGACGGCACCTTGGCGCAGCTTGCCCGGTTCGGCCTCGCGATCACCAGTGAGCCACTGCTCGAGCGCATATCGGCCGAGCGCCATCCCGAGAGGGCCTGAGCGATGTGCGGCGTTGTGGGATACGTCGGGCCGAGGGACGCCGTGGCCGTGCTGCTGGATGGGCTGACGCGCCTCGAATACCGGGGCTATGACTCGGCCGGCGTGGCCGTGCTGAACGGCCGGGGCGTGGAGACTCGCAAACTCGCGGGTCGCATCGCGGCCCTTCGAGACCGGCTCGCGCAGGACCCGGTACACGGGACCTGCGGCATTGGGCACACGCGCTGGGCGACTCACGGTGCACCCACCGAGCGGAACGCCCACCCGCACACCGACTGCACCGGCGCGCTCGCGCTGGTGCACAACGGCATCATCGAGAACGCCGATCTGCTGCGAGCGCAGCTCGAGCGGGCGGGCCACCGCTTTGCGACCGAGACGGACACGGAGACGCTCGCTCACTTGATCGAAGCCGCGCCCGGCGACACGCTCGAGGAGCGGGTCATCGCTGCGCTGGCGCGCGTGGACGGGACGTACGGTCTCGCCGTGATCTCGGACGCCGACCCGCAAAAGATCGTCGTGGCGCGCGCCGGCTCGCCGCTCCTGATCGGCGTCGGCGTCGGCGAGTACCTCGTGGCGTCCGACGCGAGCGCCGTCCTCGCGCATACTCGGTCGGTCGTCTATCTCGACGACGGCGACGTGGCGGTGTTGACGCCCGAGGGCTACCGCGTGCTGGATTGCGACGCGCACCCTCAGGATCGCTCGGTGGACGACCTCGATTGGGATCTCGACACCCTGGCGCTCGGGTCGCACGCGCACTTCATGCTCAAGGAGATTTGCGAGCAGCCCGAAACGATCAGGCACACGCTGCGCGGGCGGCTCGTGGGGGTGGACGGCACGGCCCGACTGAACGGACTCAACCTGTCGCCCGGCCAGTGCGCGCGCATCCGGCGCATCGTGATTGTTGCATGTGGCACGTCCTGGCACGCCGGCTTGGTCGGCCGCTCGATCCTCGAGGAACTCACGGGGATTCCGGTCGAGGTCGAGTATGCCTCAGAGTTCCGCTACCGCCGACCGCTGCGGGTGGCCGGCACGCTCACCATCGCGATCTCGCAGTCGGGCGAGACCGCGGACACGCTCGAGGCGATCCGCGCGGCGCGCGCGGCGGGCTCCATGGTGGTCGGGCTCGTGAACGTCGTGGGCAGCTCGATCGCTCGCCAAGCGGACGGCGGGATCTATCTCCACGCGGGCCCGGAGATCGGGGTCGCGTCCACCAAGGCGTTCACGTCGCAGGTCGTGGCGCTGCTGTTGCTCGGGCTCCACCTCGGCCGGCGGCGCGAGCAGCTCGACGTCGAGGACGGCCAGCGACTCGTCGCGGAGCTGCGGGCCCTGCCCGACCTCGTGGCCCGCACCCTCGAGCTCGAGCCCCAAGTGCGGGAGCTCGCCACGCGGTACGCCGACACGCGCAACGCGCTCTATCTTGGCCGCGGGGTGAACTTCCCCGTGGCGCTCGAGGGTGCCCTCAAGCTCAAGGAGATCTCCTACATCCACGCGGAAGGCTATCCCGCGGCGGAGATGAAGCACGGGCCCATCGCGCTCATCGACGAGAGCATGCCGGTCGTCTTCCTCGCGCCCAAGGACCCGGTATACCCGAAGACCATCTCCAACATGCAGGAGGTGAAGGCGCGAGGAGGGCATATCATCGCGATCGCGACCGAGGGCAACGGCGACTTGCGTCGCCTGGCCGACCACGAGCTGCGGGTTCCCGCGTGTCCACCGCTCCTGTCGCCGGTGTTGACGGTCATTCCGCTGCAACTGCTGGCCTACCACATCGCCGTGTTACGGGGTTGCGACGTGGACCGCCCCCGCAATCTGGCGAAAAGCGTGACGGTCGAATGATCACACGAATGCTGGCGCGCCTCGCGGCGCTCGCGCTCCTGGCGGTCGCCCTCACTGGCCGGGCGGCGGCCCAAGACTCCACGGACGAGTTCCAGATCGGCGACCGGATCCTGCTCCGCGTCGAAGGCGACAGTAGTCTTACCGATACCTTCACGGTCAGCCGGGGTCCCGCGCTCGTGCTGCGTGTCATCGGCGAGCTGTCGCTCGCCGGTGTACGGCGCGCGGACGTCGAGCCGTATCTTGCCCGCCAGATCGGACGGTTCCTCAAGGACCCGGTCGTCCACGCCCGGGCGCTGATCCGCCTCTCGATCCTTGGCGAGGTAGGGCGGCCCGGTTTCTACGCGGTCCCCGCGGATGCCGTGCTGACGGACGCCCTCATGGCGGCCGGTGGCCCGACCCAAGGAGCCAAGTTCTCCGCGCTTCGCATCGAGCGCGACGGGGGACGGATCTGGTCAGGGGACGCCTTGCAGCAAGCCATCGCGCGCGGCCTGACCGTGGACCAGATGAGGCTCCATGGCGGCGACCGCGTCATTGTGCCGGGGCGGCATGGGGCCGAGACGACGATGCGGATCATCGGGATTCTGGCGGCGATCCCGGCGGCGGTGTACGGCGTTGTCGCCATTGTGAAGTGATGCGCATCCTGTCGGTCGTGGGCGCCCGTCCCAACTTCATGAAGCTCGCACCGGTGGACCGCGAACTGGCCAAGCGCCCGGACGTCGAGCACGTCATCGTGCACACCGGGCAGCACTACGATCCCGAGATGTCGGCCACGTTCTTCGAGCAGCTGTGGATTCCCGCGCCCGACTATCACCTTGACGTCGGCTCGGGCTCGCACGCACAACAGACCGCTCGCGTGATGCAGCGGCTCGAGCCGATCCTGACAGAGCTCCACCCCGACCTCGTTCTCGTCTACGGCGACGTGAACTCGACCGTCGCGGCCGCGCTCACCGCGGCCAAGCTGGGGCTCCGTGTCGGACACGTCGAGGCGGGGCTGCGAAGCCGCGACTGGTCGATGCCGGAGGAGATCAATCGGATCGTGACGGACCGGCTGTCCGATGTGCTGTTCGCGCCGTCGCGGGATGCCCTGGCAAACCTCGCGCTCGAGGGGATCCCAGCGGAACGGGTCCAGTTCGTCGGCAACATCATGATCGACGCGCTGTGCTGGGCGCTCCCCCTCGCGCAGGAGTTGGACGCGCCGGCACGGCACGGCGTGGCCGGCGGCCCCTATGCGGTCGTGACGCTGCACCGCCCGACCAACGTGGACGAGCCGGCGGTGTTGCGCGAGCTCTGCCAAGCTCTCGATCGGCTGGGAAGCGAGATGGCGGTGCTGTTCCCCGTTCATCCGCGGACACGGGAACGGCTGCGTGCCCTCGACACGCGGCGCAACGGTGGCGGGCTGCGGCTGTTGGAGCCGCTGGGCTATGTGGAGATGTTGAGCCTGGTTGCCGGAGCGGAGCTGGTGATCACCGATTCGGGAGGCCTCCAGGAGGAGACGACCTTCCTCGGCGTGCCCTGTCTCACCGTGCGAGCGAACACCGAGCGGCCGGTCACCTGTCTGCATGGGACCAACCGGCTGGTGGCTCCCCGCTGGGAGGCCATCCTCGCGGCGGCCGCGCGCGCACGGCACGGGCGCTCACCTGCCCGGCCCGTCATTGAGCGCTGGGACGGGCGGACCGCGGAGCGGATCGCGCGCGTGCTGTGCGAAGGTGTGCGCTACGACGCCAACGAGGCCGAGCCGAGCGCGGGCAGACCGCCGCGGCAGTCGCGCCGCGCCGTCGCGATCCCCCAGCCTGCCACCGCTGGCTGAGGGCGGGTCCGAGCAGCCCGCTGCTACGAAATATTGTGGTCGAAACAGTCGTATTGTCGTCGTAACCGTGTGGCGGTCGCGGTGACCGCCGTGTGAACGTCCATCCGAGGAGGTGATGGTTTGACGAGCGACCAGCACTGCGCGGGGAGCGGACCGCACGCCGCTCCCCGCGGCGCCGCGTGATCGAGCGCTGTGGCGCGCTGAGGAGGATGTGTCCAACCGATGTGTCCAACCAAGGAGGTGCCCGCAACTGTGAGGGCGAATCTGATGATCGCTGCAGCCGGAGTCGTGGTGGCCGCCTGTGTCGGGGCCGACAACCCGGCGGCAGTCGATGCGGCGCAATTCGCCCACGGGGCCCCCGACCTCATTGTGGATGCCCAATGGCTGGCTCGCTCCTGGGTAGTGTACAGTCAGGATCTGAACGAGGACCCTTGCAGCCTACTGGAGGGGGGCGTCACCCCTGGCGTCCATCGCGTGCTGCGGTTCACCGTCTCCACACCCAACATCGGGAACGCCGACGTCTTCATCGGCAACCCGCTCGACCACGTCGCAGCGAACGACGGGATGTTCGAGTTCGCGACCTGCCACAATCACTTCCACTTCCGGCACTACACGCTGTACGAGCTTGTTGATCCCGCGACCGGCAAGGTCTGGCGCGCCGCGAAGAAGGGCTTCTGCATGGTCGACACGGACGTCGTGGCAGACCGCCGGGGGTCGTGGGCCTACCGCGCATGTGGCACGAGGACCACACCGGGCAACCAGGGGATCAGCGTCGGGTGGGCCGACACGTACAACAAGCACATCGGCGGCCAGTATTTCGTGCTCGACGGCGGGGACGGGCAGGATCCCGTGCCGCCCGGCGAGTACGTCATCCGGATCACCGTGAATCCCCCGTTCACGCCGAACCCCAATGACCCCAACGACGTTGCATGTCCGTTTACCGATCCGGACGGGTTCTGCCACATGTTGAAGGAACGCAGATACGACAACAACGTGGCCCAAGTGCCGATCACCATCCCGAGCCTTCCAGCTCCGACCGCGTTCGGGCCGGGGAGCGCGGATCCGCCCGACAGGCAACTCATTGATCTGGATCCGCACTGTAGCCCACATCCGGGCGGGGTCGTGTGCGGAGTGTGGGCGGCAGCGTCCTACTGAGTCAATTCGACCGACGCTCGGCTGTAGAGGTAGCGCCCGTTGTACCCGAACGGCGACGCCGCCGCCCACGGGAATGTCAAGAAATTGTTGTTGAAGTCGTTCGTGGGCTGGTCTGGGTAGGTGTCGAAGAGGTTGCGGACGCCGACCGACAGGTCCACGTGGTTGAAACGGTAGCCCAGCTCCGCGTCGACGAGGGACTTGCCTCCATAAGTCTCCGTGCAGGCGTCGCAGAAACCTGGCTTCGCCGAGGCGAAGCCACCGAAGTACGATCCGCGGGCCAGCGCATGGAACCGGCCCGTCGAATACTGAGCCGTGGCTGTGCTGCGCCAGTCAGGCTGTTCCTCCTCGATCGCCACGCGGGTCACTACGTCGAGCAGCCGCGACTCGGGCGAGTTCTGGAGCACGGCGGGCAACGGATTGACTCGGGCGATCTCGTTCTTCGTGTAGTTGAGTGCCCCTGTGAGGTGGAGTGTGCCTGCCCTCCCCACTGGGAGTCGCAGATCGGCGGTGACATCCACGCCCTGAGTCCGGGTGTCCAGGCCGTTGGTGAAGTACTGGACGCCGCTGACGTCGGTGATGCCATTGCGCTTCAGAATCGCCAGCGTGGTGTCGTCGTCGAAGGTCGCGCCGAGCAGGACACGGCTGTCGATCTTGATGTAGAAGTAGTCGGCGGTCATCGTCACGTTGCTCCACGGCGAGTAGGCAAACCCGCCGCTGAAGTTCACCGCAGTCTCCGCTCGCAGCGGCTTCGAGCCGAGCACCCGCGCGACGGCATCCCCCACGGGAAAGATGCCGGTCTGCGCCGGCACTCCGCCGACGACGTTGGTGACCACCTTACTGAAGTACTCCTGGCTGAGCCCCGGGGCGCGGAACCCCGTGCTCGCAGTCCCGCGCAGCGCGAGTCGCTTCCAGGGTTGGTATCGCAGCGCCAGCTTCCCTGTCACCCGCTCACCGACGTCGCTGTAGGTCTCAAACCGTCCAGCCACGTTGGCCAGGAGCTTCTGCGACAGCTCCGTTTCCGCGTCGGTGTACACCGCGAAGTTGGTCCGGTGGTGGTCCGAGGCGTCGGACGGCGTGAAGCCCGGGAAGCCCTGCGAGCCGGCGACGGCGCGGCCCCCGAACTGCGTGGTGTCCCCGCCGTCGATATACGATGCTGGCTCCCCCTGAACGATCTGATAGCGCTCGCGGCGGAACGCGGCGCCCACCGCGAGGTGGATGGGCGCCGGCAGTCCCACGTTCAGTGACTTGGCCACGTTCGCCGCGGCGATGAACTCCTCGCGCACGAGCCGCCCGGCGAAGAACGACGTTTGGTTCGGGATCCCCGCGGGAGCGCACGGCGCTGCCGGGTCCAAGCACGGCCCGAGCGAGACATTGAGCGTGTTCCGGAGGTCGTAGTCGAAGTGGTTGTGCCCGAGGGACGCGCCCACGTCCGCTGCCCACCCACCCGTCATCCCGCGCCACCCGCCGGCGGCCGAGTAGTCCGTCACGTGCGGAGCGAATTCGGGTAGAAAACCCAGCGGGTAGAGTGCTGGCCAGTTCCGCGAGTCAGTCCCATAGCGTCGGAAGGAGTTGCCGGTGCCTTCGCGGAAACTGTACCCGCCGAAGGCGTAGATCTCGCTGGTGCCCGCCGCGTTCAATGGGAGGCGGAGGTTTGCGAGGGTCATGATGTCCTTCTCGAGCCCGTCACCCCAGTGGTGGTTCGGCTGCGGAGCCGGGTTGCGCTTCACGACCACGCGGCCCTGGTTGTCGATGGAGTCCGGAAGGCCCGTCACGCTGGTTTCGAACGGATCGGCCCAGGCCCGGTTGGTCGGCTGGCGGTCGAGGAACTCGCCGAAGAGGGCGAGCGAGCCGCGGCCCAACCCGATTCCCCAGCCGCCGTTCACGTCCACGGTCGTCCCGTCATCCGGATAGTCGTCGGTGACGTACCGGCCGTCGTCGACGTTCACGACCGGCGTGAACTGTCCTTCTTTCGTGACGATGTTCACGACGCCGGCGATGGCGTCGGAGCCGTACTGGGCGGAGGCGCCGTCGCGCAGCACCTCGATCCGGTCGATCGCGCTCACCGGGATCGCGTTCAGGTCCACGCCGCTCGAGCCGGCGGCCATGCCGTACGCGAAGTTGTTCACCAGGGGGGTTTGGTGTCGTCGCCACCCGTTCAGCAAGACCAGCGTGTGGTCGGGGCTGAGGCCGCGCAGAGTGAAGGGCCGCACGATGTCATTGGCATCCGTGACGCTCTGGCGCGGGAAGTTGACCGAGGCCGCGAGCGCCTGCAGGATCTGGCTGGTCTCGCTGGTACCCTGCTGTGCGAGGGCCTCGGCGGCGTAGACGTCCACGGGAACGGCGAGCTCCTCGGCGCCCGTGTGCCGAGCCCGGGACCCGACGACCAGGTCGACGGGCGCGAGCCCAATGGGCTGCCTCCGTAGCGAGAAGTCCTGCCGCACCGTCTGTTCCTCGCTCACCGCGATCCGCACGGTCTGCGCCACATACCCGAGCAGCCTGACCCGGACGGTGTGCGTTCCCGCAGGAACGCGTCTGATCTCGTAGTTCCCCTGATCGTTGCTCGTAGTGCGGCCGCCGGTTGCCTCAACGCTCACAGTGGCGCGCGCCAGCAGCGCGCCAGTCGTGTCTGCAACCCGCCCCCAGATAATCCCACCCTGAGCGGCCAGCTGGCTTGGGAGCACGAGCCGCACCACGACAGCGCATGCGATCACACCGGCGACGCGTCGCATGAAGCCTCCTTTACTCCCTCGGATCAGGGTCAACCGGCGTTCGAGTGCACCGACTTCGAGCGGGCGGACAACCGGCCAGTGGATCCGCACGGCATGTGCCACAGGCCAGACACGCCCTGATCTGTTCCGGGAGGTGCGCGAACCTGAGAGCGTCGAGCGAACGGTCCGCGTCGCCGCGCATCCGGCGGTTTGGTGCGCGGTCGCCGCGGTGCGCGGTCGCCGCGGAATGTGGTATGAGACCGTTGCGCGCGTGGTGCTGCAGGGGCTCCACATGGGCCTGCATCTCTCGCAATCGCAAGGTCTTCCGGGCTTGGGCCTGAGTGGCACCCGCTTTGCAGGTGCGCGTGCCCGGAATCTGTGTGGCACGAACCGTCAACGCAGGAGGGCAGAACGCACATGTTGCAAGAACATAAACACTGGAGCGTCGTGCCCGGGCTGCTCGTCGTCGCGCTGCTCGCGGCCTGTAATCAGGACCGCCTGAGCCCCGACCGCAGCCTGCTGGGGAAGCCCAGCTTAAAGGAACGACAGCCATGCACCCCCGGGAAGTGGACGGGCGGTGGTCGTATCGACCCCACAGGTAACCGGCTTGCAGGAAACTACGATAACGCGGATGAACCATCTGGAGGCCAACCCGCGGCCCCGGACCCGGCCCCCTACATGACCGGGAAGGTGACCTTCGGGTTCAACGTCTTTCTTGGGTCGGACTGCGTCGTGACCAAGGGCGAGATCCAAGTCAACTGGCACCCCGCGAAGCTTGCCTGGCACGTGTCGATCCACGACAACGTCGATGCCTTCGACAATCAGCCCGTGTCTGCCTCGACGTTCGACGATAACTCGGGAGGCAGGTGCCTCGTGGTGGGTTTGCCCTTTCCGCCCGGCATGACGGCGCGCGTGAACCCGCAGGGAGGCTTTGAACAAGTGCAGTTCGAGGTCTGCGACAACGATCGCGGCGGAGCACAGAACGGCCGCATCAACGGGTTCCACGTCGATGCGATGCGGTGGCGGGCCACGGATCATGGCGACACGGGCCTCACGTACTTGACGGGCGGCAACGTCGTCGATCACTCGTGAACGGGCGGCAACATCCAAGCGCACTAAGGACTTAAGGAAGGAGTGACTGATGAACGGCAAGAGCATGCATTGGGTGAACCGCCTCGCGGTCCTCGGGCTCGTCGTTGGGCTGACGGCCGGGTTTGCGGTGGCGGGTGTCGCCCAGTCGGTAGGCGGCCAGGCGTACAGCACGTATGTCAACACGCCGGTCGGTTACAGTGGTCCGTCGCCGCTGGCGGTGCTGCCAGCGATCTCGGGGACCGACGGCGCCGAGGCCGACGCCCAAGGAAGTACGCAGACCATAGCGGGCGCCCTGTCGTCCGACTTCCTCAATAGCATCACGTCGGGCGAAATCGGGACCGCAGAGTCGGGCGCGCAGAGCACCGCGAGCGCGGCGAGCATTAACATCCTGAACGGGCTGATCACGGCGGATGAGGCGATCGCCAACGTCATGAGCAGCGTCACCCCAAGCGGGGCCGTCAGTAACGCCGACGGCTCGACGTTCACGAATCTCGTGGTGGCTGGCGTGCCGGTGACCTCGGGCGATGGGCCCGTGGCTCCGAACACCAACATCAGCTTGCCGGGGGTCGGCTACGTCGTGCTGAATGAGCAGATCCCCTCAGGCGACGGGGTCACGAGCAGTGGCCTGACGGTGAACATGATTCACGTGTACCTGCAGAGCCTGACCGGCGGTGGCTGTACCCTGTTGGGCTGTCTCCCCGGGGTGCTGACGACGACCGGCGAGATCATCGTGGGGTCGGCGACGAGCTCGGTGCAGTAAGCAAACCACGTGGGCCAGGCCGTGAACTGTTCGAGGGCCCACGGCAGGACGTAGAGGTCGGGGGAGCGCGGGCCACTGAGCTGACCATCGCGGATTGCGTTCCACTGCTACGCGGCGCGGAGCGGTGGAGCCCCGATGGTGGCCCCGCTTCCCCGCGCCCTTTCTTGGTGCAGGCGGCACGCGCGTGCCGCCCCAATCTGGCACTACTGGTGGATTCCCTGACGCGGGCGTGATCAGCAAGATGTTGTGAATCAGCGGCTTATGGCGACGCTGCTAACGCGGGCACTTGGCACTAGCCTTGCTGTTGCGCGGCAGCAACATTCCACGACTGAGGAACGACGCCCATGGCCACGAGATCGAAGGACCGGCCCTCTCCGCCCGCCGGTCTCCCCGTACAAACACCGGACACTGCGGCGCTGCTGCGCGAGCTCGTCGCCCACCTGCGCCAGAATCGCACGCAGTTGCGTGAGGAGTGGGCGCGGCGCATCACGCGGGCCCAGCTGCTCACGGCGATGACCGAAGCGGAGATCTTTGCCGAGGCGACGTCGGTGTACGACAACTACGTCGAAGCGCTCGAGACCGGGACGTTCGAGGCGCTGCAGGCGTACGCGCGCAACCTTTCCGAGCGCATCATCCCGCGGGGCGTCGAGACGCACGAAGTCGTCGGCATCGTGCTGCTGCTGCGCGACGTGCTCGCCCGCTCGCTGTTCGGCAAGTACCACGAAGACTTCGACAAACTGAACCGCATTCTCGACGCCTACGAGCCCGCGGCGAACCGGGTCGCCAACACGGTGGCCGTGGGTTTCGTGCAGGAGCGCGAGCGCATCATCCGGCAGCAACAGGAGGCGATCCGCGAGCTGTCGACGCCGGTACTGCAGGTGCGCGAGCGGCTCCTCATTCTGCCGATCATCGGCGTCATCGATCCGCAGCGTGCGCGTCAGCTGACCGAGCAGCTGCTGCGGGCGATCCGCACCAACCGCGCGAAGGTGGTCGTGATCGACATCACCGGTGTGGCGGCGATGGACTCGAACGTCGCGAACCACCTCGTGCAGACGGTCGAGGCGTCGCGGCTGCTCGGCGCCACCGTGATCGTCACCGGCCTGTCGCCCGAAATTGCCCAGACGCTCGTCACGATCGGCGTCGACCTGAGCGAGATGGCAACCGTGGGCGACTTGCAGGGCGGCATCGAGGAGGCGGAGCGGTTGCTCGGCTACAAGGTCCTGCCGCTGGAAGATCTGGCCCCGAAGGCGTGAACTCGCACCCACTCCCGTAGCGGAGGGCGCTGTGGAAGTTCCGATTCTCAAGCAGGGCCAGTACCTGATCGCGTCCATTCAATCGGCCCTCACCGATGCCGATCTCTCGCAGCTCCGGGAAGCGCTGATCGAACGCGTGGGGCGCTTCCGTGCCCGCGGCGTCATCGTGGACGTGACGGCGCTCGACGTCATGGACTCGTTCGCCGTGCGCACGCTGCGCGATATCGCGCACATGGCGCGGCTGCGCGGTGCGGAGACCGTCATCGTCGGGATCCAGCCCGAGGTGGCCTTTGCAATGGTCCAGCTCGGTCTGACGCTCAAGGGTGTCGCGACCGCGCTCGATCTGGAGGAAGGGCTGGCGTTCCTCGACGGGGTCGCTCGCGAGCGCGTCGAGCGGGGCCAGGGGCCCCTCGACCGCGGCCCGGGGCACCGCGACCGTGGTTGACGAGCTGCTGGTTCCGATCGCGTCCGATGTGGACGTCGTTACCGCGCGCCAACAGGGCCGGAGCGTCGCGGCCGACGCCGGATTCTCCAGCGGCGACCAGACGGTCATCGCTGCCGCGATCTCGGAGCTCGCGCGCAACATTCTGATGTACGCGAAGCGCGGCGAGATCGCGCTCAACGTGGTCTCGAACGGCGACCGGCAAGGCGTGGTCGTGATCGCGCGCGATCAGGGGCCGGGCATCCCCGATGTCGGGCGCGCCCTGCAGGACGGGTACTCCACCTCGGGCGGACTCGGCCTGGGCCTCCCCGGCGCAAGACGACTGATGGACGAGTTCGACGTTTCCTCGGTCGTGGGGAAGGGGACGACCGTAACCATGAAGAAGTGGCGGCAGCTCGCCTCCTGAGGCGGTCGTGGACCGTGCCGCCCTGATCGATTGGGGAGTCGCCACCCTGACGCTTCCCGGCGAGCGGGAGTCGGGCGACCTCCACCTCGTCAAGCCAGTGAGAGCGGGCGTCCTGGTCTCCGTGGTGGACGGACTCGGCCACGGCGCGGCGGCCGCCGCGGCGGCGCGCGCGGCTGTGGCCGCGCTCAATCGGCACGCGCAGGAGTCCGTGCTGCCGTTGCTGCAGCGCTGCCATCAGGCGCTCGCGGGGACCCGCGGGGCGGTGGTGAGCGTCGCCCTGTTCGATCGCGCGGACGGCTCGATGACCTGGCTGGGTGTCGGTAACGTCGAAGGCGTGCTGCTCTACGCCGACGCCGGCGGACGCCGGGGCCGCGAGCGCCTGGTGACGCGCGGCGGCATCGTTGGCTCCGAACTCCCGCCGCTCCGGGCCGAGGTACTCGCCGTGGCCCCGGGGGACACGCTGGTTCTCGCCACCGACGGGATCCAGAGCGGCTTCGCCGACGAGCTGACGGTCGACGCGCCGCCGCAGCAGCTGGCGGACCAGATCCTCGCGCGGTCCGGCAAGAGCACGGATGACGCGCTGGTGCTGGTCGCCCGCTACGTCGGGGACGCGGGAGCGAAGGGATGAAGCTACCGGTGTCGATGGAGCCGTCGCCGTCACCTGCGGCACAACGCCGAGCACAGCCCGGCCCGTTGCGGGTCCTGGTGGTGGCGGGGGAGGGCAGCGGTGCCTTGCTGCAGAGCTTGCGGCAATGGGCTCCGGACCTGGGCGTCGACGTAGAGGCCGCCCCGGACCTGCCCCGCGCGGTGCGCCAGCTCGCCGCGCAGCGCTGGGACGTGGTGCTCGCGGTCTTGGGCGAGCGGGCCGACGACGATGTGACGTGGTGGGTGGAGGCGCTGCGCGGTGCCGCGGGGAGCCCGCAGCTGCTGACCGCCGCGCACCGGCCCTCCATGGGCTTGGTGCTGCGGGCGGAGAAGCTCGGCGTACTCGACCTCCTGTCGCTGCCCGTCCGCCGTGAGGACTTGCTGCGTGCGCTCGACCGCGTGCGCGCGGTCGCCACCGAGGTCCCGCTCCCGCTGCCAGAGGCGGAGGCGCACGCGGTCGGCCCGTACGCGCTGGTCGGGCAGAGCCCTGCGATGCTGGAGGTCTACAAGCTCATGGCGCGGGTCGCTCGGAGCAACGCGACCGTCCTCGTCGAGGGCGAGTCGGGGACGGGGAAGGAGGTCGTAGCCCGCGCCATCCACCTGAACGGCCCCAAGGCGGCCGGACCGTTCGTCGCGGTCAACTGCGCGGCGATTCCGGAGAACCTGCTCGAGAGCGAGCTGTTCGGGCATGAGAAGGGCGCGTTCACCGGCGCGGTCGCCCGCAAAGTTGGCCGCTTCGAGCAGGCGGCGGGCGGCACGGTGTTTCTCGATGAAATCGTCGACATGAGCCTCGCGCTGCAGGCGAAGATCCTGCGTGCCACACAGGAGCGAGAGATCGAGCGCCTGGGCGGTGCCGGCACCATCCCGGTTGACGTGCGGCTCATCGCCGCCACCAACCGCGACTTGAACGAAGCGATCAAACAGGGGCGGTTCCGCGAGGACCTGTATTACCGGCTGGCCGTGGTCACGATCCGCCTGCCCAAGCTCGCGGAGCGCGGCGATGATCTCGTGCTGCTCACCGCGTACTTCGTGCGCCAGTTCGCCGAGCGCTACGGCAAGCGCATCGCCGCGATCTCGGACCGCGCGCTCGACCTGCTCCGCGGCCACACCTGGGTGGGGAACGTGCGGGAGCTGCGGAACGTCATCGAGCGCGCCGTCATCGTCGCGACCGACACCACGCTGCGGGCGGAGCACTTGCCGGACGAGCTCCGGGGCGAGGAGGCCGCGCTCCCCGACCGGCCGTCGGGCGCACACCTGACGCTGGCCGAAGTCGAAGCCCGCCACATCGCCCGGGTGCTGACGCGCACCAACGGTCAGATCGGGGCGGCGGCGGAGGTGCTGGGCATCCACCGCAACACCCTGACCCGCAAGATGAAGGAGTACGGCCTGTGAGGGAGCCGGTGGTCCAGGCGCTGCCCCCCCTGCGCGTCGAGAAGGCTCTCGGGCTGCTGCCCGATCTCGAGGCGCTCGA
The DNA here is from genome assembly GCA_003222115.1 of Gemmatimonadota bacterium. Classification (GTDB taxonomy): domain Bacteria; phylum Gemmatimonadota; class Gemmatimonadetes; order Gemmatimonadales; family GWC2-71-9; genus AG29. The sequence continues at coordinate 15,038 of QHUL01000058.1, read as the reverse complement.
GCCCTTGCGCTCCCTCCTCGTGTCGATTTCCCGACCGGACGAGCGGGCGCTGTGGTCGAGCTCCGGGCCGTACCTCACGCTGGGCAAGCGCGGCGTGCGGCCGGAGGAGCTGCGGCACCGCATCCCGCAGGTGTTTCACCGCATCGCGGGCCACCTCGAGGCGCTGTACACGGCCTACGTAGAGGCGCTCGAGTGTCAGCAGCGGGGCGACGGCGTGGGGGTGGTGCAGGCCTTGTTGACGGCGGGACGCCTGGAAGAGGGCGTCGGCCGGGTCGCCCAGGCGCTGGAGTGGTACGCCGTGGCGCTCCGCGTCTCGGAAGCGTTGCAGGACCGGCATCCTGAGGTCGAGACGCTGCAGGCGCTGGGACGGGCGTGCCTGGGGCTGGGCCTGCACGCTGAGGGCGCGCGCCACTACCAGCGCTGCCTGGCGCTCGCGGAGGCGGAGTTCGACCCGGCCGCGGCGATCTCGGCGTGCGAGGGGTTGGGCAAGGCCGCGCAGGCCCAGGTGGAGTGGGCGGGTGCCGAGGCGTGGTACGCGCGCGGCCTGCGGCTCGCCGAGGCCGCGGGAGACCAGCGGCGCATCGGCGGGCTGCTGCACGAGCTGGCCACGCTGGCGTGCCGCAGGGGTGAGCTCGCCGCCGCCGGCGACTACCTGCGGCGCGCGCGGGGGTTCTTCGAGCCGCTGACCGAGGCGCTGGCGATGGCGCAGGTGCTCAACACCCAGGGTCAGCTCGACGTGCAGTTGGGGCGGCAGCAGGCGGCGGCTGCCGCATACCGCGAGGCGCTGGCCTGGCTGCAGCGGGCCCCGCGCGAGCCCAGTCTCGAGTCGGGCATCCGCCTCAATTTGGCCCAGCTGCAGCTCGAGGCGGGCCGCTTCCTTGAGGCGGAGGAGGAGCTGCGGCGCGCCGAGCAGCTCGCCATCGGCGAGAACCTGATGCGCCGGCTGGTGCAGATCTACACGGTGCTGGGCGCGCTGCGCGGACGGCAGCTCGACGAGACCGGATTCGTCTTCTTCGAGCAGGCGGTCGAGCTGTCTCGGACGGTCGCGCCCTCGTCCCTCGCCGAGGCGCAGGTGTACGAGGAATACGGGCTGTTCCAGCTCCGGCTGGGCGATCGGGACACGGCCCGCGCCTATCTCGAGCGGGCCCGGGACATGTACGAGTCGGCCGGCGGGGCTACGGAGCTCGAACAGGTGCGCAAGGAGCTCCAGCAGCTCAGCGCCTGAGGCCGAGCGACCGATCGCGTGCGGCTGGACCTGCAGCGCCGAAGCATGCGTGTGAACCTACACCTGGCGTCCTCGTGGCCGAGCTGATCGACGTTCTCGCTGAAGCGCTAACCGGACGCTACGCCCTGCAGCGGCAGCTGGGCCACGGTCTCACGGCGACCGTGTTTCTCGCCCAGGACCTCAAACACCACCGGCCCGTCGCCATCAAGGTGCTCCACCCCGAGCTCGCTGCGGCCCTCGGCACCGAGCGCTTCCTGCGCGAGATCGAGATCGCCTCGTGGCTGCAGCATCCCCACATCCTGCCCCTCTATGATTCGGGCGCCGCGGCGGGTTCTCTCTACTACGTCATGCCCTACGTCGAGGGAGAGTCGCTGCGGGGCCGTCTGGAGCGGGAAAAGATGCTGCCGCTGCCGGAAACGCTACGGATCGCCTCGGAGGTGGCGAGCGCCCTCACGTACGCGCACAGCCACAGGGTGATCCACCGCGACATCAAGCCGGAGAACATCCTGCTGATGGGTGAGACCGCCGTGGTGGCGGACTTTGGTATCGCCCGGGCGATCACCGCTGCGGGCGACACGCGGCTCACGCAGACGGGAACGGTGATCGGGACGCCCACCTACATGAGCCCGGAGCAGGCGATGGGCGCCGAGGACATCGACGGCCGGAGCGACCAGTACAGCCTGGCGTGCGTGGTGTACGAGATGCTGACCGGAGAGCCGCCCTTCACGGGCTCGACCGCGCAGGCGGTGATCGCGCGCCATTCGCTGGACGCGGTGTCCCCGCCTTCCATCGTGCGCGACACGATCCCCGAGGGCGTGGAAGACGCGGTCCTGCGGGGCCTTTCCAAGGTGCCGGCCGACCGCTTTCCCACCGCTGCCCTGTTCGCCGAAGCGTTGCTGAGCGCGCCGCCGACGGTGTCGGCGCGCCGGCGTACGTCGCGTGCCGTGCTGCCTGCGCACCGGCGGCGGGGCCTGTACGTGGGTGCCATCCTCCTGGGCGTGGTGCTGCTCGTCGGAGGCCTCTGGGTCGCTGGGGCGTGGCGGCGTACCGCGGGTGGGTCCGCGACGCCGGGCGGACTGGACCCGCGCCGGATCGCCGTCCTCTACTTCGACGACCTCAGCCGGCGCCGGGATCTCGGGTATCTGGCCGACGCGCTGACCGATGGCCTGAGAGAGCGTTTGGCGTCGGTCTCCTCGCTGCAACTCGTCTCGACGGACGGCGTGTTGGGCTACCGCCATTCCGGGCTGCCGCGCGACAGCATCGCGCGTGCACTCAACGCGGGCAGCCTCATCGAGGGGAGCGTGGAAGAGCGCGGCGACCGTCTGGTCGCCTCGGTTCGCCTAATCGATGGCACCAGCGGGGCGGACATCGAGCGGGGCAGCTTCGAGCATCCGCGGGGCAACCCGCTGCAGTTGCGGGACACGCTCGCGCAGCAAGTGGCCGCGTTTCTGCGTCGCCGCTTGGGTGAAGAGCTCGTGCTGCGCGAGCAGAAAGCTGGCACGGAAAGCGTCGGTGCGTGGATTCTCCTGCAGCAGGGAGAGAAGGCCCGCAAGGACGCCGACTCGCTGGCGGCCGCCGGCGACGTCGCGGGTGGCGCGCGCCTCCTGCAGGGGGGTGACAGCCTGCTGGTGCAGGCCGAGGCGCTCGACCGGAAGTGGGCGGAGCCGCTCGTCTTGCGCGCTGCGATCGCCTACCGCCGGTCCCGACTGGTCGGCGCGCGCGCGCCGCTCCAGGCAGCGCCGTGGATCGACCGCGGGCTGACCCTCGCCGCGCAGGCGTTGCAGCTCGACCCGCAGAACGCCCGCGCGCTCGAGCTCCGGGGCACGTTGCGTTATTGGCGCTGGCTCCTGCACCTGGCACCCGACCCCAAGGAGGCCGCCGCGCTGTTGCAGGACGCGGAACGGGATCTCCGCGCGGCGGTCGGGCTCACACCCTCGCTCGCGAGCGCCTGGAGCACCTTGAGCCATCTCGATTATCAGAAGAACGACATCACCCAGGCAAAGATCGACGCGCAGCGCGCCTACGAAGAGGACGCCTATCTGCGCGTGGCAGACCAGGTGGTGTGGCGCCTGTTCAGTGCGTCGTACAGCCTGGAGCAAACCCAGGACGCCGTTCACTGGTGCGCCGAGGGACGCCGGCGCTTCCCCAAGAATCCGCGCTTCACCGAGTGCCAGCTCTGGGTCCTGACCTTGAGGGACGTGGACCCTGACGTGCCCAAGGCCTGGCACCTGGTCACTGAGCTGCGAGACCTGGGGCCCGCGCAGCAAGCCGAGTTCGATCGATTGCGGGACCAGATTCTGGTGGCCGCCGTGCTGGCGCGGGCGGGTGCGGGCGACAGCGCCAGGCGTCTGCTCGCACGGTCGCGCGCCGACGCCGAGATCGACCGCGAGCGCGAGCTGGTCTCCTATCAAGCGTTCGTTCGGGTGCTACTCGGGGACCGAGACGAAGCGCTGGCGCTGCTCAAGCAATACCTGGCGGCGAACCCCGAGCACCGCGTGGGGTTTGCCACGGGTTATCACTGGTGGTGGCGGGACCTGCGGGATGATCCTCGCTTCCGCCAGCTCGTCGGCAAGGGGAACTGACGACGCATCACACCGGGTCAGGCCCGTTCGGCTGGTCCGCTGCATTCTGGTGCAGAGCGTGGTCTCCAGCCGAAGGTTCGGGCTCCGGCGCCGGCCTGCTAATCCAGTCCGTTTCTTGGAGTTCGGCTCTCAACCGATCCGTCTCGCAACACCGTGCCACCGTGGCGTGAAGGTTGCACCGGGGGGAGGCAGAGGTGTATGGTGCGCCAGCGTCGCTACTCATCTGGCTTTCTTCTGGCCGAACTCTCCGTTCTCGTCGGGGCGCTGATCCTCGGCTGCACCGAGGACCGCCCTGCGCTGCCTACGCAGAGCCCGCGCGCGGATCTCCTCAGCGACGACGCTCTGAACGTCGGACACATTAACCAGCTGCTGATCGCGCTGTTTCCGGCGGGGCCGTTGCTCGATTCGGCGCGGGATCAGCTCAACAACATTCAGCCCCTCCTGGCGCAGGGAGACATCCCAGGGGCGCAGAGCCAGGCGCTCCACCTCGCCGATTTCACCATCAAGGGCTATCGTGCAGGGCAATTGCTCGATCCGAACGGGACGTTGCCACTGACGACGCCGGAGGCCGTCGTGCAACTGTTCGACGTCCTCTTGAGTTTCGTGGGCCTGCCCCCGTCCGGTCTCACCTCCGATGCACTCGGCCCGACAGGTCCGAGCGGGACTTCAGACGTGTTCGGCGCCCTGGGCGGCACGCTGGCCACCGTCGAGGCACTGGCCGGACTGAGCGTGCCAGCCGATGCCGTGAGCGGCGATCACCTGTTTCTGATCACCCGCCGCGACGACTTGGCGTTGCAGGGGACCTGCCTCAGCACCCCGCTGCCCCAGTACCCGCTGTGCTACGATTTCTCCGTCTTTCCCAAGACGAGCTTCGCCGTCCCCGTGACGGTCGTCATGTGCCCGCTCGAGTCCGTGTCCCACGAGGAGTTCTACCATCGGCTCGTCTTGGCACATCCTGATCCGAACGACCCAAACGCGATCCAGTTCACGACGCGCGCCGCGGACCCGCTCGGGCTGGTGTGCACCAACGCCGTGCTCCCCACGCCGGGCGGGCTCGGGGGTCTGCTGCAGCGGCTGGGGGCGTTCGCGGCCCGGCTCATCTTGCCGACGCCCCTCTACGCTACCCATGGCGGCATGGGTGGCTCGGTCGACTCGTTCAGTCCCTTCATCGCCGTGGACTCGGCCGCGGACCTCACGGTCCAGAGCGTGACCCAGACCCCGGGCGCTCCGACTACGGCTGACGTGATCACGGTCAGCGCGGTGATCCACAACAACAGTCCCGTGCCGGCGGGGCCCTTTACTGTGGCGTTCGGCGCCGACCCGGCGTCGGCCCCTGTGGTGAGCGTCCCGGGTCTTGCAGGTGGGGCGAGCGTTCCGGTCAGCGTCACGGTCGGTCCGCGCGCTGCCGGCACGTATCAGGACACCGTGACGGTGGACGTCGGGAACGCCGTGGTGGAGTTCAACGAAGCCAACAACACCCTCACCTCAGCCGCCTATACCGTGGCCCCGGTGATCCTGCCGCCGCTCTTCTGAGCTACCTCTTTCCGGCCACCTTCGCGATGGCCGTGATCAGGTCGTTGAAGTCGTAGGGCTTCATCACCGAGGGCTGGCCGCACTCGTCGAGGAACTTGCGGGTCTCGTCACGCGCCCGGTCTCCTGTCACGAACACGAACCGGTCGGCGAGCTGCGGCCGTTGCTCGGCGAGCTGCTCGTAGAGGGCCCGGCCGCCCAAGCGCGGCATCTGCAGGTCGGTCACGACGGCGTCGAAGCGCTCGCTCGCCGGGCCGAGCCGCTCGATCGCCTCGAGGCCGTTCTCGACGGCGACCACCTCGTGGCCCTCGCGCTCGAGCAACAGCCGCATCGCCTGCCGGTTCACGGCGTCGTCGTCTACCACGAGGATGCGGAGCTTGGGCAACGTGGGCGCAGCAGGCTGCGTCCTGGCGAGGGGCGCGAGCACGCTCTTGGGCAGCGTCACCACGACTTCGGCACCGCCGCCGCCGCGCGGTCGCAGGCGGAGCGTGCCGCCGGAGGACTGCGCCAGCGCCCGCGCCAGGGCGAACTCGATCTCGCCGCCGCCCGCGCTCTGAGTGAACCGGAAGGGCGTCACCAACCGCTGCTCGGCCTCGACGGAAAGGGGATTGCCGCTGTCCGAGAGGGCGATGATCAGCGACGGCCCGCCCTCGCTCACCGCTATCCGCAGCTCCCGGGGCGGCTGACTGTCCCGCAAGCGCCGCAGCGAGAAGTCCAGCAACTTCATCAGCATCTCGGTCAGCTGCGCCATCGGACAAGCGACCATCGGCAGCTCCTGCGGGATCGCTCGGACGACCTTCACGCCCAGCTCCCGAAACACCGGCTCGCGCTCGGCCAGCACGCCATTGAGCACGATGGCGGCGTCGGACGGCTCCGCCGCCCCGACCGGGTGCTCGGCCAGTTCCAGGAAGTGCTGGGTGATCTCTGCGGCCCGGCGCACCTCGCCGTGCAGCATCATCAGGGCGCGGGCCCGCTCGGGGTCGAGCGGGCTGCCGTGCAGCAGATCCGCCAGGGCGCCGATCGCCGCGAGCCGGTTGTTGAGCGCGTTCAGGACGTTGGCCGAGCCCTCGTCGAGGACGACGTGCTTCACCTCGGCGGGCAGCGGGGGGCGGGGCGGCGGTGGGGGCGTGACCGGCGGGGCGGCGCGGCGTGTCGCCGCCGCGCGGTGCCGCCCCACGAACACCCCCACAAACGTGCCCACCAGAGCACCGAACGCGAACGGGACCCACAGTTCCATAGCCGTAAGCTAAGACGCTTCGGCTTGATTCGCATCCAGCGGCGGCCTAGCTTTGTTCGCCACGCCCTGGTGGTGGAACTGGTAGACACACTGTCTTGAGGGGGCAGCGCCGCAAGGCGTCCCGGTTCGAATCCGGGCCAGGGCATCCCACCGTCTACGGGCGCGCCGGCTCCACCTCCACCCGGATGCTGCGCCACTTTCCCTGGCGGAACCGCAAGACGCTCAGCGCGCAGCGCGTCATGTGGCCGAGCAAGATCGCCGCCCAGATGTCGGCGGGGCGCAGTCCGCGCGTCGCCTGGAACAGCGTGCACAGGCCGAGCGGCACGACGATCTGGGACGCGATCGAGATGTAGAGCGGCGAGCGGGTGTCGCCCGTGCCCTGGAGTCCCCCGGTGTATGTGAGCGCAACGGTGACGAAGAGCCCCGAAACGCTGAGGAAGCCGAGCAGCTGCACACCGAGGCCGACGACGACGGGGTCGGTCATTCCAAACAACGAGAGCAGGGAGCGCGGGATCGTGATGAACAGCACCCCGATCGCCGCGGCGAGGCCGAGGCCGACCGTCGCCGCGGCGTGCACGCCGTGCAGCGCGCGGTCGGGTCGGCGAGCCCCCAGGTTCTGGCCCGCCACGGTGGCGGCGGCGCCCATCAACCCTACCGACGTCCACGTGATGAACGAGAACAGCTCGGTGTAGCCGACCGCATAGGCGGCCTGGGCCTGGGCGCTTTGCGGCAGCGAGCCGATGAAGCGGAGCAGCAGCACGCCTGCGACGTTCATCGCGATGCCCTGGACGCCGGTGGGCAGTCCGAAGCGGAACAGCGCCCGGATGATGCCCCAATCGGGCCGCCAATCCATGCCGCGGTGCCACGTCACGGGGAGCCGCCCCGAGAGCAGCAAGTACGCGGCGACGCCGCTCACGACGACACCCGCCACGGTGCTGCCGACCGCGGCGCCGGCGGTGCCCAAGCGGGGGAACGGTCCGAGGCCCGTGATGAACGCGACGTTGCACGCGATGTTGAGGACGGTGAGGAGGACGCCCAGGCGCAGCGGTGTGCGCGCGTCGCCCGCCGCCCGCAGGGCACCGCCCACCATGAAGAAGAGCAGCATCCCGAGGCTGCCCACGAACATGATACGGAGGAACGGCAGCGCCTCCGCGCGCACGGCGGGCGCGGCATTCACCAGGCCGAGCAGCGAGGGCGCGACGACCCAGCCGAGAGGCGCCAGCACCCCACCCCAGAGCGCCACCGCGGCGAGAAACGCCTGGTAGACCGTCCGATTGACCTTTTCGGGGTCGTTCGCCCCGGCGAAGCGCGCCACGAGCACACCCATGCCGCTGAACACGGACATGATGAACGCGATCACGACGATGAAGATCTGGATCGCGACGCCGATCGCGGCGTTGCCGGCGTACCCCACGAAATGGCCCACCAGCGCGTGATCCACGACGCCCTGCAGCCCGCCGATGAGATTCTGGAGCATCGTGGGCCAGGCGAGCATCCAGACGGCGCGGGCGAGCGGGCCCTCGACGATGGAGCGGTCGAGGGGTTTACCTCCCCCGCTTGGCATCCAGGCTCCACGGCCCCGCCCCGGCAGCCGAGAAGTAGAGCCAGACAAAGCAGTAGAGCACCGGGGTGATGCCGTTGTTCACGATCGGCCAGAAGCTCACGGAGGCAAAAACCTGGAAATACGCCACCGCCATCTCACCGGACAGCAGGAAGGCCACGGGCCGAGTGAACAGGCCGAGGAGGAGCAGGGCGCCGCCGAATGTCTCGAGGATACCGGCGAGCCCGAACTCGGACAGCAGTGGCACCGTACCCCCCTGTGGAGGCACGCCCATGGGGAAGGCGAAGAGCTTCATCGTGCCGGCCTGGATGAATATGAACGCGGCCACGATGCGGAGCACGCTCCGCAGTTGTGGGGCCGAGGCCGACCACTTCGTGACGATGTTCGGTGCGGTCATGGGTGCGTTTCCTCGGGAAGGTAGGTTCGCGCGTCGGCGGCCTTGAGGGAGCGCTCGTGTAGACGGGCATCTCCCAGGTGCTCGGCGCAGGCGGCGAATTCGTCGGTGGGGCCGCGCCACCGTAGCTCGTCCACGCTGCGGAACAGGGGCGTGTCCGTCCTGAGCGTTGCCAGGTTCTTGAAGAGCAGCGCCAGATCGCGGCTCTCCCCCAGTACGGCAGGCGGGAAGTCTTCGATGACGCCGTGGCGGTTCAGGAGCCGTGCCGCGGTGACCGCTCCGATCCCCGGAATGCCTGGATAGCCGTCCGCCGCGTCGCCAACGAGCGCGAGGAAGTCGGGGATCAGCGCGGGCTCCACTCCGAACTTCTCACGAACTCCAGCCGCATTTCGGACTTTCTGCCCCTTGCGATCCACTTGGACTACGTGGTCCCCGCGGACGCACTGCGCCAGGTCTTTGTCGGGCGACCAGAGGCAGACTTTCTCGACTCTCTCGTCTCGGGAGGCGATCTGCGCCGCGGATGCGAGCGCATCGTCGGCCTCCAGGTCGGTCATGGGCCATACGGCCACGCCCATGGCGGTGAGGGCTTCCTCGAGAGGGTGGAACTGCGCCAGCAGGGCGGGCTCAATACCATCTCCCGTCTTGTACTCGGACCAGAGAGCGTTACGGAAGGACTCGATGACGTGGTCGGTCGCCACACCGACGTGCGTGGCCCCCTGCTCGATCATCTCCAGGACGGAGTGCAGCACGCCGCTCACCGCGCCGAAGGGCGCATCCTGGCCCGCGGTGGCGCGGCGGCGGCCGTAGAACTGGCGGAACAGCTCGTAGGTGCCGTCGACGAGATGAACGATCATAGTCCGGAGCGGACGCGGGCGGCGCGCTCGAGGAGCAGCGTGCGCTCGCGGGCGTTGCGCGTGAGCGCTGCCGCCCGCTCGAACTCGGCCCGCGCTTCCTCGAAGCGGCCGAGCTTGGCGAGGAAATCGCCCCGTACGGTGGGCAGCAGATGGTAATTCGCGAGTGCGGGCTCGGACAGGAGCGAGTCGGCGATCTCGAGGCCCGCCGCGGGACCGAATGCCATCGTGTACGCCACCGCCCGATTCACCTCGACGACGGGAGATTGGGTGAGCTGGGCGAGGGCATCGTACAGCGCCGTGATGCGGGTCCAGTCCGTCTCCGCCGGCGTGCGCGCGCGCGCGTGGCAGGCGGCGATCGCGGCCTGGAGCGCGTAGGGACCGAGGGCGCCGGCGAGCTGCTCGGCACGCTCGAGAGCCGCAAGCCCGCGACGGATGAGGAGCTGGTCCCAGCGCGAGCGGTCTTGATCGGCCAGCAAGATGGGCTCGCCGCCCGGCCCGACGCGCGCGTGCAGGCGTGAAGCCTGGATCTCCAGCAGGGCTACGAGGCCGTGGACCTCGGGCTCCGCGGGAACGAGCTCGGCCAGAATCCGGCCCAGCCGCAGCGCGTCCTCGCACAACGCCGGGCGCACCCACTCGTCGCCGGCGGTCGCGGAGTAGCCCTCGTTGAAGACGAGATAGATGACCTCGAGCACGGACGACAGGCGCGCGGTGAGCTCCGCCCCGCGCGGGACGTCGAACGGGACGCGCGCCTCGCGCAGGGTCCGCTTGGCCCGGACGATGCGCTGCGCGACGGTCGGCTCCGGCACGAGGAACGCCCGCGCGATCTCGTCGGTCGTGAGCCCTCCCAGCAGCCGCAGCGTGAGCGCCACGCGCGCCTCGGTCGAGAGCACTGGATGGCAGGCGATGAACATGAGGCGCAGCAGGTCGTCGCCGATGTGATCGTCGATGGCGGCGTCGAGATCCGGCACCGCCGCGTCCCGCCGAGCCTCGAGCTCGTGACCGAGCTGCTCATGCTTGCGGTCGAGCATCTTGCCCCGGCGCAGCTGGTCGATCGCCCGGTGCTTCGCGGTGGCCATGAGCCAGGCGCCCGGATTGTCCGGGACGCCCGCCTCGGGCCAGCGCTCGAGCGCGGCGACGAGCGCGTCGTGCGCCAGGTCCTCGGCGAGACCGACGTCGCCGGTGATGCGCGCGAGCCCGGCGATGAGCTTGGCGGACTCGATCCGCCAGACGGCATCGATCGCGCTGTGCGTATCGGATTGCGTCACCGCTTGCGCTCGTTCTGCGCGATCCGTGCCTTGACGAGCCTCCGCACCAGCGTCGCGGGGAGGGGCTTGTCGACGGTAAAGCGGATGGTGCCCTTGGAGGTGTCGTACGACGCCAGCGCTCTGCTGTACGCCTTGGTGAGGGCGGTGCTCATGAAGAGGCTGCAGTGGTCCTTGAACGCGGCGTAGCCCACCAGCATGCCGTGGTGCTTGAACATCGGAATCCCGTAGCTGATGACCTCGGTCGCCTCGGGCGCGGCGGCCTTGATCGTCTTGCGCAGCTTCTGGAGAGCGGCGCGTGGGGCGGGTGGGACCGCGCGAAGGTAGGCGGCCACCGAGGAAGGCTTTTTCATATGCGCGCTAATCGGCCGGCAGGTCCGGTATGTGAACGACCGGCCGGACCTCGATCGTGCCGCGACTGGCCATCGGAATCCGCGCGGCGATGGTAATCGCCTCGTCGAGATCGCTGGCATCGATCAGGAAGTAGCCGCCCAGCTGCTCCTTGGTCTCCGCGAACGGACCGTCGGTCACCACCCGTTTGCCCTGGCGTACCCGGACGCTGGTCGCCGCGGCGGTAGGCTCGAGCGGGGCGGCGGCGAGATATTGGCCCGCGGCACTGAGCTCGTGCGCCAGCTGTGTGGACTCGCGGTAACACCGCTCCCGCTCGCCCTCACTCAGGGCCTGCTCGTCGAGGTAGATCAACAGCATGTATCGCACGTCCTCACCCCCTGTCCCCTCTCCCTTCGGGAGAGGAGGGACTCATGACTAGCCCCCGGCGATCGCCCCGATGACGAGAAAGGGCTCCGCCCCCGAAGCGACCGCTTCGGGAAGCGGGGCATCCGGCGGGTCGTGGGTCAGGTCCCGCTCGCACGCAAAGAATCGCAGGAACGGCCGTCGCCGCTCGGTAACGTGGTCTCGAATCGTCCCGCGCAGCATGGGATAGCGGGCCTCGAGCGCGTCCAGCACCGCGCCCCGAGTGACCCGGCCCGGGACCTCGAGCTGCACCTCGCCTTTGACCTGCGCGAGCGTCCGCAGGTGCGGGGGGAGCACCACGCGGATCATCGCAGCGTCTGGACCTCGACCGACAGCACGGCGGGAAGGTCACGGACGATGGGCGCCCAGCTGTCGCCGGCGTCGGCCGACGCGTACACCTGCCCGCCGGTGGTGCCGAAGTACACGCCGCACGGCTCGAGTGTGTCGACGGCCATCGCGTCGCGCAGCACGTTCACGTAGCAGTCGCGCTGCGGCAATCCTTTCGTCAGTGGTTCCCACTCGGTGCCGCCGGACCGGCTGCGGTACATGCGCAGCTTCCCGTCGGGCACGTAATGTTCGGAGTCGCTCTTGATGGGGACGACGTAGATCGTCTCCGGCTCGTGGGCGTGCACGTCGATCACGAACCCGAAGTCGGTGGGCAAGTTGCCGCTCACCTCCCGCCATGAGTCGCCGGCGTCATCCGAGCGCATGACGTCCCAATGCTTCTGCATGAACAACACGGCGGGACGCGACCGGTGCAGCGCGATGCGATGGACGCAGTGCCCGACCTCCGCGTTGGGGTCGGGGATGTACTGCGAGCGCAGGCCCCGGTTGATCGGCTTCCAGGTCGTGCCGCCGTCGTCGGAGCGGAAGGCGCCGGCGGCCGAGATGGCCACGTACATCCGCCGTGGATTGCTCGGATCGAGCAGGACGGTGTGCAGGCACATCCCGCCGGCGCCCGGCTGCCACTTCGGCCCCGTGCCGTGGCCGCGCAGCCCGGCGAGCTCCTGCCATGTCTTGCCGCCGTCGCTCGTCCGGAACAGCCCAGCGTCTTCCACCCCGGCGTACGCCGTATCCGGATCGCTGAGTGACGGCTCGAGATGCCAGACGCGCTTGAACTCCCAGGGATGCTGCGTGCCGTCGTACCACTGATGCGTGGTGAGGGGCTTGCCCGTCTCCGGGGACGCGTCGTAGGCGAACTTGTTGCTCTCGCCTTTGGGGAAACCTTCCGGGGTCTTTTCCAACACACCTCCCGGCGTCTCCCACGTCTTGCCGCCGTCGCAGGAGCGCTGGATGATCTGTCCGAACCACCCGCTCGACTGCGACGCGTACAGCCTGTTCGCATCGGCGGGTGATCCCTTCATGTGATAGATCTCCCAGCCCGCGAAGTGCGGGCCGCTCACGTCCCACTGTTTGCGCTTGCCGTCCCCGGTCAGGATGAACGCACCCTTGCGGGTGCCCACGAGAACCCGTACACCGCTCATGACTGACTCCTTTCATGACCTGTCGGCCGAGATGCACCTGATGCTACGCCCGAATGAACGGCCACACCAGCCTCCGGTCGGGCGAGGAGCGCAGGATCCGACGTCACGGCGCGAGGAACGTGATGGGGCGAACCTCGCACTCGCCTTCCCACGACGGCCAGTGTTCGTTGTGGAGGCGCATGAAGGCGACCGCGGCTTCGATCGCTTCCTCTCGCGACTCAAATTCGAGTACCGCGTAGCCGCCGACGACTTCCTTGGCCTCGGTGAACGGCCCGTCGATCACCGTCAGTTTCCCTCCGGCGCTGCGCACCCGTACGCCGGTTGAGCTGGCGCCGAGGCCGCCGGACTGGACCAGGGAGCCGTCCTTGAGCGAGTCTCGGGTGAGCTTGGCCATGGCGTCCTGCAGCGCCTGGGGCGCGGGCCCCTGGTTCTCGGCCGATTTCACGATCGAAAGGAATCGCATGGCTCACCTCCCCGCGGCCTTCTGGACGTCGGGTGGAAAGTCCGAGATCTCCTGCACCTGGCGCACCTCGATGATGTCACCGTCCTGCATGGGCGCGCGCTTCGCCCATTCGATTGCCTCGGCCCGGGACTTCACCTGGATGATCCAGTAGCCGCCCAGCACCTCCTTGGCCTCGGTGAACGGCCCGTCGGTCACCTTGGGCTTGCCGCCGGCGAAGCGCACGCGGGCGCCCGTGGCGGGGGGGCGCAGCCCGTCGAGCCCGAGCAGCACGCCGGCCTTCGTGAGGGAGTCGTTGTACTTGGTCATCCTGGCGACGAGCTCCGCCGGGGGGGCGAAGTCCGCCGCCGCCTTCTCGTACCCCTTCGGGATCACCAGCATCATGAAGCGCATCGTCCTCAACTCCTTCCGGTTTCGGGTTCGGCACCGGGCCCATCCCGGCTCCATGGAAGCGTCGAGCGAGAGGCCCCGGAATCGACACGCCGGATTCACCCCTTCGCCAGGTCCGCCCGCAGGCCGGCGGGCGGTCTGTCGAGGCGCTTAGAGTACCGCATCGCGCAGCACGTGGCTGAGTTACGGCCGCGCCCCCTTTGGCACCACCATTGGCCCCGCGTGGTATATTCGGAGGCGCGCATGAAACTCTCGTTCGTCAGACTCGTCGCCACGCTGCTGTTAAGCGGCCAGATGTTGCCAGTTGGCCTGCCGCTGTTGTGTGACCAAGTCCAACGAGCAACGCCGGCGAACTGCGACCAACAGATGGCGTCCCACCCGTCTGGGCCGGTCGTCGATGCGACGAGCCGCGCTACCCTGTGCGCCAATTCAGCGTTCTGCGCGACGACGGCGAACGCGGTGGTCGCGCTTGGTGGAACCGTTTCCGTCTCCGCACGAGAGTCCCACATTGTCGGTTTCGGGGTCTCGACGCTCGCCCCGGCCGACCCACAAGCACCGCTCCCTCCGCCGCCCCAAGCCTAGCCTCTCCCAAGCGTAGTGTGCCCTGACGCGCCGTCCAGAACGGCGCGGGCTCCGGCGCGTTCCGCCGGAAACTGATTGGCGAGGAGAGGTATGCAATTCCGACAACTGATTCTGGCCGCGAGTGCGCTCGTGATTACGGGCACAAGTCCTGCGCTCGCGCAGGGCCCGCCGGCGCCCGTCGCGGGCGACTCGGTTCTACAATCGCTGGTCGCTGAAGCGCTCGCCCGGAACCCGACGGTGGCGCAGCGGCAGGCGGCCGTCCGAGCCGCGACACTCCGCATCCGACCCGCCGGTTCGCTGCCCGACCCGATGCTGTCGGTGGGAGTCATGGACCTGCTGCTGCCAAACTTCGAGTTCAACCGGAGCGACTTCACCGAGGTGGACGTGGAGCTGAGCCAGGAGATTCCGTGGCCGGGTAGCCTCGGCGCGCGTTCGGGGGTCGTGCGGGCGGCCGCCGCAGGCGCCCGCGCCGAAGAGGGCACCGTCCGCAGGGAGCTGACGACCGCAATGGCGGTCGCCTACTACCGCCTCGGCTACACGGTGACGGCGCTGGAGACGCTGCGGCACCAGCGGGAGCTTCTCGACGCCGCCGTCCAGCTCAGCACGACGCGCTACGCGACAGGCGCCGCGCCGCAAAGCGATCCCCTCCAGGCAAAGCTGGCCCGCGATCGTTTACAGTCGGAGGCGTTCGTGTTGGAGAGCGAGCGCGTCGCGGCGCTCGCCG
>QHUL01000057.1 GCA_003222115.1 Gemmatimonadota bacterium | reverse complement strand
GCCGGAGCGGGCACCCGAGGTGCGCGACGTGATCCACGCCCCGCGCCTGCTGGGGGGGCTACCTCGCTCGCCCGACGACTCCGCCTGGGCCCGCGTCGAGCGCTACTGGTTCCCGCTGGTCGGGCAGGTGATCCGCAAGCCGCGCTGGTTCGCCCCCGCGGTGGCGGGAGTGTGGGTGCAGGCGGTGCATACGCGCGACTCGCTCGCCCTGCGGCTCGAGTGGGACGACCGCTCCCAGAGCCCCGACACGGCGTGGCTCGAGTTCGAGCGGCGCGTGCTCGACCACCTAGTGAGCGATGACTCGGTCGCTGCGCGCGCGGAGCTCCAGCCCGATGAGATCGCGGTGGAGTTCCCGCGCTCCATCCCCGCCGGGATGGAGCGGCCCTACTTCCTGATGGGCACGGCCACCGACCCCGTCTACCAGTGGCGCTGGACCAGCGCGCCACGCCAGGCGGCGGCGGGGCTCGCCCGCGGGGTGGGCCGCTTCGATGCGCTCGGGGCGGGGAGCGCGCCCGGCGCCGAGGCGCGGTTTGCCGACGGCCAATGGCGGCTCGTCTTCACGCGCGCCCTTGCGACTGCGGATACGGCGAACGAACTTCAGTTTGAAGCCGGCCGCGCCATTCCGGTCGCGTTCTTCGCCTGGGACGGGTCCAATGGGGAGCACGACACGCGGATGGCGGTCAGCGCGTGGTATTTCCTCGCCCTCGATCAGCCGACGCCGCCGCGGGTGTATCTGTCTCCCGTGGTGGCCATGGCCGTGACCCTCGGACTCGGCATGCTGGTGGCGGTGCGTGCCCAGCGCCGGGCGGGCGCAGGCGGGCCTGAGGGGTATATCGCACGAGGACTTCCAAGGAGGCACGATGCGTAAGCTCGGTTCCATAGCGGCGGTCGCGGGAGCGGTGTTGGTCGTGGCGCTCGCCGCCTGGACGCGGCAGCCGGCGGCCGACCCCCAGGGCGCGGCTACGGTCACGGGGAAGGTCAAGTTCACCGGGGCGAAGCCCGTCAATCCGTCGATCGACATGAGCGAGGAGCCGAAGTGCAAAGCCAAGTACACGACGACGCCCACCAAGGAGATCGTGGTCGTCAACCCCAACGGCACGCTGGCCAACGTGTTCGTGTACGTGAAGGCGGGACTGCCCGCGAGCGCCAAGTATGAGACGCCCAAGACCGGGGTCCTGATCGATCAGGACGGGTGCCACTATCGCCCCCACGTCCTCGGCATCATGGTCGGGCAGCCGCTCGAGATCAAGAACTCCGACGGGATTCTCCACAACATCAAGGCGAAGGGCGTGAAGAACCGCCCCTTCAACATCAGCCAGCCGACGACCATGACGTCGACGCGCACGTTCAGCGCGCCCGAGGTGATGGTGCCACTGGAGTGCAACGTGCACGGCTGGATGCAGGCCTACCTCGGCGTCCTGCCCCATCCCTTCTACGCCGTCACGGGCGCGGACGGCAGCTTCACGATTAAGGGCCTGCCGCCCGGGACCTACACGATCGAGGCCTGGCACGAGAAGTACGGGACCCAGACCGCGACGGTCACGGTCGCGGGGACGGAGAGCAAGACGCAGGACTTCACCTTCGCCGCCAAATAGGAGACTCCCGCCATGCATTGGTGGCTGCCGCTGAAGGGCTCCACGTTCGCGGGCGAGATCGACGGACTGTTCCTCGCGATCCTGATCATCACGGGGATCGCGTTCGTGATCGTGGAGGCGGGGCTCTTGTGGTTCGTCGTCAAGTACCGCGGCCGGCCGGGGCGGAAGGCCTACTACACCCATGGCAGCACGCGGGCCGAGGTGATCTGGACCGCGATTCCCGCGGTGACGATGGTGGCGCTGGGGCTGATCTCGAACCATTACTGGGTGAAGATCAAGGGGCGGAACAGCGTGCCGCCGAACGCCTACCCGATCGCGATCCACGCGAAGCAGTTCGAGTGGCAGGTGACCTATCCGGGGCCCGACGGCCAGCTCGGCACGGCCGACGATTTCGAGGTCCGCAATCAGCTGCACGTCCCGGTCGGTCGGCCGGTGGTCGTCCACCTCACGTCCGAGGACGTGATCCATTCCTTCTTCGTGCCGGTGTTCCGCGTGAAGCAGGACGCGGTGCCGGGGATGAACATCAACGTGTGGTTCCAGGCCACGGTGCCCGGGACCTACGAGCTCGGCTGCGCCGAGCTCTGCGGCCTGGGCCACTACCGCATGCGGGCGCAGGTCTTCGTGCACACTCAGGAGGAGTTTGACGCCTGGATGAAGCAGGCGGCCAAGGGAGGTGCGACGTCATGACTACCGTAGCCGCGACGTCCCACGTCGCACACGCGCATCACGACGACCGGAGCTTCCTCCGGAAATACATCTTCTCGACCGACCACAAGATCATCGGGATTCAGTTCCTGTTCGTGAGTCTGTTCTTCCTGCTGGTCGGCGGCCTCCTGGCGATGCAGATGCGCTGGCAGCTGGGCTTCCCGGGCAAGCCGATGCCGGGCGGCGGGATCCTCCCCGACACGATGGCGCCGGGCGGGGTGCTGTTGCCTGAGTACTACATCCAGCTCGTGACGATGCACGGCACCTTCATGGTGTTCTTCGCCATCATGCCGCTGCTCGTCGGCGTGTACGCCAACTTCCTGATTCCGCTGAAGATCGGCGCCCACGACATGGCGTTCCCGCGCATCAACATGGCGTCGTTCTGGAGCGCGCTGCTGGCGGGCCTGATCATGCTGGCCGGCTTCTTCGTGCCCGACGGGGCGCCGCGGGCGGGATGGACGTCCTACGCGCCGCTGTCGGCCCGGCCCGACCTCTCGGGCGCCTCGTACGGCCAGATGCTGTGGTGCGTCTCGCTCGTGTTCCTGGGGCTCTCATCGATCCTCGGGTCGCTCAACTACATCACAACCATCATCAACAACCGCGCTCCGGGGATGACCTGGTTCCGGATGCCGCTCTCGGTGTGGTCGCTGTTCATCACGGCGATCCTGGGCCTGCTGGCGCTGCCGGTGCTTTCGGGGGCGGTGATCATGCTGCTGTTCGACCAGACCATCGGGACGCACTTCTTCGACCCGGTGGCGGGCGGCCAGGCCCTGTTGTGGCAACACCTGTTCTGGTTCTTCGGGCATCCGGAGGTCTACATCCTCATCCTTCCCGCGATGGGGATGGTGTCCGACATCATCTCGAACGGCAGCCGCAAGCCCATCTTCGGCTACCACTCGATGGTGTTCGCGATCGTGGCGATCGCGTTCCTCGGGTGGATCGTGTGGGGCCATCACATGTTCATGAGCGGGATGAACCCGACGCTGGGCTCCTCGTTCATGGTTTCCACGCTGATCATCGCCGTGCCCTCGGCGATCAAGACGTTCAACTGGATGGGCACCATGTGGCGCGGCAACCTGCGCTTCCACGTGCCGATGCTGAACGCGGTGGCGTTCGTCGCGATGTTCGTGATCGGCGGGCTGTCGGGGATCTACATGGCGGCGACGCCGGTGGACATGTTCATCCACGATACCTATTTCATCGTGGCGCACCTGCACTACGTGCTGTTCGGCGGCAGTCTGTTCGCTCTGTTCGGGGCGATCACGTACTGGTATCCGAAGATGTTCGGGAAGTTGATGAGCGAGCCGTGGGGCAAGGTCCACTTCTGGCTCACCTTCGTGTTCTACAACCTGGTGTTCTTCCCGATGCACACGCTCGGCATGGCCGGGCACATGCGCCGCATCTACGACCCGACGCAGTACGACTTCCTCAAGCCGTACCAGCCGCTGAACGAGTTCATCTCGATCAGCGCCTTCGCCCTGTTCGCGGTCCAGGCGATCTTCGCGCTGAACTTCATTCTGAGCCTGAAGTGGGGCAAGAAGGCGCCGCAGAACCCCTGGGAGGACAACGGGCTCGAGTGGTCGCTCCCCGCGCCGGCGCCTCACGGCAACTGGGAGACGGTCCCGACCGTGTACCGCGGGCCGTACGAGTTCAGCTCGCCCCAGGTGCCGGAGGACTACCTGC
The DNA here is from genome assembly GCA_003222115.1 of Gemmatimonadota bacterium. GTDB lineage: Bacteria > Gemmatimonadota > Gemmatimonadetes > Gemmatimonadales > GWC2-71-9 > AG29. The sequence goes on along the minus strand of QHUL01000057.1, from coordinate 60,991 downwards.
CGCAGTACCGGAAGCTGCCCACCGACCGTGAGCCGGCGCGCACGCCGGTCGCGGGCCACTAACCCGGAAGGGGGTCGACCCGATGGCGCACGCGACCGCGACCGTCGACATGATGCATCCGCCGGCTCCCGCCGAGCGGGGGCTGGATGTCTACAACAACAAGCTCGGGATGTGGGTGTTCCTGGCGTCGGAAGTGATGTTCTTCACGGCGCTGATCGGCTCCTACATCATTCTGCGCTTCGGTGCACCGGGGCCGTGGGCGCCGCCGGCCAAGGTGCTGAACGTCCCGGTCACGGCGTTCAACACGTTCTTGTTGATCTGCTCCAGCGTGACGATGGTCAAGGCGTACGCCGCCGTCGCCGACGGCGAGACCCACTTCCTCCGGTTCCGGCCGTTTTCGGGCGGCCTCAAGTTCTGGATGCTGGCGACGATCATCGGCGGCGCGATGTTCGTGGGCGTCCAGGCCTACGAATACACCCACCTCGTGCACCACGGCTTCCTGCCGAGCGGCGCCCGCGAGGGGAGCGAGGTGGCGGAGCTCGTGGCCAGCGGCGTGGTCCCCGCCGCGACCATCGGCCTGTACGGCTCGACCTTCTACACGATGACGGGGTTCCACGGCTTCCACGTCACGTGCGGCGTCATCTCGATGACGTACCTGTACGTCACCAAGGCGCTGCGGGGCAAATACTCGCGGCACGACTACCGCGGGGTCGAGGTGATCGGGCTGTACTGGCACTTCGTGGACCTGGTGTGGATCATCCTGTTCACCATCGTCTACCTGATCTGAGGAGCTCATGGAGACGGCGCACCGGAAGCATCCCAACTACGTGCTCATCTGGGTGTACCTCGCCATCCTCACGGCGATCGAGATCGGGGTTGCGTTCATGTCGCATCTCCCGAAGCAGATCATCATCCCGGCGCTGGTGTTCTTCGCTGTTTGGAAGGCGCTGCTGGTGGCGCTGTATTTCATGCACCTCAAGTTCGAGCCGCGGAAGCTCCTGATCCTCGCGATCATCCCGTTGCCGCTCGCCGCGATCTTCGTCCTCGCCGCCATGTCGGAGCACGTTTGGTAGCGTTCCTCGAGCTCACGAAGCCTCGCATCACCCAGCTGGTGCTGCTCACCGCGGCCGCCGGCTTCTACCTCGGCGCGCGCGGCACCGTGGACCTGCAGCTGCTCGCGCATACCCTGCTCGGGACCGCGCTCGTCGCGGCCGGGACCAACGCCTTCAACCAGCTGCGCGAACGCGACGTGGATGCACGCATGCGGCGGACCCAGGGGCGGCCGCTGCCCTCGGGCCGCGTCACCCCGCGCGCCGCGGGCGCCTTCGCCGGCACCATCTCGCTCGCCGGCGTGGCCTATCTCGCCTGGAAGGTGAACCTGCTCACGGCGGGACTCGCCGCCCTCACCCTCGCCAGCTACGTGCTCCTGTACACGCCTCTCAAGCGCAAGACCTCGCTCAACACGCTGGTCGGCGCGGTGCCGGGCGCGCTGCCGATCGTCGGCGGGTGGACGGCGGCGGGCGGGCACCTGGGGCCGGCCGTGCTGGCGCTGTTCTGGATCCTGTTCCTGTGGCAGCTGCCGCACTTCCTCGCCCTCGCCTGGATCTACCGCGACGATTACCGCCGCGGCGGCCTCGCGATGCTCAGCGTCGCGGATCCGGAGGGTCACGCCACCGCCCGGATGACGCTCGCCTACGCCGCCGCCCTCGTCCCGGTCAGCCTCGTGCCGACCCTGCTCGGCGTCACCGGACCGCTGTATTTCTTCGGTGCGCTGGCGCTGGGGCTCGCGTACGCCGGCGCGTCGGCGCGGATGAGCCCCGCCCCCACGACCGCGCGCGCCTGGCGGCTGTTCCTCGTCTCCATCGTCTACCTGCCGGCGCTCTTGACCCTGATGGTGCTGGACAAGGTGGCCGCCTAGGCGGCGTATGATCCCGTTTCACCGCCTCCTGATCTCCACGGCCATCGTGTTCTGCGCCGGCTTCGCCGTGTGGGCGGCCTCGAGCTACCGCAGCAGCCACAGCGGGGGGATGCTCGCGCTGTGCCTCGCCTTCGTGGTCGCGACGGCCGCGCTGATCTACTACCTGCGCCACCTCAACCGGTTTCTGGGCCGATGAGCATGGAGCTGGTTTATTTCTGGAGCGCCGTGCTGATCGCCCTCACACCGGTGCTCATCTTCGGGGGAATCGCCGCCTGGATCGGGCGGAAATACCTGCGGGAGCGGAAGCTCCGGGAAGAGGAGCGGGGAGCGGAGCGTTAGATTGCGTCGGATGAGCGCGCAGCCTTCCGAGAAACGTCAGGCGGTCCGCTTCGCCTTCTACAAGCTCGACGGCGCGTGGCGGCGGCTGTCCGCCGACCGCCAGGCCGCCTCGAAGCTCGAGTTCGGCGAGGTGATCGAGAGCTTTCATGGGCGGCTGCTGCTGCGGCCCTACGGGCTCGTGGGCATCCGCGGCGACTGCGACTTCCTGCTGTGGCAGGTGGCCGAGGACCTGGACGCCCTGGTGGCGCTGCAGACCGCGCTCAATCGCACCGACCTCGGCGCCTACCTCGCGATTCCCTACAGCTATCTCGCGATGACGCGACGCTCGATCTACGAGTTCCCCGAGGACCCGAACGCCCCGTCGCGCCTCGTCATCCGTCCCAGCGACGCCCGCTACCTGTTCGTCTATCCGTTCGTCAAGACGCGGGCATGGTACGGCCTGCCCAAGCCCGAGCGGCAGCGCATGATGGACGAGCACGTGCGCATCGGCCGCAAGTACCCCTCGATTCGGCTCAACACGACCTACTCCTACGGGCTCGACGACCAGGAGTTCATCGTCGCGTTCGAGGGCGACGACCCGGCGGCGTTTCTCGATCTCGTGATGGAGCTGCGGGAGAGCGAGGCGTCCTCCTATACGTTGCGGGACACGCCCACCTTCACCTGCGTTCAGATGTCGCTGTGGGACATGCTCGACACGTTGGGAGGCGCGGGGTCGGTGCAGGCGGTGGCGCGGCGCCCGGCGCGGGCGGACGGCTTCACGCCGGTGGCCACGCTCGCCGAGCTCCCGCCCGGCAGCGGCAAGCGCGTGTACGCCGCGGGCGAGGCGGTCGCGCTCTTCAACGTGAACGGCTCGATCTACGCCATCTCGAACCGCTGCACCCACGCCCGCGGGAGCCTCTCCGAGGGGACCGTGGACCCGGCCAAGTGCGCCGTGACCTGCCCCTGGCACGAAGGCGTGTTCGCCCTCGAGACCGGGCAGGTGCTCGCCGGCCCGCCGTCGCTGCCGGTGCCGACTTACCAGGTCAAGCTCGAAGGCGACACGGTCCTCATCGGGCCGGCCGGGGCGCGCGAGCCGACCGTTGCCCCCCGCTCCTGACGACAGTCGCTTCCTGAAGGCTTGCCGCCGCGAGCCCACCGACCGGACGCCGGTGTGGTTCATGCGGCAGGCGGGTCGTTTCCTGCCGCAGTATCGTGCGCTGCGGGCGAAGCACGACCTGCTCGAGTTGTGCCACCAGCCGGAGCTGGCGGCGCAAGTCACCCTCCTGCCCGTCGAGCGGCTGAAAGTCGACGCGGCGATCATCTTCGCCGACATCTTGCTGCCGTTCGAGCCCCTCGGGCTGGGTCTGTCCTTCACTGCGGGCGAAGGGCCCCACATCGCGCACCCGATCCGTGACGCCGCTCGGGTCGCCGCCCTGCCCCGCGTGGACCCGGAGCGGGAGCTCTCCTACGTGCTCGAGGCGGTGCGGCTCGCGGCGCGCGCCCTGCCGCCGGGCGTGCCGCTGATCGGGTTCGCGGGCGCTCCGTTCACGCTCGCGAGCTACGCCATCGAAGGCGGCGCGTCCCGCAGCTTCGCCCGCACCAAAGGCTTCATGCACGGCGAGCCTGCGGCCTGGCACGCGCTGCTCGACCGGCTGGCGGAGCTCGTGGGCCGCTACCTCGCCGCGCAGGCCGGCGCGGGCGCGAGGGCGCTGCAGCTGTTCGACAGCTGGGTGGGATGCCTCTCGCCCGCCGACTACCGCGAGTACGTGCTGCCGCACAGCCGCCGCGCGCTCGAGCTCGCCGGGGCCGCGGGCGTTCCGGTGATCCACTTCGGCACCGACACGGCGACGTTCCTCGAGGACTTCGCCGCAGCGGGCGGCGACGTCATCGGCGTGGACTGGCGCATCCCGCTCGACGAGGCGTGGCGCCGGATCGGCGCGCGGGCGATCCAGGGAAACCTCGACCCCGCGGCCCTGCTGGCGCCTAGCGCCGCGCTCGCCGAGCGGGTGCGCGACGTCCTGGCGCGCGCCGGGCGGAGGCCCGGACACATCTTCAATCTCGGGCACGGCGTGCTTCCCGAGACGCCGGTCGAGGCCGCACAGACGGTCGTCGAGCTGGTGCATGGCTGCTGAGCGCTGCGCCGTCCTGCTGATGGCTTACGGGGGGCCGGGCAACCTCGACGAGGTCGAGCCCTACCTGCTGGACGTGCGCGGCGGGCGCCCCACGAGCCCGGAGCTCGTGGAGGAGATCCGGGGCCGCTACGCGCGCATCGGCGGCGGCTCGCCCATCCGCCGGCTGACGGAGGCCCAGGCCGCGGCCTTGCGTCGCGCACTGGGGGCGGAGCTGCCCGTGTACGTCGGGATGCGGCACTGGCATCCCTACATCGCCGAGACGGTCGCGCGGATCGTGGCGGACGGCCGCCAGCGCCTCGTCGCCATCGCGCTGGCACCGCATTACTCCGCCATGAGCGTCGGGGCGTACGAGCGGAAGCTCGCGGAGGCGGCGGCCGGGCGGCTCGACGTCGGGGTGGTGCGGCGTTGGGGCGACCACCCCCTGTTCCTCGACGCGGTGGCGGCGCGCCTGCGCGACGCGCTGGCGCGGTTTCCCGATCCCGCCGGCGTGCCGGTGATCTTCACCGCCCACAGCCTGCCGCAGCGCATCCTGGCGAACGGCGATCCCTATCCGGACGAGTTTCGCGCGAGCGTCGCCGCCGTGGTCGAGCGCCTCGCGCTCGCGCGCTGGCACCTGGCCTTCCAGAGCGCCGGGGCGACGCCCGAGCCCTGGCTGGGCCCGGACGCGGGCGAGGTGCTGCGGGCGCTCGCGGCCGAGGGTGGCCGCGAGGCGCTCATCGCGCCGATCGGCTTCGTGTGCGACCACGTCGAGATCCTGTACGACGTGGACGTGGAGTACCGAGCGCTGGCCGCGCGGCTGGGCATGCGCCTCGAGCGCACGGCTTCCCTGAACGACGATCCCCTCCTCATCGCGTGCCTCGCGGACCTCGCGCGCCGTGCCGCGTCCGACCGCGGATGGCGGTGACGGCGGTGACGACCGTTGCCGTCGTCGGCGCCGGGATCGCGGGCCTCGCCGCGGCCTGGGGGCTCGAGCAGGCGGGCGTGGCCGTGACGGTGCTCGAGAGCGAGCGGCGGCCCGGGGGCGTGATCGTGACCGAGCGGCGGGACGGATTCCTTGTGGAAGGGGGCCCGGACGGGTTCCTCGCGGCGGCGCCCGATCTGCCCGCGCTCGCGCGCGAGCTCGGCGTCGGCGACCGGTTGGTGGATCAGCTGGCGCGGGGCGCGACGGTGTGGACGGGAAGCCGATTCGAGGCGCTCGCCGAGGGGAGAGCGGCGGCGCTGCTCGGGATCGAGGCTCGCGGGGAAGACCTGGGCGCGGGGTTTCGCAGCTTCGACGGCGGGATGGCCGTGATTGTGGAGGCGCTGGTCGCGCGACTGGGACGCGCGACGCGGACGGCAGCCGGCGTCACGGGGATCGGTCCGTCTGCACGGGGCTACCGCCTGGCGTTGACCGGGGGATCGGCAGTGGACGCGGACGGCGTGATCCTCGCACTGCCGGCGTTCGCCGCCGCCCGCCTGCTGGCCACCCTCGGCGTATCGCCCGCGCGCGCGCTGGGAGAGGTGGTGTACCAGCCGAGCGTGGCCGTATCGCTCGCGTATCGCGGCGACCAGCTGGGGAGGCCGCTTGAGGGGACCGGATTCGTGGCGGCTGCGACGGCGCCGGGCGTGGTCAGGGCCTGCACCTACGCATCGGCGAAATACTCGGGCCGCGCGCCGGCGGGGCACGTGCTGCTGCGCGCGTTCATCGCGCCGTCGGATGACGAGCCGGGGGTCCTGGCGCACGCCGAGCTCGCGTCGCTCCTCGGGATCGCCGGCGCGCCGCTCTGGACGCGCGCGTTTCGCTGGCCGCGGGGCCTCCCCCGCTACGAGGCGCACCACGCCGCGCGGGTCGCCCGCGTGCGAGAGCGCCTCGCGCGCCTCGCCCCTATCGCGATTGCCGGGGCGGGCTGCGACGGGGCGGGCGTGTCGGCGTGCGTCAGGTCGGGGAGAGAGGCTGCGAGAGAAGTGGTTAGAAGGTTAGGCTAATAGCTGCTTCGCCCTTCGCACCACGTTCTCGGCAGTCAGTCCCAGCTCCTGATAGATCCGCTGGTAGGGCGCGGACGCCCCGAAACGCTCGATCCCTAACACCACGCCCTTATCGCCCACCCAGCGGTACCACGACTGGGGTGCCGCGGCCTCGACGGCGATGCGCAGCGGCACCGACGGGGGGAGCACGGCGTCCCGGTACTCCTGCGGCTGCGCCGCGAAGTACTCGAGACACGGCATCGAGACGGCTCTTGGCTTTTGGCCGTTGGCCTTTAGCTGTTCGTAAGCAGCGAGAATCAGTTCTACCTCGGAACCCGTAGCCATGAGAACGATGTCCGGCTTTCCGCCCGGCGCGTCGGCCAGCACGTAGCCACCGAGGCGCAGCCCGTTCGCTGGTGCGTATTTCGCGCGGTCGATCACGGGCACTTTCTGGCGCGTGAGCACGAGCGCGACGGGGCCTTGGCGGTGCAGGATCACCGCGCGCCACGCCTCGACTGCCTCCGTCGCGTCGGCCGGCCGAATCACGGTCAGGTTGGGCATCGCGCGCAGCGCCGCCAGGTGCTCGATCGGCTGGTGCGTGGGGCCGTCCTCGCCGAGGCCGATCGAGTCGTGTGTGAACACGTAGATCGGTTTCAGGTGGGTGAGCGCCGCGAGCCGGATCGCCGGCCGCATGTAATCGGAGAAGATCAGGAATGTGCCGCCGTAGGGGATGAACCCCCTGTGCAGTGCGATGCCGTTCAGCGCCGCCGCCATCGCGTGCTCGCGCACGCCGAAGTGGAGGTTGCGCTGGTCGTAGCGGCCCGCCGCGAAGTCGCCGGAGTCCTTGAGCTGGGTGTTGTTCGAGCCCGTGAGGTCCGCCGAGCCGCCGATCAGCTCCGGCAGCCGCGGTGCGATGGCGTTCAGCACCTTGCCCGAGGCGGCGCGCGTCGCGGACGCGCCGTCCTGCGGCCTGAAGGCCGGAAGGTCGGCGTCCCAGCGGTCCGGGAGGCGACCTGAGAGCCGCCGTTCCAGCTCCGCCGCGAGATCGCGGTGGGCCGTGCGGTAGGCGTCCCACCGCTTGCGCCACTCGGCCTCGAATCCCGCGCCACGCTCTTGGGCTCGACGCCACTGCGCGAGCGACTCCGCCGGCACATGGAAGGGCTCCAGTGAGGGCCACCCCAGGTGCTGTTTCGTGCGCTTGACCTCGTCAGCGCCGAGCGGCGCACCGTGGGCCTCAGCCGTGTCCTGCTTGCCCGGGCTGCCGAAGGCGATGTGCGTGCGCACGATCACGAGCGACGGCCGCTCGGTCGTGCGGCGCGCGGCGGCAAGCGCGGCGTCGAGCGCCGACAGGTCGTTCCCGTCCGCGACTCGCTGCACGTGCCAGCCGTAGGCCTCGAAGCGCTTCGCCGTGTCGTCCGAGAAGGCGAGGCTCGTGTCGCCGTCGATCGTGATGTGGTTGTCGTCGTAGATCCCGATCAGCTTGCCGAGCTTCAGGTGCCCGGCGAGCGAGCACGCCTCGTGGGAGATGCCCTCCATCAGGTCGCCGTCGGACGCGAGGAAGAAGGTGTAGTGGTCCACGACCGCATGGCCCGGGCGGTTGAACAGCGCGGCGAGCTGCGCCTCGGCGATCGCCATCCCTACCGCGTTGCCGACGCCCTGCCCCAGGGGTCCCGTCGTGGCCTCGACCCCCGGCGTCAAGCCGTACTCGGAATGCCCGGGCGTCCGGCTGCCCCACTGCCGGAATTGCTTGAGGTCGTCGAGGGTCAGGTCGTAGCCCGTGAGGTAGAGCGCGCTGTACAGCAGCACGCACGCGTGACCACAGGACAGGACGAACCGGTCGCGGTCCGGCCAGTCGGGGTTCGCGGGGTTGTGGCGCAGGTGCTTTTGCCACAACACCCAGGCGAGCGGCGCGAGCGCCATGGCCGTCCCGGCATGGCCGGAGTCCGCCTGCTGCACCGCGTCCATGGCGAGGGCGCGGACGGTGTTGATGCAGAGCTGCTCGAGATCGGTGTGGCGGGCCGGGGGGGCGGGGGCCTCGCGCATGCGCCCGGTCACAGCAGCCCCGACTTGGCCGCCTGCCACAGGTGCACCAGGCGGTCGAAGCCGTTGACGAGGATGTCCACCTGCTGCGGGCTCGCGCTCGCCTGCGCGGCCGTCTTCAGCTCCTCGCAGATCCGCGGCATCTCCTTGCGGCCCTGTTTGGCGCTCTCCACGGCGATCTGCTCGAGCAGGTCGAGGATCTTCTGCCGCATGGCCTCGTCCTTGGGGACCTGCCACAGGTAGTCGGCGGCCTCCTTTCCCTCGGTGCACAGCTTGCCGAGGGCGTCCATCAGAGGCGGCCGGGAGCGTCGCGGCTGCTCGGTCATGGAGAAAATCTAATGCGGAGCGCGGACTTCGCAGTGCGGAGTGGGCGCAACGGATTAGATTGCGGGTCCTATGAGCAAGGTCGAGCCGCGCCGCGAGGAGCGCGTCCCCAGCCCGGCGCCGAGCGCCACTCCCGCCCCGGGGTCGGCGCCGCGGCAGCGCCTGCGGGAAGAGCTGATTGGGTGGGCCAAGTCGCTCGCGGCGGCGGTGGTGATCTGGATCGTGCTCCGCTCCTATCTGATCGAGGCGTTCCGCATTCCCTCGGCGAGCATGGAGAACACGCTGCTCGTGGGGGACTTCCTGTTCGTGAACAAGGCGGTGTATGGCGGCGAGCTCGAGATCCCGCTCACGGGCGTGCGGCTGCTGCCTCTGCCCGGCTACGACGAGCCGCGCCGCGACGGCATCGTGGTGTTCCGATCGGTCGAGGACTCGACGCCCAACCTCAACATCGTGAAGCGGGTCATCGGCGCGCCGGGCGACACGCTGCGCATGGCGCGCGACACGGTATACCGGAACGGACGGCGCCTCGACGAGCCGTACGCGCTGCATCTCGTAGGACTGATGGTGCGCGAGGACGAGTTCCGGCTGCGGCAGATCCGGGCGTGGCAGCTGCCGAGCTACGTCGGCCGCGATGCGGCGTCCTACCGTCCCACCACGCACGATTGGGGGCCGATCGTCGTCCCTGCGGCGCACTACTTCGTGATGGGCGACAACCGCGACGAATCCTACGACAGCCGCTTCTGGGGCTTTCTGCCGCGCAACCACATCGTGGGACGGCCGCTCTTCATCTACATGAGCGTCGCCACGGACCCGCTACGCATTCGCTGGAACCGGCTGTTTCGACGGCCCTCGTAGGGCCCCACCCACCGCTTGACGAGCTTCCGCCGGGCAATTAAAACCCATCGCTAGCGGCGACCCGTTCTTCGGGTTATCTCATCTGCGACACGCTGGACGCACCGCAGTTCGACCTTCAACGGAGGTGGGTATGAGGCACTGGGCTCGATGGTACGCGGCCGCAGCGGTGGTGACGCTGGTCGCGGCGACGGCGTGCTCGCCTGGGGGCGGGGGCGGGGGAGGCGGGGGCGGGATGGCCGGCGGTGGGATGAAGATGGGACCGTCGCCGAACACCATGGTGACGGGAGACATGCTGCAGAAGGCCGCTTCGAGTGGCGACTGGCTCATGTACGGCCACAACTACTGGAATAACCGCTTCTCTCCCCTCAGCGCGATCAACGCGTCGAACGTGAAGAACCTGGTGCCCCGCATGGTGCTGCAGACGGGCACGGAGAAGCTCGGCAGCTTCGAGACGACGCCCGTGGTGGTCAACGGGATCATGTACGTGACGACGCCCGTGACGCCGACCAACGACGTGATGGCCTACGACCTGCGGCAGGGCGGCAAGATGTTGTGGCGCTACACGCACAAGACCGGCCAGAACTCCTTCGGCGTCGCCTGCTGCGGCCCGAACAATCGCGGCGTCGCGGTGGCGAACGGGGCCCTCTTCCTGGGGACCCTCGATGGGCAGCTCATCGCGCTCGACCAGCAGACCGGCAAGGAGAAGTGGGCGACGCAGGTCGGTGATCCCGCGTTCGGCTACACCGAGACGATGGCCCCCCTCGTGATCGGCGACAAGGTGATCATCGGGACCTCCGGAGCGGAGTACGGCATCCGCGGCTTTGTGAAGGCCTACAACGCCGCGAACGGCCAGCTCGCATGGACCTGGTACACGCTACCCGCGCCCGAGGAGGGCGGGTGGTGGGGCAAGTGGTCCAAGACGACGTGGGAGGGCGAGGACCTGCACCGCGACATCGCGACGGAGAAGGCCGACTCCGCGAAGCACAAAGACGCCTGGAAGACGGGCGGCGGCTCGATGTGGATGACGCCGGCCTACGATGCCGATACGAAGACCCTCTTCGTCGCGATCGGCAACCCGTCGCCTGACCTCGACGGCTCGATCCGTCCCGGGGACAATCTCTGGACCGAGAGCGTCGCGGCCATCGACGCCACCAACGGGAAGTTCAAGTGGGGCTACCAGGAGGTGCCGCACGACGTGTGGGACCTCGACGCCGTGAGCCCACCGGTGATCGCGATGGTGGGCGGCACGAAGGCGGTCGTCGAAGCGGGCAAGACAGGCTGGGTGTACGTCCTCGACGCGGGGACCGGGAAGCTGATCCGCAAGAGCGAGGCGTTCGTGCCGCAGGAGAACATGTTCGCCCAGCCGACGGCCAAGGGCGTGCGCATGTTGCCGGGCGCGAACGGCGGCGAAGAGTGGTCGCCCATCGCGGTTCATCCGGACCTGGCCTACGCCTACACGGTGGGCCTGCACCAGCCGATGAACTACATCACCCACTACGCCCCCTATGAGAAGGCCCGGCTATGGCTGGGGAGCGCCTTCGTAGCGATCGCGGGCGAAGGGCAGTGGGGCAACGTGACGGCGATCGATCTCGCCACCGGGAAGAAGGTGTGGCAGGTGAAGACCGAGCAGCCGATGATGGGCGGCGCGACCGCGACCGCGGGCGGTCTCGTCTTCACAGGCGAGGGCAACGGCTGGTTCAAGGCGTACGATGCCAAGACCGGCAAGGTGCTGTGGCAGTTCCAGTGCGGCGCCGGCGTCAACGCCGCCCCGTCCGTGTTCTCCGTGGACGGTGAGCAGTTCGTCGCCGTGGCAGCGGGGGGCAACTTCCAGCTCAAGTTCCCGCTGGGTGACGCGGTGTTCGTGTTCGGCATGCCGAAGGCCGGATCCTGACGGCCGCAGCAGGTCGCCCTGCAGACTTCCCCCGGGCGACATCGCCCGGGGGAAGCGTTTCGGGAGTGAGTGCAATGCGACCGTTTGTCATGAAGGAGCTAGCGGTGGCGCTGGTCCTGCTGGTCGGGGTCGGGGGGTGTTCCAAGGGCACGGGAGCGGCCGCCGCGGCGAAAGCGCCGGTGGAGGAGCCCCGGGTGATCGAGTCCGGCGAGATCGATCCGGCTTGGCTGTCCTACGATGCCGCCACCAAGACCGTGAACTTCCACCTCATCGCGGGCCTGACGGGTCTCAATGGGGCGCTCAATTTCAACGGATTCCGGGACGGCGGGCTGACCCTGACGGTTCCCAAAGACTGGACGGTGGCGATCCGGGTCACGAATCACGACGGCATGTTGCCCCATTCCGCCGAGGTGATCCCGGAGACCAAACCCGTCCCAACACAGCCCGTTCCGCCTGCATTTGACGGGGCTTTCACGGTCCCGCTGGCGCAGGGGCTCTCCCCGCTGGGGGAGGACGGTATGCGGTTTGTTGCGGATAGGGTGGGGTCCTTCCTAATATTCTGCGGGGTTCCGGGCCATGGGGCGGCCGGTATGTGGGTCCGCCTCAAGGTTTCGGGGACTGCCCCCGCGCCCTTCCTAACGGCCGCTCCGGCCGGTAAATCCTAACATGGGTGGGCGACTTGCGGCTGCGGTAGGGCTCGCGGTGCTGGGGTTGGCGGCCGGCCGCTACACGGCCGGCCAGGAGCAGGAGCAGGAGCGGGGCTGGGCGGCCTACGATGGCCGTGATTGGCGGGGGTTCACCCCCGCGGAGAAGCGCGCCTACGTAATGGGGTTCCTCGCGGCAGGTGCGCTGGCGGATGCCGGACGGGCTGGTGCGGAGGGCCCGGCGGCGTTGGGCAGGGTGATCGACTCGCTCTCAAGAGGAGGTGGGCTCCGCTTTCCTTTCGGTCACACAGTGTACGTGACGCAGCTCGACGAGTATTACTGGTGGGAGAACCACAGGCCCACTCGGCTGTACCTGGCGCTGTGGGAGCTCAACCGGCGCCTCGCAACGCACGAGCGGTAGGATGTGAGCAGGTAAACTCCCAAGGAGGGAATCTCGTATGAAGCGTCTCACGCTGTTGTTGGTGGCCGTGGCGCTGCTCTGGCCCGCGGCGGCCAACGCTCAGCTCACGATGCAGATGTCCAACGGGTGGTCGTTCACGTTCGCCGGCAACGTGAACGTCTTCTGGGTGTTCACGAAGCAGAACACGGCTGCGGGAGATGCGTCGAACAGCAGCATCCGGACCGGGCTGCTCCCCACCTTCGCCACGTTCGAGGCGCGCGGCAAGGAAGCCGGCATGAACCTCGGCGTCCACTTCGGCTTCGCGCCCCAGATCCAAAACGCCGGCGTTCACGACAACTTCGGTAACGGTACGCAGGCGGGCGCCCAGATCGACATGCGCCAGGTCTACCTGACGATCGGGTTCAAGGACGGGTCGCAGATTCTCGCGGGCCGCGAGCTCGGGCTGTTCGGCCGCCAGAACATCGTGCAAGATATGACCCTGTTCGGCGTCGGCGCCGTTGGCATCGGCGGCGGCCAGGGCGGCGGCACCACAGCGGGCCGGATTGGGTATGGCTACATTTATCCGAACTTCAACGCCCAGGTTACCTACAGCACCAAGGGTGGGACGCCGGCGCAGATTTCCATCGGTATCTTCCAGCCTAGCACGCTCGGGAGCGGCACCTACACCTTCACGTCGATCCCGCGCGTCGAGGCCGAGGTCACCTACAACCAGAAGTCCGGCAGCACGAAGTACATGGTGTGGGCCGGTGGTCTGTGGCAGAGCACCAAGAGCGCTCCGACTGGCGGCACCTCGATCAGTTCCTTCGGCGGTACTGCGGGCGTGAAGGTCGACATCTCCGACCTGACGGTGGTCGTGTCCGGCTATATCGGCAAGGGTCTCGGCACCGGGCTGATGTTCTCCGGTAACGAGGTCGCGGGAGCCGGGACAGGCACCGAGCTGCGCACCTCCGACGGTGGCTACGCCCAGGTGATGTACCACGCCAACAAGGGCAAGACCAGCGTGGGCGCGAGCTGGGGCTTCAGCCGATTGAAGTTCAACAATACCGCTGCGCCCGCTGGCGACGGCACAAACCGCTCGCTGTCGAACGTGTATTCGTACACCGGCGGCATCTACCACCAGTGGACGAAGTCGCTGAAACTGGTGTTCGAGGGGACGCAAGAGGCGAGCACTAAGGGTGCCAAGCCTAAGCAGGTCGACGTCTCCGGCGGGTTCATGCTGTTCTTCTAAGGGCATAAAGACGCCAAGCGAGAGCGTCTCGTAGAGACGTCACGCGAAAACGTCGCGCAGATGCGTCAAGAGGCCGAGAGCGATCTCGGCCTCTTACGTTTTCACGCGACGTCTCGTTGCGACGCCTCTTTAGTAACGTCTTTGGCTCACTTGTATCGGTACGTGATCCTACCTCTGGTCAGGTCGTAAGGGGAGAGGTCCACCGCCACCCGATCTCCCTGCAGGATGCGGATGTAGTTCTTGCGCATCTTGCCGCTCACGTAGGCCAGCACCTGGTGCCCGTTCTCGAGCTTCACCCGGAACGTCGTGTTGGGGAGGACCTCCGTCACGGTCCCCATCATCTGAATGGCGTCACCAGCCACTGGCGATCAACCCTCCTTGCAGAGAGCCTGTTGCGATCACTTGCGGCTGGCGAGCGGATGCGGGTCCATCGTCGAATCGCGGGGCGGCTCGGCGCCGCCGCGCTCGATGTACGAGGCGTGGCGACCGCACGTCTGGCACGACAGGGTCACCCGCTCCGAGACGAGCGGTGCCCCCCCGTGCGAGCGGCGCCGGGGCACGCGCTGAATCGAGCGGGTGCCGCACGAGGGGCACACCAGGTTGGCGTGCTCCCGGTCGGCTGCGATGAGCGCCAGGGCTTCCGGCGCCCGGTATTCTTTAATACCGCGTCGCCCCACTGCTTTTCGGTACCTCCGCTCGGAAATGTAGTCACCCCTGGAAGGCTTGACACCCCCCGGCAGCGGCGTATCTCTCACGAAAACAGGAGGTTGCCCATGGAGCGTTCCGAGTTCCAGCCGCTCGCCGTGGTCGAAGTCGACGCGGTGCGGCCCGAGCGCCAGGGGTTCATGCTGACGGGCCTGGGCACGGGCGGCGCCGAGTACCAGCTCGATCTCCATTTCGAGATGCCGCTCGATCCGCGCACCCGTGCCGTCCTGGGCGAGCTGCTTTCCCATTCCGAGCTCGTCATCTCCCGCCGGTCGCCACCCGCCGCCCTCAGAGAAGCCCTGCGGGCCCGCGCCGGGCGCCAAAATCCTTGACGCTCCGGAGGGGGGGTTGTAGCTTGCCGCGACCTTCAGCGCTGGAGCAGCGTGTTCGATGCCAGCCGAGCTCGGCGGGTCGCAGCTCTCTTCGCTGCTCGAGGCTCTTCCCGGCATCGCCAGCGTGCTGCGGAGTCCGGTCGCGGACGCGCTGGTCAAGGCGATCCGTGCCGCGGCCGGAATCGGCGAGTTCGCCGTGGAGGATGCCGAGGAGCTGGTGCGCTATGCCGTGCGCCGCGGCCTCGTCGGCCAGGAGGAGGGCGATCGCGTCCTCGCCGAGGTGAGCGTGGCGCTTAAAGGCAAGCGCAAGCCGGCCAAGCCGAAGGCGACCAAGAAGTCGACGAAGAGAAAAGCCCGGCGCTGAGCCCCTTACTTCTTTCGTGCGGGACCCCAAAGTTGGACGGTCGTCGTTCCAATCGCATCAGGCGGTGGGTGCTGCTGCTCTTGGCTGTGGCCGGGGGCTGTGCCCGCGCCCCCCGCCCGACCGCCGTCAGCCCCGCCGACATCCCCGCGCTGATCGCCCGCACGCAGCAAGAGCCCACTAACGCAGACGTCCGGTTCCGCTTGGCGGCCGCGCTCGCCGCGGCCGAGCGGTATGACACCGCTATCGTCGTCGCGCGGGCGGGCGAGCTGCTCGCGCCCGACAACGCGCTCGGACCGCTGATCATCGGCGGCTGCCAGGAGCAGGCCGGCCGCTACGATCTCGCCGTCGCGACCTATCGCGACTTCGCGAACGCACACCGCGGGGCCCGGGGTGTGGCGGCGCTGCGGGCGCGGGCGGAGCTCGCCTTGCGCGCCGGCGCCGAGCAGACGGCGCGCCAGGCGCTGGCCCGCGAGACGGAGCTGGCGCAGCAGCCGCCCGAGCCCGCGACCCTCGCCGTCCTGCCGCTCGTGATCGCCGGCGATTCGAGCTTCCAGCCGCTGTCGCGCGGCCTCGCCGAGCTGCTCACGACGGACCTGGCCCTGATCCGGACCCTGCGACTGCTCGAGCGGTTGCAAATCGGCGCGGTGCTCGACGAGCTGAAGCTCGCCGAGAGCCAGCGCGTGGACCCCGTCACCGCGGCGCGCGTGGGCCGGCTGCTGCGGGCGGAGCGCCTGGTGCAGGGGGTAGGGACGATAGCGACGAACCAGCCCGTGCGGCTTGCAGCCACGGTGGTGAGCGGTGCGGGAGTCGTGCGCCCCGTGGGCCAGGTCACGGGCCCCTTCAAGGGACTGCTCGACCTGGAGAAGCAGCTCGTGTTCAACCTGAGCGACCAGCTCGGTATCCGGCTGACCGAGGCGGAGCGCCAGCGGATCCTCGCCCAGGGCACGAAGAGCCTCGCGGCGTTCCTCGCCTACAGCCGGGGCCTCGACGCGATGGATCGCGGCGACTACGCCGCCGCCGCGCGGAATTTCGGAGAGGCGGTGCGGGCCGACCCGGGCTTCCAGGCCGCGCAGCAGGGCCAGGAGGCGGCGGTGGCGACGCCGGTCGTGCAGCAGGCGGGCGGCGGCGAGATCGTGACTGTCGTGCAAGCGGTCGAGCAGGTGACTGCACCCTCCGAGCCGGCGACCAGGGACGCGCTTTCCGCAGCGACGCTGGAAATCGCCCCCACGACGGGCGACGTCATCGCCCAGGTGGGCAGTGCCACGTCCGGCACGACGACCATCGACCGCCATCTTGCGCCGGAGAGTCAGGGGCTCCCGTCGATCATTTCGGTGGTGAACGGCATCACGATCATCTTCCGGCGGCCGCCTTGAGGATCGCCCTCCTGCTGGTCGCGGGGACGCGGCTCGCGGCGCAGGGGCCCGCCGGTGGCTTCGGCTCTGTCGCGCGCAGCGGCGCCGTGTTCGACGGCTACTATTTCGGGTCCGGGTTCGCCTTCCATCACGTGACCGAGTGGACCGTGCCGGTCACGCTCTCCCAGCGGCTGGGATCGCGGATCACGGTGGATCTGGCGTCGGCCTACGCCCAGGCCTCCGGAGCGACGACGAGCGGCACGCTTGAGGCGTCCGGCTTCACCGACACCGACGTGCGCCTGTCTTGGGCCGCCGTCTCTGGGCACCTCGTGCTCACGATGGTGGGCACGCTACCCACGGGCAAGGGGACGGTCTCGGACTCAACGGTGCCACTCCTCAGCGCCCTCGCGACCGATCTGCTCGCCTTCACCACGCCGACATTCGGTGCAGGCGGCGGAGTGACGGGGGGATTCGCGACCGCGTTCAAGCTGGGGGAGCGGTGGGCTGGCGGCGCCGGTGCGAGCTACCGCTACCATGCCACGTATGCGCCGGTAGCGGGGAGCGGGGAGCTCGAGCCTGGCGGCGAAGGGCGCGTGCGGCTCGGGCTCGAAGGCCCGGTGGGGGGCGGCGGATACTTCCGCGGCGCCGTGGTCTACAGTGCGAGCGGGGCCGACACGCTGGGCGGCGGGTCGCGCAGCGTCAGCGGCGACCGGGTCCTCGTATACACGAGTCTCAACCTGCCGGCGGGCCGAAGTAGCCTTTCGGTCTACGCCTACAACATGCGCCGCTTTCGGGCGCGCGCCTACAACTCGACGAACCAGAACGCGATCCAAGTGCCGCGCGGCAACGTGCTCGCGCTCGGGGTTCGGCTGGAGCGCCCGCTGTCACCCACGCTGGATTTCGCGCCGAACCTGGAGTTCCGTCATGAGCTCGCAGGGCCGAGCACGGGGAGCCTCGAGCTCCTGGGGTGGCTCGCGCGGCCGGGGGTGGACGTGCGCTACCGTGCGAGCGGCGCGGTCGCCCTCCTGTTCCAGGGCCAGGTGGCGCTCGGCCGCCTGGCCCAGAATGGCGGCTCGGTGTCGCTGGTCGGCCCGCGCGCGGTGGTGCTCCTCGAGTGGAGCCGGTGATGCGGCGGCTGGCCGTGTTGCTCGCCCTGGGTAGCGCGGTCGCCTGCGCGGACTGGGCCGGGCCGCGCCTGGGGCGGCCCAGTCTCGCGATCGTCCCGGTGTTCCCCGGGTCGCAGGCGACGGTTCCGGCCGGAGATGTGCTCCTGGGCGATCTCGACCGGCTGCGGGTGATCGTGACGGAGCTCCCGGCCCGAAGGTTGGTCGCAGACACGAGCGTCGGCGTGGACGCCGCGGGGAACGCCCAGGTGACCGTGCCCGTCCACGTCGTCGGGAGCTCTCCGACGCTGTTCGAAGTGTCGCTCGAGGGGATCCGCACGTCGGACGGGACGGTGCTGTATTCGGGGATCGACACGGTCGCGGTCACGGGAGGGATCCCGATCCCGCCCGTGGCTGTGTCGGTGATCTACGTTGGCCCCTGTCAACTGGGCGCGGGGTGCCGCGTGACCCTCGGCCCGCAAAACCTCACTCTGAAGCTGAGCGAGTCCGTGACGCCGACGGTGTCGGTGGACTTGCTCGGCGTTCCTGTGCCGAACGTCCCCGTCCGGCTCACGAACGTCACGCCCGCCCTGGTGGCGCTCACGAGCGGACCCGGCTTGACCGCGCTCTCGGGCACCTCGTGTGGTCCCGCACGCGTCGCGGCGTCCATCCCCGGCTCGACGGACACGCTGCGTCTGGCAATCAACGCACCCGTAACGCAGGCAGCGGTGCTGTTCGCTGGCGATTCCGCGAGCGGGCAGTCGAGCGGCCTGTTCTGCGCAAACACCGATGGCACGGGGCGGTTCCCCATCAGCGGCAACGGGGCGTTCGGTGCTGTGAACCCCCGGTGGTCTCCGGACCGGCAGCGAGTGGCGTACACGTTCCAGCCGTCAGGTCCGCTCCCGCAGCCGCAACAGCTTTGGGTTGCCCGGTGGGCAGGAGATACCGACGCATTCGTGGCGGGCGACGCCGTGAACGGCGCTTACCGCCCGCGCTGGAGCCCGAACGGTCTGCACCTCGGGTATGAGTGCGGGGATGGTTCCTCCAACCAGCACGTGTGCGTGATCCTCGACGCTACCGGCGCGATCGCCTTACTGTCCCAGGTCCCACGGATCGTGCTCAGCGACGTGGTGCCGACACGGCTCACGGGCTCCGGGTCGTTCGCGTGGGACCCGCGCAATCCGGACCGCTTGGCGTTTGCGCGCGATAGTCTCATCCCCCCGCTGCTGCTGCAGACAACCAGTGCGATCTACACGGCAAACGTCGATGGCACAGGGTTGCAGCAGCTCACGCCGAATCCGCTCGACGCTGGCGCCGGGGTGCTGCAGATCAGCGAGCTCGACTGGTCCCCGGCGGGCGACGTGATGGTCTTCTCGGCAACGGACCCGCGGTTCGTGCAGAGGCTGTACGTGATCAATCGCGACGGCACCGGGTTGCTGCAGCTGACCAAGGGGCCGACCACGGATTCCGACAGCCGGCCGGTATTTTCGCCGGATGGTCGGCAGATTGTGTTCCTGCGGAACACCGGCGGGTGTTCGATCGACTACTGGCGGGTCAACGCGGATGGGACCGGGGAACAGCAGGTGAGCGACGAACGGCTGTGTGACTTGAGCACTGCCGCGCTCGGCTACGATTGGTCGCCGGATGGGAAAGACATCGTGCTCGTGGGCGGCGGCCCGGACGGCCCGTTCGTCCAGCTGCTCGTCTACAAGGTTGCGGGTACGACGACGGCGGCCACCTATTTCCAGGACCGGCGCCTCGTCGGGCGCGGCGCAGCCCCGGGCGTCTCAGTGATCGACATCCAGCCGAACTGGCGGCCCTAGACCCGAAACCCCCGCACCAGCCCGCGCAGCCTTTCCGCCGCCTGCAGCAGGTTGCCCGCGGCGGCCGCCATCTCTTCGGTCGAGGCGCCCTGCTCCTCCGTGGCGGCCGTGACCTGCTCCGCGCCGGCTGCGTGCGCGCTGGAGCGCGCCGCCACCTGCTCCGCCTGCTGCCGCAGCCGCTCGGTGGTCTCACGGTTCGTCTGCGCCGCGCGCCGCACCTTCTCCGCCGCCTGCTCCACCTGCTCCACCGCCGCCACGATCTCGGCGAGCCCCCGCGCCGCGCCTTCCGCCACCGACTCGATGCCCCGGACTTTGGCCTGGCCAGCCGCCATGGTCGCCGTCACGTCCTCCATCTGGTCGCGGATGACCGTGGTGGTGCGGGTGACCGCCTCGGCCGCCCGGGCCGACTCGTCGGCGAGCTGCCGTACCTCCTCGGCGACCACGGCGAACCCCCGGCCGTGCTCGCCCGCGCGCGCCGCTTCGATGGCGGCGTTGAGCGCGAGCAGGTTCGTCTGGGAGGAGATGCGCTTGATGAGATCGACGAAGTCGTCGATCGCGGCGCTCTGCGCCGCCAGCTCGGTGATCTGCTTGGACGTCGTCTGCACCACTTCCCGCACGTCGAGCAGCGCCGTCCCCGCCGCCGCCACGTCTCCGCGGTGGCGGTCGGCGACGGTGCGGATCTCCTCGCCCAGCTGGGCCGCGCGCTCGGCCAGCTCGGCCATCTGACCCGTGGCCGTGCGCAGCTGCTCCAGGCTCGAGCCCATCGACCCGAGCTCGGCCCGCTGCGCCTCGGCGCCCCCCGAGATGTCGACCATCGCCGTGGACACCTCGCTCGCCGACGCCGCCAGCTGCTCGCTCACGGCCGACAGGTCGCCTGCCGAACCGGCAATGCGGTCGGACTCCGTGATCACGTCGCCCACGATCCGGCGCAGCCGGTCGCCCATCTGCTGCAAGGCGTCCGCCAGCACGCGAAACTCCCGCGGCATCCGGCCGGTCGTGACCGGCCGCAGGTCCCCGGCCCCGAACCGCTCGGCCGCCGTCACGAGTCGGCCCAGCGGCCCCTCGACCCAGCGCAGCGTGTAGAACGACAGCACGCCGCCCGCCACGACCAAGAGCGTCAGCACAAGCCAGAGGATCCGCTCGCCCCGCCGCGAAGCGGCCGCCAGGCGGTCGCCCGCCTGGGCGGCCCGCACCGCCTGGCGGCCTGAGAGGTCGCGCACCAATCGGGTGAGCTCGGCCGTGGGCTCGCGCACCGCGACCGCCTCCGCCTGGGCCTCGCGATCACGCCCCAGGTCCTTGAGCGCGTGCGCGAGGGCGTAGTCGACCTGGATCGACGCCTGCAATTGCTTGATGCGGATCACCGTGAGACGGTCCTCGTTGGACAGGCCGCCCAGGTTCTCGAGCCGGCGTTCGTAGTCGAACGCGTCGTCCGCGGCGGCCTGGAAGTGATCCCGCGCGGTCGTGCCGGGCGTGGCGAGATACAGCTCGGCCGCGCGGATCTCGTCGAACACCGCGCTCACGAGGCCGCTCCCCACCTCGCTCGCGGCGCGCAAGGCCGCCAGCTCCGCGGCGACGGACCGGCGGAGCATTCGCAGCGTCGCGGCACCGTAGGCGGCCGTGAGGACGAGGCCCGCCGTCAGGCCGAACAGCCCCAGCAGGATCCGGAAGCGGATCGTGTCGAGCGGCGCCGCCCTCACCGCCCGTGCTCCGTGACGAGCCGCCCGTCCCGCACGACGCCGATCGTCACGGGCCTGCCGGCGACGTCCCCGCGCTCGTCGAACGCGATCGCCCCCGTCACGCCATCGAACGCGGGCCTGCCGCGGCCCACCTTTACCAGGTAGTGGCGGATCGCGTCTCGGTCGGGCCCCCCCGCCCGGATCGCCAGCGCCAGCAGGCGCACGATGTCGTACGCCCCGGCGCCCCGGTGGTCGGGCCGCTGGCCCTGGTAGGCGCGCGCGTAGGTGGCCACGAAGTCACGGTTGCGCTCGTCCGGCCGGTCGGGCAGGTACGCCGAGGAGACGTGCACGCCTGCGGCGAGCGGCCCGTCGGCTTCGATGCCGGTGAGCGCGTCGCCGCCGATCACCGGCCACCGCAGCCCGAGTGTCTGCATCTCACGGAGGGCGAGCTCCGCCCCGGGCCGCTCCGTCGCCAGCACCAGCACGTCCGTGCCGCCCCGCCGCATGCGCGACAGGTAGGGCTCGAGCGAGGCAGTGGCTGGCACGTAGGGATCGGCTTCCACGACGACGCCGCCGAGTCGCGTGAACTCGCCCGCGAACGTCTTCCGGATCCCGCGGCCGTAATCGTTGTTGATGTACACGACGCCCGCCCGCTTCGCTCCCAACGATTGCCGGGCGAAGCGGGCGAGCTCCGGGCCGTGGGACAGGTCGCTCGGACACACCCGGAAGAAATACGGATTGATCCCGCTGAGATCGGGACTGGACGCGGACGGAGAGATCACGGGAACGGGGTTCGCGCCGCCGCCGTACACGCGCGCCGCCGCGAGGGTCGTGCCTGACGTCAGGTGCCCCACGACCGCCAGCACGTCCGGGTCCCGGTACAGCTCCTCGGCCACGCGCACGGCGGCGTCCTCGCTGCCGGAATCGTCGACGACCCGCAGCCTGAGGGGCCGACCCTTCACGCCCCCCTTGGCGTTGATCTCGGCTGCCGCCAGCTCGGCGGCTTGCCGCATCGCCACACCTCGAGGCTGGGAGAACGGGCCGGCGACGCCGATGACGATCGGACCGGCTTCGTGGGAGCAGGCCGCCAGCCACAGCGCGGCGCCGAGCAGGACTGGCCTTCTTCCCAGGAGCCCTCCAGGTACCGCAGGAGAAACGGAATGACTGGTGTCGGCCAGGCGCGCGGCAAGGTTAAGCTGGACACGGAGGAAGCGCAACGTTATCCCCAGCGCTCCACAGGTTCTCCACCCGGTTTCCACCTGGTTTTCCAGACCGACGTGGATGATCTTTTTAGGTCCGATGGAAGCGATTCACAGTCTCTGCCGCTTCACCGACGCTCTCGAGCGGCTGCTCGCGAGCGCCGACGCGGTCGCCTTCGAGCGCGTCTGGCGCGAGAGCGACCTCGACCAGGTCGGCTGGGAGGCAGTGGCGCTGGGGCGGCGGGCGACGGGGGCGGGGGGAGCGGGGGCGGCGCTCGAGCGCGCCCTGGCGCAGGTGGACCGTCGCCTGCTCGCCGTGCTGGAGCGGTGTCGCGCCTTTCTCGACCCGCACCTCGTCACGTTCCGCGTCCCCGAGATCGAGCGCTGGCAGCACGCGGCGGCGGCGGCGCTGGTGGGGGCGCGCTGGGGCGTTGCCGGGCTCCGGACCATCGTGGCCGACACGCGGGCACCCCTGGCACGTCGTTACTTCGCCTTCCTCGCTCTCGCCGAGCGTCATCCGCAAGGGGCGTGGCCGCTGTTCGAGCGCTACCTCACGACGCCGGGCGCGCATCATGCGTTCGTCGCGGCGGCGGTGGAGGCGGCGCGCTACTACCCGGGCCAGGCGGGCCTGCTGGTCGAGCTGTTCCAGCGGATTCGCGCGGACGAGATGCTGCGGCGCTTCCTCGGGCCGAAGATCCTCGAGTCCCTCTATGTGCTGTGCGACCGGCGCAGCCTGCCGCTGTTCGAGCAGCTGCTCGTCACGGGGCACACCGACCCCGATCTCGAGCGCTGTGAGGTGACCCGCGCCCTCGTGGCGGTGCGCAAGCTGACCGGGCGCCTCGCGCCGAGCTCCAAGTTCGGCGACGCCGACGAGGCCGCCGTTCAGCGGACGCTGGACGACGCCGAACGGCGCTTCGAGCAGGGGCGCGACCGGATCGTTCCCGTCAACGTCATCTGACCGGCGCGCCTCCCAGCACGAACTGCCACAGCTTGCGACGGTAAGCTTCCCCACCGAGGTCGTAGGTGTCGTTGTGCCCGGCGCCCTGGATCAAGACCAGCTCGGCCGGGCCCCCGGCTGCGGCCGCGGCGACGCGGCGCCCCATGGCGAGGGGCGCGAGCCGGTCGGCCGTGCCGTGGAACACCAGCACGGGGCAGCGGACCAGACGCAGGTTGGCGAGGTTGTCGAGCCGCAGCCGCACGATGAAGCGCGGGAACAGTGCGTAGTGCTCGCGCGCGATGTCCAGGGCGTTCGTGAAGGGGGACTCGAGGACGAGCCCGGCCACCACGTTCCCCGCCGCGACGTGGGAGGCGACGGCGGATCCGAGGGAGCGCCCGTAGGCATAGATGCGCGCGCGGTCCACGTCCGGGCGGCGTGCGACGGCGGCGTAGGCTAAGTCGGCCGCCTCGTTCATGGTCGCCTCGGTCGCCCGCCCGCCGCTGCCTCCGTAGCCCGGATAGTCGACCACCAGCAGCGCCGCGCCCGGCGGCTGGAAGTCGCGCACGATGGCCCCGATGGACGCGATGTTCTCCCCGTTGCCGTAGAACCAGAGCAGGGCGGGCCAGGGCGGGCCGGGACGGTCCCCGGCGGGCCCCCGCGGCGTGAGATACCACCCCGCAAGCTTCGTCCCGTCTCGCATCATGAGCTCGATCCGCTCGCCGTTCGCGGCACCGACCTGTCGCGGGTCCGGGACGGCCCCTCGGGGCGCAGGGAACGCGATGCGCTCCTGGAACGCCCAGGCGAGGAGCACCAGCACCGCGTAGCCGAGGAGCAGGCCGAGCAAGATGCGGACGAGAAGCATCGCAACAACTTAACCATTGCACGGCTGCCTCCGAACACAAATCTTTGGTGCCGTGACGACCCAGCTCACCTGCCCCTCGTGCCGCGGCGAGATCCCCACGGCGGCGGCATTTTGTCCCGCCTGCGGCACTCCGTCCCCCACCGTGATCTCGAATGAGCGCGCGGCGGCCTCGCCTCCCCCTCCGCCCCCGCGCGCGGGCGAGCACGTACCCGACCGCCTGGCGCGCGCGCTCGGCCCGAAATATCAGGTCAAGGGGCTGGTGGGCCGCGGCGGGTTCGCGGAGGTCTACGAGCTGTGGGACACGGACCTCGACCGGCGCCTCGCTTGCAAGGTCCTGCACCCCGAGGTCGCCTGGACGCCGGGAATGCTGGCGCGGTTCCGCCAGGAGGCGAAGGCCCTCGCGCGGCTCCAACACCCCGCCATCCTGCCGATCCACTTCACCGGGGACGGCGAGGGTCTGGTGTACTACGTGATGCCGTTCGTCGAGGGGGAGTCGCTGGCCGACGCGCTGCGGCGCCGGGGTCCGCTCACTCCCGACGATGCCGTGAGGGTGGCAGAGCCGGTGCTGCAGGCGCTCGCTCATGCCCACGCCCAGGGCCTGGTCCATCGCGACATCAAGCCGGACAACGTGATGCTCGAGGCGAAGACCGGGCGCGCGCTGCTCGTCGACTTCGGGATTGCCAAGCTACTCGACCCCGGCACCGGAGACTCCAAGACGGCGACGGGCTTCACGGTCGGCACCGTGCAGTACATGAGTCCCGAACAGGCGTTGGGCCAGCGCGACCTCGACGGCCGCAGCGACCTGTACGCCTTCGGCGCCATGCTGTTCCAGATGGTGACCGGCACGCCCCCCTACGACGGCAAGTCGAGCGCGGAGATCGTCGGCAAGCATCTCGCGGATCCCGTGCCCGTGGCGAGCGACGTGAACGCCAGGATCCCGCGCTGGCTCTCGGACGTGATCGTGAAGTGCCTCGCCAAGAAACCCGAGGACCGTTACCAAACGGGCGACGAAGTGCTCGCGGCGCTGCGGGCGGGCCGGGCCTCCGGCCCGACGCAGCTCGTCGGCGCGGCCAGTGTGGAGCGCCAGGTGCGGCGCTCCGGCGAGCTCCGGCCCGCCCCGAGCCGCCTCGGCTGGTGGCTGCTCGGCGCCGTCGCGCTGGCGCTCGGCGTCTGGGCGGTGTGGTATCTGGGGCGGACGGGAGTGATTGGATCGGGGGTCGTGTGGGTGCACAACGGTCTGGTGGAGCCTGTGGAGATCCTGCGGGATGGATCACCGCTCGACACCGTGGCCCCCCAGGCGTCGCTGCGGCTGACGCTCGCGCGGGGCACGCGGGGCGAGTTCCGCTGGCGGCTCCTCCGCCCGGGCTCGCCGCCCATTGGTGAGCCGCTGGAAGGGGCGCTGCCACCCGCGCGCCGCGTGCGGGGCCGCCGGGTCGCGGCGATCGGGGCCGAGCTGGACGGGCAGAGCTATTTCGCGCCGCTCATCACCAACACCACGCCGTCCGACATCACCTTGGAAGTGAATCCGGGCACCGGGGCCGCGAGGCGCTGCAACTGCGTGGTGCCGAAAGGCGCGGTGCGCACCCACATCGGCTACTACCGGCTGTATGCGAACTCCGGCGTCGCGGCCTACAACACCGCGCATCCCTACACCGGTCCTCACACCGATCGGCAGGGGTTCGCGGCTCGGGTCGCGCCGCGCAGCGGGGTCGTCGTCCTGACGTACTGATGGCGGGTGGCGCGGGGCCCGACCCCCAATTGCTCGCGCGCGCGCGCGGAGCGCTGCTCGGTCTCGTGGCGGGCAACCAGCTCGGCGTGCCCACCGAGCGACTCGGCACCGCGCAGGCGATCCGCGCGGCGTTTCCGGGCGGCGTTCGCGACCTCGCCCCCGCGCCCAGGGGATCTGCGTTCGACGACGACGCGGCTATGACCCTGCTGCTCGCCGAGTCGCTGGTGGAGCGGGGTGACTTCGACGCCCGCGACGTCGCGGAGCGGTGGGCGAGGTGGATGCGGGTCGACGGGCGGGGCATCGGCCTCACCACGCAGCGGGCGCTCAAGCAGATCGAACGAGGGGCCGATCCGTTCGAGGCCGGGCGGCTGGCCCGCGATGCCGATCCCCGGACGGCGGCGAGCAACGGGGCCGTGATGCGCTGCCTCCCCGTCGCCCTCCGCTACCACGACAGCCTCGACAAGCTGATCCGCGTCTCCGCCCAGCAGGCCGCCATTACGCACGCCGACGAGCGTTGCACGTGGGGCGCCGTGGCGGTGAACCTGGCGGCCCGCGAGCTACTCCACGGCAACCCGCATTTCGTGGAAGAAGTGGTACACCGGCTGGCGGACGGGGCGCCACGGCCGCTCATGGAGGCGCTGCGCCGCGTCCCCTGGGAAGAGGAGCGCGACCTGCCCATCGCCCGAGCCGGCGAGTATGGGTACGTGGTGCACTGCGTGGAGATCGCGTTCTGGTGCGCGGTGCACCGGCCGTCGCTCGAGGAAGCGTTGATCTTCCTGGCGGAGGCAGGAGGCGACACCGACACCAACGCAGCCGTCGCCGGGGCCCTGCTGGGGGCGCGCGAAGGGGTCGCGGGCCTGCCCCCGCGCTGGCTGGATCAGATGGAGAACGCGCGAGGAATCGGCGAGCTCGCGGAGCGGCTGGTGCTTGCCTAGGGCTTGCGCTTGGTCGTCGTCTTCACGTACCGGCTGATGCCGTCCATCAGGTCGTTGTCGGCGAGATTGATGTAGATCCAACGCGCCCCTCCGCGCCCGCGCCAGTTGAGCCGCGCCACGCGGCGCCCGTTCTTCCACTCCCAGGTGCCGACTCCCGTGGCGTGCGCCGGACCCAGGTGCCGCAGCAGGTCGCGCTGTGTGCGCTTCACGAGGCGCACGCCGCCGGAGTCTCCAAAGGAGAGCATCGCCACCTTGCCCTCGATCACGTAGGCGCTGAGGTAGAAGTTGGTCGAATCCGAGGGGTCGCGGATCTGCACGCCGCACTCCATCAGCTGTGCGGTCTTCTTCGACGTGTTGCAGCGCAGCGTATCGCGGCGTGCCAGCGCCTGGGCGCGCGTAGCGAAGTCGCGGTAGGCCATCCCCGGCGAGAATCCCCGGTAGACGGGCGGCGCCTGGGCTGCGAGCACGACGGGCAAGAGGAGCGACGAGCAGGCGAAGTGAAGAGCGCGCATGGGGCCAATATAGTCGCCTGGAAAAAAGCGGGCTCGGGGAATCCCCGAGCCCGCTCGATCTGCGATCCGGAGGTCGGTCAGACCTTGCGGACGTTCTGCGCCTGCAAGCCCTTGGGACCCTGCGCGACCTCGAACTCCACCGTGTCGCCCTCGGCCAGGCTGCGGAAGCCTTCGGCCTGGATCGCCGTGAAGTGGACAAACACGTCCGGACCCGACTCCTGCGCGATGAAGCCAAAGCCCTTCGCGTCATTGAACCACTTCACTTTACCCTTTGCCATACTGTTGCATCCTCGGTACTGAGGGGCACTGCCCCGGGAATGATCATCGCTGGTCACCGCGACCAGAGACGGGCTCAAACAAAAACCGCGAGACAAGTGGTCCTCGCGGAGCGCAGACAAACCGGTGACGGTGCCACGTATTGCTTGAACCGGCGGCAAAGGTATGGGGCCCTGTGTTGCGTGTCAATAGCTAAGCCACGTCTCCGACGCAGCGTTAGTGGTACCGACACCATGGTGACATTATGGGAACAGCGCCAGCCCCTACCAGCCCGGCGCGGGCGGCGGTTAAGCTGCGGGCGACCCATTCCACACGCGCCTTCGCGAGGTCGCCATGACGGCATTGCTCTCGATCGCCGCAGCGCTGCTGCAGCTGCCCGTCACGCCGCCCAGGTTTCCCGTGGCGAGGCTCGAGATCTCGCCCGCGGCCGCGGCGGTGGAGGTCGGCCAGCAGGTGCGGCTCACCGCGCGGGCGTTGGACGCCGCGGGCCAGCCGGTGCCGCACGCCCAGATCGAGTGGTTTGCGGCGGGCTACGAGGGCGACGTGGACTCGACTGGTCTCGTCACGGGCAGCTACGCGGGCGTCGCCCGCGTCGCGGCCGTGGCGAGCGTCCCGGGCGTCCGGGGACAGAGGATCGAGTTGGTCTTGGTGCGCGTGCTCCCCGAGGCTCCTGCGCGGATCGACATCGTCCCCGCGCCGGCGCGGCTGGTCGCCGGTACGCGGCTCACGCTGATCGGCACGGCCTTCAGCCGCCACGGGGACCCGCGGGCGGATGTGGTGTCTTTCTCCTCAGGCAATCCCCGGGTGGCGAGCGTGACGGTCGATGGACGACTCCACGCCCTGGCCCCGGGTCGGGCGGCGGTCACGGCGAAGGCGGGGCCCGCCGTCCAGATACTGCAGCTCGAGGTGGTTCCCAATACCGTCGTCGGACTCGCGCTCGAGCCCGCGACGGCGGCGGTGCGGACGGGGGACGTGGTGCGGTTCGCCGTGAGTGCGAAGCAGGCAAGCGGCCGGCCCATCGGAGACGTGCTGGTGGAGTGGGCCCTCACGGCCGCCACGGGAATCGCCCACATCGATCCCGAGGGCGCCTTCGTGGCCGAGACGCCCGGCCTCTACACGGTGACGGCGGCGCTCGGCGGTCGCACGGCTGAGGCGCTCGTGCGAGCCGAGCCGCGGCGCGTGACGCGCGGGATCGAGGTGCGCGCGCACCTGGCCACCAAGGTGCGCACGGCCGAGGTGTGGGTGCACCCCTCGGGTCAATGCCTCTACCTGACGACCATCGCGGACCGCGTGTACGCGGTGAGCATCGCCGACCCCGCCAGCCCGCGCATCGTGGACTCGATGATGACCGATGCCCGGTTCATCAACGATGTGATGACGACCGAGGACGGCAGGTACGGCGTGTTCACGCGCGAAGGCGCGTCCAACCGCAAGAACGGCATCGTGATCTTCGACGCGACGGAGCCGTGCCATCCGAAAACCATCGCGGGGTACACGGAGACGGTCTCGGGCGGCGTGCACAGCTCCTACGTGTATCGGGGCTACGCCTACATCACGGACGACGCGACGGGATCGCTGCGCGTCATCGACCTACGCGACCCTGCTCATCCGCGGGAGACGGCGCGCTGGCAGACCGAGCAGGCCGCGGCCGGACGCTACCTGCACGACGTGATGGTCGTGGACGGGCTCGCCTACCTCGCCTACTGGAACGACGGGCTCGTCATTCTGGACGTGGGGAACGGGATCAAGGGCGGGAGCCCGGAGTCCCCGCAGTTCGTGTCGCAGTTCAAGTACGACCTCGACGCCACCTACGCGCGCGTCGAGCAGCTGTGGGGGCCCGGCTTCGTGCGCGGCACGCACACGGCGTGGCGGGCCGGCAGATACGTGTTCGTGGGCGACGAAGTCTATCCCGCGGCGGGCGGCTACCGCGGCCTCGTGGCGGGCAACAGCCTCACCTTCGGCCGGCTCCACGTGATCGACGTGTCAGACATCGCGCATCCCAGGGAAGTCGCCTGGTACGAGCCGACCGACGGCGGCGTGCACAACGTGTGGGTCGCGGGGGACACCCTCTACCTTGGCAACTACCAGGGCGGCGCGCGCGTGCTCGACATCTCGGGCGAGCTGAAGGGCGATCTGCTGCGCCAGGGCAGGGAGATCAGCTGGATCCCCACGGCGGACTCCACGGGCTTCCAACCGCACACGCCGTTCGCCTGGGGGGCCGTCGTGCGGGACGGCAACATCTACGTCCCGGACATGAACAGCGGGTTGTGGGTGCTGCGGCTCGAGCCAAGACAGCAGCCAGTGCCGTAACAGCTTGTGTATCAGCGTCTTGACTCGCTACTGCCTAGTTGGTGTCTTGATGGTGTCCGTCGGTTTGAGCACCCCGATGGCAATCCGGAAATCCTTGAGCGCTCCCTCGAACGCCGTGATCCGCGCGGCCAGGTCCTGGGCTGCCTTCTTGGGCGTCGCTCGCGCGGCGGTTTCGCACGTGGGGACGTAGGCGATCAGGGTATCGATCTGCAACGACAGCCGGTGGGCGACGTCGCGGGTCGGCGGGTCGTACACGGTGGGCCGCATCGCGGAGCGGCCGCTCACGAGGAAGCTGCGGGCGGCGCCGCACAGCCCGGCGAGGCGCTGGCCGGCGCGGCGCTGGCGCACGCTGTCTTTGCTCGTCTGGGTGCGGATCACCCGATCGACCCCGTCTTTGAGTTGGGCGACGCCCCGGTTCGCGCTGCGCAGGCCCAGCAGGTACCGCTCCTGCTCCGGCGTGGGCGGGGCAGGAGGCGGGGGAGTGGACTCGACGCGAGCCGTGTCGGGCTGCAAGGGAATGGGCTCGGGCTGCTGGGCGGCGAGACGCGTCGCTGCCACGCAGGCGAGCACGGCGATCAGGCGCATGCGGGATCCTCTATCTCCGGGCTTGGCCCATGGGTTATACTCCCGGAATGACCGTTCCCGCAACCTCGCGGCAGACTCGCATCTTCGAGGATCGCGCCGAGGCGCTGGCGCATTTCTTCGTGCGTGCCGGCGAGGCACCGCGCCTGCTCGCCTTCGACGACGCCGTCGGCTGCCCGCTGCAGCAGGCGCTCGCCGTAGTCGAATGGACGGCGGCGGTGGGGATTCTCGCCGAAGACGATCTCATCCACGCCGCCCGGCTCGCGACCGACGTCGCGGCGGCGGTCGTCGAGCGTCGGGAGGCCGACCAGCGCGTGTTCATCTACTTCGGCCCGCGCATGGATGCGCCCCCGGCCGACCCCTACGAGGGCACGCTGCTGTACGATCAGCCCGGTGTGCGTGCTTACATCTTTGCCCAGCGCGTTCACGCCATCGCGCATTTCCTGCGTGCGACGCAGGGCCTCGGCGCCATGGTCGCGATGCTCGGCCGCCGCGCCCCCGAGCTGCGCCACATCCGCCGCTGGATGCCGGTCCTGTTGCGCGAGCCGCTCGAGGGTGGGGCGCGCACAGCCCAGCTCCTCGCCGGCTGGTTCGCGACGAGTGGGGCGGGCTTCCTGTTCGTCCCGCCGCACCCCGACGAGCCCTACAGTTACCTCGAAGTCGGTGCCGAGACGTGATGTTGGAACGTGGACGATGTGGATACACAACTCCACATCGTGTGGACGGCCGCGCCAAGGACTGACCGCCGCGCGGGTTAGGCTCCACACCCGATGCACACGCAAGTGACCTAACCCGAAGAAACATCGGCACTTGCGCGCTTTTAGCCAGCCCCTATATTGATGCCACGCGGCTTGGAGGGAAGGGTCGGGACCTGGTGTCTCAGCCACGCCTTCAAGACGGGTCCGAGCGGAAATTCCGGGGAGGTCGCCGACGCAAACAAGGGCTCAGGCGACCGGCGATCCGGGAGCAAGCTCTCCGGCTCGGATAGATGGGGCCTGTCGCGTGCCTCATCCACGTCGACGTGGTGCCTCGACGTGCAGTGCGGAGGGTCGGTCCGCGATCCGATCTGACCCGTAGCACCCACATCGGTGAACCTTGCGGCCCGGCCAGGCTGCTTGGGGATGGAAGCCGGAGCTCCTGTTCGCCCTACCGAGCGACGTATCAGTCAACCGGCGGCGGCAGGAAGAAGAACGGAGGACGCAAGTCCCCGGCTCCGGGTAACCGATGTGCGGAGCCCCCGGGCGGCCTATCGTGCCGTCCCGGGGGCTTCGGCGTTTTCTAGCCCTTGACTACCGCCACGGGCTTGAGCTGCGCCACCTTCTTCCCGATCCCCGCCCGGTCCACCACGTCTACGACCCGCGCCACGTCCTTGTAGGCCTCGGGCATCTCCTCGTCCACCGTGGCGCGCGTCGCCGCGCGGATCAGGATCCCCTGCGCTTCGAGCTCCATGGGGATGTTGCGCGGCCGCGCGAGCTGCTTCGCCTTGTGTCGGCTGAGGCGGCGCCCGGCCCCGTGGCAGCTCGAGCCGAACGTCTCCGTGAACGCCCCGGCCGTGCCGACCAGCACGTAGGAGTAGCGCCCCATGTCTCCTGGAATCAGCACGGGCTGCCCGATGTCCCGGAATTGGGGCGCCAGCTCGGGGTGGCCGGGCGGGAAGGCGCGGGTCGCACCCTTGCGGTGCACGCACAGGCGGGTGCGGGCTCCGCTCACCTCGTGGGTCTCGTGTTTCGCGATGTTGTGGCACACGTCGTACACGAGGCGGGTGCGCCGCGCCGTGTCTTCGCCGAACACCGTGCCCAGCGCGCGGCGCGCGTAGTGGGCCATGAGCTGGCGGTTCGCGAAGGCATAGTTCGCCGCGGCATTCATCGCGCCCCAGTAGCGCTTCCCCTCCGGCGACCCGAGCGGCGCACAGCACAGCTGCTTGTCGGGAAGGGCGATCCCGTATTTCGCGGCGGCCCGGAGCATCAGGTCCAGGTGGTCGTCGCACACCTGGTAGCCCAGCCCGCGTGAGCCGGAGTGGATGAACACCGTCACCGTCGCCGGCCCCAGGCCCAGGCGATCGGCCACGCGCTCGTCGTGGCGCTCGGCGACGTAGCCGACCTCCACGAAGTGGTTACCGCTCCCGACCGTGCCGAGCTGACTCTTGCCCCGCTCCTTGGCCCGGTCCGAGACGCAATCGGGGTCGGCGTCGGGGAGCGTGCCGTTCCCCTCGATTGCCTCGAGGTCCGCCGGGTCGCCGTACCCCTGCTCCACCGCCCAGCGTGCCCCCAGGCGGAGCACCTGGTCCAGATCGCCTCGCGCCAGGCGCACGTCGGAGCGCGATGCTCCCAGTCCCGACGGGATGGTGGCGTACAGCGCGTCCACGAGCTGTCGCAGCCGGGGGCGCGCCTCGCCGAGCGTGAGCGGGGTGGCGAGGAGCCGCACGCCGCAGTTGATGTCGTAACCCACGCCCCCGGGCGAAACCACACCCTCGGCTTCGTCGAAGGCCGCGACCCCGCCGATCGGGAAGCCGTACCCCCAATGGATGTCCGGCATCGCGATCGCGGGACCCACGATACCCGGCAGGTGGGCGACGTTGGCCACCTGCTGCACCGCCTGGTCGCCCTCGAGGTCGCGCATCAGCTGCTCGTCGGCGAAGATGAGGCCTTCGGTACGCATCCCGCCCTGTCGGGGGATGCGCCAGCGATAGTCGTCGATGCGTTCTACCTGGGGCATGTCTTACCCGTTCATACGTCGAAGACGATAGTCGCGCGGCAGCCCGCGGCGTCGCGCAGCACTGCGGCGCCGTGATACGTCACGGCCTTCACTTCGCGGAGCGCGTGGTGCCGCGCCGGGTCGAACGGCTCGCCCGAGAGGCCGGCCGGTGACACCCGATCGGGCACGAACCGCTCGGTGTCGTAGAGATACAGCACGTCGCCCAGGAAGCGGACGAGCCGCTCCGTGGGATCGGCGCCGCGGACGGGGATCGGGCGCTCCTCGAGGGAGCGCACGGGGCTCGTCCCGACCAGCAGCTCTCGCAGGGCATCCACGCCCGCCTGATACAACCCGAGCTCGCTCTCTGCCCGGAGCTCGGCGGCGACATCGGCGGTATGGGGGACAAAGCGGTAAGGCGTCACGCAAGGCGTCCGGGAGAGTCGTCGAGCAAACGCGTCGAGGAAAGACGTACCGAGTTGGGGAAAAACGGTTCCACGCGAGCCCTGATGCCTCCCTAGGTTACCCGCTGTGGGCCCCGCCTACAAGATGCCGGCACCGGCCCGCCGCTACAGGGACGCGACCCTGTCGGAGATCAACAACGCCCTGTGCGGCGCGCGCTGCTCCGCCGAGCTCGCCGGGATGGAGACGAGCGACTTCGTGGTGCGGGAGCTGTTGCTCACGGTCATCCAGCAGATCGACCGGGCGGCCGCGGCCGTGCGACGTCTCTCTTAGCTCCCCGCTCCCCGTTCCGGCAGTCTTAGTCTTGGCAGCGCCGGGTCTGTGTCGTGCTCCTTGTGAAACGGCCGTCGCGGGCCGCGGATCGGCACGAGATGCGCGATCGAGTTGGCGTAGTACTCGAGCAGCGGGCGGCCGCGCGGGAGCACCACCAGGCTGTCACCGTCGGCCACCACGAGACGCCGCATGCGCAGCATGCGCCAGGCCCGGTCCCAGACGTCGAGGATGCGGGCGCCGCCGCGGACCACCTTGCCGTTCACCTCCAAGAGGCGGTCGCGCAGCTGGTCCATCCGCTCGAGCAACGCCTGCCGGGAGATCACACTCTGCTGGAACGAGAGCAGCGCCGCCGCGGCGAGCGGAACGGGGGTCACGGGGACCACGGCGCCGATGCGGCGCATCACCTCTCGCGCCAGGCGCTCCAGCTGTGGCAGCCGCCGCTCCTTGGGCCAGCCGAGCAGCCCGGGCGGCGCGGTGGCGAGCCACTGCCGCAGGGAGAGCGGCGTACCGAAGTTCACGGCCGCGCGGCCGTAGCGCCGCAGCCGGCCGGAGAGCAGGCGCAGCGTGTTGCTCCAGATGTAGGATGCCACCGTGCCGAACTGGGCGAGGCGTCCCGGCCGGTCGCGCTCGTCCAGCAGCTCGCGGATCAGCGCGCGGTCCTCGAGCACGCGGTCGTAGTTCAGCGCCACGGGAACGAGCCAGATGTCCCGTGCGAACCCGGGGTCGAGCGCGGTGCGACAGATGTAGTCGAGCAGGCCGAGTTTCGGGGCTCGGAGCCGCCCGTCACGCGTGAGGCCGCCCTCGGGAAAGATTCCCTGCGTGACGCCGTTCTTCGTGATCAGCTGCACGTACCGCTCCAGCACCGCGTGGTACAGCGGTTCGCGGAAGCGGCGGCGCACGAAGTAGGCCCCGAACGACTTGAACACGTACTCGAGCGGCCAGGCGCGGGCCCACTCCCCGACGGCGTAGCTCACGTGCACCCCCCGCGCGAGCACGTAGGCCACGACGACATAATCGGCGTTGGAGCGGTGGTTCATGAGGTAGACCACGACGTCCCGCTTGGGGATCCGCTCGAGGGCCGCCTCGTCCTGGTAGTCGACGCTCACCTTGTAGAGGAGGTTCACCAGGATCTTGGCGAGGTTGTAGCCGAGCTTGTAATAGGAGAGGACGTTGAGCTGCGGGACGATCTCGGTGATGTACTGTGCCACGCGGCGACGCACCTGCTCCTCCGAGATGCCGTGCGCGCGGGCGTGGTCGGCCATCGCAGCGAGCACCACGGGATCGCAACTGAGCGCCGCCTTCGCCAGCCGCCGCTGCTGCAGCTGGTAGCGCCCGAGGCGCACCCGGAACTCGTGGATCGTGCGGAGGGCGTGGCGGCGGAGCCACCCCCTCACGCGGCGCTCCCTCCCTCCTTCTTCAAGGCGGCGTACCCCATGCCCCGCAGGATCGTGATCCGCTTCGCCATCGGGGGGTGCGTTGCGAGCAGGTCGGCGAGGAAGCCTTCGTGGCTCGTGAGCCGCCGGCCGAGCGGGTCGGCGATGCAGAGGTGCGCGGCGCCCTGCTTGATGTGCGTCGTGGGGGCGTCGGCCGACTCGATCTTCTGGAGCGCGCTCGCGAGCGCGAGGGGATTGCGGGTGAACTGCGCGCCCATCGCATCGGCCAGGTACTCACGCTTGCGGCTGACCGCGAGCGCGAGCAGCTGGGAGATGATCGGCGCCAGGATCCAGGACACGATCCACACGACGAGCAGGACCGCCACCAGCGGCCCGAGATTCTTCCTACCTCCCCGGCCGCCACCGCCCCCACTCCCTCCGATTCTCCCCGAGCCCGGACTGAAAAAGATGCGGGTCGCGCCGTCGCGCATCAGCAGCACGGCGCCCACCAGGGCCGCCAACGTGGTCATGAGCCGCACGTCGAGGTTCTTCACGTGCCCCAGCTCGTGAGCGATGACCGCCTGGAGCTCGTCCCGGCTGCAGAGGTCGAGCAGCCCCTGGGTGACGGCCACGTGGGCGTGGCGCGGGTCGAGACCGGTGGCGAACGCGTTCGGGTCGGGATCGGAGACGATCCAGATCCGCGGCCGCGGCACGCCCGCGGCGATCGCCATCTCCTCGACGACGTTCACGAGCTGGCGCTGCTGGTCGGTCGCGGGGTCCGTGACCTCTTCGGCCCCGGTCGCCCACAGCACCTTCTCAGGGCCCGTCGAGTAGGCGTACCAGGCGAGCAGCACGCCCAGGGCCGTAGCCGCCATTCCGAACCACCACACGGTGTGTCGCGCGGCGGGAGGCTCGTGCGCCGTGGCGAGCCAGTAGATGAAGTCCCCACCGAAGCCGAGCCACGCGAAGAAAAGCACGAAGCCAACCACCAGCAGCGTCGTGCGCCGGCGATTGGCTTCCTGCTGCTGAAACAGAGTGAGCGATGCTTCGTCCGTCACGCCTTGGGCTTCAGCGAGAGGTCGACCTGTGGCACGGCGCGCTCGCCTTGGTCCGTGATCTCCCACAGGTCGGCGGGCTGGGCCCGGGCCAGCCCCGCGACGAGCGACGTCGGGAACTGCTGCTGGCGCGTGTTGTACTGGGTCGCCGTGTCGTTGTAGAGCTGGCGCGCGAAGGCGATGCGGTTCTCCGTCGACGTCAGCTCCTCCTGGAGCTGGCCGACGTTGCTCGTGGCCTTGAGCTGGGGATACTGCTCCACCACCACCAACAGCCGCTGCAGCGCCGAGGACAGGGCGTTCTCGGCCTGGCTGATGCGCTTGACGCCCCCCGGGCCGCTCGCGTTCACCTGCACCGCCTGATTGCGCGCCTGGATCACCGCCTCCAGCGTGGACCGCTCGAAGTCCATCGCTCCCTTCACCGCGTTCACGAGGTTCGGGATCAGGTCGTGTCGCCGCTTGAGCTGGACGTCGATCTGTTTGAACGCGTTGAGCGTCTGGTTCTTGAGGGACACGAGGCCGTTGTAGGCGCCGACCAGCCACAGGGCGACGGCCGCGAGCAGGATCAGCAACAGCCAGGACGACATTTCGGAACTCCCGGGTTGAGGAAGTCGCGCCGCAGCCTTACGCGGAGCCCTGCGGGAGAAGTTTCGCGAGCAGCTGCCTCACCGCCTCCGCGACCGTTGCTTCGTCGGGACCCACTCGCACCAGCGGATGCGCCGCGTCAACGTGCAGCTCGACGCCCCGGCTTACCGGGATGCGGCGCCAGTTGCTGGCGGCCTGGGGGTCGCGCTCGGCGTCGCGGGTCAGCCACGCCGTGAGCGCCCGCCCCGACTTGCCGCGCGGCGGCGCGCCGCGGCCGCGCAGGGGGAGCCGGTCCGGCGACGTCAGCGACGGGCCCAGGACCTGCGCCGCCCGGCGCTCCAGCACGTCACCGGTCTGGTCCTGCATCTCCTTCGTGATCGCGGCGAGAGTCCCCCCCTCCATCTGGCGCAGCTTGATCCACAGCAGCTGGAGGAAGTGGCGGTAGGAGTACGTGGCGGCCGTGCCGCGCCCTTCGGGTGGGCTGACGAGCCTTTTGGTCACGTAAAAGCGGACCGTACGCTCGCTCGGCTGGGCGCGCGCCGCCGCGTTGATCGGCGTGATCGCCGACGCGTCCAGCACTGCGCCCACCAGCCCTGCGAGGTCGCGCAGGTTCCACGGGGCCAGGTTGCGATACTCGCGCAGGACGTGGAGTGGATCGGTCTGCGTGGCGGTCATGACTCAGCCGTTTCCCGCCTCGCGCTCGCGGGCCTGCAGCACGCGGCGCAGCCAATCGGTGACCTCGCTCAGGTTGAACGGTTTGCGGATCACCGGGCAGCGGTGGTGTTCGAGCCAGGTGCGGATCTCCTCGGCCTCCGCGTCCCCCGTCATCAGGGCGATGCGCCCGGCGAGCCGCGGCTGCGCGTTCGTCATCGCGAGGTACAGGGACAATCCCGAGACCATGGGGAGATGGATGTCGAGCAGCACGGCGTCCACGGCTTCCGTGGCGAGCAGCTGGTAGGCGTCCTCCCCGCTCCCGGCGGCGAGCACGCGGTAGCCGTGCCGCGCGAGCGAGCGCTCGAGCACGCGGCGCAGCGGCGCTTCGTCGTCCACGATCAGGACGGTTTTGGGCGGCGGCTTGGGGGCGGACGAGCCTTGCGCGGTCACGACGCGATCACCTGCCGGGAGCGCTGCGGCTTGAGGAACCGCCGTGTCAGCCGCTCCAGGGCCTCCTGGGGGCTCAATGACAGGCGCATCTCGCCCGCGGTGACTCCGAGATAGCTGCGGGCGTGCTGCTGCAGCGTCTTCGCCTGGGCGTAGCCGAGGCGCTGCGCGACGTCTTCGATGGTGAAGCCCGGGTCCTGGAGCAGCCGGTGGGCGTACAGCACGCGGGCCGCGGCGAGGAACTGGCGGGGCGAGGGAAGCCCCACCCGCGTGAACCAGCGCTCGCAGGTGCGACGGTCCACGCGGGCGCGTGCGGCCACCTGGCCCACCGTCTGCACGCCGGCCGGCGATCGCAGCGCCTCCTCGAGCACCCAGCGCAGCTCGCGCGGCAAGGGCGCCAGGGCGTCGGCCAGTTGATCCAGGAGCAGTCGTGACGCCGAGTGGGCTTCCTCCTCCGCCAGGACCTCCCGCAGCCGCAGCGGGTGGTCGTCGTAGCGGGCGATGATGACGTGCTCAATCCCGCGCTGCCCCAGCGTGAGCAGCACGCCCGCCGTGCGCGGCGTCAGCGTCGTGTACAGCACCAGCGGCAACGAGGGGAACAGCACGCGCAGCCGCTCGATCTCTCGGGTCCGCGGCTCCCCCGACAGCAGCGGATCGACGACTGCGAGCTCGACCGGGCGCGTGCGGATCGTGCTCAAGGCCTCCGCCCAGCTTCCCGCGCGCGCCAGCGTGAACCGCGCCGCCGCCGCGCGGCGCAGGTTGAGCAGCTGAATATCGGGGACGGCCGCCAAGATCAGCATAAATGTCGCAAAAGAGCCCTATGGTGCCGCAAAATCGCCCTAAAAAAGCGTCAGCCGCGCGTCCAACGTTGGGGTGAAGTTCTCAGTCAACCCAACACCATGCGCGGAGGTTCTATGTCCCGCCGGATCCGTTTCCTCTTGGTGCTGTGCGCCTTCTCCTTCGCCCTCGCGAGCGCCGCCTGTGCCGACTCCACTGGTCCGAGCCAGGCGAAACAAGGCACGTTGTGCGACGTCAATAACCCGAACACCTGCCCCCACTGATCACCGGCCGGGCCTCGCGTTAGACGCCGGCCCCCGCCAGCTCCTGCAGGGACTGGCGCACCGTGCGCAGCGGCTCGCTCGTGACGGGCTCGGTGGCATCGGCGCAGGCGTTCTCTAGCTCCTCGCGACAGTCGCCGAGCCCGTTGCGGATCCGCTCGATTCGGAATTCGAACTCGTGCAGGCCGTTGGCGGCGGCGGTCTCGAGCGCCGCGGCGAGGAACGTCTCCGCTTTGGAGAAATAGCCGAAGCGGGCGTGGCCGACGCCGACCTTGAGCAGGAAGTCCGTCACCATGTTCGGCGCCATGTGCTCCAGGCGCCCCTCGCACTCTCCGCGCCAGCGCTCGAACCCCAGCCGGTCCCGCCGGTAGGACGCGCAGTGCATCAGCTCGATCAGCGCATTCATGATGCCGTCCTGGTTCGCGCTGCGTCGCACCACGAGGGCGAGCGCCCGCTCGGCGCTTTCAGCGTCGCCCAGCGCGGAGAGCATCAGCGCGAGGTCGCCGAGCGCCCGGAGCTGAGCCGCCTCGTTTTCGTAGAGCTCGGATGCACGCCACGCATGCGGCGCCGCTTCTGCCGGTTGACCTCGCAACAGCAGCGTCGTCCCCAGGCCGTGCTCGGCCTGAGCTTCCGCGTCGTGCTCCCCTGCCATCCGCGCGTCCGCCAAGATCTCCCGGTAGCAGCGCTCGGCTTCCGCCAGGTTCCCGCGGCCTTGGATCGCGCCCGCGAGGCCGATGCGGCTGAGCAGCACGGCGTAGCGGTCGCCCGCGGCTGCGGCCAGTTGGCCGGCGTGCACATACGCCGTCTCGGCGTCGGCGAAGCGGGCGAGCTTGCGGTTGACGCGGGCGAGCCGCAGCGTCGCGGCGACGGCGTCCGCCACTCGCAGCCGCTCGCCCCCGACTTGGAGCGTCGTCT
Organism: Gemmatimonadota bacterium; assembly: GCA_003222115.1. Classification (GTDB taxonomy): domain Bacteria; phylum Gemmatimonadota; class Gemmatimonadetes; order Gemmatimonadales; family GWC2-71-9; genus AG29. Next base: position 21,069 of record QHUL01000057.1, on the reverse strand, counting down.
CCAGCACGTCGAGCGCCTCCTCGTAGCGCGCGTCATCCTCCAGATAGAGCGCGTAGGCAAGCAGCGCGGGCGCGATCAGCCGGGAGTCGCCCGACCGGTAGGAGTCCGCCGCGGTGCCCACCAGCCCCTTCAAGTGAGCCTCTTCCGGCCCGCCACACTGCAAGTCCCGGCAGAACCGTTCCGTAGCGCGATGCTGGTACGTGAAGGCGTCGGGATGCGACGGCTCGTGGTCCCGGCTCAGCAGGTCGACCAGACGGAGGGTCAAGAAGGCACCCTGGCCGAGCCGAACGTCGATGGCGTTGCCGTTAGCGGCGCTCGCGAGGCGGGTCAGGAACACGGCGTGCGGCAGCGGTTGAACCTTCACACGTGGTACGCGCATGGCGATGATCTCCGAGAAGCGCCCCGGAACGCCGACAGGCCACCAACATATCGTTTTTTGAGCGGCCGCGTTAGACCGCCGGCCCTCGCGTTTTCCTGCGCTGCACCGCAGCCGTTCGGTGCCGCCGCCCGGGCCCCACGGACCCTAATTCGGGGCCATGCGGCGCGGCTTCTCGCTCGTCGAGCTCAGCGTCACCGTGGCCGTGATCGCGGTGGTGACCGCCGTCACTCTGCCCCGGCTCGGCGGGGTGCTCGACTGGCTGGCGGTGGACGTCGAGGCGTCCAAGGTGACTACCGCACTGGCCGTCACCCGTCATGTCGCGATCATGCGAGGGGCGAGAGCCCGGCTCGTCGTCGCCGTCGACTCGCTGAGGATTGACCGCTGGGACGACCGGACCTGGACCCCGCTGCTGCGCTGGGCCGGCCCGCAGGAGGCGGGCGTGCGCCTGGAGGTGTCGAATCCCGAAATCGTGTTCGGTCCCACCGGCGTTGGGTGGGGGGCGTCCAACACGACGGTCGTGCTGCGGCGCGGGTCACGTTTCGAAATGATCACCGCGTCGCGGCTGGGACGGGTGAAGCGCTGGTAGCCTGCAACCTTTTCGGGGGGATGTACGTCTAACAAGCTAGACAGCAGCCCTTGGTCGCGGCCGAAGTGTGACGGCCACTTCGCCCGACCGCCAGCCCGGGGAGTAACTAGCCCCGGGTTTGGTTTTTCCGAGACCGGGAGAAGGGAAGAAACCGTCTCAACCCCTCCTCGAACGAGAGCGGCTCGATCCCGAACACCCGCTCGATCGCGTTCTCCGGAGTCGCACTCCCCTCCACCAGCATCTGTAACTGGTCGCTCGTGAGCGGCGCGGCGGCGCCCAGGCGATCGAAGACGGCGGCTGCCGCCCGAACGACCGGGAGCGGCACGTGCACGAGCGGCCGGGAGCGGCCGGCGGCGCGCCCGATGGCGAGCACGAACTGCTCGTAGCTGAGGACCTCCGGTCCGCCGAGCTCGAACGTGCCGGTCAGCTCGACGCGCTCGGCGGCGAGCGCGAACGCGAGCGCCACGTCGTCTATCCAGACCGGCTGGGAAGGGAAACGGCCGTCCCCGAACACGGGAATCAGGGGCAACGCATAGTGCAGCCGCGCGAGCGTCCGGATGGGGGCGTTCTCCGGGCCGTTGATGAGGGACGGTCGCAGGATGACGTAGGGCAGGACCGAGTCCCGAACCAGTTCCTCGGCCTGCCACTTGGTCCGGTGATAGGGCGTCGCATTCGCTTCGGGGCGCGCGCCCACCGCGCTCATGTGGACGAAGCGTCGCACGCCGGCCGCTCGGGCGGCGGCGTGCACGGCCGCGGTGCCGGCGACGTGCACGGCGGCGAAGCTCTGGCGCCCGCGCTCGACGATGATCCCGACGAGATGAATCGCGGCGTCCGCTCCCTCCGCGAAGGGCCGCAGGCTGGGGGGGTCGCGCACGTCGCCGCGCACGAGCTCGACGCCGCCGGCCGCGAGCCAGCGGGCGCGCGCCGGGTCCCGGACGAGCGCGCGCACGGCGTGCCCGCGGCGGCGCAGGGTGTCGACGAGATGGCGTCCCACGAATCCCGTGGCGCCCGTGACGGCCACGATCACGGGACGCGGGGGGGCGCGGTCACTCCGGCTGGTCGGTGGCGCCCTCGTCGAGGAACACGAGCGTGTGGCGCCGCGCCACGATCGCCGCCAACGCTTCGAAGACCTTGGGGTCGAGCACGGTGCCGGCGAGGTCCGCCATCCGCTCCACGGTCTGCTCGGGCGCCATCTTCTCCTGGTAGGGTCGGGACGTGCACAGTGCGTCGTAGACCTCCGCCACGGCGATGACGCGTCCCCCCAGCGGGATCTCCTCCCCCCGCAGGCCGTCGGGGTAGCCGGTACCGTCCCAGCGCTCGTGGTGGCTGCGCACCATGGCGATGATGTGCTCGAGGTGGGGAAGCGGCGCGAGGATCTGGGACCCGATGACGACGTGCTGCTTGACGTGCTCGAACTCCTCCGGCGACAGCGCGCCTTGCTTGTTGAGCACCACTTCGCGGGTGCCGATCTTCCCGATGTCGTGCAGGCGCCCGGCCACGCGGACGTGCTCCACCTGCTCGTCGCTCATGCCCAGCTCCGCGGCGATGGTGGCGGAGAGATCCGCCACCCGAGCGGAGTGGCCACGCATGTAGGGGTCTTTCGCCTCGAGCGCGTTGACGAGCGCCTCGAGCGTCGCGACCGAGATGCGCTCGAGCTTCACGCGCTCCCGCTGCAGCTCCGCGGTGCGGGTCGTGACCTCTTCCTTGAGCCACTGGTTCAGGTGGCGGTTCTCGAGCAGCATCTCGCGGCGCTTCAGCGCCCGCTGCACGGCCCGCCCCAGGTCGGCCAGCTCGATCGGCTTCGTCAGATAGTCCATCGCGCCCCGCTGCATGCACAGCGCGGCGCTGGTCGCGTCGTTCACGGCGGTGAGCATCAGGATGGCGAGATCGGGCTCGATCTCGAGGGCCTGCGGCACCAGGTCCACGCCGCTCGTCCCGGGCATGCGGATGTCGCACAGCATCAGCGCCACCCGGTGACGCCGCAGCTGCTGCAGCGCCTCATCCCCGGACGCCGCCGCGTACACCTCGAATCGCTGCTGGGTCAGGAACTTCTTGAGGGCGTTGCGGATGGGCTCCTCGTCGTCCACCACGAGGACGGAGACTTCGTTTGTGCCTAGGCCGGTCACGCGGGGCTCCTTCACAACTGCTCCAATCTAGGGACTGGCGGAGATGAACGTTAGGTCCGACACGGCGGGAATCACGCCGGCGCGGGCCGCCCTCGTGAAGAGCTCCGCTACCGCGCGGCGCCCCTGGGGGCCGAGGTCCATCGAATAATCGTTCACGTACATCCCCACGAACCGATCAGTGCGCGCGGCGTCGAGCCCGCGGCTGTAGGCGGCGGCGTACGCGAGGGCTTCTCCCCGGTGAGCGAGACCGTAGGCGATGCTCGCCTTGAGATCGCGGGCGATCGCGCGCATCAGTTCCTCCCCGAGGTCGCGCCTCACCACGTTGCCGCCGAGGGGGAGCGGCAGGCCCGTTTCCTCGTACCACCACTCTCCCATGTCCACCCAAAGGTGCAGACCTCGATCGCCATGAGTCAGCTGCCCTTCGTGAATGAGGAGGCCGGCCTCCGCCTTCCCGGCCAGCACGTGCTCCTCGATCCGGTCGAAGGGCACCGCCACGTGGCGCGCCCCGGGCTGGTACAGCCGGAGGGCGAGGAACGCCGTCGTCAGCTCGCCCGGCACGGCGACCGTGAGCCCGGCGAGGGCGGCGCGCGGGTCCGCCGGGCGCGGGGCACGCGCCACGACACGCGGGCCGTAGCGATCTCCGACGCTCGCGCCGTGGGCGAGCAGGGCATACCGGTCGGCCAGGTGGGCGTAGGCGTGGAAGGAGACGGCCGTGCACTCGAGCTCCCCTGCGAGCGCCCGGCGATTGAGGGTCTCGATATCGGCGAGCTCATGCACGTAGCGGCGCGCCCCCGTCGCGATGCGCCCGCTGGTCATCGCCCAGAACATGAACGCGTCGTCCGCGTCCGGGCTGTGGGCGAGGCGGATCGCATGAAGCCCCGGCGTGGGGAAGGGGGAAGGGGGCAGGGTCACGAGGACTTGCCGCCCGTGACCCGGAGCGCCTCCGCGTGAAAGGCATCGATCGTGTTCTGGTGCTCGGCGTACTCGGGGCGGCGGCGGGCCCGCTCGGCGGTCTCGTAGCGCAGGAAGCCCGCGTAGGCGCGGCGCGCGCGGGGCGCGTCGCGCGCGAGCTCGTAGGCTCGCGCCCGCAGCATGAAGCCGTAGAGGTGCGTCCGCACCGTGTGGAGGATCGTGTCGGCCTGCGCCAGCGCCCCCGCCCCGTCGCCCCCCGCGAGGCGCAGGACGCCGATATCGTAGCGCGCATCGAGATCGAGTGCCGGCAGCTGGGCGTAGGCGCCGAGGGCCATCGGCAGGAAGAACCGGACGCTGTCCTGAGCACCGCGCTCCGCGAGGCCGACGACGCGGTCGAACAGGCGCCGCGCCTGCTCCTCGGGGGACATCTGTGAGATATCGGGAGCGGGGAGCGGAGAGCGGGGAGCGGTCCCTTCCGGTACACCGTCGGGTCCCGCTCCCCGCTCCCTGCTCTCGCCGACGCCAAGCATCAGCACAGTCACCAAGGCTCCCACCGCGGCTCCGGCGACGGCCCACGGCAAGCCGGCCTGCCAGCCGGCCGACCCCTGGGAAGAGGCGGCCACGGCTGCGCCGCACTTGTGACAGAACCGGGCCGTCCCGGGCAGCGGGGCGCCGCACGCGTGGCACGTCATGGGAGCCGGAATCTAACTGGCACGATTCGTCGGCGTAGCGTAGTGTAAGCTGCGTGAGCCTCGAACCGTCCGCCCCATGACCAGCGCCTTTCCCGGCCAGGAGCGCGCCAAGCACATGGGGGAGCTGAAGCGCGGCGATGACCGCTGGGATGTGTTCGTCGAGACGCAGCTCGACGGCGAGGTGGGGGCCGTGCGCGGGCGCCTGCACTTCGTGAGCGGAGAGCAACACCGCATGACCACCTGGATTTTCCTCGAACTGACAGAGCGGGAGATCCAGGAGCGTTTCGGGGAATTTTCGGCCATCGAGCTGTGGCACTTCCTAGCGGCGCTTCAGGCGTAGTTGGTGTGTGGAAAACGCTGCCTAGAGTGCACAATTGTCGTTGCAGTCCGACAGCCTTTCCACCCATCGCCGTTGCTGCACAGGTCTTTCGCTGCAGGCAGCGCACGGAATGCTTGACACTCCGTAGCGGCTCGCGTACCTTCCCGCATGCCTGACGTCTCCTGACCACAAGCGAGTCCGCGAACAACCCGCCGCTCGAGCGCGAGCACGGGTTGTCGCTGTTTGTGGTACGGAGCGTGCGTGCTGCGGAGCGACCAGAGACCCTCGAGGAGAAAGCGACCCCATGACCGCCACATTGGAGCCAACCACGAGCGCCAAGGCCGCGAAAGCCGGCACCGCGCCGACCCCTGCGGACGTGATCCGCAAAGCGAAGGAGGCCGGGGTGCAGATGGTGGACGTCCGATTCACCGATCTGCCCGGCACCTGGCAGCACTTCTCGCTGCCGCTCAAGGAGCTGACTGAGGCCGTGTTCGCCGAGGGCGTCGGTTTCGACGGCTCGTCGATCCGCGGGTTCCAGGCGATCAACGAGAGCGACATGCTCTTGCTGCCCGATCCCGCGAGCGCGTTCGTGGACCCCTGCCTCCAGGTCCCGACGCTGGCGCTGACGTGCGACGTCGTGGATCCGGTGACGGGGCAGCCGTACAGCCGCGACCCGCGTTACGTGGCCCGCAAGGCGGAGCAGTATCTCATCAAGACGGGGATCGCGACGACGGCCTACTACGGACCCGAGGCTGAGTTCTACATCTTCAACTCGGTGCGCTTCGACCAGAACGCGCACGAGGGCTACTACCACATCGATTCCGAGGAAGGGATCTGGAACTCTGGCTCGAACGGGACGCCGAACCTGGGCCACCGGCCGCGGCACAAGGAGGGGTACTTCCCGGTGCCGCCCGTAGACAAGCTGCAGGACCTGCGCTCCAAGATCGTGCTCGCGATGCTGGCGGCGGGGGTCGACGTCGAGGTGCATCACCACGAGGTGGGCACGGCGGGGCAGACGGAGATCGATATGCGGTTCCAGACGCTCACCCGCATGGCGGATCAGCTGTTGATGTACAAGTACATCGTGAAGAACGTGTGCGCGCAGAACGGCTACACGGCGACCTTCATGCCGAAGCCCCTGTTTGGGGACAACGGCTCGGGGATGCACGTGCACATGAGCCTGTGGCAGGGCGACACGAACCTGTTCTTCGACGCGAACGGGTACGCCCTGATCTCCGACACGGCGCGCTGGTACATCGGCGGGTTGATCAAGCATTCGCCGGCGCTGCTGGCGTTTGCGGCGCCGACGACGAACAGCTACCGGCGGCTGGTGCCGGGCTTCGAGGCGCCCATCAACTTGATCTACTCGCAGCGCAACCGCTCGGCGATCTGCCGCATTCCGGTGTACTCGAAGTCGCCCAAGGCGAAGCGGGTGGAGTATCGGGCGCCCGATCCCGCGTGCAACCCCTACCTCACGTTTGCGGCGTTGCTGCTCGCGGGGCTGGACGGCATCAAGAACAAGATCGAGCCGCCCAAGCCGATGGATGTGGACCTGTACGAGCTCGAGCCGGCGGAGCGCAAGCACGTGAAGAACACGCCGGGCTCGCTCAACGAAACGCTGGCGGCGCTCGAAGCCGATCACGCGTTCCTGCTCGCGGGAGACGTGTTCACGCCGGATGTGATCGAGACCTGGCTCGCCTACAAGCGGGCCAAGGAAGTCGATCCGGTGGCGCTGCGGCCGCATCCGTACGAATTCTTCCTGTATTACGACGTCTGAACGGAGCAGGCGGACAGGCGGTCGGGCGGTTAGGAGCGCCGGTGGTCGGCTGGCTTCTAGCCGCCTAACCGCCTAACCGCCTACCCATATGGCCACTACGGTTTCCAAGTCCGCCGGAGCCACGAAGCGCGACATCCTGGAGCTGTTGAAAAAGCAGGACGTCGCGTTCCTGCGGCTCCAGTTCACCGACATCCTCGGCGTCAACAAGAACGTCGAAGTGCCCCAGAGTCAGTTCGAGAAGGCACTCGAGGGCGACGTCATGTTCGACGGCTCGTCCATCGAAGGGTTCGTGCGCATCGAGGAGTCGGACATGGTGCTGAGGCCCGACCTGGACACCGCCCAGGTCCTGCCGTACGACGATGAGGGGGGGCGCGTCGCCCGGATCATCTGCGATATCTACAACCCCGACGGGTCGTCGTTCGTGGGGTGCACGCGCCAGGCGCTGAAACGCCAGATCGCCCGCGCCCAGGAGCTGGGCTATCAGATGATGGCCGGGGCCGAGGCGGAGTTCTTCATCTTCCAGCTCGACGCCAAGGGTGATCCCACGACCGAGACGCACGACGCCGGCGGCTACTTCGACCTCACCCCCGTGGACCGGGCGGAGGAGATCCGCCGCCTGATCATCAAGGACCTGCTGGCGATGGGGTTTGAGGTGGAGGCCGGGCATCACGAGGTGGCCCCGGGCCAGCACGAGATCGACTTCCGGTACGCCGAGGCGCTGGAGACGGCGGACAATCTCGCCACCTTCCGGTTCATCGTGCGCTACGCGGCCTACCGGCACGGCTTCCTCGCGACCTTCATGCCGAAGCCGATCTTCGGGATCAACGGCTCCGGCATGCACACCCACCAGTCGCTCTTCCGGGACGGCAAGAACGCCTTCCACGATCCCAAGGGGAAGTGGGAGCTCTCGCAGACGGCGCTCCATTACATCGCCGGGCTGCTGCGGCATGCCCGCGGGTTCTGTGCGGTGACGAACCCCCTGGTCAACAGCTACAAGCGGCTCGTCCCGGGTTACGAGGCGCCGACCAACGTGGCGTGGTCGATGCGGAACCGGTCACCCTTGATCCGCATCCCCGACCGGCGCGGGATGCGCACGCGCTGCGAGCTGCGGATGCCCGATCCTTCGGCGAACCCCTACCTCGCGCTGGCCGTGCAGCTCGGGGCGGGACTGAGCGGCATCGAGAGCAAGCTCCTGCCCCCCGACCCGGTCAACAAGAACATCTTCGAAATGAGCTTCCGCGAGCGCCGCAAGTATCGCATCGACGAGCTGCCGCGGGACCTGCACGAGGCGCTCGAGATGCTGGAGAAGGACGCCGTGGTGCGCGATGCCCTCGGGGAGCACATCTACGAGCGGTTCGTCGAGGCGAAGCGTGAGGAGTGGCAGGCGTATATCGGCCGGGTGAGCGAGTGGGAGCTGAAGCGGTATTTGGGGCAATATTGAGGACGTCTAGGAGAGGCGTCGCGAGTGATCGTCGCATAAGAACGTCACGAAAACCGTAATCCCTCACCGATCGGGCGGTGGGTGCGCGTGGAGTCGACCGATCATCTTGCTGATGAGGATCGCCCGGCCTTCCAGTGACCGGATGGTGTCTCGGTACGTCGGGTCGGTCTGCGCCGCGACCCGCAGCTGGCTAATCGTTTCCTGGGCCGATCCCCGGGCGTATAGTAGGAAGCGTCGGAATTCGGGGACGGTGCCGCGGCCGCAGGCTTCGGCTATGTTGGAGCCGATTGAGAGCGCCGCCGCGACGAGCTGATCGCCACGCACCCTGGCACCCGGCCCCCGGAACGTGCGAGCAAGCTTCAGGGCTTCTACAGTTAGCTCTACAGCAAGCTCGTGCACACAAAGCTTCCCGACGAAGGCTCTGAGGACCATACCCGAGAATAGGCGGCTCGGGCCGGGAACCCGGTATCTTATCTACGCCTTCACGTGACGCTTCTCCGCGACGTCTGTGTGCGACGCCTCTTCGTGACGCTGATATTCTTCGCCGGCTGCGACCAAGCCTCCCGCTCCGGCGATACCACGGGCCTCCAGAGCTATGGTCGCTGGGAGTGGCACGGGCGGATCGAGGCGGAGCCCGACTCGTCCCTCACCCTGATGCGGATCCGCATCGACACGACGCGCGGCGGCGGAGACGTGGCGCTCGTCCGGTACGACTTCGACCCCTCGCCCGGCGCGGGAGACGAGTATGCCCTCACGCTGGGGCTCGACCTCGGAAACGTCCGGGCGCTCCGGCCGGGGGTCCCCTACGAGCTCGGCTCGCCGCCGGCCCGGATTCCCGCCTTCGCGACCGCGACGTGCTTCTGCCGCCCGCTCCGGCCGGATTCGGTGCGCGGCACGTTCACGCTCGTCACGCGCGGGATGCGCCAAATCACTGGCCGCGTCGACGCCGCCCTCTACTTCACCGCGTGGAACGACTCCTCGCTCCACGTGATGTACCCGCTGCACCAGCGCCTTGACGCGGTCAAATAAGGCGGATCGGCGGATCGCCACGTCGGCGGTTGGCTCGATCCTCCTGTTGCTATCCGCCTACCCGCCTCACCGCCTGGCCGCCCAGACGATCGACACGGTGGTCGTGGTCAGCAAGAACGTCTTTCCCGCGGGCGAGGCCGACGCGCCCGGGTTCATCGCCCGGCTCGCGAACGCGCTCCACGTCACCACCCGCCCGTCCGTGATCCACCGGCTGTTACTGGTCAGTCCGGGCGACCCCTACGACTCGGCGCGGGTGGCTGAGAGCGAGCGGGCGTTGCGCGCCATGAACGTGTTCAGCCGCGTGCGTGTGGACAGCACCCGCGTGGACGGCCGGCTCGCGCTGCGGGTCCTGACGACGGATGGCTGGAGCACGAAGCCGCAGCTCGGCTATTCGTCCGCGGGCGGCGACGTCTCCTGGCTCGTGGGGATGGTCGAGGAAAACCTGCTGGGCACCGCGAGCACGCTCCGCGCCGTGTACAACCGCACCCCCGACCGGAGCATTCTCTCGCTCGAGTACCTCAACCAGCACTTCGTCGGGCGGCGGGCCCAGCTGGACCTGGGGTACCAGAACCTGTCGGACGGCCGCAAGGGCCAGTGGCTCTTCGGCGTACCGTTCTACGAGACAGCGGCCCGCACCGCGCTTGCGACGAACGGCGAGGCGGCCTCCGAGCGCATCCTGGTGTTCCGCGACGGCGCGTTGGACACGACCTTCGCCCGTCGCGCGCTGCGCGTCGGCGTCACGGGTGGCTGGGCGGTGCGCGCCACGAGTCGGGGCTACGTGCGCGTCTGGTACGGCGCGCACTGGCGGCGCGAGGACTTCGCGGCGGAGACGGCCAGCGCGATCCCACGCTCGCTGTTCGCGAGCGCGGGTGCGGGCGTGGAGCTCAGTCACGTGCGCTTCCAGGTGCTCGAGCGGTTCAACTCCTACGCCCGGCGCGAGGATGTGGACCTGTCGCAGACCCTGCGCCTCGGCGTCTGGGCCGCCCCGCGCGCCTGGGGGTATCCCGCGGGGCGGGCCGGCGCCGGCCCCGAGGCGCGGGCCCAGCTCAGCGCCCTCTGGCCGCGTGGCTTCGCCCTGCTCCAGGGCCAGGCGAACGGGATCTACACCGGGGCGGGGCTCGACTCGGGTCGGGTCCGCGCCGGCGTGACGGTGGCGAGTCAGAACCTGCCCCGACAGACGCTGATCCTGCACCTCGAGGGCGGGGCGCTCGAGCGGACTCGTCCGGGGAGCGAGTTCGACCTGTGGCTCGACAAGCGAGGTCCCCGCGTGTTCGGCGTGCATGAGTTCACGGGCACCCGCATGGCGTGGCTCGCGCTCGAGGACCGCATCCTCGTCACCGACGAGTTGTGGGGGCTCGTGGGGGTCGGCCTCGCGCCGTTCCTCGACTGGGGGGGCGCCTGGTACGCGGATGAAGGGTCCCGCCTGGGCGGCGACGTGGGAATCGCGCTGCGGCTGGGTCCGACGCGCGCCGTGCGTGGTGACGTGGGCGAAATCGCGCTAGGATACCGCTTCGGTGCGGGCTTCCGGCCAGGGAGCCGCTGGGCGGTCGCGGTACGCAAGGGCGTCGCATTCTGATCGTCTTTTCAAGGAGCGGGCACATGGAAGAGCGGTCGTGGTCGCGCCTGGCGGTGGCGGGCGTCGCGCTCGCCGGCGCAGGGCTGCTAGTCGTCTTCCTCGCGGGCTTCGGCTACCACCACGGCTGGTGGAGCCTGCGGGTCGCGTTCGGCCGGCGCGTCTTGGGCCTGCCGCTGCTCGGCGTGCTGCCGATCGGCACGCTGCTCGCCATGCTCGGCGCGCTGCTGTCGCTCGCGGGGATCGCGCACGCGCTGCGAGCCCACCTTGGGGGAGTCGGTCTCGGCGCGGTCGGTTTGGTCGTGGGCGTCGTGCCGTCCGTCATGGTGCTGCATCAGTACCGACTCGCGCGCACCGTCCCCCCCATCAACGACATCTCGACCGACCTCCAGAACCCGCCCGCGTACGTCGCCGCGGCGACGAACGACTTCTGGAAGGGGAAGGAGATGAGTTATCCGGCGGGCTTCGCCGATTCGGTGCGGCACGGGTACCCCGACCTCGCCGCGCTGACGCTCCCCATGCCGGCGGCCCGGGCGTTCGGTCTGGCGCACCGCACCGCCACGGGCATGCCGGCGTGGGAGCTCACGGGAGTCGATTCGGCCGCCGGGCGGATCGAGGCGACGGCGACCACGCGCTGGTTCGGGTTCAAGGACGACGTCGTGATCCGCGTGACCCCGCGGGGCGCGGACAGCGCGGTCGTGGACATGCGCTCCAAGTCGCGAGTCGGGAAGAGCGACGTGGGGGCGAACGCCGCGCGCATCAAGACGTATCTCGCGGCGCTCGCACGAGCCGCGGGAGGGAGCCCATGAGCGCGGCGCAGGAGATCTTCGACGTCATCCGGCAGGGGGATGCGGCGCGCCTCGGAGCGCTGCTGGCGGCGGAGCCGTCGCTGGCGTGCGTTCGCAACGAGCGCGGCCACTCACCGGTGTTGATCGCCCAATACCATCACCAGCGGGAGTGCGTCGCGCTGTTGCTCGCAGCCGGACCGGAGCTCGATGTGTTCGATGCGGCCTCGGTGGGCGCCACGGCCCGCGTGGCGGAGCTGCTTGACCGCGAGCCGTCGCTCGTGAACGCCTACTCGAGTGACGGCTTCTACCCGCTCGGTCTGGCCGCCTTCTTCGCGCACCCGGAGACCGTGCGGCTGCTGCTCGCGCGCGGTGCCGACGTCGCCCAGGCGGCCAGGAACCCGATGCGGGTGCAGCCGCTGCACGCCGCCGCCGCGGGCCGGAGCTTCGAGGCCGTGAAGCTGCTGATCGACGCGGGGGCGCCGGTGAACGGGCGGCAGCAGGAGGGCTGGAGCCCGCTGCAGGAGGCGGTGCAGAGCGGCGACGTCGAGATGACGCGCTACCTGCTCGCCCACGGCGCCGATCCGCGGCAGCACAATGACGCGGGCAAGAGCGCGATCGGCCTAGCGGCGGAGCGGGGAAACGCGGAGATTCTGAAACTTCTCAAGGCCCGGGCTCCGTGACGGTCTTCGCCTACCCCGAGGGTCACGTCTTCTATCGGAAGTTGACGCGCAGCTTCCCGCGGATCGTGCGGGCGGAGGGCTGCTACCTCTACGACGATCGGGGCAGGCGCTACCTCGACGCCTGCGGCGGCGCCTTCGTCGTGAACGTCGGCCACGGCGTGGCCGAGATCGCGGACGCGCTGACGCGCCAGGCGCGCCAAGTCGCCTACCTCAGCGGCAGCGCGTTCACGCATGAGCCTGCCGAGCAGCTCGCGGCGGAGCTGGCGGCCACGCTCCCCGGCGATCTCGACAAGCTGTACTTCCTCTCGAGCGGCTCCGAAGCGGTGGAGGCGGCCTTGAAGCTCGCCCGTCAATACTGGGTCGAGTCGGGCCGTCCGGCGAAGCACAAGATCATCGCGCTCGCGCCGAGCTATCACGGCAATACGCTGCTGGCCCTCTCGGCGTCGGCACGCGAGCACTACCGCACGTTGTTCCGCGAGTGGCTCGTGGACGTGCGGCGGATCCCCGCACCCTATCCGTACCGCTGCGCCTGCGGCGGCCGGGAGCCGCTGTGCCCGGCGTGCAGCGGCGCGGCGTTGGAGGCGGCCATCCTGCAGGAGGGGCCCGACTCCGTGGCCGCCTTCATCGCAGAGCCGGTAGGCGGCTCCTCGACCGGCGCGTCGGTGCCGCGGCCGGAATACCTGCGCGCCGTCCGGGCGATCTGCGATCGCCACGACGTCCTCTTCGTGGCCGACGAGATCCTGTGCGGCGCCGGCCGCACCGGCACCTGGTGGGCGCTGGAACGCGCCGGCGTGACCCCGGACATCATGACGCTCGGCAAGGGGATCACGGGCGGGTACGCGCCGCTCTCCGCCGTGGCCGCCCCGGAGCGCCTGCTCGACGTCTTGGCACGGCACTCGGGCGCCCTGCTGCATGCCCAGACGTACGGCCACCACCCGGTTGCCTGCGCCGCCGGGCTCGCGGCCGTGCGCCACCTCAAGGCGCGGCGCCTGGTCGAGCGCTGCGCGCGCATGGGCGACGTGTTGCACCGCCGGCTCGACGGGCTGCGGGCGCTGCCGCATGTCGGCGACGTACGCGGCATCGGGCTCGTCGCGGGAGTGGAATTCGTGGAGGACAAGGAGACCCGGGCGCCGTTCGCGCGCTCGCTCCGCTTCGCCGAAACGTTCACCGAGGCGGCGCAGGAGGCCGGCCTCGTCGTCTGGCCCAACGTGGGGCACGCGGACGGGGAGAACGGCGACCTGGTGATGATCGCGCCGCCGTTCGTCGTCACGGAGGAGCAGATCGACGAGCTCGTCACGCTGTTCCAGGCGGCGCTGGAGCGGACGTTCGCGGGGAGGCCGGCGTGACCGCCGCCCCCACCGCTGCCGCTCAGTTCAAGGTTACCTACACCTCCGCCAACGTCGACTGGGAGCTGTTCCATCGCCTGTTCGACGAAGCCCTGGCGGCGGTGCGGGCGCGGTGCGGGCGTGACCATCCGCTCTACATCGGCGGCGAGCCGGTCGTCGTGGCGGGCGACCCGATCGTGGACGTCGCGCCCGCCGACACGAGCGTGGTGCTGGGCCGCTTCGCGCCCGCCGGGGTCGAGCACGTGGACCGCGCAGTCCGCGCCGCGCACGCCGCCCAGCGGGGCTGGGCCCGCCGGCCGTGGCCCGAGCGCGTCGCGACGCTGCGGCGCGCCGCCGCCCTGATTCGCGAGCGCAAGTTCCACCTGGCGGCTCTGATGAGCCTGGAGGTGGGCAAGAGCCGCCTCGAGGCGATGGGCGACGCCGAGGAGTCGGCCGACCTGATCGACTACTACTGCCAGCAGGTGGAGGACGCGAAGGGCTTCGTCCGGCAGATGGCCAAAGTCACGCCGGTCGAGCGCAATAGCGACGTGCTGCGCCCCTACGGGGTGTTCGCCTGCATCGCGCCGTTCAACTTCCCGCTCGCCCTCTCGACGGGCATGTCGTCCGCGGCGATCGTCGCCGGCAACGCCGTGGTCTACAAGCCCGCCCAGGACACGCCCTGGACCGGGCTCGAGCTGCACGAGGTGTACCGCGACGCGGGGCTCCCGCCCGGGGTCTGCAACTACCTGACGGGCCGCGGCGCGGTGATCGGCGACGCGCTGTGGCAACACCCCGGTGTCGACGGCGTGGTCTTCACCGGCTCGCACGCGGTGGGGATGCACATCTACCGCGGCCTGTCGCAGCGCTGGGTGAAACCCTGCCTGCTGGAGATGGGCGGCAAGAATGCCTGCCTCGTGACGGATTCGGCCGACCTCGACGCCGCGGCGGAAGGGGTGATGCGCTCCGCCTTCAGCCTGCAGAACCAGAAGTGCAGCGCCACCTCGCGCGTGTACGTGTACCGCGCCGTCGCCCGGCCTTTCCTCGAGCGGCTGATCGAGCGGACGCGTGCGATGACGACGGGCGACCCGGCCGCGCGCGACGTGTTCTTCGGACCGGTGATCAACGCCGGCGCGGTGCAGAAGTTCGAGCGCGCGGTCGCCCAGGCCCGGCGGGAGGGGACGATCCTGCTCGGTGGGCAGCGGCTCACGGGCGGGGCCTTCGACCGCGGCCATTTCGTCGCGCCCACGATCGCCGTGCTGCCGCTCACGAGCTCGCTTTTTCTGGAGGAGCTGTTCGTGCCGCTGCTCGCCGTGGGCGAGGTGGCTGGGCTGGACGAGGCGATCGCCGAGGCCAACAAGGCGGAATACGGGCTCACGGCGGGGATCTTCTCCAAGAAGCCGGAGGAGATCGAGCGCTTCTTCGACGAGATCGAGGCGGGTGTCTGCTACGTGAATAAGCGCACCGGGGCCACGACCGGCGCGTGGCCCGGCGCGCAGCCGTTCACCGGCTGGAAGGGGTCGGGCTCGACGGGCAAGGGCGGGTGCGGTCCCTACTACGTCGCCCAGTTCATGCGGGAGCAGAGCCGCACGGTGATTGAGGCGTGACCCCGGCCGCGCGCGACTATCCCCGCATCACCGTGCCGCCGCCCGGGCCCAAGGCGCGGGAGATCGTGGGGCGGCACGACCGCTACGCGTCAACCTCGTTGCCCAAGGAATACCCGCTCGTGGTCGCGCGCGGCGAGCGCGCCGTGGTCGAGGACGTGGACGGCAACCGCTACCTCGACTTCATGGCGGGGATCGCGGTCGCCTCGACCGGATATGGTCACCCCAAGGTCGTGAAGGCGATCCAGGACGCCGCTGGGCGCTTTCTGCACATCTGCGGCGCCGACTTCTACTACGAGGGCTACGCGGCGCTCATCGAGCGGCTGGCCAAGCTCGCTCCGGGGGCGAGCAAGAAGCGCGTTTTCCTCTCGAACTCGGGTGCCGAGGCGGTCGAGGGCGCGATCAAGCTGGCGCGCCACTCCACCGGGCGCCCCGCGCTCATCGCCTTCAGCGGTGCCTTCCACGGCCGCACCTACGGCGCCATGACGCTCACCGCCAGCAAGGCGGTGCAACGCGCGGGGTTTGCGCCGTTCGTCCCCGAGGTCTATCACGTGCCGTACGGCTACCGCTACCGCTGCGACTTCTGTCGCGGCGAGCCGGCGTGCACGATGCGGTGCGTCTCGAGCATCGAGGACGATCTCTTCGCGCGCCGGCTCGACCCGAAGAGCGTGGCCGCCGTGTTCGTGGAGCCGGTGCAGGGCGAGGGCGGCTACGTCGTCCCGCCGGCCGGCTATCTCCGGGCCCTGCGGGAGCTGTGCGACCGCTACGGCATCCTGCTGGTGTGCGACGAGGTGCAGAGCGGGATCGGACGCACGGGCAAGCTGTTCGCGTGCGAGCACGAGGGGATCGAGCCCGATATCCTGCTCGCTGCGAAGGGCCTCGGCTCGGGGATGCCGATCGGCGCGATCATCGCCAAGGAGTCGGTGATGAAGTGGGGCCCGGGCGCCCACGGGACGACGTTCGGCGGCAACCCCGTCTGCTGCGCGGCCGCGCTCGCCACGCTCGACATCGTGACGGGGGAGCTGCTCCCGAACGTGCAGCGCATGGGCGAGCGGCTGCTCGCCGGGGTCCGACGGCTCGAGCAGCAGCACGCCGCGATCGGAGAGGTGCGCGGGTTGGGCCTGATGATCGGGATCGAGTTCGTGAAGGATCGGGCCACTCGCGAGCCGGCGCCGGAGCTGGTGCACGACCTCGTGGTGCGGGCCTTCCGCAAGGGGCTGCTGCTGCTCGGCGCCGGGAAGAGCTCGCTGCGCCTCGCGCCGCCGCTCGTGATCGACGAGTACGACGTGGATACGGCGTTGCGGATCATCGACGAGTGCCTCAATGAGCT
The DNA here is from genome assembly GCA_003222115.1 of Gemmatimonadota bacterium. Taxonomy (GTDB): domain Bacteria; phylum Gemmatimonadota; class Gemmatimonadetes; order Gemmatimonadales; family GWC2-71-9; genus AG29. The sequence goes on along the minus strand of QHUL01000057.1, from coordinate 4,511 downwards.
GGACTAAGGGGCGCTCTCAGCCGTCGGCCGTCAGCCGGACGTGCTGAAGGCCGACAGCTGATGGCCGATAGCGCCCCCAAAGTGATGTCGATGCATGCCGCCATCGCGGCGCACGTCCACGACGGCGACACGGTCGTCATCGAGGGGTTCACGCACCTCATCTGCTTCGCCGCCGGCCACGAGATCATCCGGCAGGGCCGCACGAACCTCACGCTCGCCCGACTCACCCCGGATCTGATCTACGACCAGATGATCGCCGCCGGGTGCGCCCGCAAGCTCGTGTTCTCGTGGGCGGGGAACCCCGGCGTCGGGTCGCTGCACGCCTTCCGGCGGGCGGTGGAAGGGGAGAACGGGCCTCGCCTGGAGCTCGAGGAATACTCCCACTTCGGCATGGTCGCCCGCTTCGCGGCGGGGGCGGCGCGGCTCCCTTTCTGGCCGCTGCGGAACTACATGGGTACCGACCTGCCGCGCGCCAACCCGCGTATCGCCACCGTGACCTGCCCCTACACCGGCGAGGTGCTCGCCACGGTGCCGGCGCTCCATCCCGACGTGACCATCGTGCATGCCCAACGCGCTGACGCCGCGGGGAACACCCAGATGTGGGGGCTGGTGGGCGTCCAAAAGGAAGCGGCGTTCGCCTCGCGGCGCGTGATCGTGGTCGTGGAGGAGCTCGTAGACGAGAGCGTGATCCGGTCCGATCCGAACCGCACCCTGATCCCCGGGATGATCGTCGACGCCGTGGTGCTCGAGCCGTGGGGTGCGCATCCCTCGTACGCGCAGGGCTACTACGATCGCGACAACGACTTCTACGTCGCGTGGGAGCGGATCTCGCGCGATCGCGACGAGTTGCGGCGCTATCTCGACGAGTTCGTGCACGGCGTCAGGGATCGGGCCGCGTACATGGAAAAGCGTCCCGGGCTGGCGACGCGGCTTAAGGCGAAGCAGCGCCACGCGAGCGGGGTGAACTACGGCTTCTAAGGCTGCCCTCCCCTACACGCCCGACGAGATGATGGCCACGGTCGCCGCGCGCGAGCTCGCCGACGGCGAAGTGGTGTTCGTGGGCATCGGACTCCCCAACCTCGCGTGCAACCTCGCCCGCGCGACCCACGCCCCTAACCTCGTCCTCATCTACGAGTCGGGCGCGGTGGGCGCCGTGCCGGAGCGGCTTCCCGTCTCGATCGGCGATCCTGCCCTCGTCACGGGGTCGCTCATGGTGTGCGGGATGGCCGATGTGTTTCAGCTCTTCCTCCAGAATGGCAGGATCGAGGTGGGCTTCCTAGGCGGCGCCCAGGTGGACCGCTACGGCAACATCAACACGACCGTGATCGGGACGTACGAGCGGCCACGCGTGCGGCTGCCGGGATCCGGCGGCGCGGCCGAGATCGCGATCCACGCGCGGCGCACGGTCATCGTCTCCAAGCTCTCGCCGCGCGCTTTTCCCGAGCAGGTGGACTTCGTGACGAGCCCGGGCCACCGCTCGGGCGGTGTGCCTCGCGACGCGCTGCGCATGCCGGGCGCCGGGCCGGTCCGGGTGATCACCGACAAGGCGATCCTCGCCGCCGACCCCGAGGCGGGCGAGCTCATCCTCGCCGCGCTGTACCCCGGGGTGACGGCCGCTGAGGTCAAGGCGAGCGTGGGGTGGCCGCTCGCAGCGGGGCGAGACGTGGGATGCGTCGATCCGCCGGCAGCGCGCGACCTCGAGCTGCTGCGTCGCGTGCTCGATCCCAAGAAGCTGTACCTCAAGGGATGAAGCTCGCGGCCGCCGTGCTGCTCCTCCTCGCGCAGGGGAGGGCGACGGGGACGGACTCGCTCGCCGGGCGAGTGCGGCGGCTGGTCGATTCGTACGTGGCTGCCTATTTCGAGCGCCATCCCGATGAGGCGACACTGGCCGGCGCCGCGGCCGTGCGCCACGACCGCTGGCCGGACAACTCGCCCCAAGGGATCGCGCACTGGTGGCTGCGCGAGAACGCGTGGCTGGCGGAGCTGGAGGTCACCCACGCGGAATCGCTCGTGGGTCGCCCTGAATGGACCGCCGCCGGGATCATGCGGGATGCGCTCGAGGGCTCGGTCGGGACGCGACTCTGCCGGTTCGAGCTCTGGAACGTGAGCCACACGAATGGCGGCTGGGTTCCGACGGTCACGTCGCTCGCGGCGGCACAGCCTGTCGGCACGCCCGCGGCGCGGAGCCAGGCGCTCGCCCGCTGGCGCGCCATCCCCCGCTACATCGCGACCGAGACGGCGAATCAACGCGAGGGGCTCCGGATCGGCTACACGGCGCCCCAAGCGAACGTGCGAATCGTGCTGACGCAGCTCGACACCCTGCTTGCGACGACGCTCGAGGAGTCGCCGTTGTACGATCCCGCACGGCGCGACTCGACGCCGGCCTTTCGCAGTGCATTGGCGCGGGCGATTGAGCGCGAGATCGTCCCGGCGATGCGCCGCTACCGTGACTTCCTCGCCCACGAGTATCTGCCGCGGGCCCGCGCGACGCTCGGCGTGTCGAGCAACCCCTATGGGGAGGAGTGTTATCGCGCCAGCATCCGGGCCACGACGGGTCTCGAGCTGTCGGCGGATTCGATCCATCGGCTCGGCCTCGCCACCGTGGCGGAGCTCGAAGACGCGATGCGGCGCATCGCGGAGCGCAGTCTCGGGACGTCCGACATCGCCACGTTGCTCCAACGACTTCGCTCCGACCCGGGCGCCACGTTCGGTTCCCGAGAGGAGATGATCGCCGCGGCGACGGCCGCGCTCGAGCGGGCGAGGGGGGCGATGCCGCGTTGGTTCGGGACGCTCCCGCGGGCGCCGGTCGTGGTCCGGCCCTACGCGGCCTATCGCGAGCGGCAGAGCGTCGGCGAGTGGGACCCGCCGGCCGAGGACGGCACTCGCCCCGGCGTCTATCTCCTCAGCACCTACGATCCGGCGCACAAGTCGCGCGCCGATCTCGAGCCGCTCACGTTTCACGAGACGATCCCCGGCCACCACCTCCAGGGGGCGATCGCGCTGGAGCGCGGCGCCGCGCTCCCCGCGATCGCGCGCTACTTCTGGTCGCCCGGGTTCGGCGAAGGGTGGGCCGAGTACGCCGAGCAGCTCGCCGACGAGATGGGGTTGTACTCGTCGGACACGGCGCGGCTCGGCGCCATCGCCGACATCACGCTGTCGGCGGCACTGCTCGTCGTCGACACCGGGATCAACGCCTTCGGCTGGACGCGCGAGCAGGGCATCGCCTACATCCGCGACCACACGCAAGTGCCGCGGCTCCGGGCCGAGGTGCCGGTGGACCGCTATCCGGTGTGGCCGGCGCAGGGGCTGGCGTACGCCCTGGGGCGGCTCGAGATCCGACGGCTGCGGGCCGCGGCTGAAAGCGCGCTGGGCGGGAGGTTCGACATCCGCACGTTCCACGATCGGCTGCTGGAAGACGGCGCGGTGCCCCTCCCCATGCTGCGCGAGAAGATCGAGCGATGGATCGCGGCTGCGCGGTAGCGCTGCTCGTCGCGGCGGCCGTCCCCGCCGCGGCGCAGCGCCAGCCGGTCCTGAAGCAGGTGGACGTGCCCCACGCCTACTACTGGCGTGAGATGTACGTCCCCCAGGTCACGAGCGGGCCCAGCGCCGCCGCCTGGTCGCCGGACGGGCGCGAGCTGATCTACGCCATGCAGGGGTCGCTGTGGCGGCAGCGGCTGGGATCGGGCGTGGCGCAGCAGCTCACCGCGGGGCCCGGGTACGACTACCAGCCCGATTGGTCGCCCGACGGGCGATTCGTCGTCTACGCGTCGTACGTCAAGGACGCCATCGAGCTGCAGCTGCTCGATCTCGCGAGCGGTGCGACGCGGCCGCTCACGGCGAATGGGGCCGTGAACCTCGAGCCGCGCTGGTCCCCGGACGGCACCCGCATCGCGTTCGTCTCCACGAGCTACAACCAGCGCTGGCACATCTTCACGCTCGCGCTGCGCGGGGCCGAGCCCGGCGCGCTGGAGCGGGTCACCGACGACCACGACAGCCGCCTGCCGCGCTACTACTACAGCCGCTGGGACCACTATCTGTCGCCCACGTGGTCGCCCGATGGCGGCGAGATCATCTTCGTGTCCAATCGCGGGCACATCCACGGCACCGGCGGGTTCTGGCGCATGGCGGCGCGCCCGGGAGGCGTGGCCACGGCGCGCGAGCTGCGCTACGAGGAGACGACCTGGAAGGCGCGCCCCGACTGGGGTCCCGACGGCAAACGGGTCGTCTACAGCTCATACCTGGGGCGCCAGTGGAACCAGCTGTGGCTCATGACGAGCGACGGCGGCGACCCCTTTCCGCTCACCTACGGCGACTTCGACGCGACGGCGCCCCGGTGGTCGCATGACGGCGGCCGGATCGCTTACATCTCGAACGAAGGCGGCAACACCTCGCTGTGGGTGATCGAGCTGCCCGGCGGCCGCCGCGAGCAGGTCGCCATCCGTGAGCGCCGCTACCGCGAGCCGATGGCCCGACTCGCCCTGGAGATCGTGGACGAGCGTGGCAGGCCGGCA
>QHUL01000026.1 GCA_003222115.1 Gemmatimonadota bacterium | reverse complement strand
CGTGCCAACCTGACGCTGTGGGGGCTGGGCGCGGCGGTCAACGTGGCCGCCAACCTGCTGCTCATTCCCGCGTGGGGCGTGCTGGGGGCGGCCTGGTCGCTGTTCGTCACCTACGCCGCGATCAAACTCATGTTCCTCGGCTACATGTGGCGGCTGCGCGTCCCGGTCGCCGATTGGGACCTGGTTGCCCGCGCGGTCCTGCCGCTCGCGGCCGCTGGCGTGATCCTCCGGGCGCTCGACCTCGGGGCAGCCGCCGGCCTCACGCTGCTCGCCGCGGTCGCCGGGCTCGTGGTGTGGTCGCTCGCCCCGCGGGGACGGTGGGGTCAGGTGCTGCGCAGCGCGGGGCCGTGACGTGGCCGGGCGCGACGGCATCTCCCGGATCGCCTTTTTCTTTCGGAAGCTCGCGGGCCCGGGTGGCGCGGAGCGCACGATGTACGAGGAGGCGCTCTACTGCCGCCGCCACGGGATCGAGACGGCCCTGTACACGTTCGGCCTCGATCCGAGCGCGTTGTTCGATCCGCCGTACGCCGTCGAGATCACGCAGTTGGGGGCGATCCCGCGCAAGGCCGGGCTCACGCGGCGCCTCCTGGCCGAGGCGCGGAACATCCGGCTGCTGCGGCGCGTGCTGCGGCGGTTCGTCCCGGACGTCGTGCTGTGCTCGAGCGGCGTGGACTGCATCGACGTCTTCCTGGCGACGCAGGGGCTCGACGTTCCGTACGCCTCTCACATCCACGGCACCGTCTTCTGGTTCGACGACCGCTTCGTGAGCTCCCGCCTGCGCTACGCCCGGCTGCACCGCCCCGTGTTCGACGAGATTCGCGACTCGGTCGTGGGGCACCGCGAGTTCGTGTCGCCCGAGGCGCCGCCCGGCACGTGGGTCGACCGCCTCGAAGCGGAGGCGACGGCGCGCGTGCTCCATGCCGCGATCCGCCGGGCGCGCGTGTTGTTCACGCCCAGCCGCCACATGGCCTGGGAAGTCGAGCGGCTGTACGGGCGAACGCCCATTCCCATCAAGGGGGCGGTCTCCCCCGCGCTGTTCGGGTACAGGGCGCGGCGCGACGTCAAGCGGGCCCTCGGCCTCGACGGCCGGCGCGTGGTGCTCAACGTGAACCGGCTCGATCCGCGCAAGCGGGTCGGCCTCGTGCTGCGGGCGTTCGCTCTGATCGCGCCGGAGCAGGCGGACCTCCACCTCCTGATCGGCGGCACCGGACCGGAGGAGGCACAGCTGCGGACCCTGGCGCGCGAGCTGGGCGTCGCCCAGCGGGTCAAGTTCCTGGGCTACATTCCGGAGGACGAGCTGCCCGACTACCTCGTGGCGTGCGACGTGTTCGTGCACCCCAACTGGGCCGACTTCGCGATCAGTCCGTACGAGGCGCTCGCGCTGGGCCGCAAGGTCGTGTGGTCGTCGGAGATGGAGGTGGACGACGACCTGCGCCGGGGCGACAACCTGTTCGTGGCGGCGCCCACGGTGGAGGACATGGCGGCGGCGATCCGGTCGGCGCTCGCGACGCCGTCCCGGGCGCCGGCCGATTTGTCCAATTACACCTGGGACGTGTACGCCGGGCGGGTGCTCGAGGCGCTGCAGCGCGCCGTGGGCCAGCGATGAGCGACGCGTTCCAGGCCGGCTACAGCGCCTACTACGACCTGCTGTACCACGACAAGGACTACGCCGCCGAGGCGCGCTTCGTGGCAGAGCTCGTGCGCCGGCATTGCGGCCGGCCGCCCGCGGGCGTGGAGCTGCTCGACCTCGCGTGCGGCACCGGCCGACACCTGGTGGAGCTCGCGCGCTTGGGGATGGTCGTCGCCGGCAGCGACCGATCGGCCGCCATGCTCGAGCAGGCGCGCCGCAACCTCGAGCGGGCGGGGGTGCAGGCGGCGCTCTACGCGCATCCCTTTCAGACCGCCGACCGCATCGGGCGTACGTTCGACGTGGTCACGGCGATGTTCTCGGCCGTGAACTACCTCACCACGGACGGGGACATCGCGAGCGCGCTCGGCGCCATCGGGCGACTGCTCGCGCCCGGGGGGCTCTTCATCTTCGACTTCTGGAACGGGAACGCCGTGCTCGAGGGCTACTCCCCCGTGCGGGTCAAGGACGTCCGGGTGGAGGGGCGCCGCCTGCTGCGGACGGGCGAGACGCGCCTCGATCTGGTCCGCCACGCGGCGCACGTGCATTACACGGTCGTGATCCAGGAGGATGGGAAGGTGGCCACCGAGTTCACCGAGGACCACCACCTGCGCTACTACTTCCCGCAGGAAATGGTCGATCTGCTGGAAGGCCACGGGCTGGAGGTGGTGCAGCGCTGTCCCTTCATGCACGCCGAGGCGGAGATCAGTGGAAATGAGGCAGGCAGGGAGTCCTTTAGGGCCGCTCGGCCTCACGTGTTTCGCCCGTTTACGGGCCGTGGCCGAGCCGCGGCTTCAGCCGCGCCAGTTTGAGGAGAGTCGCGGCTCGGCCCCGGCCGCGACCGTAGGGAGTACTTGAGTGCTGAAGCGGCGTCCGTTCACAGCCTTCGACGCAGTCCGGAACGCCATTCGTCCCATCCTGCCGGATCGTACTCTGCCTGGTCTCCCACCCATCCCGGGATCGCGGCGTCCGGATGGCGTATCGGTTGTGCCCTCAGGTATTCCCGTACCACCCGGAGCGCGCGTGGGCTGACCGATCGGATCGCGTATCCCTTCGCCCACCGCAGATCATGCCCCTCGGTAGAGTGACGTTCCTTCACGATCACGGCTCGTCCAAACGATGTGGCAATACAGATGGTGGATCACCTGGAGAGTCTCGGGGCACGCCGGCCATTGACCGGCATCGATTATCCACCGGACGAACCGAATCCACGCCCGCGGCGGCGCCCTAAAGGACTGCCTGACGGTCGCGAGTGAACTCGCGCTATAGCTAGCCCCGCGCCGTCGCCTGCACGTCGCGCAGCGCGTCCACCACGTAGCCGATCTCGTCGTCCGTGAGCCCGGTGGAGGACGGGAGATACAGCCCGCGCCGCCCGATGTCCGACGCCGTGGGATAGGACTCGCCGGCGAACAGTCCCCTGCCGTGGAACACGGGCTGCTCGTGCATCGGGATGAAGAACGTCCGGGTGTCGACCCCACGCTCGGCCAACGCCGCCCGCAGCTCGTCCCGCGTGCAGCCGAACGTCTCGTCCACGAGGATCCCGTACATCCAGTACACGTTGCGGGCCCAGGGCCGCTCGACCGGCAGGGTCACGCCTGCGACGTCCCGCAGCAGCTCGTTGTAGCGCCGCGCGTGGGCGCGGCGGCGCTCGACGTACTCGTCGAGGCGCTCCAGCTGGGCGAGCCCGATCGCCGCCTGCAGGTTCGTCATGCGGTAGTTGAAGCCGACGGCGTCGTGCAGGAAGCGGCGCTCGCGGTTGAAGCCGAGGTTCTTGAGGGAGCGGCAGCGCTCGGCCAGCGCCCGGTCGTTCGTCACGACCATGCCGCCCTCACCGGTCGAGATGATCTTGTTGGCGTAGAAGCTGAAGCACGCCGCGTCCGCCAGCCCGCCGCACTTCTTCCCCTTGTACTCGGCGCCGTGCACCTCGGCCGCGTCTTCCACGAGCCACAGGCCGTGGCGGCGCGCCAGCTCCGTCAGGGGGTCCATGTCGCAGGGATGGCCGTACATGTGCACCGGCATCACGGCGCGGGTGCGGGGGCCGATGCGCGCAGCGACCTGGTCCACACGCAGCGTCCACGTGTCCGGCTCCACGTCCACCAGCACGGGCGTCGCGCCCACGTACAGGGCCGCGAACACGGTGGCCGCGATGGTGAACGCCGGCATGATGATCTCGTCGCCGGGGCCGAGGCCGCGCGCCGCGAGCGCCACGTGGAGGGCGGTGGTGCCGCTCGTCGTGCCGATCCCCTCGGCCGCGCCGCAGTAGCGCGCGAACGCCCGCTCGAACTCGGTGAGGTAGGTCCCGGCGGAGGAGATCCGGTTCGTCTTGAGGCAGTCGAGCACGTACTCCGCCTCGCGCCCGCCGAGGTAGGGCTCGCACACCGCGATGCGGCGCTGGGCCGTGCCCGCCGCCTGGCTCACCCGGCGCGGCTCCGTGGGCGCAGGCCTGCCGCGCGCTCGGGCGTACGCCGCCGCGCCAGGTACAGCAGCAACAAGAGCAGCACGGGGAGGATCTGCAGCTTGAAGCGCGCGGCGCTCCCGAGGTTCGAGTAGGACAGGAACGCGTAGAGCGATCCCCACGCCCCGAGCAGCGCCACGGCCCACAGCACGACCGGATCGAGGAAGTCCCGCAGGCGCGCGCGCAGCGCGGCGAAGCCCGCGAACAGGAGGAGCGCGACATTCTCCACTCCGGCCATCAAGCCGAAGGGGTTCGGCACCTCACCGGGCAGCGGCCGGAACAGGGCCGTGAACAGCCCCAGCGGCAAGAACGTCACAACGCTACCGACGCTCGTGAGGGGCCGCGGCGGCTCTTCTCCGGAGCCGCCCATCGCCAGCGCCCGGGCGAGCGCGTCGGCCGTGTCCATCACCTCCTGCAGGCTGGCGAGGGTCGTGTACTGGCGCACCAGCTTCATCCCGAACAGCACCACGGCCCCCCCCGCCGCGAGCCACGCGGCGCGCCGGATCGGCCCGGGGGCGAGCCGCACCGCCACCACCCACAGGGGCGCCAGCAGGATGGGCGCGAGCCACAGCCGCATCGCGGCCGCGAGCAGCACCCCGAAGAGCAGCACGGCGACGTAGCGCAGCCGCCGAGCCCGGTACCAGGCGACGAAGCCGTAGGTGTACAGCGCGACGCCCAGCAGGACGATGGGGTCCTTTCCGAGAATCGACGACCAGAACAGGCTCGAGGGAACGAAGGCGAGCACGTACAGGACGCGCCGGTCGGCGCGTCCCATGTACAGCTGTGCCGCGCGGTAGAACAGGTAGACGGCCAGGAGACCGAGCATGGCGCAGCTCATCTTGAGCGCGTGATAGGAGGCGGGAAGGAGTTGCTGGTGCAGCCACGACAGCGCCATCACGTTGTCCGTTCCCATACCGAATCCGAAGCTCTGCCAGCCGTACAGCATGTTGCGCGGGAAGTCGAAGTAGTCGTAGGCGTCGAGCGTCCAGTAGTTGGCCTCGTACGGCAACATGAGGCCGAGTGCCACCACGCATTTGACGCCCCAGATGCCGAGCAGCGCGCGCCGGTCGCCGCGAGACACCGGCCAGGCGAGGATGCTCGCGCCGAGCAGCAGCGCCCACACCACGCCGATCGCGTAGTCGCGCGCCAGGTCCGGCGCGGGGATGTTCGCGCCCGACGCCACGACGAAGCTCAGGAAGGGGGGAAGAGCGACCGCGAGACCGATGGCGAGGGCGGCCACGAGCGCCGTCGCCCCGAACCGCTTCACGCCGCTCGGCGGCAGGGCTGTGGTCACCTGAGCCTCGTCCTAGGGACGGGGGGCGCGTCGTGGCGACCGGCCGAACGGTCGCGCGATTTCCCGACGCAGGCGCTGCAACAGGCCGGTGAACTCCCGGTAGCCGTCCTGCTCCTCCCGGCGGAGGCGATCGAGGCGCCCTCCAGTCCACGCGCCCACGACCCCGATCACTCCCCCGAGGACGAACGCCAGCAGGATCAGGACCTCGCGCCAGCGTGATTGCCGCACCGGTGACACGGCCGGGTCGACCACCGTGATGACCGGCGTGTCGTTCACCTCCTCGATGCGCGCCTGCTCGTAGTCGCGGCGCAGCGTTAGGTAGACCTCCTGGAGAATGTTGACCTGCATGTGCAGCCGGCCCTCTTCGGCCGACAGCTCGGGCGACTCCTGCCAGGCGCGGTTGCGCTCGTGGAAACGGCGCAGGTCGTCTTCGGCGGCGTGCAGCTCGCGCTCGCCGTCGAGGATGCGCTGCTCGACGAACTGGCGCCGCGCCCGGGCCTGCGACTCGCGCTTCGTGGCGTTGAACTCGTTCAGATACTCGATGAAGCGGGTCGCCACGGCGGCCGAGAGATCGGGGTAGCGCGTGGTGACGCTCAGGTACACGAGGTAGGTCTGGATGTCCACCCGGGCCGACACGCGCCGCGCCAGCTTGCGCACGCCGCGATCCAGGCTGTCGGCCGCGCTCTTCGCTCCCCAGATCCCTCCCCAGACTCTCAGGATGGCGAGCAGGGGGACGGAGTCGCCCGCGGCGGGGTGGCGGGGATCGGCGAACTTCGTGAGCAGCACGCGGGACAAGAGCTCGCGGCTCGTCAGCACCTCGGCGTAGAAGCGGGGGGACTGGGTCGGGTCCATGCCGAGGGGGATGCCCAGCTGGCCGGCGAGCCCCACCAGCCCGGCGCCGCCGCCCGCGGCCCCACCGCCCCGGCTCGGGGCCCGCTGCTCGGGCACGAAGGTGACCGTGGCCGTGTAGCGCGGCGGCAAGAGCAGCACCACGACCGCGGCGAGGATCGCGGCGAGCACGGGAAGGCCGACGACGAAGCGCCAGCGCTTGAGCAGGGCGTTGACGAACTCGAGCGAGCCGCCGCGCTCCCCGGCCGGCGCGCGAGTCTCGTCCGGGAGCCCCGCAAACTCGACCGCGATCGGGTCCGTCGTCGGTTGGGCCATCAGTGCGTTACGATGACGACGATCACCGTCGTCAGTGCACCGACGACCTGCGCGAGGCCCGCCAGCACCGTGCCGACGTCGCTCCGCGCCGACATGTCCCGTATGGGGACGACGACGACGGCTCCCGGCTCGGGCGTGGGCTTGCTCGTGCCGAACAACAGGCCGCGCTTGTGGACGGCGCGCACGCTGCCGTTCGGCTGCAGCACGAACGTCCGGCCCTTATCCCCCCGGTACGACACGCCGCCCGCCGCGTTGAGGTAGTAGTCGAGCCCCTGACCCTGGACGTAGGTCACGCTCCCCGGGGAATTGATCGCTCCTTCCACCCGTACCGTCGGCTCGTAGGCGGGGATGTCGATCGAGTCGCCGCCCGCGAGCACGAGGTTGTCCCTGTGGCCGCGGTCCTTCAGCACCCTGGGCAGGTCGATGCCCAGACGTCCCGCCCCGGCCACCGGGCGGTAGAAACGGATGCCGTTGGGGTAGGCCTGCGGCGTCAGCCCGCCCGCGCGGTCGAGCAAGTCCAGCAGCCGGTCGCCCTTGGACTGCAGCGCATAGGTGCCCGGGAACCGCACCTCGCCACCGAGGTACACGGTGCGCGGCAGCGCGAAGTCCGGCTGCCTCAGGATCAGCACGTTGTCGTACGGCTGCAGCGGCACCTCGGGCGCCCCGGGCCCCGGGAAAGCGAGTCCCGGCGGGCCGATGTAGCGGCCCGCGGCATCGCGCTCGAACAGATAGGTGGAGTCGATCGGGGCCCGGACCGTCTGCGTGAGCTGGCCTTGCGAGCGGTCCGCCGGCAGGCGGCCGATCTCGGCCTCCTTGAGGTAGGCGCCCACGGTCGGGCCGCGCGCCAGGGTCACGAGCTCCCGCAACGTCATCCCCTGCTGCCACGGGTAGCGCCCGGGCTTCTTCACCATGCCGGCGATCCCGACGAACAGGCCGCTGGAAAGCGGGCCGATGGAGTCCACGACCACCGAGTCGCCGTTTTCGAGCGGCAGCGCCGGGACCACGACGTCCCCGGCCGGCCCCCCGGGCTTGGGATCCTGGCCGATCTGCCCCCGGCGGGGAGAATGCGGTGCACGGCCACGCGCTCGAGCAACGCGTTGGCGCGAAAACCGCCCGCGGCCCGCACCAGGTCAACGAGCGTCTCTCCTTCCTTCATCTCGTAGATCGCGGGGCGGAGCACCGCGCCCGTGAGCTGCACCCGCCGCCCGTGCAGCGGCACGAACACCACGTCGCCCGTCTCCAGGCGGATGTCGTTGCGCGTATCGCCGCGCAGCAGGTAGTCGTAGAGATCGAGCGTGGCCACCGACTTTCCGAGGCGCCGGATGTCGATCTGCCGCATGTTGGCGCGCCCGGTGACGCCCCCCGCAGCGTACAGCGCCGTGAGGGCCGTACCGAGGGCGCTGATCTGATAGGCCCCCGGCTGCTGCACCTCTCCCACGACCGAGATCTGGTTGGCGCGCACGCTCGCGACCGTGACGTCGAAGCGGACGGAAGCATTGGGGGAGCGGGTCAGCTTGGAGTAGACCTGGCCCAGCCGGTCGTACAGGACGTCGCGCAGCCGCTCGAGCGTCAGGTTGGCCACGAACACCTGTCCCACCTGCGGGATCAGGATGAATCCCTGGCGCTCCACCGGGAAGGTGTAGGAGCGCTGCACGTCGCCGGTGATGATGAGCACCAGCTGGTCCCCGGGGCCGAGCCGGTAGTCGGGCGGGACGGGGCCCGAGAGGATGGGCAGGAACTGGGTGGTGGAGCGCCGGAACACGTCCACGCCGAACACGTAGTTGCCGCTCGCCAGTGAATCCGCCGGGACCGACGCGCCGGCCACGCGCACGAAGCCCGTGTCGGGCACCCGGAGTCGCGACGCGAAATCGAGCGTGCCGAGTCCGATCGCCTGCAGCGCCCCCACCTCCTGCCCGCCGGGCGTAGCGCCCGAGTCGCCACCGCCGCCTGCGCCGATGTAGGCATCGAGCATGTTCGGCGGATAGCCGGCGGCTACGAGGCGGGCGCGGATCTGATCCGGGGTGAGGCCGGACTGTTGGATCCGCTGGCGGAAGATGGCGGCGAGCTGCGGATTGGTCCGGAGCAGCTCCAGCGCCTGCTCAGGGGTGAGGCCTCCCGGCAGCTGCACGGGCGCCTGGGCAGGCACCTGAGCGCAGGAGCGGTCAGGCAGAAGGGCGCACAGGGCGTACACACCCAGTGCGGCGGTTGCGACGAGCTTCATTCGTCCGTCAGGCTTCCCCAAGGGCTCGAAAGGACCGGCAGACTGACAAACTCGCTTCTAACTCCCTGAAGGTCAAGGTGTTAATTGGTGAAGCGACGAACGGAGGCTGAAGACCGGTAGCTCGGGGGGGCAAAACAGCCGCGCCGGAACGAAGACCGTCCCGATGCCGCGCGACACGTACAGGGGAGCGACCGTGTCGCGGTACCAGCCTGCGACGAACCGCCCGCTCCCAACCGGTAGGACCGGTGTGATGCCGGGCAAGCGAATCTGCCCGCCGTGGGTGTGGCCCGCGAGGAACAAGGCGGGGCGGGGCGCGACGCTCTTCGGCAGCTCGTCCACATAACCGGGGCCGTGGAGCACCCACACCGCGACGTCGCGCGCGCCGACGCCCGCGAGCGCGGCCATCGGATCGGGTCGCCCCTCCACGGGGTCGTCGAGGCCGAGGATCGTCAGGGTCGCGCCCCGGATGCTCACCCGGGCCGTGGTGTTGCAGAGGAACTCGACGCCCGCCTTCCCGTACGCCGCCTCGGCCGTGGCGCGATCGATCTTGGCGTAGCGCTCCCAGTTGCCGAAGGTGGCGAAGGTGGCCAGGGTGCCGCGCGCGTCGCGGGCCCATGCGGTGAGGGTGGGGAGATCGCCCCGTTTGTTGCAGATGTCGCCGGCGAGGACGACGATCTCGGGGCGCTCGCGGTCGACCTGCTCGAGCGCGGCACGCGCCGCGCGCGAGATGCCGCGGTGCAGGTGGACGTCGGCGAGGCAGGCGATGCGGACGCCGTCGAGCGCGGCGGGCAGGCCCGGGATCGGCAGCTCGTGCCGGGTGACCTGGACGGCTGCGGGCTCGAGGAGGAAACCGTCGCCCAGGGCGGCCGCGCCGAGGGCGCCGGCCGTCGCGGCGAGGAAGTGGCGGCGGGTGAGGATCAACATGGAAGAAAACTAAACGACGTGGGGAGTGGGGAGTGGTACGCCACGGTGCGAGCCCGCGCGGCCGCTGCGCACCGGAAAGTACCACTCCCCACTCCCCACTCCCCACGCCCCTGCTTCACCGATCGCATCCCCCCGGGGGGCATGATGATGCGTATCACGTGCCCGGCGGTCGCCGGT
>QHUL01000025.1 GCA_003222115.1 Gemmatimonadota bacterium | reverse complement strand
ACGGGGTAGGGAATGAACTTGATCGCACCGCCGAGGCGGGCGAAGCCGAACACCATGAGGAGCACGCCGGCCATCAGCGTCGCGGCCGCCAGCCCGTCCACTCCGTGCTTCTGGACGATCGCGTACACGATCACGACGAAGGCGCCGGTCGGCCCGCCGATCTGGACGCGCGAGCCGCCCAGGGCGGACACGATGAACCCCGCCACGATCGCCGTGTAGAGGCCGCGCTCGGGGGTGACGCCGCTCGCGATGGCGAACGCGATGGCGAGGGGGAGTGCCACGATGCCCACGATGACGCCTGCGCCGACGTCGGCGACGAGGTCCTCGCGGGTGTAGCCCCTGAGGGTGGTCCAAAGCTTGGGGACGAACGATTCCAGGCTTCCCTGCCGGCTGAACGGGCGGGAGGGAATCTAAATCAGAACGGGGTGGGCCGGGGCCACCGCCGGCCCCAGCCCACCCGATTCAGGTTAGCGGGCGAAGCCGAGCAGGTGATCGAGCGAGAACGCCCCGGGCCCCGCCAGCGCCAGCGTGAGCGCGGCGATAATGAGCACGAGGTTGTACTCGTAACCGCCGTTCTGCACGAAGAACCCCTTCGGGCCGTGCACTTTGGCGATCGCGACCGCCATGGTGCCGAGCACCAACAGGCTCGCGAGCGGCGTGAGCAGGCCGAGCAGGTACAGCAGCCCCGCGGCGAGCTCCCCGCCGACCGCCAGGGCGGCCCAGAACCGCGCCGGGCGGAAGCCCAGGCTGCCGATGAACCCCGTGGCGCCCGCGAAGCCCGGTCCACCGAACGCGCCGAACGCCTTCTGCGCGCCGTGGCTCAGGAACACCAGCCCCAGCGTCAGCCGCAGCGCCAGCAATCCAAGGTCCGCAAACATGGTCCCACCTCCTTCCGAAAGTATCTCGATATCGAGATACTTAACTTCGACATACCCGGGAACAAGGGTCCCCGGGGGAAGGTTCCGGGAGCAGGATGAACCGACCAGCACCCATCCGGCGGAACGTGCCCCTCGAGCTCTGGGTCGTCCTGGCCCGGGCATTCGACGCCGTGGAACGCCACTCGCGGGCCAGCATCGCCCGCTTTGGCCTCGGCACGACGGAGTTTGGGGTCCTGGAAGTGCTGTACCACAAGGGGGAGTTGCCGGTCTGCGAGGTGCAGCGGCGCATCCTGGTGGAGTCGAGCAGCACGACCTACGTGGTGGACAAGCTCGTCGCGCGCGGCCTGGTGCGGCGCCGCCCCGGCCAGGAGGACCGCCGCGAAGTGCTGCTCGCGCTCACGCCCGCGGGCCGGCTCCTCATTGCACGGATCTTTCCCTCCCACGCCGCGGCGATGCGCCGGGCCGTGAGCGGCCTGTCGCCCCGGTGGCAGGCCCAGGCCCTCGACCTGCTGCGCAGGCTGGGGCTCGATGCGGCGCGGCGGCTGCACCACAAGGGAGATCTGCCGTGAGGTATTATTCGGAGCATCCCGCTGAGCCGTTCGGAGCGTACCCCTAGCGAACGCGGAGTCCCCGATGCCTGATCGCCCGCACTACTATCACCACCACGATCTCCCCCGCTTCGGCGAGATCGAGCGCGGCGCCCGCGAGCTCGCCAAGAAGTTCTTCGACTGGTACGGCGCCGTGTTCAGCGAGGGGGCGTTGACGACGCGGGAGAAGTCGCTCATCGCGCTCGCCGTGGCGCACGCCGTGCAGTGCCCGTATTGCATCGATGCCTATTCGAGAGACGCTCTGGAGAAGGGCTCCAACCTCGAGCAGATGACCGAGGCGGTGCACGTCGCCGCGGCGATCCGAGGCGGCTCCTCGCTGGTGCACGGTGTACAGATGCTCAATCACGTGGACGAGCTGGGGATGTAACTCATGGGACGCGTGCTCCCGACGCTCCGCAAGCAGGGCAGCCCGCTCGCCAGCGGGGCCGCGCAGCGCGACCTGCTGGCCCGCACTCCCCTGCCGCGGAGCTTCGCCGACGCGCTCCGCTCCTCCGACCTGTACCCGCTCCGCCCCACCACGATCGAGATCCTCCAGATCAACGTCGGGAAGCGATGCAACCAGACCTGCCGCCACTGCCACGTGGACGCCGGGCCGGATCGCGTCGAGGAGATGCCACGCCCGGTCCTCGAGGCGTGTCTCTCCTTTCTCGAGCGGGCGCGCATTCCCACGCTCGACATCACGGGCGGCGCACCGGAGCTGCACCCCGACTTCCGGGAAGTCGTGGCGCGCGCGGCCGCGCTCGGGGCTCACGTCACGCATCGCTGCAACCTGACCGCCATCCTGCTACCGAACTACGCGGACATCCCGGCGCTCCTCGCCGCTCGTCGCGTGGAGGTCATCGCTTCGCTGCCGTACTACCAGGCGCGGCAAACGGACGCGCAGCGTGGGGAGGGGGTCTTCGAGGCGTCGATCGTCGGGCTGCGGCGCCTCAACGCCCTCGGCTATGGAAAGGGGACCGGGCTGGTCCTCAACCTCGTGACAAACCCCGTGGGGACGTACTTGCCGGGGAGCCAGGCGGCGCTCGAGCGGGACTGGAAGCGCGAGCTGCAGCGGCGCCACGACATCGAGTTCGACCACCTGTACACCATCACCAACATGCCCATCAGCCGCTTCCTCGCCTTCCTCGAGGAGCAGGGGCGGACCGAGGAGTACCTCACCCGGCTCGTGAACGCCTACAATCCCCGAGCGGCGGCGGGCGTGATGTGCCGCAATACCCTCTCGGTGGGCTGGGATGGGACGTTGTACGACTGCGACTTCAACCAGATGCTCGAGCTTCCCGTCTCCGCGGCGGTGCCACGCACGATCTTCGATGCCGAGCGCGCCGCCCTGGAAAGCCGGGACATCGAGATCGGACCGCACTGCTTCGGGTGCACGGCGGGTGCGGGCAGCTCCTGCGGCGGCGCCGTGGCGGTCTCGTCCGCCGCTACAGTCCCTGGGTGAACCTCAGGCCCAGCGCGCGGTAGCGGAACTCTTCCGACCGCACGCCCGCGGTCGACGTGGCACCCGCGCTGTTCGTAATCGAGCCCACCACGGCGATCTCGTTGTTGGCGCCCCACCCGCGCGACAGCGCGGCGCCCACGTGCCACTCGGTCTGGTGGGGGGCCCCCTCGAAGACCTGCTGGGTGCCGACTCCTCCGTCCAGGCGCACGCCCCAACGGCTGCGTTGCAGGGCGTAGACGAGGCGCGCCTCGATCACCGAGAAGCGGTCCGGCGCGAAGTAGCCGTTCGAGGGGTTCGTGCGGTACCCCAGGATCCGCGCGAAGGGACCGACCTGGAGTCCGGGGAGCACGCGCGCGAGCACCGCGGCGACCGCCGAGTAGCGGCGATTGCCGTCCGAGATCCAGGCGCCCCCGCCCCCGCCCGATACCGACCAGTCAGGCGACGGCGAAACGTCGAAGCTCAGGTCCACCGCGTCGATCACGAAGCCCCGCTCGATGAGGAGCGCGGTCTCGTCGAACGCCGTGCGGCTGTACCCGAGGCTCGCCGCGGCGTACCGCGCCGGCCGGATGCCGAGGCCCAGCTGAGCGGTGACCGGGGTGCGCGCCGCTCCCACGTCCGGCACCAGCCGCCGCACGCCGAGGCCCGCGCGCACCACCGCGCCCTTGCCCAGCGGAGCGATGATATAGCCGCCCCCTCCGTAGCTCGTCCCCTCGCTGGCGAGGCGCGTGGCGTGTCGCCAACCGGCGTGCAGAGCGCCGCGCAGGTCGCCGCCGAGCGGCGTGATGAGCGAGCCTTCCTGCGCAACGAAGGCATTGTCGTCCGAATCCCCCGCTCCGTCGACCGTGGTCCGGGCCTCGGGACGCAGGGCCGCGCGCACCAGGCGTTGCAGCTCGCGCGCGGTGCGGTCTCCCGGGGCCACGGCCCGAGCCCGCGCGGCGTACGCTTCCGCCAGGGTCGGCTGACCCTCCCAGTACAGCGTTTGCGCGAGGCCGATCAAGAGCTCGGGATCATCGGGAAACTGCTCGAGCGCGGCGCGCCACAGATGCTCGGCACGGTTGAGGTCGCCGCTCCACGCCACCGCGCGCGCGCGGCCAGCCAGCGCGTCCGCCCGCCGTGGCGAGCGCGCCAGCACGGAGTCGTACAGCGCCTCCGATGACCGCGTGTCGCCGGTCCACGCGAGCACCTGGGCCTGCGACACCTGGATGTCTTCGTCCTTCGGCTCGAGCCGGCGCAGGCGCGCGAACCGCGCGAGCGCGCGCGCCAGCTTGCCGTCCCAACTGTCCAGGATCGCCAGGCGATAGAGGGCGCGCACGTTGAGGGAATCCCCCGCCAGCACCCGCTCGTAGCCGGCACGCGCCGCCCGGTAGTCCCCCCGGCGGAATGCCTCGTCGGCCTCGGGTAGCTGCGCGGCGAGCGGCCGGGCGACCGCGAGCACCAGCAGCGCGCACTGCGGCGCCCATTTCAGGCCCCATCCCACGCAGGCTCCTCCCGGGCAGGCCGAGCCCACCCTCAGTGCAACGTGATCCCCACCCCGAGCTCGAACACGCTGTGCTTCACGGACGCGGTGAGCGGCGGACTGCCGACCGTCGTCTCGCCATCGCTGCCGAAATAGAAGTTGCCGACAGGTGTGAGCGATACGTTCGGCGCGATCCGGATGTCGTAACCGGCACCCGCGATGACGCCGACCCCGCGCGCGGCAGGCGTACTGCCACCGGGCTGGAAGGTGGCGTAGCCCGCCCCGGCCTTGAGGAAGAGACCTCCGCTCGGGGTCAGGTAGTAGTAGACCGCTCCCGACACGTTGCCGACCCACTCCCGCGTGCCATTGACGTCTTTCGTCCAGGCGTTGAACTCCGCCCCGAGGAGGACGTCCGGGCGCAGCGTCATCCCGAGCTTTACGAAGCCGCTCAGCCCGCCGCCCTTCGCGGCGCGGTCAAAAAAGCAGCCGGGGCTGCAGGACAGCACCGCGTCTCCCCAGCCCCCCCCCAGTCCGATCCAGAACCCCTCCCTGGTTTGGGCATACTGCGCCGCGCCCGTGGAGCTCGCGAGCACCACCAGCGCGCCGACCGAGCACACCAGACGACCGACCACGCGCACCGGTACCTCCTGTGGTTGGGGCTTTGAACGCATGAAGGCCCGGCCGAGCCGGGCCTTCATCTTAGCGTGCGCCGTGGCATCGAGCACGGTCAATGGAACGTGACGCCAAGCGCAAAATCGATCACACTCTGCTTCCACCCCGCGTCGACGGTCGTCCCACCCGAGCTCAGGTCCCCCACGTGGCCGTATGCGAAGTT
>QHUL01000024.1 GCA_003222115.1 Gemmatimonadota bacterium | reverse complement strand
CCGCCGCCGACACCGGTGCCGAGGATCACGCCGAACACCACCCGCGCGCCCTGCCCGGCTCCATCGACCGCTTCGGAAAGCGCGAAGCAGTTGGCGTCGTTCTCGAGCCTGACTTCCCTCTTCAGCGCTCTTTCCAGATCCTCTTTTAGAGACCGCCCGATGAGCCAAGTCGAGTTGGCGTTCTTCACTCGCCCCGTCGCGCGCGACAGCGCTCCCGGAATGCCCACTCCCACAGTTCCCGCGCCGGCTTCGGCGACCAGCGATACAACGGCAGCTACGGTTGCTTCGTAGTCGCCGCGCGGGGTCGGAATTCTCTTGCGAAACACCTCACGCCCGGCTGCATCCAGCGCGAGCGCTTCGATCTTCGTGCCGCCAATGTCGACGCCTATTCTCAAATTGCTGCCATGGTAACCGCGAGCCAGCGCCATAGCAGGCGGTCGAGCGAGAACGCTCCTGCGCCGCGGCATAGCAGCACCAGCATCATCGCCGCCCACTGCAGGTGCGTCGGCCAGGCTTCCGGGTAGACGAAGACCTGGATCACCGCGGTCATGCCGAGGAGGACGAGCACGGCAAGGCGGGTGAAAAGCCCGAGCACCAGCAAAATCGGACAGGCGATCTCGATCGAGAGCGCCATGGCGGCCGCAATCTCGGGCGGGAGCAGCGGCACGCGGTATTCCTCGGCGAAAAGCTCGATCGTGCGCTGCCAGTTGATGAGCTTCACCTGCGCGGAGCTCCAGAAGATCCACGCCACGCCGAGGCGCAGCGGGATGGCGAGCATTGAATACGGCACCGCCTCAAGCCGGGCAATAATTTTCCTCAGGAACGACATGCAGTGAGGCGGCCCTTGCGGAGCTGCGCAGCGAGAAGCAACGGCGCGTCTGCCGGCGCTGACTCGAGTAGCCTGCCCAATACCTCGCCCGCGCACAGCCGCGATACAAACTCATAGGCGCCCGGCTCGAGGCGCTCGGCCGCGATGCCGTCCGGGCCGCGATGCACGACGAGCCTCACCGGGCCGCTCGACAGGTCGACTTGCGCGATCGCCGCCTCGTCGCCGGCGAGCACCGCATCGGCGATCTGGTCGGCCGGATAGGCCAAGCTGAGGAAGCTCACCGAGGGGTGAGGCTCGAAACGCAGCGCCGCGTGGTCTTGCGGATCCACCGCAGCCAGTGTGAGCGGGTCGAGGACCGGTGCGTCTGCCGCATTCGCGGCCACGCCGAGCGCCCATTCGAAGCGCGCGACGTCGGCAAGATAGGTAAGCTCGCTCGCCGGCTCGAACGCCGCCAGGAACTCCGGAAACTCGCCGCCGTACTCGTTCAGGTAGCCGCTCTGTGGTGGATGCGCGCCCGCGTAGCGGGACGCCGCCATGTCGAAGAAATCGCGCCCGACGAGCCGCTCGACGGCGGGATAGGTCATGCGCAGCGCTTCGATCAAGGTCGAGCGGCAGGTGTTGCGATAGATGCGCAGCCGCTCGGCTGCCGCGAATCCGTCGTCGACGACGGCGCCGCAAACGGCGTCGTCCTCCTCGTGCAGCATCGAGGCCGCGAACGCGCGCTGCAAGTCAAGCAGGGCGGGCATGCGTGCGCTCCTCGCTCATGATGCACTGCGCCTGCGCCGCTTCGTCGAGCAACACCGCGAGCGGCGGCACGTCGGTGTCCCATTCGATGAGCGTCGGCACGCGGCCGAAGAGTGCCAACGCCTCGGCGTAAAGCGCCCACACCTCATGCGAAACGCGCGAGCCGTGGTCGTCGATGCGGATCGAGCGCCCGTCCTCGAATTTGCGCACCTGGTGACCCGCGAGGTGGATCTCGCTGACGCGCTCCGCCGGCAAGGCGTGCAGATAGCGCCGCGGATCGAAGCCGTGGTTGCAGGCGGTCACGAAGATGTTGTTGACGTCGCACAGGATGCCGCATCCGGTGCGCTCGGCGAGTGCCGCGACGAATTCCCATTCGGGGATCGGCGAATGCCGGTAGCGCAGGTACGACGAGGCGTTCTCGACAAGTATTCGGCGCCCGAGAGACTCCTGCGCAGCCTCGACGTTGCGGCAGACGATCGATAGCGCCTCCTCGGTGAACGGCAGCGGCAGGAGATCGGCAAAGTGCGCGCCGCCGGTCGCGCTCCAGGAAAGATGCTCGGAAACGAGCCCTGGGTCGACGCGCTGCGCCAGGTTTCTCAGCCGGGCGAGGTGCCGCTCGTTGAGCCCATCGGCGCTGCCGAGTGAAAGTCCGACACCATGCAGCGCAACCGGGTAATCCCGGCGGATCGCGTCGAGAACCATGAGCGGCTTACCGCCGCCCATGTAGTTCTCGGCGTGCACTTCGAGCCACGCCACCGCCGGCCTTTCCTCCAGCACGGCGCGGTGATGTGGGAACCGCAGGCCGATTCCCGCCGCTGCCGGGATCACGAGGCTTTGGTTTTGCCGCCCGCCAATTTCTGGCAGTCGCCTTTCGGAACGAGCACGAACGAATCCGGCTCGCGGTCGCGCGTCGCCTGCCCGACGCAGGAATGTTGGCCCTCGGCGCAGTCGTTCTTGCCGCGCGCGGCGACTCCGTAGCACATCTCGAGGTTGTTCTTCACCATGCGCTCCATCGTCATCTTCTGTTCCTTGGTCAGAGGCTTGCCGCTCTGCTGCTGGGCTTGGGTGGTGCCGGCAAGGGCGAGCCCGAGGGCGGCGGCGAGCGTAGCGGTTGCGAACGAACGATTCATCGGTGGTCTCCAGAAAAGGATTGTCAGGAACTGCACGCATAAGACCGCCCGACCCCCATCTTCCTTACAGCGAGGCAACGTGTAAGGATTACGGCGCGAGCCGGGTCTAATGCGCATCAGCCATCACCGCGAAAATTTCGAGCAGACGGTACGCGCCTACAGCGCGGACCTGTACCGCTATGCCCACTGGCTGTGCCGCGACCGCCATCTCGCCGAGGACATCGTGCAGGAGGCTTTCGCCCGCGCGTGGAAGGCCTGGAGCGAGCTGCGCGACCTGGAGCAGGCGAAGTCCTGGCTGATCGCCATCGTACGCAACGAATACGCGCGCAGCTTTTCGCGCAACCGCATGCAGACTCAGGAAATCGACGAGGCCGATCTGCCGGCGTTGCCGTCGTTCGAGCAAGGGCTGGAAACGTCACAGCTCGTCGCCCTGCTGCCCGAGACCTACCGCGAGCCGCTGCTGCTTCAGGTGCTCGGCGGCTTCAGCTGCGCCGAGATCGCGGCAATGCTCGGCACGAGCGAAGGCGCTGTGATGACCCGCCTTACGCGCGCGCGCCAGGCGCTGCGCCAGCAATTCAGCGACGCCGGCAAGCGGCGGAGCGCCAGATGAACTGCCTCGAATTCCACCGCCAGAAGCTCGCCGATCCGCCCCGCCTTTCGGCCGAGGCGCGAGCGCACGCGCAAGCCTGCGCGAGCTGCGCCGCCTTCGAACGCAGCGTCGACGAAAGCGACCAGCGTCTTGAGGAGGCTCTGGCGAGCCCGGTGCCCGACGGGCTCGCAGACCGGATCATTCTTCGTTCGCGTACGAAAAACCGGGCGTGGCGCGCCTGGACGCTGGCAGCGAGCGTCGTCCTCGCCGTTGCAGTGGGTTTGTCCTTCGTGAGGGAGCCGAAGAACGCTGCGGATCAGTATGCGCGCCTCGCGATCGAGCACGTCATGATGGAGCCAGAGTCGCTCACCACGGTCCGCAACGCCGACCCGCCGGCGCTGCGCACGATCGTGCAGGACTTCGGCGGCACGCTCAAGGCGCTGCCCGGAACGATCCGTTATATCCGGCTCTGCCCGGTCGAAGACGGCACGGGCTGGCATATCGTTTTCGAAACGCCCGAAGGCCTTGCGACGCTGATCCTGGTTCCGGAAAAGCCGCTGCGCGCGACGCAATCGGCGTCGGCTGGCGGCTGGAACGCGATGGCGCGGCCGGCCGGTCGCGGCTATTACGCCATCGTCACAGCCTCTGCCGCCGCGACCTCGCGCTTCGAGCGCACCCTCGAGGAGCGCATCGACTGGAACAGGAGGGAACGATCCTGATGGAACACAAAGTGAAGCCTTCGCCGCGCCTGGAGCCGCTCGCCGCTTCGCACAGCCCCGAGCTGAAAGAGAACTTCGAGGCGGTCGCGAAGAACCTCGGCTTCGTGCCGAACAGCCTGCTCATCATGCAGAGAAAGCCCAAGCTGGTGAAGGCGCTGTCGCAGCTGCTCGGCGCGATCTGGGATCCGCAGGGCGAGGTCGACCGCGGCTTCAAGCGCCTCGTCGCGCACGTCGCGAGCCGTACCGCCGGCTGCCAGTACTGCATGGCGCACACCGCCGACGGCGCGCTGCATTTCGGCGTCGACGAGAAGAAGCTCGCCGCGGTGTGGGAGTTCCGCACCAGCCCGCTCTTTTCCGAAGGCGAGCGCGTCGCGCTCGATTTTGCGATCGCCGCCGCGTCGGTGCCGAACGGTGTCACGGACGATCTCTTCGCCGAACTGCGCAAGCACTGGAGCGAAGGTCAGATCGTCGAGATCGTCGGCGTGATCGCCACCTTCGGCTTTCTGAACCGCTGGAATGACACCATGGGCACGCCGCTCGAGGCAGAGCCGATGGCGGTCGGCGAGCGGTTCCTTGCGCCGCGCGGCTGGAGCGCCGGAAAGCATGCCCGTCGCGCGTAGCGTGGCGCGGCCCGGCCGAAGCTGCCCGCGTTCCTATTTCTACGGGCCGCAGGCTCTCGCGGGCGAGGCATGCCTGAATGTCGATTCGCTATGGGTGGCGGGCGGGCTGTATGGCAACCCGTTCGCCCTCGACGCCTTGCTCGAGGCTTACGACCACGAGGGCGGCGCCAAGGCGCTCGTCTTCAATGGCGACTTTCACTGGTTCGATGTCGATCCGCCGGAATTCGAGCGCATCGATGCCGCCGTGCTCGGCTTCCACGCCTTGCGCGGCAATGTCGAAACCGAGCTGGCGGCGCCCGGCGCGGATGCCGGCTGCGGCTGCGGTTATCCCGATTGGGTGGACGATGCCACGGTGGAGCGCTCGAACCGCATCCTCGAGCGCTTGCGCGCAACGGCGCAGAGCCGGCAAGCCGGGCTGCCCTGGCTCGCCGCCCTACCGATGCATACTGTGGCCCGCATCGGCAACGAACGTGTCGCCGTGGTCCACGGCGATTACGCCTCGCTCGCCGGCTGGGGCTTTTCCCAGGAAGTTCTCTTGACTGCCGAAGGCCTTGCCGCGGCGGACAAGGCGTTCGATGAAGCTCAGGTAAGGGTGTTCGCATCGAGCCACAGCTGCCTGCCGGTGCTGCAATCGTTCATCCGCGACCGTGTGCTCATCAA
>QHUL01000023.1 GCA_003222115.1 Gemmatimonadota bacterium | reverse complement strand
GTGCCGCCTGCTTGCACGCCGCGGATTGCGCGCGGCGCCGTTCAAGCCGCTGAACATGTCGTTGAACAGCGCCGTGGCGGCCGACGGCGGAGAGATCGCGCGGGCCCAGGCGCTGCAGGCGCAGGCGGCGCGCATCGCGCCGCGGACGGACATGAATCCGGTGCTCCTGAAGCCTTCGAGCGACACGCGGGCGCAACTGGTCGTCCTGGGTCAGCCTCGCGCCGAGCTGGAAGCCGGTGCGTACGGAACGCTCAAATCGCAGCTGTTTTCCGTCGTGCTCGAGGCGTTCGAGCGCGTACGTGCCGACTTCGATGTGGTGATCGTCGAAGGCGCCGGCAGCCCGGCTGAGGTCAATCTGCGCGCCCACGACATCGCCAACATGGGATTTGCCGAAGCAGTCGATTGCCCTGTCCTGCTCATCGCAGATATCGACCGCGGCGGTGTCTTCGCCCAAATTGTCGGCACGCTCGAGTGCTTGTCGGAGGATGAACGCTCGCGGATCGGGGGATTCGTCATCAACCGCTTTCGCGGCGAGCGCAAGCTTCTCCTCCCCGGCATCGAGTGGCTGGAAAGAAAGACGCACAAGCCGGTGTACGGCGTCTTGCCGTTTCTGCGCGGCCTTGCTCTGGAGGCGGAGGATGCGCTCCCCGAGCCGCAGCCCGCCCGATCGAACCCGGCCTTCAGGATCGTGGTCCCGGTTTACCCGCGCATCAGCAACCACACCGACCTCGATGCGCTGCGGTGGCACCCCGCGGCGCAGGTCTGCTTCGTGGGGCCGGGCGAGGCGCTTCCTTCGGCCGACCTCATCGTTTTGGCCGGCAGCAAGAACGTGCGCGCTGATCTCGGCTACCTGGAACAGGCGGGTTGGGGCGAGGCAATCCTGCGTCACGCGCGCTACGGCGGCAAGCTGATCGGGCTGTGCGGCGGCATGCAGATGCTTGGCCGCTGCATACACGATCCACTCGGCGTGGAGGGCACGCCGGGAAGCAGCCGCGGCTTGGCGCTGCTCGACTTCGAGACGACGCTCGAGCCGCAAAAGCAGCTGCGCAATGTCCGGGGAATCCTCTTTGCGGGGACCGCACGCGAGGCGCCGTTCAGCGGCTACGAGATTCACATGGGGGTGACGCAGGGGCCCGCGCTCGCTCGGCCCGCGCTATCGATCGACGGCCGGCCTGAGGGGGCGGTTTCTTCCGACGACCGGATTCTCGGGACCTATGTTCACGGGCTCTTCGATCAGCGAGAGGCCGGCGGCACCATCCTGCGCTGGGCGGGGCTTCCCGATGCGGCGGGAATCGATCTCAACGCCCTGCGCGAGGCCAGCCTTGAGCGTCTCGCCGATTGCATCGAATCCGAGCTCGATCTCGACGCGCTTCTTATTCAGGCGGCGGCGGAGTAGATTGGCTCGGCCTGCCATGTCCGAGCCGCGCTCGATCCTCGTCATCTCGCTGCGCTTCATGGGCGACGTGCTGCTTTCCACGCCGCTCATCCGCTCCCTGCACGCAGCCCATCCGGGGGCGGCCATCGACGCGCTGGTGTTCGCCGGCACCGAGAGCGTGCTCGAGGGCAATCCCGACCTGCGCCAGGTGCTGACCGCCGAATCACGCGCGCCGCGCAGGGCGCAAGCCGCCCTGTGGCGCCGCCTGTGGCGCAAGTACGACCTGGCAGTGGTCGCGGAAACGGGGGACCGCCCGCACGTTTACGGCTGGCTCGCCGCCCGGCGGCGCGCCGGCCTCCTGCCGCCGCAGTGGGAAAAGCGATGGTGGAAGCAACTGTCGCTGACGTGCGGCGTCGTGTCGCCTCCCGAGCAGGCGCGGCCGCTCAGCTACGAGAGGCTCGCACAGGCCATGGGGATCGCCTGGAAGCCGGAAATGGTTGCGCCCTCGGCCGGCATGCCGGCGATCGCCTGGCGCGACGTGCTGGGCTTCGACGCCGAGCGCGAACGCTTTGCCGTGCTGCATCTGGCGCCGCGCTTTCGCTACAAGCGCTGGCACGCCGCGGGCTGGCACGCGCTGATGGCGTGGCTGCACCGCGAGGGCCTGCGCGTGGTCATCACGGGCGGTCCCGGCGAAGACGAGCGCGCGTATGTGCGGCAGGTGCTGGCCGGAGCGAATACGCCGGTCACCGACCTCGGCGGGCGCCTGCGTTTCGCGCAGACTGCGGACCTTCTGCGCCGGGCCGCGCTCTTCGTCGGTCCCGACACGGCCACCACGCACCTCGCCGCGGCCTGCGCCACGCCGACGGTGGCGCTGTTCGGGCCGACCGACCCGCGCCTGTGGGGACCGCTGCCGAGGGACGGCCTCGAGCGCCCCTATGAAAAGGTCGTCGCGCTGCAGCGTCGCGGCAATGTCGCGCTCCTGCAGGAACCGTCGCTGCCCTGCGTGCCCTGCCAGGAGGAAGGCTGCGAAAAGCACCGCGAGAGCCGCAGCGACTGCCTCGACCGCATGAGCGCGGCGCGCGTCATCGACGCGGCGCGCGAGGCGGTCAGCCGAGGCGTCGCCTCAGCCCGCTCTTGATCCATTAGAGTGGCAATGATGCGGGCGATGGCCACACCCCTTCATATCGTCGAGCCGACACTTGCGGATTCAACCGGACACTGCTTCAGTTTCCTGGACAGCCTGTGCCGGGTCGCCGGCGATTACCCGATCACGGTGTGGTGCGCCCGCGGATCGGGCGTGTCGTTTCACGGAAACGTCGCGGTCAAGGAATTCTTCTACAGGCGGATCCGGCGGCTGCAGGCGTGGTGGCTATACCGCGGCCTGCTGCAGCAGCCGGGACGCCTGTTCGTCTCGACCGCGGGCAGGTTCGATCTGATTCTGCTCGATCTCGCCTCGCGACACGCGATCGCGCCCGGCAAGGCGTTTCTGTACGTCCACTGGTTCCGTGCATCGCCGGCCAAGGAGCGCCAACTCGCAAGATTGGCTGCGCGCCAGCCGGGGATCACGATTCTCGCGCCCACCGAATCCGTCTGTGCCGTGTTCCGTGCGGCCGGATTCGGGCATACCCGGCACGTCCCCTATCCCATTTCTCCGGCGACCGAGGCGCCCACGCTCGACACCTCGCAGACTTTCCGTCACGTCCTCTTTGCCGGAGCCGCGCGGCGCGACAAAGGCTTCGCCGAGGTGGTGAGTTTCGTAGACCTGCTCTGCAAGACGAACAGGAATATCCCGGTCAGTCTGCAGACCTCCGCCCAGCACTACGACAAGAGGGACAAGTCGACGGCCGCCAGCCTGGCGCGCCTCGAAGCGATCGCATACCCTTGGCTCAGGCGGTACCCCGGCACGTTGCCGCTCGCGGACTACAGTGCACTTTTTCGCGGGGCGATCTGCCTGCAACTGTATTCCCGCAGTGACTTCGCCGACCGCATCAGCGGCGTCACGCTGGATGCCCTGAGCCATGGCAGTCCCATCGTAACCATGGCCGGGACCTGGATGGCCCGCGTCGTGGACGAGTTCGGGGCGGGGCTGGTGGCGGAAGAACCCACGCCCGATGCAGTTCTTGACGCCGTGACCAAGCTCATGACGAGCTACGAGCATTATCATCGCCGTGCATCGGAGGCCGGTCGCGAGCTCCGCAAGCGCAACGATGCCGGCAAGCTGTTTCAGGCGCTGACCGCATGAAGCCCCGAGCCTCGGGCTCGACGAACGCCCGCCGGGCGGTGTCCGCGGTCATCATCGCGAAGAATGAAGCCGAGCGGATCGAGGATTGCCTGGCCAGTGTCGCCTGGGCGGATGAAATCATAGTGGTCGATTCGGGCAGCACGGATGCCACCTGCGACATTGCCCGTCGTCATACGGACAGGATCCATGCGATTCCCTGGCGTGGATTCGGCCCGCAGAAGCAGGCAGCGGTTGATCTGGCATCGCACGACTGGGTCCTCAGCGTGGATTGCGACGAGCGGATAGGCCCGGAGCTTGCCGACGAGATCAAGCGGCTGCTCGCGGAAGACGCGCCATGCGACGCCTATTCGATACCCCGCAGAACGTTCCTGGGACGCAAGGAGATCCGGCACTGCGGCTGGTATCCCGATCGAACGGTGCGCCTTTTCGATCGCAGCAAGGCGCGTTTTTCCGACAGCCTGGTCCACGAGCATGTGGTGACGACCGGCCCGGTGGGGGAATGCCGCGAGCACATGCTGCACTACTCGTTTTCCGGTCTTGCGCCGCTGCTTGACAAACTGAATCACTATAGCGATCTGTCCGCGCGCCAGATGTTCGACGCGGGGCGGCGTTGCTCCGTTTTCGATCTGACCCTGAGGCCGTCGTTCGCCTTCTTCAAAACGTACG
>QHUL01000022.1 GCA_003222115.1 Gemmatimonadota bacterium | reverse complement strand
GGATGGCACATGGCACAGGCGAAACCGGTATTGGAAAGCTTCACATCCAGGCGTTTTTCGGTAGCGGCGTCGCCGTGGAACAGCAAGTCACCGGTTTTCACTTCCTCCATGAAGGCCTCTTCGAACGCCTTCAATTGATCCGGGGTGTGTTTCTCCTTGTGGCCAAGCGCCCGTTCCGCGTCGAAGGCGAGAACAAACAACAGCGCCACGCCAGCCGCAATGATCGGGTTACGCAGTTTCTTGCTGCTCATGGTCATCCTCCACCTTATGGGCGATCGGCTATACGGGGAGTCAGCACCTGATTGCGGTTGTCGCCGGTGCCGGAATCGTCCCTCGCCGTGGCGAAGATGTCCTTCCGCCACATCTTGTACTCATAGTTGACGCGCGCGGCCGAAGTCATCGTGTGGGCGGCCCAGCCCACGCCGTCGAAGTGATCGCCCGGGTCCGCCCGCACCATGGGCCGCGTGAGCTTGGGAACCCCGGTCGGCGCATACGGCCACGGCCATGAGGTGGCCAGCATGCCGATCGAGCGCATCTTGCCGATCTCGTTGTACAGCACTTGGTGCGTGTGGCCGTGAATGTTGGTGACATTGCCGTACGGCCTGACGATCTCATGCACCTGCTTCCAGTCGCGCACCCAGAAATTCCATGGCGGGTAGTACTCGTAAAGCGGGTTATGAGTGAAAATAACCACCGGCTTGTCCTTGGGCCAGTCGGAGAGCTTGCTATTGAGGTACTTGAGCCCATCGGACCCCACGGCAGCCCAGTCGCCTCCGAGCGTCCCGTCCAGGGTGGCCATGTGGCCCATGCGCTCCTTGTCGGACATTTTCCGGCTGGTCCAGAAATCCCGCGCGCGGCTGACGGTATCGAGTCCGATGAACCGCACACCTTTGTGATCGAAGGTCCACGGCGACTCACCGAACATCTTGCTGTAGGTCGCGCCCATGTCCAGATACCAATCGTGCTCGCCCGGGATGAAGACCTTCTTGATTGCCAAGGTGCTCAGGAGCTCCGCGCCGAGGCGCAGTTCGACCGGGTCGCCCAGTTGAGCCAGGTCGCCGCCGAAGATCAGAAAGTCCGCAGGCGGACTCATCGCCTGAATTTCCTTCACCGCGCGCACGGTCTTCTCGACGAAGCGGCTGTTCAGTTCCTTCGGATACAGGTGGGTGTCCGAAAGCCACGCGAACGTGAAGGCCGCGCCGCCCTGTGCGAAGGCCATCTCGATGGTGCTGATACACGGGAACAACCCGCAGGCGGCCGCGCTCGCCCCGTAAATTGCTGACTTATGCAGGAACACGCGCCGGGTCATCATCGTCGAGCCGTCAGGGCGCTCTCCGGCTGGACGCAGCGTCCGATCCATTTCCCGCCGCAAGGACTCAAGATCACTCATGGAACGCCTCCTATTGAAATTGGTGAAATCGGCCGCTAAAAGAGGAACTCGCTATTTCTTCTTCAGCTCGATGGAAAGCGTGACGGTCTTGCTCCCGGTTACCTCCACCATCGTTTCGGTATCGCCGGCGAAATACTGTGTTGCCACCACGGCATATTTGCCCGGGGGAATGTTCGTGATGCTGAAACTGCCGTTCTTGGTGGTCAGCGCGTAATAGGGGCTGTCGGCGACGTAGATGTGCGCCAGCATCCAACCGTGCGCGTCGCATTCGACGCGCACCAAGCCCGGCCTTTCCAGTTCCCTCGTGACCCTGGCGCCCTTGTCCGGAAGGGCCAAATTGAACGCGGTGCGCTTTCCATAGAACCCATGGGTGTTGTGCAACACGGGATCCGAGTTGAGGATATCGATGGCACCGGGGCGGATGACCTGAACGGGCGGATCGAACTTGCACTTCTCCTGATCCAGCACCGGCGTCTTGTCCGGCTTGCCCCAGGCCTTGCCCTTCGTCACGTCCTTGAGGTACACCACTGCGTCCTGCACACCCTTGTCAGGCCCGACGCTGATTTGCGGCTCGTCGCGGGGACCTCCGCAAACTTCCCTGTTTTTGGTGGGAATGATCTTCTTGATGGGCACCGTGCCCTGAAAGACGACCTTGCCCTCGATATTTCCGCCCCCGGAGACGGGGATCACGTCGTAGGAAAACGCTGGAACGCAAACGAAGACGGACAGGACTGCTGCTGACAGTTTCGCAACTGCTCCTGTCACTTTCATCGACAAAGCTTCCTCGCTCCTTGATGTACGCAAATAAAACAGCATCCCGATTGGACGACAAGTTCAAAGTTTAAATACTGGTTATCGATATTCGGGCAGTGCTGTTGCCATGGTGATCGAAAGCGTGAATACTGATTGGCCGTCGGTTTTCGGCGTGACAAGGGGAGAAGGCGAGGAGACCCATGACCCTGCAAGAGTTACGCTATCTGGTCGCGTTGGCCGATAAGGGGCAATTCATTCGTGCCGCGGAATCCTGCCATGTGTCCCAGTCGACGGTCAGTAACCAGTTGAAAAAACTGGAAGACTACCTCGGCGTAACTTTGTTCGAGCGCAACAAGCATCAGCTGATGCCGACGCCGATCGGCAAGGAGATCATCGAGCGCGCCAGAATGGCGCTGGGCGTAATGGGGCAGATCCGCGAACTCGCGCGCCAGAGCCATGACCCGATGAACGGCCCGTTGAGTCTTGGCGTCATACCGACTCTGGGTCCTTACCTGGTGCCCTGCCTGTTGTCGACGATCCGCGACATCTACCCGATGCTCCATCTGTTATTGCGCGAGGATTTGACCGCCAATTTGCTGGAGCGGCTGCGTCAGGGCAGATTGGACGCGCTGCTGCTTGCCTTGCCCGTTCACGGCACTGACATAGAGACGATGCCGCTGTTCCGCGAAGCCTTTGTCGTGGCGGTACCCGCCGGTCATGCGCTTGAACGCAAAACGCATATCAGCGAAAACGAGCTCGCCGATCAGACCGTGTTGTTGCTGGAGGAAGGACACTGCATGCGCGAGCAGGCGCTATCCATCTGCGGGTTCAGCTCATCCAATGAGCGGGAGGAGCTCAAGGCGACCAGCATCGAGACCCTGCGCCAGATGGTTGCGGTAGGCGTGGGCTGTACTCTTTTGCCCGCGCTGGCGGCCCTGCCCGGCGTGGGGTCGGTTCACAACGGCATGGTACAGATCCGTCCCTTCCGGCCGCCCGCGCCCGCACGCACCATTGGCATCGCCTGGCGCCATCACTACCCCAGGGAGGCCACCGTAAAGCGCCTCGCCGAGTTGATACTTGACAATCTGCCGGCCGGCGTCGAAGCCATCGTGCCGCAGACCGGCGCGACGGCGAACTATCGGGCAGCGGAAATCGAACCGCGCGTTTACGGCAGCGCCGTGTCGATGACCACGGTGACCCCCGTCGCGCCGACCTTGACCGGTTTGGAGACGCCCTGCAAGTCGCCGCTCTGAGGCGCCGCTCCGCCTGAGCGCGAGACGCGCGCGCCGATGACCACCTCGGCGAAGTACGATAGCTTCAGGCTCGGCGCCATCGCCATCGAATCGTCGAGCGTGAATTCCAGCGGCAGGTCACGCACCTGCTTGCGCAGCACGGCGAGGGGCATGGGCGGGCCGCCGTCGGCTCGCGCGAAGATGAACACGGTGTGCGTCGGCGCCGCCCGCGCGGCGAGCCCTTGCGCGAGGCTCACCCTGCCCGCCACTCTTCCGGAAGCGGCAGCGTCCGGCGCCTTCGCCGCGCGCTCGTAGGCGCGCGCAGCCTCCGGGTGGCGGCCCAGGACGGCATAGGCGCGCCCCAGGACGCGCCACCCCTCGGGATCTTCGGGCGCCTTTTCGAGGCGTGCGGCGAGCCGCGCCACCATCTGCTCGACGCGTTTGCGAGTCATCTCGTGCTGCGGTTCCGCTCCGGGCGACAGGGCGGAGGGGGTGCCGATTGCAAGGTACAGGGCGAGCGCACCGATCGGGATCGCCGCGGCGAGCGCCGCAGCGGTCCAAGCGCTTGCTGGCTGCGGCGCACTCGCTGGCGCGGGATCACCCTGTGCCTCCTCCAGCACACGCCGCTCCAGATCGGCACGGGCCTGTTCGTAGCGCTCCCCTGGCAAC
The DNA here is from genome assembly GCA_003222115.1 of Gemmatimonadota bacterium. Classification (GTDB taxonomy): domain Bacteria; phylum Gemmatimonadota; class Gemmatimonadetes; order Gemmatimonadales; family GWC2-71-9; genus AG29. The sequence continues at coordinate 4,690 of QHUL01000022.1, read as the reverse complement.
ACGCCGCGCGCGACGTCGGCTTCGAGCTCGGCGAGCTGGTCGCGCAGGATATCGAGGTTCGCGGCCTCGGGCGCGGGTCCCGCGTGCGCGCGGCGCACGAGCAGGGGCACGAGCACGCAGGCGATCGCCACGACCACCATCGCCGCTGCGATGGCCATGAACAGGGTCACGACCGTGCGTCCGGCCCGCGCAGGAGCAGGCGCTCCACCCGCGCGCGCTCTTCGGGAGTCAGCGCCGGCTGTTCGCGCCGGCGCCGCGCGCGCAGTTGCCGCACGAGAACCACGCACCCGGCGGCGACGAGCAATGCCGGGCCGAGCCACAGCAGCAGGGTGGTCGCCTTGAACGGAGGCCGGTAGAGCACGAAATCGCCGTAGCGCGCCACCATGTAGTCCACGATCTCGGCGTCGCTTCTGCCGGCGGTGATCTGCTCGCGGATCTGGCGGCGCAGATCCACCGCGAGGCCTGCGTTCGAGTCGGCGATGGACTGGTTCTGGCAGACGAGGCAGCGCAGCTCGCTGGCGAGCTGCACCGCCCGCGCGGCGGTGACCGGGTCGTTCTCGGTCGGCACCGCCTCGCCCGCGCGCGCCATGAGGGGCGCGGCCAAAAGCAGCGCAGCAACCGCAGAGAGACGCAGATACACCGTTTCCGCTCTATCCCGCCGCGGCGGCGCCGGCGACCGTCTCGGCGCGCGCCGAGCGCACACGGTAGCGGCGATCGGACAGTGCGCAGAAGCCGCCGAGTGCCATCAGCAGGCAGCCTCCCCAGATCCAGGTCACGAACGGCTTGTGGTAGACGCGCATCGTCCAGGCGCCTTCGCCCACCGGCTCGCCGAGCGACACGTAGAGGTCGCCGAGGATGCCGGTCGCGATGGCAGCCTCGGTCGTCGGCATCTGGCTCTGCGCGAGATAGACACGCTTCTCGGGGTAAAGAGTGCGCACCAGGCGCCCGTCCCGGCTCACCTCGACCATGCCCCGCACCGCCCGGTAGTTCGGCCCGGGAGCCTCGCTCACGCCCATGAATCGGAACGCGTAGCCGCCGACCGTCACCGCATCGCCGGGCGCCACGCGCACGTCGCGCTCGATCTCGTAACTCTTCACCACCGTCACGCCGGTGACGAACACGGCGACGCCAAGGTGGGCGAGCGTCATCCCCCACCACGCGCGAGGTTGCTCACCGAGGCGGGAAAGCCAACCGCCTTGCGCGTTCCGGATCCGCTCCCGCACGCCGGCAACCGTCGCGGCCGCGATCCAGGCCGCAAGCCCGAAACCGAGGCTCGTGAACGGCGACCACTTGCCCGCGATCGCCGGCAGCAGCAGCGCAGTGGCGATCGCGATGGCAAGGGCCCACTTCAGCCGCGCCCAGAGCTCCGGCGGGCTTGCCTGTTTCCAGCGCGCGAGCGGCCCGAGGCCCATCAGGAACACGAGCGGCGTCATGAGCGGCACGAACACCGAATCGAAATACGGCGGGCCGACCGAGATCTTGCCGAGGCCCAGCACGTCGAGGGCGAGCGGATAGAGCGTGCCCAGCAGCACCGAGCCCGCCGCGGCGACAAGAAGCACGTTGTTCCCGAGCAGCATGGTTTCGCGCGACACCGGATCGAAACCGCCGCCGCCGCCGACGCGGTGCGCGCGCGCCGCGAACAGCGCGAGCGAGCCGCCGATCACGAAAGTGAGGAACGCGAGGATGAACACGCCGCGCGCCGGGTCGGTCGCGAACGCGTGCACCGAGGTGAGCACGCCGGAGCGCACGAGGAACGTCCCGAGCAGTGAGAGCGAAAAGGCGAGAATCGCCAACAGCACGGTCCAGCTGCGGAAGGCGCCGCGCTTCTCGGTGACGGCGAGCGAGTGGATGAGCGCGGTGCCGACCAGCCACGGCATGAAGGAGGCATTCTCGACCGGGTCCCAGAACCACCAGCCGCCCCAGCCGAGCTCGTAGTAGGCCCACCAGCTCCCGAGCATGATCCCGCAGGTGAGGAAGCACCACGCGGCGGTGGTCCACGGGCGCGACCAGCGTGCCCAGGCGGAATCGAGCCGCCCTGCGAGGAGCGCAGCGACGGCGAACGAGAACGCCACCGAGAAGCCCACGTAGCCCATGTAGAGCATCGGCGGGTGCATCACCATGCCCGGATCCTGCAGCAGGGGATTGAGATCGCGCCCGTCGGGCGGAGGCGGGAAGACGCGGTCGAAGGGATTCGAGGTGAGCAGCATGAACAACAGGAATCCGCAGCTCACGATTCCCATCACGCCCAGGACGCGCGCGACGGTCTCCTCCGGCAGATGCCGGCTGAACAGGGCGACGGCGACGCTCCACGCGGCGAGCATGAGCACCCACAGCAACATGGATCCCTCGTGCGAGCCCCAGGTCGCCGCGAAGCGATAGGGGACGGGGAGGCGCGAGTTCGAATTCGAGGCGACGTTGGCGACCGAGAAATCGTTGGTCACGAACGACCAGGCGAGGCAGGCGAACGCGACGGCGATGAACAGGAACTGCCCTTGCGCAGCGGAACGCGCGAGCGCGACCCATGCCGGGACGCGCCGGGCGACGCCGATGAGCGGCAGCGTGGCCTGCGCCGCAGCAAGGAGCAGCGCGAGGATGAGCGCGAGCTGGCCGATTTCGGGAATCATTGCGCCGGAACCGCCATGATCCGGCCCGCGTCATCGAGCTGCGGCACGCCGTAAGCGGCGAGGATCGCCTGAATGCGGCCGCGGTTGGCCTCCACCAGGCGCTCGATCCTGTCCTTCCACTCGCGTTCGCCGAAGCGCACGCCCATGGCGATGCGAAAGTCGAAGTGGATCTCCGGGCTCGGCTCGAACGGCACGACGGCCAGCTTGGCGGACGCGGCGTTCTTCGCGAAGTAGCCGGCGATCGGCCCCCACACGAACGCGACATCGATCTTCCCGGCCACCAGGTCCTTCTCGACGATCTCGCCCGGATAGCGCTCCGGGTCGCCGGACTGGAGTTGATAGGGAACGACCTGATCGAACAAGCGGTGCCTGAGCAGCCAATCCGCCGGCGGCGTTTGACCGACCACGCCGAGCTTGAGCGATTTCAGCTTCGCCGGCTCGAGATCGAGCAAGCCCTCGGGAGCCGTTACGCCGTCGAGCCCTTTGCCTTTCACGTAGACCAGCGCGTAGGTCGAGCGGTAGTAGGGCTTGGTGGTCGATGCCAGCTCGAATCCGACCGGTACGCCGATGACCAGGTCGCACTTGAAGCGGTTGGAGCCGGGATCGCGCCCGCGCAGCGTGTTGCGAATGAATCCCATGCGCTGCGGGAACCAGGTGTACTCGAGCGTCCATCCCAGCTCGCGCGCCAGGAGCTCGGCGATCTTGTTCTCGAAGCCTTCGCCCGCGCGGTTCGAGAAGGGAAGGTTGTTCGGGTCCTGGCAGACGCGCAGCACGCGCTCATCGCCTGCCGGCTGATCCTGGGCGAGTCCTCTCACGCTGCGCAAGACGGCCGCGGTGAAATCCGCGCCGGCAAGATTGGCGCCGGTGAAATCGGTATCGATGAGCTTCGCGCCGCTCAGATCGGCACCGGCAAGGTTCGCGCCGCGCAGATCGGTGCCGCTGAACTCCGCCCCGCTCAGCCTGGTGCCGGCCAGGTTGGCGCCCGAGAGGTCCGAGAAGCTGAAATCGGCGCGGGAGAAATCCGACCCCGAGAGATCCGCGCCTCTCAGGTTCGCCGAGACGATATTCGCCCGCATGAGGCCCATCGACTGGTTCTTCATGTCGGCCGCGCCATCCATCTTCGTGAGCACGGACCCCTCGAGATTCGCCTTTCTCAGATCGCCGATCAGGCGCGCGCCCGAGAGGTTCGCCCCCTTCAGGTTGGCGCCTTGAAGCTGCATCGAGAACATCATCGCGCCGCGCAGGTCCGCGTTGGTCAGGTTCGCGCCCTCCGCGAAGCTGACCGTGAGATTGCACCGGGAGAGGTTGGCGCCCGTCAGGTTGCTGCGGTTCAGCACCGCCGCGGTGAGGTTCGCTCCCTTGAAATCGATGCCGGAGAGATCCAGCCCGGAGAGGTTCTTCGAATAAAAATCGGCGGGGGTCGACGCCGACGCTTCGGCCAGCGCCGCGACCACCTGTTCGCGCGTCAGCTTCTCGTAGCCGGGCCAGTCGGCGGCGCTTGGCAGCTGCGGCAGCAGGAGAACTGCCGCTACCACGAGCCGGGTGATGCGGTTCATTTCAGCTCTTCGAGACGCCCCGGCTGAATCGCGCCATCGGAGCGTCCCTTCAGGTACGCGTAGAGGCCGTCGATATTTTCGACGACCATCTTGCTGCCGTCGAAGTTCGGCATGCCCTTCTCCACACGGCCCTTCAACACGGATTGCTTGAACTCATCCTTGGAGAGCTGCTTCAAGCTTTCGATCAGCGACGGCCCGACCATGCCTTCCTGCCGCGCGCCATGACAGCGCTCGCAGGCGAGCGCACGCCAGGTGCGCCAGCCCTCGAGCGTGATCTTGTCGACCTTCTTGCCCTCGGCGACCTGGTAGGGCTTGTCATCGGCCGCGACCGCCAGACCAAGCCCCAGACCGGCGAGTGCGACTGCCAGGGCGGCGGCCCATCCCGTCTTTGTCACGTTCAACGCATTCTCCAATCAGAAAAAAGGGCTGACACCCCGAAGGATGTCAGCCCTTGAACGTTCGAAACCGCTACGAGGTTTACGGCAAGGAGAACACGGTGAGGACGCCGCC